>NZ_NEXR01000003.1:0-522318 GCF_002810365.1 Psychrobacter sp. L7
AGATTAAACTGAAGAGTTTGATCATGGCTCAGATTGAACGCTGGCGGCAGGCTTAACACATGCAAGTCGAGCGGAAACGATGGTAGCTTGCTACCAGGCGTCGAGCGGCGGACGGGTGAGTAACACTTAGGAATCTACCTAGTAGTGGGGGATAGCTCGGGGAAACTCGAATTAATACCGCATACGTCCTACGGGAGAAAGGGGGCAGTTTACTGCTCTCGCTATTAGATGAGCCTAAGTCGGATTAGCTAGATGGTGGGGTAAAGGCCTACCATGGCGACGATCTGTAGCTGGTCTGAGAGGATGATCAGCCACACCGGGACTGAGACACGGCCCGGACTCCTACGGGAGGCAGCAGTGGGGAATATTGGACAATGGGGGCAACCCTGATCCAGCCATGCCGCGTGTGTGAAGAAGGCCTTTTGGTTGTAAAGCACTTTAAGCAGTGAAGAAGACCATATGGTTAATACCCATATGCGATGACATTAGCTGCAGAATAAGCACCGGCTAACTCTGTGCCAGCAGCCGCGGTAATACAGAGGGTGCAAGCGTTAATCGGAATTACTGGGCGTAAAGCGAGCGTAGGTGGCTTGATAAGTCAGATGTGAAATCCCCGGGCTTAACCTGGGAACTGCATCTGATACTGTTAAGCTAGAGTAGGTGAGAGGGAAGTAGAATTCCAGGTGTAGCGGTGAAATGCGTAGAGATCTGGAGGAATACCGATGGCGAAGGCAGCTTCCTGGCATCATACTGACACTGAGGCTCGAAAGCGTGGGTAGCAAACAGGATTAGATACCCTGGTAGTCCACGCCGTAAACGATGTCTACTAGTCGTTGGGGAACTTGATTCCTTAGTGACGCAGCTAACGCAATAAGTAGACCGCCTGGGGAGTACGGCCGCAAGGTTAAAACTCAAATGAATTGACGGGGGCCCGCACAAGCGGTGGAGCATGTGGTTTAATTCGATGCAACGCGAAGAACCTTACCTGGTCTTGACATATCTAGAATCCTGCAGAGATGCGGGAGTGCCTTCGGGAATTAGAATACAGGTGCTGCATGGCTGTCGTCAGCTCGTGTCGTGAGATGTTGGGTTAAGTCCCGCAACGAGCGCAACCCTTGTCCTTAGTTACCAGCGGGTTAAGCCGGGAACTCTAAGGATACTGCCAGTGACAAACTGGAGGAAGGCGGGGACGACGTCAAGTCATCATGGCCCTTACGACCAGGGCTACACACGTGCTACAATGGTAGGTACAGAGGGCAGCTACACAGCGATGTGATGCGAATCTCAAAAAGCCTATCGTAGTCCAGATTGGAGTCTGCAACTCGACTCCATGAAGTAGGAATCGCTAGTAATCGCGGATCAGAATGCCGCGGTGAATACGTTCCCGGGCCTTGTACACACCGCCCGTCACACCATGGGAGTTGATTGCACCAGAAGTGGTTAGCCGAACCTTTTAGGACGGCGATCACCACGGTGTGGTTGATGACTGGGGTGAAGTCGTAACAAGGTAGCCGTAGGGGAACCTGCGGCTGGATCACCTCCTTATAGACGCATTCGGTCAGCAAGAATTCACAACAAGTTGTTCTTTAGTTTAAGCTTACGTTTTAGGACGTACTAGGGTCTGTAGCTCAGCTGGTTAGAGCACCGTGTTGATAACGCGGGGGTCGGTGGTTCAAGTCCACCTAGACCCACCATTATACATGGGGCCATAGCTCAGTTGGTAGAGCGCCTGCCTTGCACGCAGGAGGTCAACGGTTCGACTCCGTTTGGCTCCACCACTACAAACTTCGGTAGCTTAGAGTGCAAATAAAGATAGGTATTAAATAGAAACAAGTGATTTATCTTTAAATAAGACACGATTACTTCTTTCTGTTTTATACGGAAATCTATGACTTGACGAGAGCATAGAGACTATTTAAAAACATAGATATGAGTCTGGGTTAGCAATAACATTTCACGTGTTATTGCTAACCTGAAGGCTAGCCTTTTAACGACATTGTTTGTTATCCCAAGGGCTAGTCTTCAAAGTAAAGAGAACTGAATCAAGCGTAAACATAGGTGATATCGTTATAATTGCTGACAAAGACCCTTTGGGGTTGTATGGTCAAGTAATTAAGCGCACATGGTGGATGCCTTGGCAGTCAGAGGCGATGAAAGACGTGACAGCCTGCGATAAGCTTCGGGGAGGCGGCAATATCCTGTGATCCGGAGATTTCTGAATGGGGAAACCCACTTACCATAAGGTAAGTATCTTGTACTTGTACAAGAAGCGAACGAGGGGAAGTGAAACATCTCAGTACCCTTAGGAATAGACATCAATTGAGATTCCCCTAGTAGCGGCGAGCGAACGGGGAGAAGCCGATTAATGCTAATGTAGAAGAACAGCGTGGGAAAGCTGACCATAGTAGGTGATAGTCCTGTATTCGAAACATTAGCGTTAACATATTAAGTAGAGCGGGGCACGAGAAATCCTGTTTGAAGATGGGGGGACCATCCTCCAAGGCTAAATACTCCTGACTGACCGATAGTGAACCAGTACCGTGAGGGAAAGGCGAAAAGAACCCCTGTGAGGGGAGTGAAATAGAACCTGAAACCGTGTGCGTACAAGCAGTGGGAGCCACCTTGCGTGGTGACCGCGTACCTTTTGTATAATGGGTCAGCGACTTATATTCTGTAGCAAGGTTAACCGTTTAGGGGAGCCGTAGGGAAACCGAGTCTTAATAGGGCGTCTAGTTGCAGGGTATAGACCCGAAACCGAGTGATCTATCCATGAGCAGGTTGAAAGTGCCGTAACAGGCACCGGAGGACCGAACCCACTGTCGTTGAAAAGCCAGGGGATGACTTGTGGATAGGGGTGAAAGGCTAATCAAACTCGGTGATAGCTGGTTCTCCCCGAAAGCTATTTAGGTAGCGCCTCGGACGAACACCATTGGGGGTAGAGCACTGTTTCGGCTAGGGGGTCATACCGACTTACCAAACCGATGCAAACTCCGAATACCGATGAGTGATATCCGGGAGACACACGGTGGGTGCTAACGTCCATCGTGGAGAGGGAAACAACCCAGACCGCCAGCTAAGGCCCCAAATTCCTAGTTAAGTGGGAAACGAGGTGGGAAGGCATAGACAGCTAGGAGGTTGGCTTAGAAGCAGCCATCCTTTAAAGAAAGCGTAATAGCTCACTAGTCGAGTCGGCCCGCGCGGAAGATGTAACGGGGCTCAAACTAGGAGCCGAAGCTGCGGATTTGAATTTGTTTTCAAGTGGTAGGGGAGCGTTGTGTAAGCCTGTGAAGGTGTGTTGTAAAGCATGCTGGAGGTATCACAAGAGCGAATGCTGACGTGAGTAACGATAATGCGAGTGAAAAGCTCGCACGCCGGAAGATCAAGGGTTCCAGTCCAACGTTAATCGGGGCTGGGTGAGTCGACCCCTAAGGCGAGGCCGAAAGGCGTAGTCGATGGGAAATCGGTTAATATTCCGATACTTGTTTATGATGCGATGGAGGGACGGAGAAGGTTATGCCAGCTCAGCGATGGTTGTCTGAGTGGAAGGATGTAGGTTTATAGCTTAGGTAAATCCGGGCTATTTTATACCGAGATCTGATAGCAAGTCCTACTTGTAGGACGAAGTGGCAAATACCATGCTTCCAGGAAAAGCTTCTAAGCGATAGTCATAAACGAATCGTACCCTAAACCGACACAGGTGATCAGGTAGAGAATACCAAGGCGCTTGAGAGAACTCTGCTGAAGGAACTAGGCAAAATGGTACCGTAACTTCGGGAGAAGGTACGCTGCTGATGGTGAAGGACTTGCTCCGTAAGCTATTGGCAGTCGCAGATACCAGGCTGCTGCAACTGTTTATTAAAAACACAGCACTCTGCAAACACGAAAGTGGACGTATAGGGTGTGATGTCTGCCCGGTGCTGGAAGGTTAATTGATGGGCTTAGCGTATGCGAAGGTCTTGATCGAAGCCCCAGTAAACGGCGGCCGTAACTATAACGGTCCTAAGGTAGCGAAATTCCTTGTCGGGTAAGTTCCGACCTGCACGAATGACATAATGATGGCAGCGCTGTCTCCAGCAGAGACTCAGTGAAATCGAAATCGCAGTGAAGATGCTGTGTACCCGCGGCTAGACGGAAAGACCCCGTGAACCTTTACTACAGCTTTACATTGAACTTTGACCTGACTTGTGCAGGATAGGTGGGAGGCTTTGAAACCGAGACGCTAGTCTTGGTGGAGCCAATCTTGAAATACCACCCTGGTCATGTTGGGGTTCTAACTCAGGTATAACAATACCGAGGACAATGTATGGTGGGTAGTTTGACTGGGGCGGTCTCCTCCTAAAGAGTAACGGAGGAGTACGAAGGTGCGCTCAGAACGGTCGGAAATCGTTCATAGAGTATAAAGGCAAAAGCGCGCTTAACTGCGAGACCCACAAGTCGAGCAGGTACGAAAGTAGGTCTTAGTGATCCGGTGGTTCTGTATGGAAGGGCCATCGCTCAACGGATAAAAGGTACTCTGGGGATAACAGGCTGATACCGCCCAAGAGTTCATATCGACGGCGGTGTTTGGCACCTCGATGTCGGCTCATCTCATCCTAGGGCTGAAGCAGGTCCTAAGGGTATGGCTGTTCGCCATTTAAAGAGGTACGCGAGCTGGGTTTAGAACGTCGTGAGACAGTTCGGTCCCTATCTACCGTGGGCGTTGGAAATTTGAGAGGATCTGCTCCTAGTACGAGAGGACCAGAGTGGACGAACCGCTGGTGTTCGGGTTGTCATGCCAATGGCATTGCCCGGTAGCTACGTTCGGATGGGATAACCGCTGAAAGCATCTAAGCGGGAAGCCCACCTCAAGATTAGATTTCCCTAAAGAGCCGTTCAAGACTAGGACGTTGATAGGCAGGGTGTGGAAGCGCAGCGATGTGTGGAGCTAACCTGTACTAATTGCTCGTTTGGCTTGACCATACAACACCCAAGTGGTTTGTATCAAGCAATTATATCGATATCACCTTTATCCTTGATTCAGTTAGGATAAGTGATACTTAAGTCATTAAGTAAAACAAACACAGACTCATATCTAACCCCCTTTGCTGACGACAATAGCACGATGGCACCACCTGATCCCTTCCCGAACTCAGAAGTGAAACATCGTTGCGCCAATGGTAGTGTGGCTCCGGCCATGTGAGAGTAGGTCATCGTCAGCTCCCTATTCCTAAAAAGCCCCCTTCTACGTGAGTAGAAGGGGGCTTTTTTTTTGCGTGGGGATTTATTATTTTAATGGTATTATTACAGATCAAGGGTTATATACTTTTCTAGGGATAATTTTAATGTCTTCTATTTTATTGGATAACGCAACAATCTCAAGCGTGCAACGGGCACTGGGGAAAGCTCCAACTAAAGAACCAGCTTTACTTGATATCGAACATGTTGCTCTTGAACGCTTTAGTGAGGCTTTTTTATTAAGTGATAACATAGTTGTTCCAGATACCTATAAAGCATCTTTAACATCTGCTAGAAAAAAAATGTTATCTGATCCTGTGTTTTCTTTTAAAACTGTTCTTAAAGAAGAAGATAATGACTTATTGACTATTTCTAAGTCCCTTTCTGAAGCATGGACTACAGCATTTAAGAGTGGATCTGACAGAAGTTTATTTTCTCAATATTTCGAACAAGCTAATGCTTTTAGTAAATTCATCTGGGAGCATTCGAGTTCGGAATTTTATTTAGTTTTTCGGACTATGGGTATTGAAAAAGAGAACCCTTTAATTGAGGCTTTTTTAGCGAGTCCAGCTGATTATAAGCTAGGTGAAGGTTTTGAAATTCATGGTATTGACGGAAGACCTGTCAGCTGGAGAAAGTTATCACCACACGTTAAGAGAATGCTTTCAGTTATGGCGTGGTTAGGAACTCAGTATATATGGCACCAAGTATATGCTGCAAAACTAAACTTGACCTACATGTCCCATCCACTAAGAGATTTTTTTTCGTATGACTTCCTTGATCGTCTGAATTCTGGCTCAAACAACTCTACTGATTTTGCTAAATCTTTCAATGTCGGTATGAAGGGGTTTAAAAAGAGTATGCTTCAAACATATAGCGACTTAGATTTAGTTCCTAGCTCAGACGAACTTCAGCTTCCTAATTTCATACCTATGCTAGTGAAAGAATGTACTGATGGACAAGAATATCTCGAAGCACTTTCTTATTATCGGAGCAATTCAGAAGTGCAGGAAATACGAGAGAGAATTACTGAAATAGAAAGAGATATGGAACAAGGACGATATCAGAAGCATTCTAAAATGGTTAGTGAAATCATGTCTGTTGGAGATAACCTTTTAAAGTCTAAAGGTGTAGATCTTAGATTTATAAAGTTAGCTCCTCCAACGAAAATTCTTGGTATTTCAGTTTCTGGAGATGATGCTGTAAAGCTTCCAATTCCTTCTTACTTATATAAACAATATTTTGTTGGAAGGAGGTATCGTTCATTCGTGAGAAAGATTATGAATGAGTTGTCAATGCCTTCACAATATGGTGTTTTAAAAGATCGCCTAAATGGATATGCTTGGATTGAAGAAGATCAAATGCCTAAATTCTATTTAAAACAAGATCAAATGCCTTCTTTATTCCATAAGCCATTTACTAAATCTGCTTTATAAAAGTGGTAAGAAATACTATCAACTACCATAGCTTTATTATACAAATAAAGTATATTATTTAGATGAAGGAAGATATTTTTTAAATATATATTTAATATTGATAACTATATAAGGGAACCCTATGACAACTTCAAAAATAACCTATCAAGGTGACTTGCGTACTAGCGCTATTCATTTGCAATCAAACAATGAAATTATTACTGATGCGCCGACTGATAATCAAGGCAAGGGTGAAGCTTTTTCACCAACTGATTTGTTAGCGACGAGCTTGGCAAGCTGTATGCTAACGATCATTGGGATTAAAGCTCGTGATATGGAGATTGATATCACCGGTACTACCGCTGAGGTGACCAAAGTGATGACAGCTGATCCAAGACGCGTCAGTGAAATACATGTCGCGATCACTTTTAATCGGCAGCTAGATGAGAAAACGCAAAAGATATTTTATAACACAGCGCTGACTTGTCCAGTTGCGAAAAGCATCCATCCTGATATCATGCAAAAGGTGACTATTTATTCTAAGAACTGATATATTTTATAATGGTGATTAATATGGCTACTAAAACCTTACTTATCGTCGCGCATGCGCCATCACCGAATACTAAGAAGTTGGCGCAAGCGGCCTACGATGGCGCTAATCATCCCGATATAGATATCAACGTCATACTTAAATCTCCTCAAGATACGCAGCCTGAAGATATACTCGCAGCGGATGCATTATTATTAGGCACGACTGAGAACTTGGCGTATATGGCAGGATTGACCAAGGATTTCTTTGATCGTTGTTATTATCCAGTACTAGAAAAAAAACAGGGTATGCCGTTTGCGTTATATATTCGCGCAGGACACGATGGCACAGGGACTAAAAATGCGATGAAAACGATTACGACGGGGCTGCGCTGGGAGTGGATACAAGAAGCGCTGATTTTACAAGGTGATTGGCAAGAGGCGTTCACTGAGCAAGTCGAAGAGCTGGCAATGACATTGGCAGCAGGCATTGAAGCAGGTATCTATTAGGTCGTTGTGGTGGGTTATTATTGCTTATCTTCGTTATTGATATCTGTACTTGATGAAAACAGCATTATAAGGATGGCCATAGTGTTTAATAGTGATTCTGATAATACGCAATCGATTGCTCCAGCTGGAGCGCCATTTTCGCAAGCGTGTGAAAATAATAAAGCGCCTATCTTAAACGTACTACAAAAAGAGCTACAAGAGCATACTCATGTCTTAGAAGTCGGCTCAGGTACCGGTCAGCACAGCGTTTACTTTGCACCAAGCTTGCCACACCTACAATGGCAAACCAGCGATGTAACTGATAATCATCAGGTGATACAAGCTTGGCATAATGCCTATCCCGCATCAAACCTGTATGCACCGTTGGCTTTTAATTTGTTAACAGATTCTATTCCAAAAACTAATACTGGCGAACCTTATGACGCTGTATTTACCGCTAACACCTTACATATTATCGCTTGGCCTTTGGTTGAGAGGTTATTTGAGTTGGTCGGGGCAGCATTACCGTTAGACGGCAAGCTGATTGTTTACGGGCCATTTAATGAAAACGGACGCTATACCAGTGCAAGTAACTAGCAGTTTGATAGCAGTTTGCGCCAGCGTGATGCTGGTAGCGGTATCCGGCATAAAGAAGATATCATTGCTTTAGCCAACGCCCACCATTTAACATTAATGACTCAATATCAGATGCCAGCGAACAACCAAATTTTGGTTTTTCAAAAAATAACCGCTAACTAAGTCAGCGGTTATTTGCGTTTTAATATCAGTATCAAGTTCTAACCAGTATTACGTAGTCCTGCTGCAAGGGCATTGATACTGCGAATCAGGGGATCTTCTACCGCCAGTTTGTCGGTACTTTTAGCATCATTATCATCAGGTTGGCGCATGCGTTTGAGCAGCTCGATTTGGATATAGTTGATCGGGTCTAAGTAAGCATTGCGCCATTGTAAAGATGCTGCCAGCTCTTGCTGCGTGGACAATAATGAGGTTTGCTCGAGCAGGGAGTTTAGGCCAGAGTGAGTAAGCGCGTGCTCGTGCTCGACAGCCTGCATGACTTGTGTGCGTAAGTGCTCGTCTTTGCACAGCAGGCTGTAGGCGTGGGCGATATTCATCTCCGATTTGGTAAAGGCCATTTCGATATTGCTGATAAATGCACTAAAAAACGGCCAGTTTTTATTCATCTCTTTCATCAATCCTTCGTTTTGTTTGACACTCTCTAATGCCGTGCCCACGCCATACCATGCAGGAAGAGTAAAGCGGGCCAATGACCAGCCAAACACCCAAGGTATCGCCCGAATCGTTGATTTGCTTGGCAAGCCTTTTTTGCGGTGGGCAGGGCGCGAGCCGATATTTAGCAAAGAGATCTCTTGTACAGGCGTGGCCTCGGAGTAAAACTGATAAAAGCCTTCTGTATTATCCGTCAGTGCTCGATATTGCTGCTCGCCTGCATCGGCCAAATCTGCAAACAGTGCTTCATAGCTATCGAGCTGGGCCGGCTGCGCTACAAAGCGTGATGAGCTGGCTTTTAGCGCGCCTGTGATGCCCATGGTTAGCTCAAACACTGCTGTATCTGGGTTGGCGTATTTGGCATAGAGCACTTCGCCTTGTTCGGTAAACTTGATTTGTCCGTTTAATGTACCAGCAGGCTGAGCGGCGATGGCCTGATGAGTTGAGCCGCCGCCGCGACTGACAGAGCCGCCGCGGCCATGAAACAGACGGGTGCTAATGCCGTATTGGTTGGCAATACGTGTGATGGTCTGCTGGGCGCTATACAGCTGCCAAGCCGAGGTAATAATGCCGCCGTCTTTAGAAGAGTCGGAGTAGCCCAGCATAATCTCTTGAATATTGCCTGAGTGCTCAAGTAGCTCGCGATACAGTGGGTTATCCAGCACCGTTGGCATGATTTTATCGATGTTTTTAAGGTCTTCGATGGTTTCAAACAATGGTGCTACCGGCAAGGCGGCAAATAAGTGTCCGTCGTCATCGATACCAGACAAACCCGCAAAACGCATCAGCAGCAGTACTTCTAGCAGCTGACTGGCGTTATTGGTCATTGAGATCACGTAGCTGCCAAAGGTATCGTCGCCGACCAGTTTGCGCAGTTTGGCCACCGACTGCATCAATGCCAGCTGCTCACGGGTTTGCTCGCTTAAATTATCGGTATAAATCAGTGGCGTGCCTGGTTTTTGTAGTAGGCGGGTCAGCCACTCTTGGCGCTCTGCTTCGCTTAGCACCTTGTAATCGGGCAAGTTGGAGGCATTGGCAAAAATATCGGCAATGACCTCGCCATGATAGCCTGAGTCTTGGCGAATATCGAGCGCGGCCAGATGAAAGCCGCAGGTTTTGACCAAGCGGATGGTATCTAGCAGTAGCCCTTCGGCATGGGCGCTATCATGCGTATTGACGCTCTTGCGGATAAGGCGTAAGTCATCTAACAGTGCGGCCGGCGATAAGTACGCGTCTTTTGCTGCATTGTCGTCTGTGCCTTGGCTTTGGATATACTGGTTGGTGGCTTTTATTTTGGCAAGGATGAGTGATAACAATCTACGGTATGGTTCATGATTGTAGTCATCAGGGTTATAACAAAACACTTGCTGATCCAGCTCGCTGTAGTCTTGGATGCGCTCATAAATCTCGGGCACGATGGTGACGATGCTATCGCTATGAATCAGCTCGCGGCGCAGCTTTCGGATCAATACTTGGTAATGGCGCAGCACGGTATTGGCATGCATCAACACGGCCATTTCTGTGGTCTCATGAGTGACGAAGGGATTGCCGTCTCTATCGCCGCCGATCCAAGAGCCAAAATTGACAAAAGCGGGCAGCGCATAGTCACTAAGCTCTGGATAAATCTCTACGATTGCGTCTTTGATATTGCGATAGACTTTCGGTATGGCGGTAAAAAGACTGGCATCAAAATAATGCAGACCATTATTAATCTCATCATAGACCAAGGGTTTACGAGTCCGCACCTCATCTGATGACCATAGTAGATCAATGGTTTCCGCGGTTTTTTGTTTGGCCTGCCCAAAGGCGAGACTGCCCTCAGGATAGACACCCATGGCATCGGTGTGCTCATATAGCGTTTGCAAGATATTCATCGTCGTACGGCGACGCGCCTCGGTAGGGTGCGCGGTAAAGACAGGGATAAATTTTAGCTGATCAATGAGCTCTTTGATTTGTTCAGGTTCGATCTGCCGCTCGCGGCATTCTGATAAAGTGCGACGAAAAGAGCCTTCCCAGCTTTGGTTAGACTCCGCGCGCATCACTCGCCGCTGCTCACGTAAGTAGTTTTCTTCGGTCAAATTTGCCAAAAAAAAGTAAATAGAAAACGCGCGAATGACATTTTTTAGTGTTTGATTGTCTAGCGAGGCGATGAGCTCGATAAGTTGCTTTTTTTGTCCGTCGTTATGCTCGCGGCGCTCTTGGATAAAACCTTGGCGCAAGGTCTCGATGGTATCTAAGGTTTGTTGCCCAGATTGGCGAGAGATGGCTTCGCCTAAAAACGATCCTAATAAACGAATGCGCGCACGCAATACGTCGTTATCTAATAACATAACTGTCTTCCTTGTCTATAACTAGGGAATATATCCAATAAAGCTTGGATATGGCTATTTTCCTTACTCAACGAACAATACGCCCTAGACGGATGAATAAAGACGGCCCGTAAATACAGTTACGAACCGCCTTATACAAAGTGATACACCAAGCCTTTTATGATGGCTATAAGCGATGGTTATAAAAATTTTGCTTGATCAGAACTCGCCGCTAGTGTTTGCCACAGCTTTGATGCTGGCTGACTTTATTTTATGGCTGTCCTTATAATTTAACTGATAATAGGCACGAACGCTATCGATATTCTTGAGGCAAAAAATCTAAAGAGCGCTGCCATGAGCGTTAAGGACTTAGCAATATATTTGATGATAGTAATGTGCTAATAGTTTGGGTCATTGGTTTAACCAAAAATCAACAAGCTTCACGATATATGTGACATAAATCGCGAAGTTTTTATGTAAGATGAGTGATGAGCACTATGATTGGCATTGCTAGTGATTGGCAATGCCCGCCGTAATAGCAGTGAAAGAGCAACAATAAAAAGTTAGATAATCAACCGCCGCGTAACTCATAAAACATGAAGCGACAGCCGAAGTCACTATATAGATACAAGGATATAAATACTGGGTTTACGCGCTTTGGATAGTCTCATCAGAGGCCATTTCATTCATCAGCTAGGATATATTATGAAAAAGCATCTTGATCATACTGACCCCGCAAAAGACATGAACCCAACTCGCGGCAATGGCGGCGAGACTCACCAACGTGCAGACGATGACACAAAAGCGCTCACCACGCAGCAAGGCGTTGCGATTTCTGATAACCAAAACTCATTAAAAGCTGGCGCACGTGGGCCAACTTTGCTAGAAGATTTTGTCCTGCGTGAAAAGATTCATCATTTTGACCATGAGCGTATCCCTGAGCGTATCGTCCATGCACGTGGTAGCGCCGCACATGGTTATTTTGAGTTGACAGAATCGTTAGAAGAATACACGACCGCCAAAATTCTTACAGAAACAGGGAAGCAGACACCTTTATTTACTCGTTTTTCGACCGTGGCTGGCAATAAAGGCTCAAAAGATACGCCTCGCGATGTCCGCGGCTTTGCGGTCAAGATTTATACCGAAGAAGGTAACTGGGATATCGTTGGTAATAATATGCCGATTTTCTTTATTCAAGATGCCATGAAATTCCCAGATCTGGTGCATGCAGTCAAGCCGGAGCCTGATCGCGGCTTTCCGCAGGCAGCATCTGCTCATGATACCTTTTGGGACTTTGTGTCGTTAAGTCCTGAGACCATGCACAATGTCATTTGGCTGATGAGTGATCGAGCGCTCCCGCGTAGCTTTAGCATGATGGAAGGCTTTGGCATTCATAGTTATCGTTTGATTAACAAAGACGGAAAAAGTACCTTTGTACGTTTTCATTGGAAGCCAGTAGCAGGTGTACAGTCGCTTACTTGGGATGAAGCGGTAAAAATATCTGGTGCTGATCCTGATTATAACCGCCGTGACATGTATGAAGCGATTGAAAACGGTATGTATTTTGAGTGGGAGTTTGGTGTTCAGTTATTTACTGAAGAAGAAGCCAATGAGTTTCCATTTGACCATCTAGATGCGACCAAGCTGATTCCAGAAGAGACGGTGCCTGTGAAAATCATCGGTAAAATGGTCTTGAACCGTAACCCTGATAACTTTTTTGCAGAAACGGAGCAAGTAGCATTTTGTCCGTCACATCTGCCGGCTGGTATCGATTTTAGTAATGATCCTTTACTGCAAGGTCGTCTATTTAGTTATCTTGACACCCAGCTGTCGCGTTTGGGGTCGCCAAACTTTGCGCAAATCCCTATTAACGCGCCAAAATGTCCGTTTGCCAATAATCAGCAAGACGGCCACATGCAAATGCAAGTACCCAAGACGCGTACCCTCTATGAACCACAAAGTCTGGATTTAGATCGTCCACGTGAAAGCGTCAAAAAAGGCTTTGAGTCGTATGCAGAGCGCTTAGATGATAATGTAAAAGGCCGTATTCGCGCAGAGAGCTTTGCAGACCACTATAGCCAGCCGCGCATGTTCTACCGTAGTCAAACCCCAGCTGAGCAGGCACATATTGCGACGGCCTACGCATTTGAGCTGGGTAAAGTAGATACTCCTCATGTACGTACCCGTATGCTCAGCCACCTGCTGCATATCGATGAAGATTTGGCCAAGCGCGTGGCAACTGCCTTGGGTATGGAGTTGCCAGAGCCTGCTGATGCGGCAGCGCCTGTACAAGACATGGCGACATCAGAGGCTGTGCAGACCATTGGCCGTACGCCTAAGAGCTTAAAAGGGCGATTGGTGGGTATCTTGGTCGCCGAAGGCTCTAAGCATAGCGAGATTAAAAAGTTCGAAGATGCGGTCAATGCTCAGGGCGGGATGGTAAAAATCGTTGCGCCGAGTAAAGAAGTGAAACTAGATGATGGTACTCGCATACAAGCTGAAGAGCGTGTAGCAGGGGCGCCTTCGGTATTTTTTGATGCGGTGGTCAGTATCATCATGCCAGAGCAAGCCAAGAAACTAGCAAAAGACAGCTCGACCTTAGATTGGTTTACTGATGCTTATGTACATTGCAAAGCTATTGCCTACTGCGGAGCGACTGAAGAATTCATCTTAAGTAAGCTACCAGTAGAAAAAGACAGCTTTGTCACGCCTCTTGCTGACTTAGATGCCTTTATCGAAAACGCCAAGTCGCGTCTGTGGGAGCGTGAGCCAAAGGTTCGTGACCTTGCATAGTTGACTGATACGGTATCAGTTTTTATCTTCAAACGCTTTATCTTAAACTCAGCCTAGGTGCTGAGTTTTTGCCTTTTTAGGGCTGGGTGCGGCAGTGTATGATTTAAAGCTGACATAAGGTGAACTATTTATAGTCACAAGCGTTCACTCAAAGTCATTTTTTTAGCCATAATGAACGTTATACTAAATAGCAAATGGATTTAATAAATGCTCATGGCATTGAATCATGGGTCAGGGAAAAGATAATAATGAGCTTATGTGAGATTGTACGTTTAGAAGGCTATATCCAAAGTACCTATCTTGCGGTATATCCAGACAAGATCATGCTGTTGGATGGTGGCTGTCGTCCTGATGTGGCATTGGTGCTTGATTATATAAAAACGACGCTACAACGCCCGCTAACGGATCTAAAGGTGGTGATGGTCACACATATGCACCCTGATCATGCTGGCGGTGCTCTGCAGTTTAAAAAACAGACAGGCTGCCTGATCGTATCAGCAGACAAAAAAACTCAGTGGTATGGCGGTATCGGCGGGCGAGCCATGCATGTCATCGATATGAATTTGGCGCATTATGTGGCGAGACGGCAAGGACGCTCGGCCAAAAATCTTTATTACCCGGCACATCTGAATCCTGATGTGATGGTAAAAGATGGCGACTGCGTGCCTGAGTTTGATGAGTGGCAAGTGCTTGAAACGCCAGGGCATACAGATCGTGACTTATCGTTATTTCATCTGCCAAGTCGGCAAATATATACAGCAGACTTGATTATCAAGCTGCGTCACAAGTTCGTCGCGCCATTTCCTATTTATGATCCAAAACTCTATATCCAGTCGCTGCAAAAAATCAAAGCGTTAAAGCCCTCGGTGGTGATGATGGCGCATGGCCGCGAGCTGGCGATAGACGACGCCACTTTTGATATGCTCATCACGCAGGCACCCAAGCATCCGCGTACCATCAAAGACACCATCAAACATAAGCTGCTATGGCGCAAAGACGCTGACTTTACTGTCTTTTCGCGTCGCCGTAAATCCAAACGATAGCGCTAACAGGCACGCAAAAAAAAGCCCCGTCACTATTAAGTTAGTGATGGGGCTTTTCAAATATGGTGGGCCGACCGCGACTCGAACGCGGGACCAATTGATTAAAAGTCAACTGCTCTACCAACTGAGCTATCGGCCCTGAGAGACGTTAAAAAATTGCACTGCAATTTTAGTCTCGCAAGAGAAAATTCTTTAAATAGAATTTTCTAAAAAATCGACACCTTACTGATGTCTAATTAAGTGTTTTATCAGAGCGCAAGAGAATTTACATTTTCGTAAATTCTAAGAAACTCGATATCAACACTAGGTTTGCATGTTACTGCAAGAGAAAATTCTTTAAATAGAATTTTATAACATTTATGCATATAATCAATGTATCTGACGCTATGCAAGAATAATTTTCTTAAAAGAAAACTATATAAATCTAAACATCCTAATGATGTTTTTTACTCATTTATCACTACCGGATAGGGGAGAATGATAAACAAGCATCAAACTAAATATGGTGGGCCGACCGCGACTCGAACGCGGGACCAATTGATTAAAAGTCAACTGCTCTACCAACTGAGCTATCGGCCCTGAGCGAGGATAAAATGAAGTACTACTTCATCCGAGCGCAAGAGAATTTACATTTTCGTAAATTCTAAGAAACTCGATATCAACACTAGGTTTGCATATTACTGCAAGAGAAAATCCTTTAAATAGAATTTTCTATCAAGCTTATTATCTGAGTATATCGTATTATCAATATTAGCAGAGACAGTAAGCTTGGTTTCTCGTTTAGAAAGTTTGTATCCCTAAACGTGAGAGCACATTATATATATTATTATGACAATTACAACCCCACATGATAAAAAAAGTGCAAATCTAGCAGGATTTTTTAGTTTTTTTGCCATTTTTATCATTTTTGCTCTTTTTGACCGTGTGTGTTTGGTCAATGCGTCATTCTGTGTCGCGATTAGTCTCGAGACAGTGCGTCAACGGGATCGAGTTTGGCCGCATTACGGGCTGGCAAAAAGCCAAATACAATCCCAATGAGCGTCGAGCAAACAAAAGCTGCGATAATAGAGGTCGGTGAGTAGATGACTTTAAAGCTATCGCCGCCGATGCGGTTGATCAGCTCACCGATGGCAAATGCCAAGCCAATACCCAGTAGTCCTCCTAAAATACAAACCAAAACAGCCTCTATCAAAAACTGCTGCATGATATCGCTTTGCCGTGCCCCAACCGCCATACGCACCCCAATCTCGTTGGTACGTTCGGTCACAGACACCAGCATGATATTCATCACCCCAATACCGCCGACGATCAGTGAGATAACCGCCACTGAGGAGATGAGCAGCGTCATCGTCCCTGTCGTGGCCTCGATGGTCTGGCGAATAGAGTCAGAGTTACGAATCTGAAAGTCCGCCTGACCGTGACGGCCTTCTATCAGCTCGTAGATAGCAGACTCGGCGACACTAGATGAGACACTGTCATCGAGTAATGCCACAAAACGATCGATATAAGCGCCGCCCGTAACACGGGATATGACGGTGGTATAGGGCATATATATGGTGGGTGTGGTGATATCAGGGCCAAATCCGCCATCGTTCTCTGCCAGTACACCGATCACCCGCCCTGGTACGCTGCCGATTAGTATGACCTCACCGATAGGGTTGTCGATATCGGCAAAAAAAGCCTGCTTGGCATTGTCGTCGATGATGATGTCCTGACTGCGCAGACTGATACTTTGTGCATCAAAGCCTTGACCTTGTACCAGTGTTTCGCCTGTGACTTTTAGATAGTCTTCGCCAATCCCATTAACCGTTGCGTCTTCTTGTACACTGCGGTAACGAACGCTAGAGGTGCTATTTACTTGCGGACTGACGCTAATGACGTAAGGTTGATTGCCCACAGCTTGCGCATCTTCAGGGGTCAGGTTGTCGTCATTATACCGGCGGCGCGGATCGCCTCTGGGGTAGCCGTCATTGACAGTAATGGTGTTGGTGCCCAGTGAGCTGATGTTGGCAAGTATCTGCTGCTGCGAGCCTTGGCCGAGGCCGACGATAGAGACCACTGCCGCGATGCCGATGATGATGCCCAACATGGTAAGCAGGGTACGCATTTTGTGCGCACGCATGGCGAGCAAGGACATTTTAAAAGCTTCAAGCAAGCGATCAAGAAAGCTTGCCAAGGCGCTTTTGCGGTGGCTACCCAGAATAGGAGCTGGCTGCTGGGTGGTTGGCTGATAATGCTCGGTTTTATAATCTGCAATGATATGGCCGTCTTTTAGCTCAATGACACGCTCGGCTTGCTCGGCAAGATGCGGATCGTGGGTGACCATGATGATGGTATGACCCTGAGCATTGAGGTCATGCAAAATCTCCATCACATCATCGCCGGACTTGCTATCGAGTGCGCCTGTCGGCTCATCGGCCAAAATCACATCACCACCGTTCATCAAGGCTCGAGCGACAGAGACGCGCTGCTGCTGACCGCCTGAGAGCTGATTAGGACGGTTGTCGACTTTATTGCCTAGTCCAAGATCAGTGAGCAGCGCCTCTGCCCGTGTCATGCGTGCACTCGTATCCATGCCTGCATAGACGGCAGGGACAGCGACATTATCACGGGCGCTGATATCGCCTAGCAGATGATAGCGCTGAAAGATAAAGCCGAAGTGTTCACGGCGCAGCTCGGCCAGCTCGTCAGCATCAAGCTGGTTGGCTGATTGTCCATAAATCTTATAGTCTCCCGCTGTCGCTTGGTCCAAGCAGCCCAAGATATTCATCAACGTCGACTTGCCAGAGCCAGACTGACCGATAATCGCGACCATCTCGCCTTGATAAATCGTCAAATCAATATCGTGCAACACGCGAATGGTCTGCTCACCTGCTGCAAACTCCCGAATGATCCCCGATAGCTGCATGATGGGCTTGATAGGAGGAGTGGCTACTTGGCTTTTTTTATCAGCTATCAGCGAGCGCTCGCTCGGCTGTGGAGAAGGTTGAGGTGTCATCATAGCAGTGTCTCAATAAGGTCATGAGCTTTGTCATAAAAGCGCTTGTGTGCGTCAGTGCTTGTATGGCCGAGTGAGTTTAAGACAGGTTCAGTTAACATCTACATTCTTGGCGGGCCACCTGCGCGGCGACCACTGCGCGAGCCTTCTGCGTTTTCTGTACTGATGATGACTTCTTCGCCTGCTGTTAGACCACTGAGTATTTGCGCGTTGACGCGGTTGTCGATACCGACTGTGACGGCGCGCTTCTCTACGCTGCCGTCGTCTTTTAACACACGGACAAACTTACTGGTATGCTCAGATGTATTATTACTTACTTGGCGGCTGGTTGCATCTGTGGTTTTGCCATCAGCAGGCCCGTCATGGATGACAGCAGAGGGCACCAGCAGTGTGTTTTTTGCTTGATCGATGACAATATAAATCTGCGCGGTCATATCGATGCGAAATAAACGCTCAGGATTGGGGACTTCGACGTAGCCGACGTAGTAGATGGCGGCATCGGTGGAGCTGGTTTCGCTGATTTTTTCTGGTGCAGGCTCTATTGCGGTCAAGGTAGCATCGTACTTTTGGTCTGGATTGCCAATGATGTTGAAATAAGCGGGCATGCCAGCTTTAACATTGATGACATCAGCTTCAGATATTTGCGCGTTGATACGTACGGTCGAGAGGTCGGCGAGGGTGACTAGCGTCGGGGCGGTTTGATTGGCATTGACCGTGGTGCCTTGCTCGGTGGTGATCGAGACGACAGTACCAGAGATGGGTGCGCGGATAGTGGTATAGCTCAAATCCTCGCGAGCAGTATTGACGTTGGTCTCTGAGATGCGTAGCGCCGCTTGCTGGCTATTGATATTGGCTTCTGTGGTGGCGATAGCGGCTTTGGCTGTATCAATAGCGGCGCGCGCATTGGCCACCGCGGCCTTTGCTGTCTCGACGTTGGTCGCTTGTGTGTCATACTCCTGCTGCGATATCGCATCGATAGCGACTAAGTCTTGCAGGCGAGCAAAATCAGACTGAGCTTGTTTGAGCTCAGATTGGCGGCTGGCAAGATCGGCGTAGGCGCTCTTGAGGCTGGCTTGTCGGCTTAGCGCTTCTGCACGTGCGCTTTGTAGTGCGGCGCGGCTTTGCTCTAGACTGGCTTGCTGATTGCTTAAGTTGTTGTTTTGTGTCACTTGATCGATTTGGGCAATCAAATCGCCTTGCTGCACTTCGTCTCCCACCTCTACATAGAGCCGTTTGACCTCACCTGATACCTGCGCGCCGACATCGACGGTATTGAGGGCTTTGACCTTGCCTGAAGCCATGACGTTATTTTCGATATCACCGACCTCTACCTTCGCCGTTAGGTATTTAGGCGCTGTTTCTTTTGGCATAAAAAAACGATAGGCCAGCGCGCCGAATACGACGACGACCAAAGTGACCACTGCCCATTTGATCGCAGGTTTTTTGCTTATTTTGCCCATGACAACTATCCAATCACAATAAAATCAAGTGTAGCTATAGTAGAGGCTTGCTGCGCAAAAAGGAATGGCAATTAGTTTAAGAAAGGTTAAGGAGGATCGAGAGAACCAAAATCTGCCACTCGGTTGTGGCGGATTTGGTCGTCGTTTATACAAGTAAGTCGTTTATAGAAGTAAATTAGGGATGGCGGCTAAACGAGAGGTGTATCAAGTGATAAACAAGCGTTTGCCAGATAGCTCAAGCGCTGCTTGTAATAGTAGCTCCCATGCAGGCTGACGGATAAGTCCTTTGATGGCTTGGTCGCAGCGATAAAGCAGCGCCGGCCACTGCGCGGTCTGCGCCTTTGACTGGCGACGACACGCCTGCTGATATAAGCCTTGTTTGCTGCGCCAAATGCCGAGCGCCTGCGGGTCTTGTCCATCTAGCAGCTGCATAATCTGGCGCATGTCTTTACTGATTGCCCACAGTACCAACGTCGTCGGCTCATCGGTGGCCTTGAGCTGCGTGATGATTTTGACTACCTGCGCGCTGTTGCCAGCCAGCATGGCATCGGATAAATCAAAGACACTAAACTGAGCATCACTGACCAGCGCGGCTTGTAGATCATCAATATCTAATGCGACGTTTTCGGTAGGAGCTTTGCCATCAGTTGAGCTGGTAGAGTGATGGGTTGACTGTTGATGAGGAGTTGCCGCAGGTGCGAGCTGCGGCGCAAACAGATAAGAGAGCCGCCATAAGGTTTGATAGGCGCTTAGCAGATGATGCTCGGTATGCGACATCAGCAGCTGCCACACTTCTTGTGACAGCGTGAGGCCAAACTGCTGGGCCTGTATCTGTAATAGCTGCTGACGCTGCTGCTCATTGTACAAGTTGCAATCAATCACATGACCGTACTGAGCAAACGGCGCAAACCATTTGCTGCTCTGGCTGCGCTTGTCTTGCTTAGGCGTAAGCCATAGCAGGCTGTGACTGTGCGTGCCTGCTTGTGCCTCGATAGCAAAACGTTCGAGCGCGGCAATGACGGCTTTATCAGGTTTGTGATTGCCTGTCACAATCAGCGCACTGGCATCGTCAAACAACGACTGACTGCCAAGCTCGGATAGCACATCTTGCCAGCTTTTGACTGATACCAGCTCGATACGTTTGATGGCATAGTTTTGCGCGCGCCAGTGCGGACGCATGGCATCGATAAGCCATTGACTGAGTAACGGCTCATCACCGTGTGCCAGCCACAAGCCAGCTACTGCCGCTGCGGGTTGTAGTAGTTTTGGATAGGCTTGGATAAAAGTATCTTGCATAGGCTGATGATACACAGGTTAAAAAAAGAAGAAAAGAGCGGCGTTACTTGATCATGAAGAATGACGAAGCATTCCTACAGACTTATAAAATTACTGGGCGTTTGGCACCATCACGGTGGGTGCAGTGGCGCTGTTTATCATGGGTACTGCCTGCTTACCAGCAGGTGGCACTTTGGGTAAGGAGATAGCGACGTATTGATCCGTGATACGGCGTGCCAAGCGCTCATAGAGCCAGTCACGAATCTGATCGCCTTGCTGATCGTCAGTGCTGACCGAGGCTTCGTTGTACTGATAGCTGCGATCGACTTGGATGGCGTTTTTGAGTATCACAGGTTTGCCATTTTCAAAGGTCTGATAACTGACATCGGCTGAGAGCACCAAACGGATTTCTGTCAAAACCCCAACCAGCTCATAACGCTTAAATCGCACATTGCTGATATCGATGACGGCGATGGGCTCTGCATGTGCTTGTCGATTGTTACGTGCCACATCATCTAAGGTCATATTGCTCATGACTTCCGCGCCTAGGGTTTTTAGGCGCTGAGTCAATGGCAGCTTGAGCGGAAACGACGTGCGATCATCTTCGATAATGACCGCTGTTTTGGCCACATCGAGCAGCATCGGCGTTTCATAACCGCGCAGCTGAAAGCCGCAGCCACTCAGTGCGGTGGTGGCACCGAGCACGGTCATCATCGGCAAAGCAGCCAGTAACGCTGTCGCAAGTTTTTGTCCGCTGGTCGATGATTGTGACGGTACTGCTCGGTGCTTATACGACATAATCGCTATCCTTTAATGATAAAAAGCTTGGGAGGTGCCCTCAAATCCTCGTCTTTGGCCTAGTGAAGCAGTAAAGGCCGCTATCGATGGAGGTGAGGGCACGCCCTAAGGTAATAAAGACGCATCGCCTAATAGCGCTAGCGGGTAGCGCCTAGCTAAAGACGATGTACTAGCCTGCGACCACGATATTGACCAGCTTATTGGGCACGACGATCTCTTTTTTGATGTCTCCTGTCAAAAACTTGGCCACACCCTCAAGTGCGCGTGCTTGCGCTTTTAGCTGCTCAGGGTCGCTGTTGGGGGCGACATCCATTTTGCCGCGCATCTTACCATTGACCTGCACCACCATGGTGATGGTGTCTTGTACCAGTGCGCGCTCGTCGACAGCAGGGTAGCTTAAGTTGACCGTATCGACACCCAGCTGCTCAAGCAAGTGCTCGCCGACGTGCGGTGCGTAGGCAGATAGCATGATTAATAAATCAATCAATGCTTCGTGCTGTACTTGCAGGTCTTGCTCACTGCTGGCTTTAAAACCAGTCAGCTCATTGGCAAGCTCCATAAGACTTGAGACTGGCGTGTTTAGCGCCAAGCGCTCGCCTAGGTCACTGTCGATCTTGGCGATGGTTTCATGAGTCTTACGGCGTAAGTTTTTCGCCGCTTTGCTAAGGTGCTCTGTGTTTAATGCTTCGTTATTGAGCGTGGCTTTATTTAATGCATCAGGGCTTAGGCTTGCAGCCGCTAGGGCTTGCATATGGTCGGTTGCGATGCGCCATACTTTTTTGACGAAGTTATAAGGGCCTTTTAGCGCGTCATCTGACCACTCAAGCGTCTGGTCGGCAGGGGCGGTAAACAGCGTGTACAAACGTACGGTATCCGCGCCATATTTATCGATGGTGATTTGTGGATCGACGCCGTTGTTTTTTGATTTGGACATTTTTTCTATTTTGCCGATGGTGACAGGCTGTCCATCAGATTTTAAAATCGCTTTAACTGGCTGACCGCGCTCGTTGTAGTCGATATCGACATCTTCGGTGAAGTAGTAAGTGGTGCTGCCATCAGCGTTGCGGCGGTAAAAAGTGCCCGCAAGCACCATGCCTTGCGTCATCAAGTTGGCAAATGGCTCATTGCCTGATACCAAGTTTTCGTCGCGCATGAGCTTATGGAAGAAACGCGCATAAAGTAGATGCATGACCGCGTGCTCGACACCGCCGATGTATTGATCGACAGGCAGCCATTTATTGGCGGCAGATTTATTGACCATGTTTTGCGTGTCGTTTGGACTGGCAAAGCGTGCGTAGTACCAGCTCGACTCAACAAAGGTGTCAAAGGTATCCGTCTCGCGCTCAGCTGGGTTGCCGCACTTTGGACAAGTGGTATTGACAAACTCTGGCATGCTTTTGAGCGGGTTGCCGCGGCCATCAGGGACGACATCCGTTGGCAGTACGACAGGTAGGTCTTGCTCTTCGACAGGCACCGTGCCGCAGTGCTCACAGTTGATCATTGGGATAGGGCAGCCCCAATAGCGCTGACGCGAGACGCCCCAATCACGCAGACGATACTGGATTTTTTTCTTCGCAAGCTGTTGTGGCTCAAGTTTGGCAAGCATTGCCTCAAACGCTTGATCAAAATCCAAGCCGTCAAATTCGCCTGAGTTCACCAAGATGTTGCGCTCAGTATAAGCAAGATTTGGCTCAGAGCCGTCCGCTTGAGCAGCAGCAAGGACGGATGCTTCAAAGTCTGCAGGCGACTGGATGACTTGCTTGATAGGTAGGCTGTATTTGGTGGCAAACTCATAATCGCGCTCATCGTGCGCTGGTACCGCCATCACTGCGCCTGAGCCATAGCTCATCAAGACATAGTTGGCGACCCACACAGGGACTTCTTCACCAGTGAGAGGATGGGTCACGGTCAGGCCTGTATCCATGCCGATTTTTTCGGCTTTGGCCAGATCCGCTTCGGCGACCGAGCCTTTTTTGCACAGTGCACAAAACTGAGCGATGGCGTCATCCTGCTCAGAGGCGTACTGCGCTAACGGATGCTCAGCGGCAACGGCGACATAAGTGACGCCCATCAAGGTATCAGGGCGAGTGGTAAACACTTCTAAGGTGTTGCGCTCGCCGCTCAGCTCATAAGGGAAGTGTACTTCCATACCCGCGCTACGGCCGATCCAGTTGCGCTGCATGGTCAGAACTTCAGATGGCCAATGACCCTCTAGCTGGTCTAAATCATCGAGCAGCTCATCGGCATAATCAGTGATGTTAAAGTAATACATCGGGATGTCGCGCTTTTCAACGGGCGCGCCACTACGCCAGCCTTTGCCATCGATGACTTGCTCGTTGGCAAGGACGGTGTTGTCGACCGGATCCCAGTTGACGGTAGAGAGTTTCTTGTAGACCAAGCCTTTTTTGTAGAGCTGCAAAAACAACCACTGCTCCCACTGATAATACTCAGGGCTACAAGTGGCAAACTCACGTGACCAGTCGATAGAGAGACCGAGCAATTTTAGCTGGGCGCGCATGTTGTCGATGTTGGCAAATGTCCAAGCAGCAGGCGGTGTTTGGTTGGCGATGGCGGCGTTTTCTGCTGGCAGGCCAAAGCCATCCCAGCCCATTGGCTGCATGACATCAAAGCCTTTGAGGCGATAATAACGGCTGAGTACATCAGAGATGGTATAGTTACGCACGTGTCCCATGTGCAGCTTGCCACTTGGGTACGGAAACATCGACAGCATATAGCGACTTGGCTTGTCGCTTGGCTCATTACTCACTTCATAGCGTTTGTCCGTTGCCCACTTGGCTTGTTGTGCCGCTTCGATCAGCTGCGGTTGGTATTGGGTAGGGTCTATGGAAGTATTGTTGGTCTGATTGGTATTAGCAGTTTCTGCTGTCACGGCGTTGCTCATAGTCGGCTCGAAATTGATGATTACAGATAAATTGGGTAAAACAAAATAATGCCATAGCATAGCGTAATTTGGCGAAAATTGCGATGGTATGATGACGCGTTTGCGCGCTGTCACGACGACAGGTTGGCAAGTTGGGGGAAAGGCATCATAGTAGCGACAGGAGGTTTTTGTTTAACAAACCAAAAATTAACCGGCTTCGGTATAATACAGCGACTAATGATTATGGATTGGGAGTTTTTATGAGCATCACTGTTTATGGCATCAAATCTTGTAGCACCATGAAAAAAGCGTTTACTAAGCTTGATCAGTTGGGTGTCAGCTATGATTTTCATGATTATAAAAAACAAGGCATCGACAAACCAAGCGTTCAGCGTTGGGTAGATGCGCTAGGTATTGATAAAGTGCTCAATAAGCGTGGTACCACATGGCGCAAGCTGACCGATGAGCAAAAACAAGCCGCTGCTGACAGTGTAGATAAAGCGATAGATTTGCTGGTAGAAAATACCAGCATGATTAAGCGTCCGATTGTGGAAGGTCAGATTGACGATAAAAATCAAGGTCAGCCAATATTGTTGTGCGGCTTTAATGAATCTGAGTTTGAGGCGGTTATTTATAAATAATTTTTATAAAAAAGCTGTCACTTTGACAAATTATAAACTATGCTCTCATAGGTAGAATTAAGTTTACTAATTTATAAGGTCTATTGAATATTCAGATGTGCTACCAGCACGATATCTGAATGTTCAATAGACCCTAATGTTCGAGGATAGAATGATGAAAAAATTATTACTGATGGCTACGCTTGCAGCAGCACCTATAATGGCCACAAGCGTACAGGCGGCAGACTCATCAACTAAAGTAACCTTTGCAAAAGACAGCTATTGCGGTAACTTTACAGGCAATATCAAAGATGGCAAAGTGTTTCGTTTATGGCTTGCAGCAGACCAGAATTTAGTGATTCGTAATGTCGGCGATGATCGCATCAATATGGCTTACGTCTCAGGGCCAAGTGGTCGATTGGACGGTGACCGCTATGATAATGAAACGTCTTATATTACTGAGAGCAAAGGCAATCACTATATGAAGGTTTATGGTAATAGTTACCATAGTTCTGTTGAGTTCTGTGCTTATTAAATTCATCATTGTTTGAATGAATGTTGATGGGCCATAAAATTGATAGACAGTTAAAAAGCCCAAGCTTAGAGTCTAAGCTCGGGTTTTATAATACCTACGACAAACCAAATCACACTGAAGCACCAAATAATGAGCACGTAAAGACGAATTTGCTCTGCTGTCCAATCAAGCGCAAACCACTCAATCATAAAGAACGACTTCCAGCCTTCTATCCAGCGCGCACCGCCGTAGCCAATAATCCACCAGCAATATAGGCTCTCTAAAACAAACAGTAGGCACCACAGCCACAGCGGCATGATCGACTCCTCAAGAAGTTAAAGCATGGCCGCATCAAGGTCACGGCTAATCAAAGTACCGACACCTTCGTTGGTAAAGATCTCAAGCAAGGTTGCATGCGGCACACGGCCATCGACGATGACGGCGCTTTTGACGCCGCCACGTACCGCATCGAGCGCGCATCCTATTTTAGGAATCATACCGCCTGAAATGGTGCCATCTGCGATCAGACTATCGACAGTTTTTGGTGTCAGGCCCGTCACCACTTTACCATCACGGCCCAAGACGCCTTTGATGTTGGTCAAGAGCATGAGTTTTTCTGCTTGCAAAAACTCCGCCACTTTACCGGCCACCAAGTCGGCATTGATATTATAAGTATGCCCTTCGCTATCGACGCCAAGTGGGGCGATGACAGGGATGAAGTCGGAGGCAATAAGCATATTTATCACGTCTTTGTTGACGCTCACCACATCACCGACAAACCCCAAATCCACAGGTACAGCGACTCCATCGGTACCTATTTTGTCCATCATCAGTTTTTTTGCTTGGATTAAGTTGGCATCTTTACCAGTTAGGCCGATAGCGCGGCCGCCGTGTTTGTTGATGAGACTGACGATAGATTTGTTGACGCTGCCGCCTAGTACCATCTCGACGACATCCATGGTGCTTTTGTCAGTGACACGCATGCCATCGATGCGATCAGACTGCCGCCCCAACTCTTTTAGCAGGTTGTCCACCTGCGGGCCGCCGCCATGAACGACGACAGGATGCATGCCAACGGTTTTGAGTAAGACGATATCACGGGCAAAGGAGCTCTCAAGCGCAGGGTCAGTCATGGCGTTACCGCCGTATTTGACCACGATGATCTTATCGACAAAGCGCTGAATATAAGGCAAGGCCGTGGTCAATACTTCAGCGGTGATTTTGGCATCGTCTAGATTAAGCGTCATTACAAACTCCTACGGTAAAGGTACAGGGTAAAAAATATAAGCCAAAAAAGTGGGGGTGATAAGTTATTCAGCAGCAATCGCGATGATTTGCTCTGCCAGTCTTTGATCAAAGGGTCGGCACAAAGCGGCAAATCTGTTTTGTACTTCTTTTAAATCGTCAAGACTATCACCTGCAAAGCGCGCGGTCAGGTGATGACTGGTATTGGACTGCCGCAATACGCCAAAACCATGCGCAAAATCCAAGCGCACACCGTCGATACAGCTCAGTCTCGTGCCGATAGGCAATAACTGCCGCGCCTGCGCTAAGGTGATAGCGGGCTGTTGCGCTATACAATCACAAGACGAGCGTTCATTAACAACTGCGTGGCTGCAGGCGGGATTGACCAAGCAATCTTCTTGAGAATCTGCTATATCTGACTGCTCGCGGGCCGCATCCATGAGCTGCTGTATATACTGACAAAAAACCTGTAGCTGCGTCACGATAGAGCGCTCGCGCGTGAGGGCATACGGTATTGGCAGATAATGATCGGCGGTACTGACCAGCGTAGGCAGGCTTTGGGTGATAGCTGCTAAGGAGGTTTGGGTAACAT
Organism: Psychrobacter sp. L7; assembly: GCF_002810365.1. Classification (NCBI taxonomy): domain Bacteria; kingdom Pseudomonadati; phylum Pseudomonadota; class Gammaproteobacteria; order Moraxellales; family Moraxellaceae; genus Psychrobacter; species Psychrobacter sp. L7. The sequence continues at coordinate 27,423 of NZ_NEXR01000003.1, forward strand.
CGTCCGGCTGAGCGGCCAATCCATGCAATAGCCGTAAAGCCGCGTACATGGCATCATCATAAGCGATAAAACGCTTGTCATTAAAAATAAAATGCCCTGATAGCTCGCCTGCAAAGACAATGCGGCTATCGGTATGCTGCATCTGCTGGCGCATCAGACTGCTCCCCGTCCGGCTCACGATAGGCTCAGCGCCCAGCTCGGCCAGCAATGCAGGCAGATGGTGAGAGCACTTAATATCAAACAGTACTTGAGGCACCGCGGTTGAAGCTGGGTTAGGCGCGCTATCGCAGAGCGCGGATTTTGCCAGTAGATACAACAGATGATCCGGCATCACTGTTTTGCCATTTTCATCGACGACCATCAGCCTATCACCATCGCCATCGAACGCCAGTCCGATATCGGCTTTGTGCGTGGTGACCGCTTGCTGCAACTGTTTGAGCCGACTTGGCTCAGTAGGATCGGGGTTGCCTAAGGGAAAATGACCGTCTGCTGTATTGTTAAGCATGATAACGCTCTGACAAAAACGCTGAAATAAAGGCTGAGCGATGTGACTGGTCGCCCCATGCATACAGTCGATCACTACCGTCAGCTCAAGCTTGGGCGCAGCATGGCGCCAGTCGCTGCATGGCTGCTGGGCTGCGCTGTATTGTCCGTGATGGTGCGATGCTTTATCACAGGCCTGCTCACCACTTATAGGGTATAGACTTATAGGGTGTAGAGGGTATAGCTGGATAAAAACATGATAAATGGCATCGATATAGCCATGACTCACTTGCTCCGTTGGCAGATGACCCATCGAACCTATCGCTGCAGTCAGAGCAAGCGGCGTATCAGGAGGCGCTAGCTGCTGATAGAGCGCCTGAATTTCAGCACAGCTAGGGGACTGATGGTTTACCAGCCATTTTATGCCTAGTATATTTTTGGCCGAGTGACTGGCGGTCACCATGATGCCATGTCCCTGATATTGCGCTGCCCAATATGCCATCATCGGTGTGGTCACCAAACCGAGCTGAATGACATGTAGGCCATGCTGTGCCAAGATAGTCGCTAAGGTATGTGCGATGTCATCACTGCTGCAGCGCACATCGTAGCCGATGACGACGATGCTTTGTTTATTGGTGTTGTTTATGGTATTGGGAAGGATATGCTGCTGATTGATGCTGTGCTGATCCGTGTTTGACTGACTGATATTTGACCGCTCGACATTTGCCAAAGCATCTATATCAGCGCTGGTGTCTCGGTATTCGGCGGTTTGATACAGATGGGCAAAAGCGTGCCCCAACGCCTGAATAAAATCGGTGGTAAAATGCTGACGCGGCCCGCGAATATCATAAGCACGAAATAAGGATTGCTGCGCAGCAAAAGATGGCATCGCTTACTCTCCTTATGGCGTGATGGTTAAAATAGTAGAGGTTTTCTAGGGCTTGTCTTCAATTCAAGCGACAGTCATTAAATAGTCAAAAAAGCAAGTCGGTCTACTGGCGACCTGAATGACCAAAACCGCCTGCGCCGCGCGCACTGGTATCACTAAACTCTGACACCACGGTAAACTCAGGACGAGCGACAGGGACGACAATATACTGCGCCATACGCTCTGCTGGGTTTAATACAAAATCCTCAGCGCTACGATTCCAGATACTGACCATCAGCTCGCCTTGGTAGTCGGCATCGATCAAACCCACCAAATTCCCCAAAACAATACCGTGCTTATGACCCAGCCCTGAGCGCGGCAGAATCATCCCAGCATAATTAGGGTCCTCGATATACACAGCCAGACCTGTACCGACAAGATGTGTTTCCCCGGCTTTGATGGTCAAAGGCGCATCGATACAAGCGCGCAAATCAATACCAGCACTACCATCGGTCGCACGTGTCGGCAAAGAAAAAGCCTTGTCTTCAACGATTTTTGGGTTTAACACTTTTACTTGTACAGCTTGCATAACGCACTCACTCAACGATTGGATAGGTTGTAAATTAAATTCAAAAAAAATGCCTGATTTAGGCGAAGCCGATTGGCTTTGTAAAAACAAAAAAGTCAATGATTACTACATGACAGCTTTGGTGCTCACTCATAGTATCAGCACACTTGCTAGGCCCAAAAACGACATAAAACCGACAATATCAGTGACGGTGGTCAAAATCACCGACGCTGATAGAGCAGGATCGATATTCATGCGTTTTAGGAGTAAAGGAATGCTAATGCCTGAGACATTGGCCGCAGTCATATTGATGGCGATTGCCAAGCCAATGACCGCACTGATCTTGATATCATGAAACCACAATTGGGCGATAAACGCCATGATTATTGCCCATATCATACCGTTTATCGCGCCGACCCACAGCTCTTTGTTCAGTAGCCATAAACGGTTGGAGCCACCAATTTGACCCATCGCCATACCACGAATGACGACTGTTAAGGTTTGCGAGCCAGCGATACCGCCCATACTGGCAACCACGGGCATTAAAATCGCCAGCGCCACCACTTTTGCCAACACCGCCTCAAACTGACCGATGACCGCCGCCGCTAATAGCGCGGTACACAGATTGATACCAAGCCAGATACTACGGCTTTTGGCGCTGGTCAAGATAGGGGCAAACAGCTCCTCATCTTGGCTAACACCGGCGAGGTTTTTCATGGTGCTATCGACATCATCTTGGATAATCTCCATGATGTCCTCGCCATTTAACTGACCGACCAGCTCGCCATGGCTGTTGATGACGGGAGCAAAACGAATGTCTTCTGAGCGAAAAATCGCCGCCGCATCGGTGATGTCGAAGCGATCATTGATGGTGACGGCAGGGTCGATAAGCACTGAGACCAAAGTGGTTTGATCATGTTTGATCAAATCCACCAGGCTTAGCAGCCCAAGCAATTGCTGGCTTTGATCGACGACCAACAGCTCTTGGCTTTCGTCATCGAGTAGATCGTCATTGTCGCGCAGCCATTCTTGTACCTCAGCCAGCGTAATGTCGTCTCTGACCTGAATGAGATCAGGGTCCATATAGCTACCGACTTCCCAATCGGCATAGGTGTCGAGCTTATTGACCTGCACACGGATATCTTCGTCCAGCGTCGCCATCACCGAGGTGCGGACGCTGTCGGTCACCGTGTCCAAAATCTCTGAGATGTCTTGGGCATCTAGGTCTTGTGTAAACAGTGATATCTCTTTGGATGAGATGTTTTCCATCAGCGGCTGGCGCGTATCGACTTCTAGCTCGGCCAGCACCTCACCTTTGATGTTATCGGGTACTTGCTCCCAAATCAGCAGGCGGTTTTGTGTTGGAAAAGACTCAAGTAAGCTGGCAATTTCATATTCTGATTGCTTGTCTAAAAACGCGGTAATGTCCTCAAATGCCCTGTCAGCCACCAGACCTTGTAGATACAGCAGCTTGTACTCAGCGCTATACTCTGCAGGATTGTAATCTCCTTGCAGGGTCGATGGTCGTTCTTGTTCAGGCGGTGGCGTAGGCATAAAGGTTCCAATGTTTTTTACAAATGCTAGGACAGGTACTAGGGCGTGTCTTCAATTCACTCGGTAGTTGTCTCATCACTCAGCCATGTCGATGTTTTCTATGCTGTGCCCTTATGATAACAAAGACGGGGACGGGCGATGAAGGCTGAACGTTTAGTGACCGTTAACGATTGCCCAATAATGCCCGAATATTGGCCAAGTATTCATCAGCGACTTTTTCAGGGTCTTTGCTGGCTTTTTTCTTTTTGGCTTTGGCAGGCCAGTCGATATGATCCTCTGGCAGCTCATCTAAAAACCGCGACTCGGAGGTGACGCGCATTTGTCCACCAGCACGGCGCTGGGTTGCCAGCGTCAGCGTCAGCTCACGGCGCGCGCGGGTGATGCCCACGTACATCAAACGCCGCTCTTCTTCGATGGTCTCACTGATGATAGAGTTGCGATGCGGCAGCATCTCTTCTTCTAACCCCATGATATAGACAAAATCAAACTCCAAGCCTTTGGCCGCGTGCAGGGTCATCAGATTGACTTTATTGGTGTTTTCTTCTTCTTGCTGTTGCTCGAGCATATCGAGTAATACCAGTTTGCGAATGATGGTATCAATGGTGCGATCTTCATCGTCTTCTGCGCGGTTGATCAGCGACTGAATACTGGTGTAGAGCATGTCGATATTGTCAAGGCGGTTTTTTTCTTGCTGCGGCGTCTTGGCATCGCTACGGACAAAGTCGATATAGCCTGTCTCATCAATCATCTGGCGCACGATGGGCACAGGGTCAGGGTGCTGATCCAGCTCGCGGGTATAGTGCTCGATAAACTCGCCAAACTCCTTTATCGTACCATAGGCTTTGGATGGCAATACGTGCGAAAGGCCCGCATGGGTACAAGAGGCAAGTAAGGAGATACTATGCTCTTGGGCAAATAAGCCTAACTTCTCAAGCGTCGCAGGCCCCATACCGCGTTTGGGTGTATTGATGATACGCAAAAACGCACTGTCGTCTTCTGGGTTTAATATCAGGCGCAGATAACCCATGATGTCTTTGATTTCACTGCGCGCAAAAAACGACTGACCGCCAGAGAGCTTATAGGGTACTTGCAATTGGCGCAATTGTGCCTCGAGCATACGTGCTTGGAAGTTACTGCGATAAAGCACTGCGTATTGCTCCCACTCGTTGCCAAAGCGCAGCTTGTGCGTGACGATTTCTTTGGCGACGCGCTCGGCCTCATCATCGTCATTACGGCAGTTGATGATGCGGATTTTTTCGCCTTGGCCTTTATCCGACCAGAGCTTTTTTTCAAATAAATGCTCGTTGTTAAGAATCACCGCGTTGGCTGAGGTCAAAATACGGGTGGTCGAGCGGTAGTTTTGCTCAAGCATGACGATTTTTAGTTTGGGAAAATCTTCTTTGAGCAGTGCCATGTTTTCAGGTTTGGCACCGCGCCACGCATAGATCGACTGATCGTCATCGCCGACCACGGTAAAGCGACCTTGCGGCCCGACCAAGTATTTGATCATCTCATACTGGGCGGTATTGGTATCTTGATACTCATCGACCAATAAGTAGCGAATGCGGTTTTGCCATTTGTCGCGCAGCTCCCTGTTTTCACGCAGTATCTTGGTCGGCAAGACGATCAAATCGTCAAAATCCACAGCGTTATACGCACGCAGATTGCGCTCATATAAACCATATAGCGTGGCAAAAATCATGTCCTCTGGATCGTCCAACGTCTCCATCGCCTTATCCGGCTCAATCAAGTCGTTTTTCCAGTCTGAGATCATCTTGATGGCTTTGCCGACCAGCTCACGACTCTCAGCGCCGCTTAGGTTGTCGCGCATCATCAGCTCCATCAGCAGGCGCTTACTGTCGTCGCTGTCCATGATAGAAAAATTGCCCTTGAGCGGCGTGTGCATCAGCTCATAACGCAAAAACTGCAGACCAAATTGGTGAAAGGTTGAGACCGTCAGACCGCGCATCTTTTCGCTAGGGAGTAGCTTGCTGACACGCGCTTTCATCTCGCGCGCCGCCTTGTTGGTAAAGGTCACCGCGGTGATACGCTCCGCTGGCATGTTGCACTCTTCAATTAGATACGCAATCTTGCGGGTGATCACTGATGTCTTACCAGAGCCGGCACCCGCCAGCACCAGTAGTGGGCCTGAGACGTAGAGCATGGCCTCGGATTGTTTGGGATTGAGTTGACTCATAACGTGACCTGTAAGACAAAAGCAAAAGATAAAATATAGTCGATTCTAAATAAAAGCGTCATGCGTTTATTGACCAAAAAGGCCGATAAAAATTTTCTGGCGTGCTATGCCGCTGCAGACAGAGGCTGCAAAAATTTCTATCAGCCTTGCTATAACATTTTATAGTGAACTGACTATAGCGGTATAAACACTGTACCGACAGCCACTGGATAAAAATAAACCATCACTGTCATCTAAGAGGGACAAATAAATATTGCCAATATAGGCTAAGATTTTTCATCAGATATCGTGCTGTAGGTTTATCATTACCAAAGATGATTGAGACGCTGCCAAAGGTGTCTTTGTGCCAATGGCGAGACATCATTAAAATTCGGTGAGGTATTATAAAGCAAAAACAACGACTTTGGGGAGGAGATGGCCGCGCAGAGATGCCGAGTAAAGCCAAGCGGTTTTGCTCAATAATGATATGGTATCAATTCTAAGTAAAATTTATGGATTTGGGGTTAATATAAGGTAATGTCTATATCATAATTTATAGTAAAAAAAACATATTTTTTTTATAGAGAAAGTGACCGTTCAATACAGTTAAAAACTAGCTTTTGGGCACTGAAATGCGTATAGTACGTAAATAATTTATGCCAGTTGTCTCGTCCATTGTTGACTACGTGTAATGAGTTATTAAATCAATTAAGTAAGCAGTGCGATATGATATTGATTTAATAAGTTGATCTTACGTTGTTACAAGCGGGGTTAGACGACCAGCTTGCTCCGTATGTCTAGCGGAACCTCTACAGTTGGTCATGTCTGACATCGTCGTCAATACACTTGATAATTGGCTATTACCAGCACAGTACCTAATATGGTTATTTAGTCGTTACTTAAATACAGTGGCTCAATGACAGTCGCTTTGTGTTTTCGTCTGCGTCAAGCCTGCCGCTCACCGACCCTTGTTGGTCAGTCTCTGCGCGGCGCTTGATACTCGATTGGGTGAGGAGCACGTATTATCATGTCTGCTTTTAATTGGTCAGCAATTGCTTTTATCTTAGCCGCCATTGGGCTAGTTGTTTTTATGCTGGTCGTGCCGCGTTTGCTTGGCGGTCGCTCTCAAGGCTCACAAAAAGAAGAAATATTTGAAGCGGGTGTTGTCGGAGCAGGCAACGCCCGTATTCGTCTGTCTGCCAAATTTTATTTGGTGGCGATTTTCTTTGTGATTTTCGATTTAGAGGCGCTTTATCTTTATGCGTATGCCGTTTCAGTGCGCGAAGCCGGCTGGTTAGGGTTTGCTGCCGCCGCCATCTTTATCACAATCTTAATCATCGGTCTGATATATGAGCTGAGTCTGGGCGCGATGAACTGGGCACCAGCGGACAAGCGCCGCAAAAAACCTCGGCTACATGCCGCGCCTGCTGGTTTTAATTTGGCAGACATCACCCGTTTTGATGGCGCGCACGAGCTGATGGTCGATCCAACAGGTAAAGTCCCAGCGCAGTCATCAGGGCAGATCAACGTCTCAAACAATATCGAGACCAATCGTCGCCATCTACAAAATATCGATCATATCAATACCACGGGCAATGTGACTTCCGTGGATTTTGCCACGTCTGCGCAAAAAGACAGTGTTGAGCGTTAAGACGGTCAAGCTGTACAAAACCTTAGGGTTTTATGATGGTATATCAATGATCACTTATGAATAATGGGCGCGCGCGGTGGCAAGATGATTGTCCTGCAGTGCCCCATATAAAGGTTGTATGTTATGAAATACACATTAACAAAAGCCAACCCTGATGCAGATACCTATCCTGCTCAGACCAGTCAAACGGTCAAAGACCCTATCGAAGATGAAGTCAATAAAAACGTCTTTATGGGTCGTCTCGAAGACCTTGTCCATTCAACAGCAAACTGGGGTCGCAAGCACTCGCTTTGGCCATTTAACTTTGGTACCTCTTGCTGTTATGTCGAATATGCCACCACGTTAACTGCGGTTCATGACTTGTCGCGCTTTGGTGCCGAAGTCATTCGCGCCTCGCCGCGTCAGGCCGATGTGATGATCGTTGCTGGGACTTGTTTTGTCAAAATGGCCCCTGTTATCCAGCGTCTTTATGAGCAAATGCTAGAGCCAAAGTGGGTCATATCAATGGGTGCCTGCGCCAACTCAGGCGGTATGTATGATATCTACTCTGTCGTACAAGGTGTGGATAAGATTATCCCTGTCGACGTTTATGTGCCAGGTTGTCCGCCGCGTCCAGAAGCGCTGATTCAGGGGCTGATGCTGCTACAAGAGTCTATTACCAAAGAGCGCCGTCCGCTGGGTGTCCATGTCAATGAGCAGGGTATCTACCAGCCGCAAATGACGCCTGAGCGCGATCGCAAACAGGCAGACCGTATCGCGGTAAAAAACCTGCGCAGCCCAGACAGTATCTAAGCGCGCTGTTAGCGCCAGCGGTTATGTAGTCTGGCTAGGGTTTTATCGTTAATAATTCGTAGACGTGCTCAGTACGCGTACGCCCATCACAGTTCGGTTATGATTAACATCGTTTAGTTATGATTAATGAAGGAATACATCATTCATGGTCACGGTAGTCGAAAACACAGATCCTAATAATAGGGGTCCTAAGAGCAAGCCTGCTCCAGCAGTCATCCAAGAGCTTACCCATAAATATGCTGGCAAGTTTGTGGTGCAGCATACGGTTGATGAGATTCCAACGGTGTGGGTGGCGCGCGCAGATTTGCTTGAGATATTGTTATTCTTGCGCAAATTGCCCAAGCCCTATGTCATGCTATTTGACTTATCGGCGATAGATGAGCGGTTGCGCCAGCACCGTGCAGGTCTGCCAGATAGCGACTTTACGGTGTTTTATCATTTGATGTCGCTTGAGCGCAATAGTGATGTGCGTATCAAAGTGGCGCTAGATGAAGACGATTTGACGCTGCCGAGCGCCACGCAGATTTGGCCAAATGCCAACTGGTATGAGCGCGAAGTCTGGGATATGTTTGGGATTGTCTTTAGTGGCCATCCACACCTGACGCGCATCTTATTGCCGAAATACTGGGAAGGCCATCCACTGCGCAAAGAGTATCACGCGCGCGCCACTGAATTTACGCCGTATTTCCTAAACGCGGCAAAACAACAATACGAGCAAGAAAACCTGCGCTTTGTCCCAGAAGAGTGGGGTATGAAGCGCTCGGGCCGCGATGAAGACTTTATGTTTTTGAACATCGGCCCTAACCACCCCTCAGCGCACGGTGCCTTTCGTTTGGTACTACAGCTCGATGGCGAGGAAGTCGTTGATTGTATCCCTGATATTGGCTATCACCACCGCGGTGCAGAAAAGATGGCTGAGCGTCAGACGTGGCACTCATTTATCCCTTATACCGACCGTATCGATTATCTGGGCGGGGTGATGAATGAGCTGCCCTACATCATGTCGGTGGAAAAGCTCGCTGGTATTAAGATACCGCCGCGCGCTGAGACCATCCGCGTGATGATGAGCGAGTTTTTCCGTATTACCAACAACCTATTGTATGTCGGTACCTTTATTCAGGATGCCGGTGGCATGACGCCGGTATTTTATATGTTTACCGACCGCCAAAAAGCCTATGATGTCATCGAAGCCGTCACCGGCTACCGTATGCATCCAGCGTGGTTCCGTATTGGCGGTACGGCTGCTGACTTGCCGCGTGGCTGGCAGCGCTTGGTACGTGAGTTTTTGGAGTGGATGCCTAAGCGTTTGGATGAGTATGTCAAAGCGGCACTACAAAACAGCGTGCTCAAGGGCCGTACTCAAGGCGTGGCACAGTACAATGCTAAGCAGGCTTTAGCTTGGGGTGTCACCGGTGCCGGTCTACGCGCGACAGGGGTGGACTTTGATCTGCGTAAGGCACGTCCATACATGGGCTATGAGAATTTTGACTTTGAAGTGCCCATCGGCTACAACGGTGATGCTTATGATCGCTGTATGGTAAAAGTCGAAGAGATGCGCCAGTCGCTGCGTATTATCCGCCAGTGTATGGACAACATGCCGCAAGGCCCGTACAAAGCCGACCATCCGCTAGCGGTACCACCGCCAAAGGACCGTACGCTAAATGACATTGAGACGCTGATCAACCACTTTATCTCTGTCTCTTGGGGTCCTGTGATGCCAGCGGGTGAGTGTGCCACCATCGTGGAAGCAACCAAAGGCCTCAACAGCTATTACATCACGTCTGACAAAGCCACGATGAGTTATCGCACTCGTATTCGCACCCCGACATTTGCTCATTTGCAGCAGATGCCGTCAGTGATTAATGGCTCTTTGGTCTCTGATGCCATTATGTATCTGGCATCGATTGATATTGTGATGGCAGACTGTGACCGCTAGCGCTGTGATTTGAGATGAGTGTTTTTTTAAGATAAGTCAATCAATATATTATTGCCTGATGGCACGCCAAAATGCGATCACCTGTCAATATCATACAGTGTTTTTATGTCAGCGATGATAAGGCTGTAGTGGCTAGGTGCTTAGCATGATGAGTGAGGAAAGATAGAAGATTATGAAAATTGTTTCCGACAAAATGCCAAAAGTAGATGTGGCCAGCATCCTCACCCCTGAGGAAATTGCTGCCATTCATGAATATATGCATCACTATCCCCATGCGCGCGCCGCCTCGTTAGATGCGCTAAAAATCGTGCAAAAGCGCAACGGCTGGGTCGATGATGCGCAGGTCAATGCTATCGCCAATATATTAGACATTCCGATGTCGGATATGGACGGCGTTGCGACTTTCTTTAACCGTATTTATCGTCAGCCTGTCGGCCGTCACGTTATCCTGATTTGTGACTCAGTGGCCTGCTATCTAACAGGCTATGAGGCATTATCGGCTGAAATTCGATCACAGCTGGGTATTGAGTATGGGCAGACCACAGCTGATGGCCGTTTTACGCTATTACCGATTTGCTGCTTGGGTAACTGTGATAAAGGCCCTGCGGTGCTGATAGACGAAGACACTTATGGTCCTGTCCAACCATCTGAGGTCGCGCAATTATTGGAGCTATACGCATGAGTTTAACGATTTCAGAGCAGATTGCTCGTCGCGGTCAAGGTAAAGCGCCAAGCCAGCTAAACGAACAGCGTATACCAATTTATGGTGATAAGGCGACCGCCACCAGCGAAACCAAACCATTGACTTGGCGTTTGGCGCATCATGATGCCGTTTTGGATTTAGCGACTTATGAGTCTCTACAAGGCTTTACGGGTTTAAAAAAAGCATTGTCCAAATCACCAAAAGAAGTCGGCAATATGATCAAGGCGGCCAATGTCAGAGGACGCGGCGGCGCTGGCTTTAACGCTGGTCTAAAGTGGTCGTTTATGTCGCCGCCAGATGGCTTGCCGCGCTATCTCATCTGTAATGCCGATGAGATGGAACCGGGCACCTTTAAAGACCGTTTATTGATGGAGCGCCTACCGTTTCAGCTTATCGAAGGTATGCTCATTACTGCGCATGCGATCGGTGCCACCGATGGTTATATCTTTATCCGCGGCGAGTACATCTTAGCTGCTGAGCGCTTGGTCACAGCTATTGAAGAATGTCTAGCCAACAACCTGATGGGCGACAACATTCTTGGCTCAGATTTTAGCTTTAATCTGCACGTACATACGGGTGCTGGCCGCTATATCTGCGGTGAAGAAACCGCTTTAATCAACTGCCTAGAAGGTCGCCGCGCCAACCCTCGTACCAAGCCGCCGTTTCCGCAAATCTCTGGGGCGTGGGGCAGACCGACGGTGGTCAATAACGTCGAGACGTTAAATAATATGCCAGCGATTCTCAATCATGGTGTCGAGTGGTATCAGTCACTATCAAAGATCAAAGGCAAAAGTGAAACCCCGGGTACTAAGCTCTTTGGCTGCTCAGGATTGGTCAATGACCCAGGTCTATGGGAGCTGCCATTTGGCTATACCGCTCGCGAGATCATCGAAGAGTTGGCTGGCGGCATGAAAGATGGCAAGACACTCAAAGCATGGTTGCCTGGTGGTGCCTCGACCGACTTTTTGACCACAGAGCATTTGGACGTGGTGATGGATTTTGACACCATTCAAAAAGCCGGTAGCCGTATGGGTACTGGGCTGATTATGGTCGTCGATGAAGCGCAGGACATGGTGCCGCTGCTGCGCAATCTTGAGATTTTCTTTCAGCGTGAGTCATGCGGTTGGTGCACGCCATGCCGTGATGGTCTGCCGTGGGGTGTCAAGCTGCTTACCGCCATCAATGATGGTGAGGGACAAGTCGGCGATGTGGAAAAACTAGAAGGCCTCACCCGTGACTTGTGGATCGGCAAAACATTCTGTGCCCATGCGCCTGGTGCGATGGAGCCACTGATGAGTGCGATTAAATATTTCCGTCCTGAGTTTGATCAAAAAATCGCGCAGGCGGTTGGTGTCGATGTCATTGATGCGGCAGCCAACCAACAGCCAGAAGTGAAATAAGGAGAGCGGCATGGCAGTCATACATATTGATGGTACCACTGTCGAAGTAGATAGCAGCGATAACTTGCTGCAAGCCTGCTTATCACTCGGCATTGATGTGCCGTATTTTTGTTATCATCCAGCCCTTGGCTCGGTCGGCTCGTGTCGTCAGTGCGCAGTCAAGCAGTTCCAAAACAAAGATGATATGGAAGCAGGGCGCGGTCGTCTAGTAATGTCTTGCATGGTCGCTCCTGGCGATGACATGTATATCTCAGTGACGGATGACGAAGCCAAGGCATTCCGCAAGTCGATGGTTGAGCTACTCATGACCAACCATCCGCATGACTGTCCAACCTGTGAAGAAGGCGGGCATTGTCACTTGCAAGACATGACTTATATGTCAGGTCATAGTCGTCGTCGCTATCGCTTTACCAAGCGCACGCATCATAACCAAGACCTTGGGCCATTTATCGCTCACGAGATGAACCGCTGTATCGCATGCTATCGCTGTGTGCGTTTTTATAAAGACTACGCAGGCGGCGAAGATTTGGGCGTTTATGGCTCAAACAACCGTGTGTATTTTGGCCGTGATAAAGACGGTCAGTTCGAAAGCGAGTTTTCAGGCAACTTAACCGAAGTGTGCCCAACTGGGGTATTCACTGACAAAACGCATTCTGATCGCTACAATCGTAAATGGGACATGCAGTATGCGCCCAGCATCTGTCATGGCTGCTCGGCGGGCTGTAATATCTCGCCAGGTGAGCGTTATGGCGAGCTGCGCCGTATCGAAAACCGCTATAACGGTGACGTAAACCGCTACTTCTTATGTGACCGTGGCCGCTTTGGTTATGGCTATGTCAACCGCGCTGATCGTCCAACCCAAGCGCTTGAGCGTATCAATGACAAACACGTCAAAATCAATATTGACTACGCGCTTGATGAAACCATCAAACGCATCAAAGACAAAAAAGTCATCGGTATTGGCTCACCGCGCGCCAGTCTCGAGACCAACTTTGCGCTAAAAAATCTGGTCGGATTTGATAACTTTTCAACCGGCCTCAATCATCAGCAGCAAGCATTGGTCAATAAATGTATCGAAGTGCTCAGCACTGAAGGTATCTATAATCCTAGCATGGCTGATATCGAAGCACATGACGCTGTGCTGGTGTTGGGCGAAGACATCACCCAAACTTCATCACGTGTCGCACTGTCAGTACGTCAAGCCGCGAAAAACGAAGGCTTAAAAATGGCGGCGGCGCTGCAAACGCAGCCTTGGCTTGCCGAGCCTGTCAAGCGTATCGCCCAAGACGCGTTAAGCCCAGTATACGTCGTCGATGTGACCCAAACCAAGCTAGAAGACATCAGCAAAGCCAGCGTGGTAGCGACTCCTGAAGACATTGTTAAACTTGGTTTTAAAGTTGCTGATGAGATTGCAGGTCTGGCAGATGATTTGACGCAGATTGTAGCGCCGCAAGCGGATACTGCCGAGCGCGAGACCGATGCGATGCAGGCACTCGCGCAGCAAATCGCATATGATTTGATTCAAGCCGATCAGCCGCTGGTGGTTTCGGGTAGCAGCTTATCTTCTACTGCACTGATAGAAGCAGCGGCGCAGATTACTCAGGTACTCACGCAAAAACGCGCGGCAATCAAAGCGACTGAGCAACAGCAGGTTGAGGCACATAATGCCAAAGTACAGGCAGCACAAGCGAAAGCGGCTAAAGACCAGCCTGAAGAAGACCAAGATTTATCTGCTAAGCCGAACAAACCTGAAACAGGCGTGAATACAGAAGCGCAGGATGATGTCGAGCGCGAGCCTGCTGAAAACCTTGAGTTAAAAGAAGTAAATAACAGGTATCAGGCACAAGCAGGTATCTATCTAACGGTTCCTGATGCCAATAGCATGGGCGTTTGTATGCTTGGCGGTCAGTCAGTTGAAGAGCTACTAGCCACTGACTTTGATGTGGTGGTGGTTGCAGAAAACCAGCTGACCGATGCCATTGATACCAATAAGTTGACGCAGTTACTCGCTGATAAGACCGTCATCGCCCTTGATCATCAGCTGCTTGATTGGCACAAAGACGTCGACATCGTCTTGCCAGCCGCCAGTTTTGCCGAAGCGGATGGTACGCTTATCTCTGCTGAGGGCCGTGCGCAGCGCTTCTTCCAAGTTTATGATAATGAATATTATCATCCAATGAGCAGTATCAAAGAAGGCTGGCGCTGGTTACATGCGGTGCATAGCAGTATCGAAGGCCGTGATGTCGATTGGACACAGCTCGATGATGTCATCAATGCATTGATCGCCACCCATCCAAAGCTTGCTGGTATCAAGGGCGCCGCGCCCGATGCGGACTACCGTATCACGGGTCTTAAAATTGCGCGTCAGCCGCGGCGTTACTCTGGTCGTACTGCCATGCGTGCGCCGATCTCAGTACATGAGCCGATGCAGCCAAAAGACTTGGATACAGGATTGACTTTCTCTATGGAAGGCTACACGGGCAAACAAACACCAAGCTCGATGGTTCCTTTTGCTCATGCTGCTGGCTGGAACTCGCCGCAAGCATGGAACAAATACCAAGACAAAGTCGGTGGTCATCTAAAAAACGGCGACCCAGGCGTGCGTTTGTTCGATATGCTCGAGCGCCTACCGACACGTCAGTATGTCGCACCAGAAGCCCTGTCTGCGACCACGACTGACATGCAGCAGGGACAAGCCAAACTGGTGCCTATCTATAATATCTATGCCAGCTCAATGATGGCATCGCGCAGTCCTATCGTCGCCGAGCAGCTGCCGGTGGCGGCATGGCGTATCGGTATGGATGATGCCAAAGACTGGAATATTGCCGCTGGTGATTACTTAGCAATCGAGATTGACAAACAGCAAATCACCCTGCCAGTACAGATTGTCGGTTATCTAGCAGAAGGCTGTATTGGTTATCCTGTCGGGCAGGTGAGCATCATTCACCCTTCGATGCCAGCCTCAGTCCGTAAAGTCGATGCACCCGTGACAATGAGGGGCGATATGGCGGATAGCGCTGACGATACCACCAACCGCGCTGCGCCAACTGGCACCGCGCCGACCACCACACAGGAGGTGTAATATGCAAGTTACCCGTATTATCCCTGATGTGCCAAGCTTTTTGGCCAGTAGTATGAGCTTTGATACTTGGTCCGTTTTATTTATGGTGGTGCAAGCACTGGTCATATTTTTGGTGGTCGTTATCGTGGCGGCGTTGATGATTGTCTATGAGCGCCGCATGCTGGCCTTATGGCAAGATCGTTATGGCCCCAACCGTGTCGGGCCGTTTGGCTCCTTGCAGCTGGTCGCTGATATGCTCAAAATCTTCTTTAAAGAAGACTGGACACCAAATTTCACCGATAAGTTTATGTTTACCTTGGCACCTGCGGTCGCGATGTTTACCGCATTGGCCTCATTTGCCATTATCCCTGTCTCGCCGACCTTTGGGGTGGCTGATTGGGATATCGGTATTTTGTTCTTTTTTGCCATGGCAGGTATTGCCGTCTATGCGGTAATGTTTGGTGGCTGGGCGTCTGCCAACAAATTCTCGCTATTGGGCGGCCTACGCTCGGCGGCACAAACCATCAGTTATGAGGTGTTTTTAGGCTTATCATTGATGGGCGTGGTGGCCTTGACCGGCTCGTTTAATTTGCGCGAAATCGTTGAGTCACAAATCGATGGCTGGTATATCATTCCGCAGTTTTTTGGATTTTTGACCTTTGTGGTCGCTGGTGTGGCGGTGACCCACAGGCATCCATTTGACCAGCCAGAGGCCGAGCAAGAACTTGCCGAAGGGTATCATGTCGAATATTCGGGTATGAAGTTTGGTATGTTCTTTATTGGCGAGTACGTCAATGTGGTGCTGATCTCAGCCTTGATGACTTGCTTATTCTTTGGTGGTTGGTTGGCTCCTTTTAATTTAGATATTCCATTTATTCCACCAGCTTTTTGGTTCATGATTAAGACGCTGTTTTTTATGACCCTATTTGTTTTGGCTCGAGGCTCACTCATGCGTCCGCGCTATGATCAGGTGATGAACTTTGGCTGGAAAGTCTGCCTGCCAGTGACGCTGATTAACTTAATCGTTACTGCTGCAGTCATTTTGATCTTTTCCCCAACGTTGTAATCATTACTAGCCATCATTGATGAACTAGGGTAAAGCTGATAAGGATAATAATCCCATGTTTACTACCATAAAAAAGACCGTCATTGGTATCCTTACCATTGTCCGCAGCATGTGGATGGTCAACAGTCATGCGCTTAGGCCACGTGACACCATTCTTTATCCTGAAGAGCCAGTGCCAGTGCCGCCACGCTTTCGCGGGCGTATTGTGCTGACGCGTGACCCTGATGGTGATGAGCGCTGTGTGGCGTGTAACCTATGTGCCGTCGCCTGCCCAGTAGGCTGTATCTCACTACAAAAAGCCGAGCGTGACGATGGACGCTGGTATCCAGAGTTTTTTCGTATTAACTTTTCGCGCTGTATCTTTTGCGGAATGTGCGAAGAAGCCTGTCCGACGACAGCGATTCAGCTGACGCCAGATTTTGAGCTGGGTGAGTATAAGCGCCAAAACTTGGTCTATGAAAAAGAGCATTTGCTCATCTCAGGTCCAGGCAAATATCCTGATTATAACTATTATCGTGTGACCGGTATGGCGGTAGCGGAAAAACCAAAAGGCGCTGCTCAAAACGAAGCGGCACCGATTGATCTAAGGAGCTTGCTACCATGATGACTATTTTAAACAGCCCTGAGCTGGCAGGGTTTTATGCGCTGGCTGCTGTGGCGATATTTGCCAGCCTGCGCGTGGTGACGCAGGCCAATCCAGTACATGCCATCTTGTCGATGATTGTGTCTTTGCTCGCCATCTCAGGTATTTTCTTTGTCTTAGGTGCGCCGTTTGCAGGGGCGCTAGAGATCGTCGTCTATGCTGGCGCTATCATGGTGCTGTTCGTCTTTGTCATTATGATGCTCAACTTGGGCATGAGTAATGATGAGCGCGAAGAGCGCTGGCTCGATGCTGGCACGTGGGCGCTGCCGACCGGCCTGACGGTTATCATCGGCGTTGTGCTGTATGCGATGATAGGTATGGGGCATGATGACGCGGCGATGATTGGTGGTACCACCATCTCTGCCAAAGCAGTCGGTACGGTGCTCTTTACCAAATACGTCATGCTCATCGAGGTGGCGGCCCTACTGCTGCTAGCCGCTTTGGTTGCCGCCTATCACTTGGGCAAAGAGACGAAAGATGATGAGATCATCGGCAATGGTAGCCGAGACGTGCAGCCAGCTGTCGGCAGTATCAAATCATATGATAACGACGATAGCCATGCAGCACAGATGGCGGAGCCTTATGAATACAAAGATGTTGACCCGCATGACTATGTCGGTAAGCAAGTAGGTGTACAACGAGTCACGCGCAAGGAGTCAGACTGATGGTACTAGCAGCAAGCGTGGCACAAGATGTGTCAAACGTGCCGTTTGCCCACGAGGTAGCAGGCTTAGTACAGCCAGCTGCTGAGGCGCAAAATGTACTGGGTATGATACCCATGAGTCATGGACTGATTTTGGCAGGTATTTTATTTGCCATCGGTCTGTGCGGCGTCATGGTACGACGTAACTTTTTATTTATGCTAATGAGTCTTGAGATTATGATGAACGCGACGGCATTGGCATTTGTAGTAGCAGGCAGTCGCTGGGTCGATCCAGATGGGCAGATTATGTTTATCTTTATTTTGACTTTGGCCGCGGCTGAAGCTTCAATCGGTCTGGCAATATTATTGCGGTTTTATCATAAGCGTGGGCATCTCGATGTCGATAGCGCCAATGAGATGAAAGGATGATGTCATGAGTTTATTACCATTAACCTTTATATTCCCGCTCATTGGCTTTTTAATCTTAGCCTTTATGCGCGATAAACTCACCGAGCAGGTGGCGAGGATAGTCGGTGTCGGTAGTATGCTGCTATCTGCGCTTTGTACGCTCGTCGTCAGCTATACTTTTTTGACCAGTTACCCTGCAGGTACGGTCGTCGAGATGCCGCTGTGGACGTGGTTTCAGGTCGGGGATTTTGCTCCGAGCTTTGGGCTGAGTTTTGATGGCTTGGCATTGACCATGACAGGCATCATCACGGGCATCGGTTTTTTGATTCATATGTTTGCCGCTTGGTACATGAAAGGCGATACCGGCTTTGCCCGTTTCTTTAGCTATATGAACTTATTTGTCGCCAGTATGTTGTTACTGGTGTTAGCAGATAACTTGTTTTTGCTGTATCTGGGCTGGGAAGGCGTGGGTATTTGCTCGTACTTGCTGATTGGTTATTATTACCACGACAGAGCCAATGGCCGCGCGGCGATGAAAGCCTTTACGGTCACGCGTGTCGGTGATGTGTTTTTAGCCTTTGGTTTGTTTTTATTGTTTCGCGAGTTCGGTACGCTGCATATTCAAGAGATTATCACCCGCGCGCCCGAAGTCTTTGACCTAAACAACCCCATAATGATGCTCACCACTATGATGCTGGTGGGCGGCGCGATGGGTAAATCAGCCCAGTTGCCACTACACACATGGCTTGCTGATGCGATGGCAGGTCCAACACCAGTATCGGCATTGATTCACGCCGCGACGATGGTCACCGCAGGGGTGTATTTAATCGCCCGCCTGCATCCATTGTTTGAGCTAACGCCAGGTATTTTATTGTACTGGGTCGGCGGTGTCGGGGCGTTAACGCTTGTGGTCGCTGGATTTTGTGCGCTGGCGCAAACCGATATCAAACGTATCCTTGCTTACTCGACCATGAGTCAGATTGGCTATATGTTTTTGGCCTTAGGCGTGGGCGCGTGGCAAGGGGCTATCTTTCATTTGATGACCCATGCTTTTTTTAAGGCGCTGTTGTTCTTGGCATCAGGTGCGGTCATTCTAGCGGTACATCATGAGCAAGACATCTTTAAGATGGGCGGCTTACGCAAAAAGATACCTTTGGTATTTTGGTGTTATATCGTCGGTGGCGGTGCACTCGCTGCGATACCTTGGATCACCGTTGGTTTTTATTCTAAAGAAGCGATTCTTTGGGAAACCTATGCCACCGGTCACTTAGTACTATTTTACATGGGTGTTTTTGGTGCATTCTTAACGGCAATTTATACCTTCCGTATGATCTGGATTGTCTTTTTTGGTGAAGAAAAGACCCATGCGCATAAGCTGTCAGGAGTGTCATATTGGTTACCACTTACCGTGCTTTTGGTACTATCGACCGCTGTCGGTGCGTGGATTACGCCGCCATTGCAAGGTGTATTGCCCCAGAGTGTTGGGCATCTATTAGAAGTGGCTGGTCAAGCAGAGGCCAAGCATACTGCAGAGTATATCGCCATGGGTGCGATGCTGGCAGGTTTGGTATTGGCCGCGCTGTTATATGTGGTCAATAAAGGTCGTCTGCTAACGAGCTTTAAGCGCTCGCGTGTCGGCGGCGCGCTGTATCACTGGTGCTATCACGGCCTAGGTTTCGATGCGCTATACGATTTACTTTTTGTAAAACCCTTTTTGTTCATCGGCCGCTTATTAAAAGCCGACCCTATCGATAAAACGTGGTATGTCTTACCTAAGCTGGCATCAGCAGGTAATAAGGTATTGTCTGCGACGCAAACAGGGTCACTTCGAGGTTACGCTGCAAGCTTTGGCTTAGGCGTTGCTGTATTGCTCGTGCTGGTAATGATAACGGTGGTATAAGATGATTGAGTTACAACAAACGTGGATGCTACCAGCATTGATTGCAATTCCTTTTATTGCAGGGTTGCTATGCTGGCTGGTAGAGCGGATTAATAAACGTCTGCCGCGCTGGATCGCCTTAATCGGGATGATCATAACCTTTGCTTTGTCACTCGTGCTATGGCAGTACGGCGACTATAGCGGTATGAGTAAGCAGGTGATCGCGCCAGATGCAAACGTGCCATGGGTCGCTGAGTTTAGTGTGCCGTGGATACCAAGCTTTGGTATCAGCTTTCATTTGGCGCTAGATGGTTTGTCGCTGCTGATGGTGGGTCTAACAGGGCTGCTCGGTATTGCCGCTGTCGCTTGTTCGTGGAACGAGATTCAGCGCCGTGTGGGTTTTTTCCATCTCAACTTACTATGGAGCTTGGGCGGCGTCATCGGTGTGTTCTTAGCCATTGATCTGTTTTTGTTCTTCTTCTTTTGGGAGATGATGCTGGTTCCTATCTACTTCTTGATCGCGCTATGGGGTCATGATGTGGTGGGCAAAACCAAAGAGTACGCAGCAACCAAGTTCTTTATTTATACCCAAGCGTCTGGGCTAATCATGCTCATCGGTATCTTGGTGTTGGTCATTATCAGCTATGCGCAAACTGGGGTGGTCAGCTTTAATTATAATGACTTGCTCGGTACCTCGCTTGGCGGCTGGGAATATCCCATTATGCTGTGCTTCTTTATCGGTTTTGCGGTGAAGTTGCCGATTGTACCTTTTCATGGCTGGTTGCCAGATGCGCACGCTCAAGCACCAACAGCAGGTTCGGTGGATTTGGCTGGGGTTCTAATTAAGACTGCCGCCTATGGTTTGATTCGTTTTGTCTTGCCATTATTTCCAGCCGCGTCGCAAGAGTTTGCACCGATTGCCATTACCTTGGGGACGATTGGTATCTTTTATGGGGCGTGGCTCGCCTTTATGCAGACCGACATGAAGCGTCTATTGGCATATACCAGTGTCTCGCACATGGGCTTTGTGGTATTGGCCATCTATGCTGGTACGCTCATCAGCTTACAAGGTCTGATGATTCAGATGCTGGCGCACGGGCTTAGCTCGGCGGCACTCTTTATCATGGCGGGACAGTTGTATGAGCGCTTACATACGCGCGATCTGACTTTGATGGGCGGTATGTGGGGTCAGTTCCGCTACTATGCACCGATACTGATGTTCTTTTGCGCCGCTTTATTGGGTATCCCGGGTACGGGTAACTTCATTGGCGAATTTATGATCTTATTTGGCTCATTTGCTCAGTATCCTGTGTTTGTGGTTTTTGCTACGTTCAGCTTGGTACTTGCAGGCCTATACTCGCTCATTTTGATTCACCGCGCCTTGTTTGGTAAAAACAATATCGAAGCGCTGGCGATACACGAAACCAAATCGCATGGTCTGCCGACGCGTAGACTAAAAGATTTGGGCAAACGTGAGCTTTCGTTGCTGCTTATGTTAGCAGCAGGTTTGGTCTGGCTAGGATTGTATCCGCAGCCATTCCTCGATACGTCAAGTCACGCCATGCAGTGGATCAATAATGCATATATATACAGTCAAGTCACACAGGTAGATGCCATGCAACTGCTTGATGCAATGGAGGCACGTTAAGTCATGAATGATATTACGATGAATGATTTGATGGGATTGCTACCTTACGCACCGATCATCGCCGTAGTGATTACGGTGTTGGTGGTGATGATTGCCATCGCGGTAAAACGCTCACATATGGTGACAGGTACTGTTACGGTGGTGGGCTTAAACATTGGGCTATTTACCTTGCTGGCGCAGATGGCTGGTATCGTCAGTAGCGGTGCGGCTGCGCCTAGCGCTGAGCAGTTATTTATCATCGATAATTTTGCTCAGTTTAATATGGTGGTGATTTTTATTTGTGCATTGGCGTGCTGTACGCTGTCTTATGCTTATCTTGCCAACCTAAAAGACAATAAAGACGAGCTGTATCTGCTGATGTTGCTATCGACAATCGGCGCGCTGCTGATGGTCAGTGCTCAGCATTTGGCGGCGTTCTTTATGAGTCTTGAGATGCTATCGATACCGCTATATGGCTTATTGGCCTATACTTATATGCGTAATCGTTCGCTTGAGTCGGGGCTGAAGTATCTGGTGTTATCAGCGACCGCATCGGCCACACTACTGATGGGCATGGCCTTTATCTACGCTGAGGTGGGCGCGCTGGCGTTCAAACCGATCAGCTTGGTATTGGGTAATGTATTTGAGTCGCCACTCTTGATACTTGGGGCGGCGATGATGCTGTTCGGTATCGCCTTTAAACTCTCAGCAGCTCCTTTTCATATGTGGACCCCCGATGTCTATGAGGGTGCACCAGCTCCTATCGCTACGTTTTTGGCGTCTGTCTCAAAAGTGGCGATGATGGCTTTGGCCGTGCGTTTCTTAATCGATACTGCGTTATTGGCGCTGCCGTCTGTACAGATACTGCTGATGGTGATGGCGACCTTATCGATATTGGTAGGTAACTTACTAGCCGTACGTCAGACCAGTCTCAAGCGCTTATTGGGTTATTCATCCATTGCGCATATGGGTTATGTGCTGATCGTTATTGTTAGTATCGGTACCGCAGCCGATAGCATCTCTAGTATGTATATGGCGGTCTATGCCTTTACCTCTATCGGTGCCTTTGGGGTAGTGACCTTGATGTCGAGTCCTTATCGCTTGGCAGGTGAGGCTGATGAGCTGACTCACTATCAAGGGCTGTTTTGGCGTCGTCCCGTGCTGACGGCGGTCATGACCATTATGATGCTGTCACTGGCTGGTATTCCGCTTACTGCAGGCTTTATCACCAAGCTGTTTGCGATATTGGCAGCGGTGCAAGGGACCAACTGGTTCTTGGCTGCGATGATTATCCTAGGCAGTGCCATCGGTCTGTTTTATTACTTGCGCGTGTTGCTTACTTTATTTAAACGTCCTAAGCAATTCATCGAGTTTGATGTGGCAGGACAGTGGGGTATTCGCACGGGTGGTATCATGGTCATCGCCGTCACAGCGATTATTTTATTCTTTGGTATCTTGCCAAACAGTATGATTGAGTGGGCGAGCATGGCACGTATCTGGTAATGTACTGATAGTAATATGCTGATAGATAGGTAGCAAACAAACCGCTACAGTGCGGCAATCTATCGTGCCGCACGTCCGCTGTGATGGTAAACCACCCAAGATGCGCCAGCTTTATGATAAGCTTGGCGCATCTTTTGGTTTGACCCCTTTAAAAACAAATAAACACAACCATCAATAGAAGTATTAAAAGAAAACGACTAATAAAAACGAGAGTGATTAACGATTATGAGTGACAATATTCAGACAGTAACGGTGCTCAGTAAGACCACTTGGACACCCAATTTATTTAGCTTTACGGTCAGCCGGCCCGACAGTTTTAAATTTACTGCAGGGCAGTTTGTGCGTTTGGGGGTCAACCCCAGTCGGCTGAAGTATTATCAGCAGCAGGAGGAGGCATTAGCAGCATTGGACGAAGACATATTTCGTGCCTACTCAATTGTCTCCTCACCATTTGATGAGGTGTTAGAGTTTTTCTCTATTGTCATTCCTGATGGCGCTTTTACCTCGCAGTTGCAGTACTTAGAAGTGGGTGATGAGCTGCTGCTCAATACCATGCCATTTGGCTTTTTGACGTTGGCTCGCTACCAAAAACCCTTGCCCAAAGACTTATGGTTATTGGCGACAGGTACAGGCTTGGCACCGTTTTTATCGATGCTCCAAGACCTAAAGACATGGGAAGACTACGAGCATATCGTACTGGCCTACAGTGCGCGCTCGGTGGAAGAGCTGGCTTATATTGAGCTGATTGAACGCTTGCAAGCAGACTTTGGCTCGTTGGTGGACAACCCTGCCAAGCTGATTTTTATTCCTATTGTCACCCGCGAGCCCGTCGATGGCGCATTGACGGAGCGCCTGCCAAAGCTGCTATTGGACGGTACGCTACAAGAGCGTGCAGGTATTGCGCTGGATGTCGATAGCACCCATGTGATGCTCTGCGGCAACCCTGAGATGGTAGAGGACACCAAAGAAGCCCTAAAGACATTAGGGCTGGTGATGAACCGCCGCGGCGAGGGCAATATCGCGGTAGAAAATTATTGGTAAAAGCTATTGATGTATTGATAAAAGCTGCCGCTACAGATATTTGCTTAAATCTGATAAATAAAAGTTGTATTGCCGTTGTACAAAAACGCCGCTACTTGATAGACGAAAAGTAGCGGCGTTTTAATGGTTTATTACGTACGATTGATAGTCCATGTAGTTGGAGATCAAACCTGACTGGGCTCGGTGGCATCTGCGACAGGATTGATCGGGCCTTGCATCAGCTCAGGCTCATCGGCGTCGCTAATGATATCTTCATTGCTACTGGCGGCCAGTAGGTCACGATAGTTGATCTGAGTCTTTAAGATCATCTGCTCTTCTTCAAGCTCGCCATAATTAACTTGTACCTTGTGCAGTGTGCTGATGATTTTTTTGTTCTTTTTTAGCCAGCGGTTGATATCGAGGTAGATAACCTCGTTTTTGGCACGAGCAATGTTGATATACGATAAGATAAAGCCGAGCGGGTCTTTTTTGAGGATACGATGATAAAACCAGATAAACAGCTTGATGCCTTGGCGCTTGATAAAAGACTCGCAGCGCAGGTTTAGCACATCGGTATAGGTCTGCTGGCCAAAGACAAAACGCTGCACATTGCGATCGAGCTGTACATGAATCAAGCTAAAGTTACTGGCGACCTCGATATAGATGCCCGAGATATCAATAGTACAGTATAGGCGAAACCAGTCGTCGTGCATCTCAACGCGCAGCTCTAAGATGGCCTTTACATTGTCAGTGACAAACTTTTGCAAGGCATCGTTGACGTATTGCTGCGCTACCGGCAGCGATAGCTCGTTTTCAAACTTATCGGTGGTTTTGTTATAAAGGTTTTTAACAGATTGGGTGAGGCGCTCCCAGCCGTCGCTAAATGACTCATCAAAACGATAGCCAATGTTTTCAAAGTACTCATCAAAACTGTCTGAATTGTTTACGTTATCACTCATGTTATCAAAGTCACTCAAACGTATTATCCTTATAGTGCGCTATTAAAGTATGCACTTCTTGTTGTGTTCCTGCATATTATTGAAAGCAAGCATCCCAATGATAGGGTATTTGTTTTATAGTATCTCGACTATAGCATTTATAAAGCAGTATATAACAAATATCGTGGCTTCAAAATGAACACAGGCGTTTTATCGTAAATGATTTGTTTGCAGTGTGGATGGCGCGCCTGTTTGGCGGTTGTGCTGGCGACGCAATTCTATGTCATGTTATGATAGCCTCGGCACGGCATGAGTCAACCGCTTAGCGGTGCCTATTCATTGATACATAGATGAGCGGCAGACTTGTGTTGCGACGCTCATACCCTTAAGCTGAGAGCAACTGTGGCCTATATTAAAGACTCACAAAGTTATCATTTTTCAGCGCAAGCCCCTAAGCGCGATAGAAGTCTGCTTATGGCGATCGTCATCGCTGTGAGTGTGCATGTGCTGATTATTTTTGGTATCAGTTTTTCTATGGGGCAAGATCCGGCAGCGATGATGCAGGATGTGGCCAAGGCCTTGACGGACAACATGCAGCCAAATGAGGACGCGCACTTTATCGCCAACGCCTCGCAGGTCGGTGGCGGCACGATAGAAGAGCAGCTCAGGCAAGAAACTGATCAGGTCAGCCCGCTGTCAGCTGAGCAAATGAGCGAGACACAAGATGTGATCAATTTGCAGCGGCAGACCCGTCAGCAGCGCTATCAAGAAAGCTACCTGCGTACCACCTTGAGCTGGCGACAGGCAACCGTCGAGTCTGATAATGACAGTACGCAAGAGCAAGATGATATCATGGCGCAGGAAGAGCGTCTGCGCAAACAAATCGCGACATTAGAGGCGCAGTTGTCCCAGCGTCAGCAGGTCTATGCGACCAAATCAAAAGTGGTGACGGTCGATAGTAACTCGACGACGCGCGGCGCTGCAGCGGATTATATCAATACGTTTCGTGAGCATGTCGAGCGGGTCGGTAACCTGCATTATCCAGCGCAAGCTCGGGCGCAGGGTATCACCGGCGACGTACGCTTGATGGTGGTTATCAGTAGTGATGGCAATGTCAAAGCCATTCGTTTGCTAGAGAGCTCAGGCTCGACGATATTGGATGAAGCGGCAAAGCAGTCAGTGCGTCAAGCGGCACCCTTTGGCAAATTTACCGAAGACATGAGCGATATTGTAGAGCTGCGTTTGATACGTACTTATCAGTACAGCGATACAGTCAATGTGACGTATTAGCGGATGAGGTATCAATAAGCGACGTATCAATAAGCGATACAGCAAATCAAATAAAAGCCGTTTGCCAGCAAAGGCGAACCGGCGTTTTTATCAATACGCTTGGATATAAAACACACTTAAACAAAAAGAGTCAGTATGGAATTTTTAGGTTTTACAGTCGATGTTGCTGCTTTGACCAGTAACGCATTGAGCTTGGTAATCAAGGTGGCTTTTGCCATCGTTATATTTATGGTCGGGCGCTGGCTGGCCAAAAAAGCCGTCACCTTTGCTCATGGTATTATGCGTCGCAGTCATTTAGATGATACGGTGGCCAGCTTTTTAGGGCGCTTGCTTTATGGCGTGTTATTGGTGGTGGTGGTGTTGGCCGCGCTGAGCAAGGTCGGAGTCCAAACGACATCGGTCGTTGCCATACTGGGCGGTGCAGCAGTCGCGATTGGTCTGTCGTTAAAGGATCAGCTATCAAACTTTGCCGCTGGTATCATGATCGTTACTTTTCGCCCCTTTGTGCGCGGTGATTATGTACAGATTAGCAGCTATACAGGGACGGTGACCGAGATTACGTTGATCAACACCCACCTAACCACGATCAACAACCACGATATCATCATCCCAAATGGCGATATCACCACCTCAGCGGTGACCAATTATACGGCGCTGCCCAATCGCCGCGTCGATATCACAGTTGGGATCGGCTACGATGCCGATATCAAAACTGCCAAAGAGGTGATGCTGAGCTTGGCCAGAAACAACCCAATAGCCTTTACCGACCCTGAGCCTATCGTACGCGTGACCAATCTGGGTGACAACTCGGTAGATTTGACCCTCAATGTCTGGACGACCAATGCTGATTGGTGGACGATGCAGTGTGATTTGCTTGAGCAGTTTAAATACGCTTTAGATGATGAGAAGATTGAGATTCCATTCCCGCAGCGTAGCGTCCATGTCAAAGGCTTGGATCAGATGATTAATCAAATGGGTCAGTCGCAAAAACTGCCCATGACTAAAGACTGAGCAAGGATTGGTTATTCAGTGCTTGTTCTAAGGGATTGTTTCGGTCAAAAACCATCTCGTCAAATTCAAGCGTTTGGTAGATAGGGGTTTGGTAGGTTGAGACTTGCCAAAATCTCTATCTCAAACCCTTCCATCTCATCTTGCTCAGCTTGTCCAAGCTCGTGATCAAAGCCTAGTAGATGCAGCATACCATGTACTAGTAAATGACTGATATGCTGCGCGACGCTCTTGTCTTGTTCGCCGGCTTCTCGCACCACGACTTCATGACAGATGATCAGCTCGCCGAGTGGCAAGGTCGGCATCAAGTCAATAATGGCGACGGGTAAGTCGCTTGGATAGGATAAGATATTGGTCGCATAATCCTTGCCCCGCGCCTCTAGGTTTAATTCACGACCTTCAGTTTTGTCAGTAATATAGATATCTAGCGCTTTGATTTTTTGCTGCCACGTCTCAAGACTAATATCTGTAAAATAAGGGAGCATCAGACCACTCTCTATACGTCTATCTATATATTTCAAAGTTGCAGCCATGATTGGCAATAGACGATCTGCACTGTAGTAACGACTGATTAACCCCTCATCGATACTATCGAGAGCGCTGACATCAAGCTCAATTTTGTCTAGATTATTTATCTTTAGGGCGTTTATATTATCGTTGTTAGATTGGTTCATAGCGTCACCTTCAGGAGAGATATAGTCGATTATAAATAAAACAGATAGATTGTATGTCAACGTGGAACTGGTATAAACTTTTCTTGCGTGCTGTGCCTACGCCGACAGATGCTTCGAAAATTTCACTGCGTATTGTCTGAAAAATAGCCGCCGCCAGTGCGATGGTTGAATGTTCAACACGCCCTAATATTAACGAAAAGACCAGATCACTATGTTTAGTAATCCGGTCTTTTGGGTTAGACATAACAGTTTAACGACGTTTAGCTACAGTTTAGAGGCTGCATCTGCCACCGCCTGTCTGCGCTCTTGCTCTTTGATGCGCTCAAACTTACGTTTTTCTTGTAGCGCGATTTGCTCTTCATCAAACACATCATAGGCTTCGACGATTTTTTGTACCAACTGATGGCGCACCACGTCTTTTGAGTCAAACTTAGTAATATGAATCTCTTCGATACCGCTCAAGATATCCATCGCCTGTGCCAAGCCTGATTTGGTACCGCGTGGCAAGTCGACCTGTGAGATGTCACCGGTGATGACGGCGCGTGAGCCAAAGCCCAGACGCGTCAAAAACATCTTCATTTGCTCAGGTGTGGTGTTTTGCGCCTCATCCAAGATGACAAATGAGTTGTTTAAGGTGCGGCCACGCATATAAGCCAGCGGCGCAATCTCGATGATTTGCCGCTCGATCAATTTGCCGACCTTCTCAAAGCCAAGCATCTCATAGAGGGCATCGTAAAGTGGACGCAGATAGGGGTCAATCTTCTGTGTGAGATCACCGGGTAAAAACCCCAGCTTCTCCCCAGCTTCTACCGCTGGACGTACCAGCAGTATGCGCTCAATCTCATTGCGCTCTAGCATATCGACCGCGCAGGCCACCGCCAGATACGTCTTGCCGGTACCAGCAGGCCCAATACCAAAGGACACATCGGAGCTGAGCACGTTTTTGACATAGCGCTGCTGGTTGCCCCCGCGCGGGATGATACGGCCTTTGCGCGTACGCAGGCTAATGGGGGTAAACTCATCTGCTGAATCCAAATCAGCTGTATCGTTCTCATTATCGGCAGACTCTTGCTCATCATCTGCCATGTCTTCATCGCGGGAGACGCTCGATTGGATAATCAAATGCAGCTCTTCTGCACTGATATCCTTGGTGTTTTGCGCCTCATCGACCAGTTTATAAATGATGCGTTCGCCGCGCTCGACCGCAGTCACATCCCCGCTCAGGCAAAAGTCGCCTTGGCGTTGAATGATCTTGATATCGAGGCGATCTTGTAGGTATTTCATGTGGTTATTGTATTCACCAAGCACGGTTTTGAGCTGTGCTGGGGTCAGTGATTCAAACTTTATACGGCGGCTCATAGAATCAGTCAAGCGATTATCCTTGTGTTGTGTACCCGCTGCTATCGCCTAGTGCTGATGAGATCAACATGGAGAGTGCCACGGGCTTCAGAGATAAAAAATAAAATGCTAAAAAATAAAATGGGTAATAAAAGTCGTTCGTCAAGGTGTCTGGGCGGGCAGTGTGTCACGCGCCTTTTAACACGCAGGTGGCGTATCTGCTAGCGATATAGATAACGGTAAATTATTATTGGTTTTGGGATTAATGATAAATCAAAGTCTTGTCTTCATTATGGTAGATAGTTTTTAAAATTCAAGCCATCGCCTGCCCAGATGGCGGGGTTTTTGTATGTGGATTGCAACCACGGGCTGGTGGGCAAACGGCTGCAATGGTGAGGTATGCTTTGGCGTAGCTTACCCTCATGTCAGTCTTTTATGATATGACCGCAAACAGGCGAGTACACGCTTTGCATACGTGTCAGGGCACAGAAACTCAAGCAAACTGTGGTAATCTAGGGCATTAATAAATAACGCCTGAAAAATAAGAAAGCACACCATTAAAAGCAATATGATTAGGAATAGCATGATGCAAAACACTAATGCAACGTCATCAACTGTCAAAAAAAAAGCAGCAATCACTGAGCAGCAAGTGCTGATCGCAGGCGGCGGTCATGTGGGTCTGTCCTTTGCCTTGCTGCTTGCCCATCACGGTATCGCCAGCACCTTGCTCGAAAAAAACAGCTACCCAACCATCAGCCCGCAAGATGACCGCA
Organism: Psychrobacter sp. L7; assembly: GCF_002810365.1. Classification (NCBI taxonomy): domain Bacteria; kingdom Pseudomonadati; phylum Pseudomonadota; class Gammaproteobacteria; order Moraxellales; family Moraxellaceae; genus Psychrobacter; species Psychrobacter sp. L7. Next base: position 57,425 of record NZ_NEXR01000003.1, read on the forward strand.
CGCGCAGTCATTATTTGGACAGTCGCAACACCGCTCTGTCGCGGCGCACCGTACAGATTTATCAAGAGATTGGGCTGTGGGATGAGCTACAAAGCCATGCCTGCCGTATTGATGCGGTACAGATCAGCGAGCAAGGCAGCTTTGGCCGCGCGCAATTAAATAAGGCGGACGAGCAGGTCGAGTCGTTTGGGCAAGTGATGGAAAACGCTTGGCTGGGGCGCAAGCTATTACTGGCCGCGCAGCAAGAGCCGCTGATTAGTATCATTGATAATGCCAACGTCATCGCTGTCGAGCAGCAGCCTGATGGCGTGACGCTCAGCTTTAGCTACTACGGCGAAGAAGAGCACGAGCAGCAGTTGCAGGCCAGTCTACTGGTCGCTTGCGATGGCCGCGACTCTACCGTACGCCAGCTATTAGACATCGGCACAACGACGTATGATTATCAGCAAACCGCCATCGTCGGAGTGGTAGAGACGGATAAGCCGCACGACCATGTCGCCATTGAGCGCTTTAGTCCAGCAGGGCCACTGGCGGTGCTGCCATTGACCGACCCAGATGGCGATGGCAATGAGGAATATCAACAAGGCTACAGACGCTCGGTGGTTTGGGTCTGCCCAAAAGGCGAAGAGACAAGATACCTAGAAGATGATGCGCATTTTTTGGCGACGTTGCAGGGAGCATTTGGCGATCGTGCTGGCACGTTTGTCAACGCTGGTCGCCGCGGTGCCTATCCGCTGACGCGCGTACTGGCAGATAAGCAAGTCATTGGCCGCTGCGTCATCATGGGTAATGCCGCCCACACCTTGCATCCTGTGGCAGGTCAAGGCTTTAATCTATGTATGCGCGATGCTCACGTACTGGCAAAAATGCTGAGCGCGCAAGTGCTGCGAGGCGAGGATATCGGTAGTCCGGCATTGCTCACGCGCTACGAAAAAGCCCGACAAACCGACCAAAAACGCGTCATTCGTTTTTGTGATGCGGTCGTCCATGGCTTTACCCACCCTAATCCCGCCATCAAACTGGCGCGTAACATGGCACTGGTGGCGTTTGATAAATTGCCCAATATCAAGCCGCTGGTGGCAAATTATGCGATGGGCTTAAAATCGTAATATCCATAACTAAAATGATACAAGCATTTTTAGCAGTACTTTGGCCAGTAGCAGTATTTATTTTTAAATGTTTATCACGTCCTGATATCGAGAGCTAACTTATGACAAACAACCATACACTCATTATCGGCGGCGGTATCGTCGGTGCGACGCTGGCGCTAAACCTGGCACAGGCCAAAATGCCCGTGACCTTAATCGATGCGCGTCCTGCTCGAGATGAGTCTGCATGGCAACAGGTTCTTGGCAAGCGAGATGCCCGTGTTTATGCACTGAGCCTCGCCAGTATTGCGCTGCTAAAAGACGTAGGCGCTTGGCAAAAGATAGCACTATCGGGGCGCAAGGCGGATTACTCGCAGATGCAGGTATGGCAGCTCAATGGTATGGGCGAGCTATTATTTGGCGATAGTGACCGCAGTGCGCCAGAGCTGCTTGGCAGTATGGTTGAACCAGCGGTCATCGAGTATGCCTTGTGGCAGCGTCTGTCTGAGGAGGATGTCAGTGATTATCTGACCGTCATCGCAGGGCAAAAAGTCGTCAATATGGACTGGCGCGGGACGCAGCAGGGCTACCGTGTGACGCTAGCGGACGGCGCTGCTATCGATACGCATCTGCTCGTCGGTGCCGATGGTCGTGGCTCGTTTGTCCGTCAGCAGGCGGCGATTGGGCTGGACACGCTTGATTATAACCAAACCGCGATTTGCTGCGCGATTCAGACTGCCAAGCCCCATCAAGCGACCGCGCGCCAAGCCATGCTACCGACCGGCACGCTGGCTCTGTTGCCCTTAGCGGATATCACTGATGAAGATAAAGCCAATTCGCAGCATTGGCAGTCTATTGTCTGGACACTACCGCGCAATGACGCACTGGCTTTGCTTGAGGAAGACGAGCGCGTGATCGCTGATAAATTGGCCGCTGCCAGTCACTATGAGCTGGGTACCATCGAGCAGATAGAGTCCATCGCCAGTTTTCCACTGAGCGCGCAGCAAGCGAAGCGTTATGTACAGGACAATTTGGTGCTAATAGGCGATGCCGCCCATGGCGTGCATCCGCTGGCAGGTCAAGGGCTAAATTTGGGTATGCTCGATGTGAAGGCGCTAAGTGAGCAGCTGATGCACGACTATACGCGTAGCGGCAATAAGCTGTGGGGCAGTAACCAAACTTTGCGTAGCTATGAGCGTCTACGCCGACCGCATAATAGCCTGATGATGCATAGCTTTTCGGCGCTTAATTGGCTGTTTGCAGGCTCGCTTGCGCAGATGCGTCCGATTCAGCAGATTCGCAGTGAAGGCATGTACCGCGTTGGCAAGATAAAACCACTCATGCGATTGTTTGCGAAGCAGGCGAGTGGGGTTTAGGGCATATTGTGACAACCAAATAATAAGAATATTTCGATGAAGCATATTTTAATTGATTATGAAAACATTCAACCCAAGAGCTTTGAGGGCATGGATACAAAGGAATGCCATGTATGGTTGTTTTTGGGCATACATCAGCAAAAGAGCTTGCCACTTGGGTTGGTCGAAGCATTACTCGAATTCAACAGCGATAATGTACATATCATCAAGATGCAGCATGCAGGTAAAAACGCTTTAGATTTTTACTTGTCTTTTTATCTTGGCAAGATATCTGAAATCGATGCACAGGCGGATGTGTGTATTTTGGCAAGAGACAGTGGTTACGATATCTTGGTTGAGCATCTCAACACTGTGTATGACGGTATGGCCATCACACGCGCAGCAGATGCCAAGCAATTAAGCCTTGCCTATGAGGTAGAGAACACGATAGAGGCTGATATAGAACAAAGTCAACTCATCGTTGATACCAGTCAAAACGAAGTGTTCTATGACGATACTAATAGTGATGATCTGGTAGAGATAAAGACCGCTACAGCACAAATCATTGAAGAAAAAACGTCTCAATCTGTCATTCATGACTGCTATGTTTTGGTGTTCGATAACATAGTAAATCGCAAGATGTTTTTGCCAAGCTATAAATCAAACCTATTCTCTGCGATGAAGAAATACGCGTTAGCAGAAGCTTTAGTTAAATTTGATGAAGCCGAACAAAACAATATCGTTGAAAAAGTCTTTGATAAATTTATCAAGAAAGGACTTATAGAGCTCGATAGTAAAAACGAAAAACTCTGCTACAACACAGACAGTCAGGGTATATTAAATTTAGTAACCGAAAAAGTATTACTAAGTAAAGCTAAGACTATGACTGGATTAACCAACGTCATCAAACAAAAACTTGCCAGCTATCGTCAAAAAAACGATGAGTCCCAAGTAAACCTAGTTATTACATGGCTAAAAAATCAAGGACTGATAAAGCAAAACAATCAAAAAGTTTGTTATCCAACCTTAGATGATTTATCAGTCCATAAAACAAAAACCAGTGTCAAAAACGTAAGCTCAAAGACGATAGACCAACGTACCGTATATCAATGCGCTATTGCATCTATTAAGGCTCGGCCTGTCAGCTCACGACCTGTAAAAAAATCGAGTTTAATCAATTACCTTAACAGTCATCTGCGCGATGAAGACCCCAAAACAATTGATAATATCGTCAAACAAATGGCTGGCAATCAGGTTGTCACGATATCTAGTAATAACAAGCTTAGTTATAACATCTAGTCAACTCACCCCAACGCCGAAAACGCCACCATCAGTACGGGCGAGACAATATTAATAATAAAGCCAAAACTAATCGCTAGTGGCACGACCTTAAGGCCGCCAGATTGTTGAATAATCGGCAAGGTAAAGTCCAAGCTCGTTGCGCCGCCAAGTCCAACCGCTGCTGACGGATACTTACGCATAAAGACGGGAATAAATAGCAGCGCAAAAAATTCACGTATCAAGTCATTAAACAGCGCCACGCTGCCCCAAATCGCGCCATAAGCCTCGGTCATGACGATGGCCGATAGCGAGTACCAGCCAAATCCAGACGCCAGCGCCAAGCCTTTCGTCCATGACACATCGCTAAACATCAGCGCAAAGACAAGCCCGCCTACCAATATCGAGAGGGTAAAGATAATACTCATCTCCACCCCGCGCTTATTGAGCAAGACTTCTTTTAGGGTGATACCCGAGCCTTTGAGACCGATACCGACCAATAAGATTAATATCATTAGCATGACGGTCATGGTGTTTTCAGGCGGCATATAACCTGCCGGTAAAAAATAACCAATCACCATGCCAATCACGACACAAACCACTTGTGCCAAGCTACCGCGGATACTGACGCGGTGCTCTTTAGATTTGGCTACTGGTTTTTTGGCTTGCCAAGGTTTTAGATGATCAAAGAGCATTAGGCTAAATAGCCCCGTACCTATGGTCAATATCGACAATATAATGACATACAAGGCAATCTCACCTATCTGACTGCCCAGCCCTTCCACTTGTGACAGCTCGATACCGATGAGCGCCAAGATAATAAACACCAAGTACGACAAGCCTTTATCCGCAAGCTTGGTCATTTTGGGATTCGAGGGGATGGCAAAGCCAATAAACATTGGCATTAATACCAGGACAAGGGTAATCAGGCTTTGCATGTCGGCAGGCTCGCAGCGGTTTTAAACAAGCCGAAGATTGTATCATATTCACTTATAAATACGGCTATCCGCGCATGATATTCATCATAAAATAGAACGATACTGGCCGCGAGTAGTATTTTTATATGCTTGGCTTATCTTTACCTGATCAACTTTTGTTGCTACATTAAGGCACTCAACCTTTGTGGTCAGCCCTATGTCGCTCTATCAGCTCAAATCTCAGTTTCAAGACCAGTTGCGCCCCATAAGCGATACATTGGCTAAGTCAGGATGCAGCGCCAATCAAGTGACGATATCTGCTGTGATACTCAGCCTAGGGACGGCCTATGTGATTGCCAAGCCTGCGGCTCACCATCAGGCGCTTTGGGCGCTGCTACCGTCGTCGCTGTTTGTGCGTATGGCGCTCAACGCCATCGATGGCATGATGGCGCGTGAGCATGCACAGGCATCTGCGCTGGGCGGTGTGCTCAATGAAGCAGGTGACATTATTGCCGATACGGCGCTCATCAGCAGCTTGCTACCTCATAGCGCTCAGCCAAGCTGTCCATCTAAAAATGTGATTGACCAACAGGCTCATCAGCAGCGTCATGTCTTTGGGATGATGATACTGAGTGTCAGCACTGAGCTGATAGCCATCGCCTGCGATGCTGCGGTGGGCGCTCGAGCCAATCAAGGGCCGCTGGGCAAAAGTGACCGCGCGTTTGTGTTGGGCGCGCTTGGGGCGGCAAAAAGCCTTAGCGTACCGATATCATTGTCTCATCGCTCAGCAAGTCCGTTTTTTATGCTAATAGAAATACTACTGCTAAAAACATGCCTCAATCGTCTGCGCTATATGGTCGCACTGTATCTACAGCGTCAGCCGCCTGTACCGCGCTCAGCCCATACTACTTTGGAGTCCCAGACCATGTCTTCTGATTTTATAAATATAAATGATACAGCGGCGCAGGATATGCCAGTCTCTCCTAGCGCGGCTACAGAAGTATTACAAGCAGCCGTGATAGAAGGCGAGAGCTGCTATAACGCGTATGATGGCACGGCGATTTATTACCGTTATTGGCTAACGATGCCTATTGAGCAGTTAAAAAACGCCGATCAGTGCTTACGGCAAGTGATTTTGTTGCATCGTGGTCATGAGCATTCAGGACGTCTGGCAGAGCTGGGGCAGCAGTTTGCAGCGGCAGGCTATCAGGTGTTTGCGTGGGATGCGCGCGGCAATGGCCGATCAGGTGGTATCAAAGATCATGCCGAGAGCGTCACCGAGCTTGAGCGCGATTTAAATGACTTTGTTCAGCTGGTGATGGGACAAACCGGCATCGCCATCGACGACACACTAATCGTCGCCAGTAGTATCGGTGCCGTGCTCGCCGCCGCGTGGGTGCATGATTATGCGCCCAACATCCGCGGCATGATACTCGGCACACCTGCGCTCAAGATTCGTCTGTATCTGCCTTTTGCCATACCGTCGCTAAAGGTAGCGCGTACGCTTGGACTGATGTCACGCGTCAGCAGCTACGTCAAAGCGCAAGTACTCACCCATGACCAAGACGCGCAGCACGCCTACAATGCCGACCCGCTGATCTCTAGCAGCATCTCAACCGACCTGCTGATCGACACGCACGCGACCGGTCAGCGTCTGCTCGATGATGCAGAGGCCATCACCGTACCGACCTTTGTCTTGTGTGCTGGCAAAGACTATGTGGTGGATAAGCAAGCAGAGCGGACATTTTATGAGGCGATCAATAGTTCAAGCAAACGCTGGCAGCTGTATCCTGATAGCTACCATGCCATCTTTCATGAGACCAACAAAGCCGACGTGTTTGCCGACTGTCTGGCGTTTGCCGAGGACGTATTTAGCACACCGGTACAAACAGCGGATTTAAGAGCGGCGCATTTGCATAGCGCCAGCAAAGACAAGGTCGATCGACTGGCCATCAAGCCATTTAATCCAAGCTTTGCGCTGACTCGGTTGGCAATGCAAACATTTGGTCATGTGAGCGATGCGATTGCCACAGGGCTTGAGCATGGCTTTGACTCAGGGCATTCGCTCGATCATGTCTATCAAAACCAGCCTAGTGGCCAAAACAAGTTTGGTCAAGCGGTCGATAAATTCTATCTTAACAACATCGGCTGGCAAGGCATTCGTATCCGCCGCGAGCATATATTAGAGCTGGCGCGTATCGCACTGACAGCTATCGAAGACAACAACCCCCAAGGGAAAAAACCAAGTAGCTCTGAGCGCTATCAACCAAAGCTGCTAGATATCGCCAGTGGCCATGGTTATTATGCATTTGATCTGTTGACGGCGTTTACGGGGCTACAAGCTGAGCTGCGAGATTATGAGGTGCATAATATTCAAGCGCTACAGGCAAAAGCTGAACGCTTAGGTATCACTGATCGAGTGGTGGTCAGGCAGCAGGACGCTTTTGACCCTGCCAGTTATACGCAGGCCGTGCAGGAGGATAGTGCCACCGCGTCATCACTACATATGCCATCATCAAACAACGCAAAATCTGATGCAGGGTTTGATATCGCTATCGTCTCTGGATTGTTTGAGCTGTTTTCTGACAACCGCTTACCCGAGACTGCATTAGCAGGTATTTATGATAACTTAAACACAAATGGCTACCTGATTTATACCAATCAACCATGGCACCCTGAGCAAGAGTTTATCAGTAAAACCTTAAACAACCATCGCGGCCGTGACTGGGTGATGCGTTGCCGCTCACAAGCGGAGATGGACCAGCTGGTCAGGCAGGCAGGCTTTCAAAAAGTCAGCATGCGTATCGATCGTTTTGGTATCTTTACAGTGTCACTGGCGGTAAAGGTCGCCCCGCTTGATGACAAATAAGCACACAACATATGAGCGCGTGCAGCTGTTTTCGGGAGGCGGCTCGCGCTTTGCCTATTATCTGGGCAGTTATGCCGCGCTGGTCGCCCATGATTTGAGGCCAGATATGATCATAGGTACTTGCGGCGGCAGCCTCTCGGCGTATTTGGTACATCTTGCACCTGAGCCAAAAGACTTGCAAGCACTGCTGTATAGTCATGAGCTGTATACCGCCATTTGTGCAATCAGGCATGTCAGGCCAGATGAAGCAAATAGACGATCAAAAATGCGCTATATAACGCAGGCCATACAGCGTTGGCGCTTAGCAAGCAAGCAAAGCGCCAAACCGCAACGCTCATCGCCAGCCAGCTATGAGCAGCTACTCGCAGAGCTGCAGCAATTGGCCATGTTTCGTATCGATGATGAGCGGTATTGGCTCGATGCGCTATCTGGTGTTGCCAATGAGCGTAATGAGCGTAGAGACAAGAGTGCCTGTGGTCATAATTGTATTCAAAGCACCAAGCCAGCCATACCTGAGGTTGCCATCATCGCCTGCCGTCTGCAAAAAGCCTCTGGGGTTGACAGCGCGTGGCCACCTGCCTCATATACGGCGGCGGGTCCAGCAGCAGTATTGCAAGAGTTGTTATTTGCCTCGCCGCGTGTGGCGACTATGATGTCGCTTGCCGCCGCCATGCAAGGCGCAACTGACAATAAGATACGATCACCTGCGCATGCGTTTGCTGATGGGCGCATACCGCCGCATGTACAGATAGTGAGCCAGTGGAGTTTTGCGGACGCGATACGTGCGTCTATGGCCGATATGTACTATCTACCACCCACCCATATTTCAGCGCTCGGTTGGTGCTTAGGCGGCGTCATCAACCTCACGCCCGTTGAGCTGGCCTGTCAGCTGGGGCAAACGGTATTTGCCGAGAGCAAAGCGGGTTATGATACCTGGCTTGCTGCCCCAGCGATTAAGCGTGTCTTTGGTTTTGATCCCAATGCTCGTTTGGCACAGGTGCATGGCTATCAGAGAGAGGCAAGCCCTCGCCATACCGAGCCGCTGCATTGGTTGCCGTTTGCTGACAATGCCGAGCAGCTCGCAGGTCAAAGCGTGCAAAAGCGCTTTAGTATAAAGCAAATGACCGTAGCGTTGATTCATCGTGATTATGATGGTTTTGTGCAGCAAATGCAGGCGCAGTGGCAATATGGCTATCAGCGAACGAGCAGCTATATTCGGCAGCATACGCTATAGTTGACTACTTTCGCGCTACCGTTTTACAGGCGTACTGTGTTTATACCTTTGCTTATGCCTATACCGCCAGCGGCTATGCCGCATTTATCCCAGTAGCGCGCTTAGACTTATAACGATGGTATTTTGAACTGACGATATACGCATACCGCGATTTATGCCGAACCGATGATATGACAGATCTTAAACCAAACGCCTTAAAGCCTGCCACCGCTGATGCACCGCACGTTATCATCGTCGGTGGCACCAGTGGTTTGGGGTTGGCATTGGCACGTCATCACCAGCAACTGGGCTGGCATGTGAGTGTGGTGGGTCATGATCGCCAAAAAATAGCGCAGATCAATCGTCAATATCCGCACATCACCACCTATCGCTGTGATCTGACTGACCGCGCCCAAACGCATGAGTTTTTGCAGCGCTTATCTGCCATCACGTTTTATCGGCTGATTTATAGTGCGGGCAGTTATACCAACGAGCGGGTGCGGACGCTCAATGCGGCAGACAGCACGCGCATGCTAGCGATTAACTTACAAGCATTTGAGCAGGTGTTTTGGTGGGCAAGTGAGCGGCTAAAACAGCAGCCGACATCGTTTGACATGAGGCAATATGGCAAGCCAAGTCTCATCTGCATTGCCTCCGTCGCTGGGGCGTTGAACTATCCTTATGCCAGCCTCTATGCCAAAAGCAAACGCGCGATGATAGCCACGGCCAGCGCCTATCGCTTGGCACTGCGCCCGTATGATATTCAAGTAAACGGCATCGCCTCAGGCTATATCGATACCCAAGCGCTGCGTGATCTAAATGACGGTGACGCCAGCCATAAGCCATTTATCATCAGTACACAGACCGCCGTCCAGCATGTCATGCAAGCGATCGCTGATGATACCGAGCTTGCCATATTTCCATGGGCGATGCGTTATATTGTTTATGCCTTAAACAGTGTGCCCAAGCCGTTATTAGACTGGGTATTACGCAGCCAGCTTGATAAAAAACAATGAGTAATGAAAAATGAGTAAAAAAACTGTCTTTGCAACAGGCTTTATTTAGCCCAGCAGCCAATAAAGGATGGTAAAGATAGGCACGCCAATCAGCAAGCTATCGATACGGTCCAATACGCCGCCGTGCCCTGCTAGCATGGTACCTGTGTCTTTGATACCGTGCTGACGTTTAAACGCAGACTCTAGCAGATCGCCTGCGATACCGCTCACTGCCAATCCATATGCGGCTAGCAAGCAAAGCCACCATTCAAACCCCGTCAGCCAAACCCCCAGTAGTGATGCCAGTAGCGCGGCACACATACTGCCAAAGACAGCGCCTTCAATGCTTTTGTTGGGGCTGATGCGTGGCGCTAGGCCACGTGAAAACAGGCGATGACCAAGTAGGCGACCACATAGATACTGCGCGATATCGTTAAATTGACTGGCAAATAAGACAAACAATAAGACACCATACTGCTCGCGTTGCCACGTCAGCTGCTGGAGGGCAATCAAGCTGGCAATCAAAGCGACAAATGCCATGCTTAATAACCCATCTAAACCCGTTGGGCGCGTGTAGTGTGGAGTGGTCGCGCTAGCGGTGTGGTCAGCAGAAGAGGTGGGAGTGACGCTTGCCTGCAGGCCGCGGCTTTGCAGCTTATGGATCAGTCGCGCTCTACTAGGTAGGCACCATATCCGTTTGATTTCGTAGCCACCGCGCAGACCAATCAGCACAAAAAAACCAATAAGCAGCCATTGATAGGGATATCTGGACGTCAAAAGCTCGGCATGGCGATCTGCTATCTTTGCGATTGCATAGCAGCCAAAAAGCGCCGCCAGCATAAACCACCATGAGCGTGCGATCAGATAAATCTTCGGTAGGCGTCTGCGCAGGCGTGGTATGGCCAGCGCTCCCCATACCGCGCTAACCACCCCCATCAGCGCGATCACAAAGACGATATCAGAAGCCATACCTTTAAGATCCAAATGCCACCATTTTATGTCGCGGGTTATGTCGCAACGTTTACAGCTGAGTTGTTATGATAGCGTAAATGCTTCTTTAATCCTAACTATAGTTGATAAAATATATGGTATTAGCTGATATTAACCAGATTCCCGCATGGCTAAAGGTGGTACAGTTGTTTTTTGCACATCCGCTGTTGTTATATGGGCTGTCATGTCTATATCGTCAATAGTAGCAAATGCGGTCAGCGAGGGCGGCTCAATGACACTGGTCAAAGACTTGCTCGCTAAGTTTGGATAGTCTTGTCTATAATGACCGCCGCGACTCTCATGACGCTGATAAGCCGACTGCATAATCAAAGCCGCTAACTGCAACTGCCTAGTTAATTGAACATAGGGCAGCGTATGGTAAGAGATGAGGTGGTCTTGGTTTTTAGTATCTATATGATCAAAGCTTCTACCACCGAGCTGCTGTTGCCACTGCCGGATTTGCCCCAGCGCTTGCTCAAGCTGCTCGGCGCTACGAGTGATGCCCAGATGCGAGGTCATTAACGCTTTTAATTGGGTGGTTATGCCAGCAATGTCCTTATTTGTACTGGTGTGGACATTGGCATTGTGATGGTCATTAGTATGGCGTTGGTACTCAATGGGCGATGGCAAGGTAATACGTTGATAATCTGCCAGCATCGGCGGGGTCCAAATATCATAGATGGACTGCTCTGAGTTAATATAAATGGACGTGGCGTCTGGTTTTTTAGTTGCGTGTAGATAGCGCGGGATATCGGCGGCGATATGGCGCCCGACCACCACGCACTCAAGCAGCGAATTACTGGCCAAGCGATTAGCGCCGTGTAAGCCTGTATAAGCAACTTCTCCTGCCGCATAAAGCCCTGTCACATCGGTCAAGCCATTAGCAGAAGTGACCACGCCGCCGCAGCTATAATGCGCGGTGGGGGCTACTGGGATCGGGTCGGTGGTGATGTCGATGCCAAGGTCTAATAGTGTCTGATAAATCTGCGGAAAGTGCGCTTGGAGAAATGCCGCTGGTAAGTGACTGACATCGAGATGAACGTAGCCAAGTCCATTGATGCTAATTTGCTCGGCGATAGCACGAGCAACGATGTCTCTTGGTGCCAGCTCTGCGCGTGTATCAACCTCTAGCATAAAGCGTTTACCTGTCTGCGGGCAGTACAGCCGTCCGCCTTCACCGCGCAGGGCTTCAGAGATTAAAAAACTACTGTCACCAAGCGCCAAGCCTGTCGGATGAAACTGGATGAACTCCAGATTTGCCAAGCGGCAGCCTGCCTGCCAAGCCATCATCACGCCATCACCGACACAGACATTGGGCGCGCTGGCACGTTTAAACAACTGCCCTAAACCGCCACTGGCCAGCACCACCGCGCGACTATGCAAGGTTAGCTGTCGTTGATGAACGTGATCAAAAACAAGTGCACCTTGGCAACGATTGTCAGTATTTTTTAGCAGATGAAACGCTTCATGATAGGGCAGGATGGTGATATTGGACGCCGCTTGCGCTTTTTTAACTAAGGCTTCCATAATATGTCGGCCAGTGGCATCATCAGCATGGGCAACGCGCCGGCAGCCATGGCCGCCTTCTTTGGTCAAGTGTAAATCACTGGTTTGTAAGGAGGTCGACTCAAAACCTCTCTGATAAAGGGTTTCAAGCCTATTTAATGTTGCTATTTTTTCTGATGACGCGTGTTGTTTTGGGAGGCGAGTAAAGGGCACGCCTTGCTCGCACAGCCATTGCACCGCTTGCTCGCCTGAGCTTAGGATCTCTGTGGTGTTTTTTGCCTCGCACAATCCTGCGCCAGCGATAAGCGTATCAGCGATATGATCGGCGGCACAGTCTTTGGCATCTAAACTTGCCGCGATACCGCCTTGGGCATAATGACTGGAGCAAAGGTCCAGCGCCGCTTTGCTTAATACAGTCACGTTCAGTGTTTGCGGTAAGGCCAGCGCTGTGCTCAACCCTGCAAGACCTGCGCCAATGATCAACACGTCTGTGTGTCTGACGTCATGGGTATCCTCAGCAGAGGTGCTTGTATTAGCGGCTGTATGCGCCTCACTCATCTTAGGCGGCTCCCACATTGGCAAAGAGTGCGCGGTCTTTGACAATGTCACCGCTTGTAGTGACGCGCCGCTTTTGCGCTTCGGCAAAATCCAGCATGCGTTGTAAAGGTTTTTTGGCAGCCACTGCCAGCTCAGGCGTCAATGTGACTTCACCGCTTCGCTGTGTCAGACACTGCTCGATACCTTTTAGGCCATTCATCGCCATCCACGGGCAAAACGCGCAGCTCTTACAGCTGGCGCTTTCACCAGCGGTCGGTGCCGCCAAAAAGCGCTTGTTTGGCGAGCGTTTTTGCATCTCGTGCAAGATGCCCAAATCGGTCGCTACGATAAAGGTCTCGGCATCCATCTCATAGGTCGAGCTGAGCAGCTTACTGGTCGAGCCGACGACATCAGCGAGCGCAACCACGCTATCAGGCGACTCTGGATGTACCAGCACTTTGGCGTCAGGATGCTCCTCTTTTAATTGCAGCAGCTCGGTCGCCTTAAACTCATTGTGCACCAGACAAGAACCTTGCCAGAGCAGCATGTCTGCGCCAGTCTCACGAGCGATATATTTGCCCAAATGACGGTCAGGCCCCCAAATGATCGACTCACCTTGCGCATGTAGATGACGGACGATATCGATACCGACAGAGGAAGTCACCACCCAGTCGGCACGCGCTTTGACCGCGGCGCTGGTATTGGCATAAACCACCACGGTACGCTCAGGATGGGCGTCACAAAATGCGGCAAACTCATCTGCAGGACAGCCCAAATCAAGCGAGCATTCCGCTGCTAAGTCAGGCATCAGGACGGTCTTTTCCATACTTAGGATTTTTGCTGACTCGCCCATAAAGCGCACGCCAGCCACCACCAATGTCTGCGCTTCATGGGCTTGTCCAAAGCGCGCCATCTCAAGCGAGTCACCGACACAGCCGCCAGTCGCCAATGCCAAATCCTGAATAAAAGGATCGACATAGTAATGAGCGACGAGCACAGCGTTATGCGTTTTTAGCAAGTGCTTGATATTTTCTTCAACCGCCAGCCGCTCAGAGCGTGGCAACTCGGTAGGTATTTTTGCTTTGGCGTATTCGGTGGTCATCTGAGTGGCGATGCGCTGGTCGGTACTCATGATAGGGGCGTCGTATGGATAAGTTTTCATAGCTGCAACCTTTCCTTTGGTGCGATAGTGACACATCATATGTCGTAATATTGGAATGACTCGCTAAAGCAAAATCATAAATTGTTTTAATTATGCTCATTTTGAGCATAAAAACAAGGGTTTTTTATGATTTTTCTAACTATAGTCAATCCTAAATAAAACTGACATGCTAGATATTATGTTCACGTGCTACTGGTATTTATTTTGCGTAGCCTTTGTCGGCGTAGGCACAGCACGCAAGAAAAATGAATACCAGTAGCGCTGTACCTGTTTTAAAGTACATTAACTATATTAAGGCGTGCAGCTTGGCTGATGTTACAGCGACAGACTGTGATCGTCTTAGATTCGAGCTATACTAGGAGGGTAATATTATGTAGGTAAACGGTGCTAACGACTGCTGTAGCACGGCTGTTTTGATTGTATACTGAGTTTGTTTTTGTACTCAGCTTGTTTTTGTACTACGTTTGATTTTCTACTGAGGATGATAAATACACTTATGACGTTGTCTTATTCACATGCGCATCAGCAAGGCAGTGGTACCACCGAGGTGGTTGCCGTACTCGTTGCGATTACCGAGCATACCGCCCGTGTCCTAACGGTCGATCAAGGTAAGCTATTGCCCAATGGGCCACTGATGCCGCTGCATCGCTCGTTGCAAGCAGGGGTGCGCCAGTGGGTGGAGGAGCAGACGCAGCAGCCACTTGGGTATTTAGAGCAGCTTTATACCTTTGTCGATACCAATAGACGCAACGTTGATGGTCATGCTTTAGTATATGTCAGCTATCTAGGGCTGGTGCAGGAGACACAGACGCCAAAGCTGCCCAGCCAAGCGCTATGGCGAGATTGGTATGATTACTTTCCGTGGGAAAACCACTTAGATGGCGCGCCAACTATCATTATCTCGTTTATCGTGCCAGCGTTATTGGCATGGGCAGAGGAGGCGGATGATGCTATCACCCAGCAGCGGCGACGTCAGCGTATTGAGCTGTGTTGGGGCGTCGGTGAAGCGCATGTGATAAGCCAACAGCCGCCAAGCTTGGGTGCCACCAGCGCAGCCAGCCGGGAGCGGCTGCCAGAAAATAGAGAATGGGTCGCCGAGCATGTATTGCTGCGCTATGAGATGCTTTATGAAGCAGGGTTGATACCTGAAGCGCCAAGCTATCCGCCAAGCTACTTAGCCAATGTGTCCACCGAGCTGCCCAAAAACTGGTCGCAGCTGATAGGTGAGCCAATGTATTACGATCATCGCCGCGTGATTGCCACGGCCATCTCTCGATTACGTGCCAAAATAGAGTATCGGCCGCTGATTTTTGGTTTGATGCCTGAGGTGTTTACTTTATCGCAGTTACAGCAGAGCGTAGAGGCGTTATCAGGTGTGCGCCTGCATAAGCAAAACTTTCGCCGTCTGCTGGAGGCACAAAACCTAGTGATGGAAACAGGAGAGAGTAGTAGCGCTCAGCGCGGCCGTCCTGCCAAGCTGTATCGTTTTCGGCACGATATCGAGCTACAAAGCCTGCTCATGGATAGCAAGCTGCCCAAACGCAAATAATTAAATGACATTATTTTATTGCAGGGTGGGGTGCTTTACGTTATATTTATGCTCATTTTGAGCCTAATAAATGCCCGTGGTGCTAGTGATATGATTGCTATTTGTGGTGTTATCACTGGCGATGACGTATTTATTAGGCAAATGCGCAACGATAAGGATAACCGATGACAGGCAAACAAGAACCAGCATTAAATGAGGTGTTGCTACGCCCATTAGTAGAGGCCGCTCTCACAGAGGATCTAGGCAGGCGCGGCGATGTCACCTCACAAGCAACCATCCCAGCCGATATGCAAGCGCAGCTACAGATCAAAGCGCGTCAAGCTGGGGTTATCTGTGGTATGGATTTGGCGCGATTGGCCTTTGATATGGTCGATACGCAGATTGGTTTTGATGCTCAGGTCACTGATGGTGAAAGGGTTGAGGCGGGGACAGTGCTGGCGACCGTGTGCGGTAATGCGCGTCATTTGCTCACAGCTGAGCGTACCGCGCTTAATTTTATGACGCATCTGAGTGGTATTGCGACCGCGACACGGCAGATCGTCGATAGTGTGGCTGCATACCCTGCGCAAATCACCTGTACGCGTAAGACCATTCCTGGCCTACGGACAGTACAAAAATACGCTGTACGCTGCGGCGGCGGGCGCAACCATCGCTTGGGGTTGGACGATGCGATTTTGATCAAAGACAATCATATTGCGATTGCAGGCGATATCGCAACTGCTGTCAAGCAAGCGCAAGACTTTGCCGGTCATCTGATTCCAATTGAGGTAGAAGTCGACACCTTAGCGCAGTTAGCGCAGGCACTTGATGCCGGTGCAAGCTTGGTATTACTGGACAATATGACGCCTGATATTTTGGCGCAAGCGGTGGCTATGTGCCAAGGCCGCGCCAAGACAGAAGCCTCAGGAGGCATCACCCCTGAGACGGTGCAAGCGGTCGCCCAAACAGGGGTGGATTTCATTGCCATGGGTTATCTGACGCACAGTACCACTGCGCTCGATATCGGTCTGGATTTTATGGTCAGTGATAATACGGAAAATTAAGCAAAGTTAATGATTTTATTGGCTTATCTGCCTATGCTACAATGGCGCTTATGCGGTGGTTAGCCGCCTAACAGGTCGTCGCTGTGCGCCGTGATGACCTGACTTTAGCATCATTGCTGCAACAGATAAGCGAGACTCAGTGAACACTGAAATAATCAAGATAATCTTAGCCTTTTTGGTGCTGATCAATCCATTTAGCGCATTGACGTTGTTTTTGGATTTGACCCGCGGTTATTCGATGAATAATCGGCGCAAAGTGGCGCGTGTTGCTTGCTTGACCATTTTTATTACCATCAGCTTTTTTACTGTGGCAGGGGAGACCTTGCTTAAGCTGCTGGGTATTTCTATCGGCTCGTTTCAGCTAGCGGGTGGTATCTTGGTGTTTTTGATTGCGCTCAACATGATGAATGGGGAAGGTAACCCCGTCAAACCCGATCAAGAAAACTTCGATGTCGAGTATGATAAACACGCGGCACCAAGTACCGCCTCTGCTGTCGTGCCGCTCGCTATTCCGATGATGATCGGTCCTGGCGGTATCTCCACCGTCATCATTTACTCTTCGCAAGTCTCTGGGATTTTGCAAGTCTCGGCCATTCTTATCGCTGGATTGTTTATCAGCTTGTTTTGCTACTTGGCCTTGATGGCGGCAGGCCGTATTAGCCGGCTGCTGGGCGATACTGGATTAAATATCATGAGCCGCATCATGGGCATGCTCTTGGCTGCAGTGTCTATCGAAATCATCGTCAATGGCTTGCGTACCTTGTTTCCTGCCTTGGTATAACCGCTTGTCTGACGATTGAAAGCATGTGCGCTTGTGTAACCAATCACCAAAGGCGCTGGCAAAAAACGCCATTAATGAAAATATGTTATAGTAGTGATTCACTATTTTTTTACAGGAGTTGATCTTGAGTAAGAAAAGAATTGCTATTTTAGGAGCAGGTCCAAGTGGTTTGGCGCAGTTGCGTGCCTTTGAAGCAGCGCGCTTGGCAGGTGTAAAAGACTTACCTGAGATAGTTTGTTATGAGAAACAAAACGCCATTGGCGGTATGTGGAACTATAGCTGGCGCACAGGTCTAGACAGAAATGGTGAGCCCGTCCACGGTAGTATGTACCGCTATCTATGGTCAAATGGCCCGAAAGAATGCTTGGAGTTTGCAGACTACTCGTTTGATGAGCATTTTGGTGAGCCTATCCCCTCATACCCTCCGCGTGAAGTCCTAAAAGACTACATCATGGGCCGTATCGACAAACAAGACATTCAAAAATATATTCGCTTTGAATGCCCAGTACGCTGGGTGGCTTTCGATGATGACACGCAAAAATTCACCGTCACGGTGATGAACCATAAAACCGACGAGCAAGAAGTCGAAGAGTTTGATTATGTTGTGGTTGCGACAGGGCACTTTTCGACGCCAAACATGCCGTACTTTGAAGGTCTCGAAGCCTTCCCTGGCCGTATCTTACATGCTCACGACTTCCGTGATGCCCTAGAGTTTAAAAACGAAGATATTTTACTTATCGGTAGCAGTTACTCCGCCGAAGACATCGGTACGCAGTGCTATAAGTATGGCACCAAATCAGTAACCATCAGTTATCGCAGCCAGCCACTTGGCTATGAGTGGCCTGAGGGCATCAAAGAAGTGCCATTGGTGACGCATTTTGAAGGCGATGTGGCGCATTTTGCTGATGGTACCAGCCAGAGCTTTGACGCCATCATTATGTGTACCGGCTACTTGTTCCATTTCCCATTCTTGCCGGATGAGCTGCGTTTGCAAACGCATAATTGCTTGTACCCTGCCAATCTTTATAAAGGTATCTTTTGGCAGCCCAATCCCAAGCTTATCTATTTAGGCATGCAAGATCAGTACTTTACCTTTAATATGTTTGACGCCCAAGCGTGGTATGCGCGTGATGTCATCATGGGTGAGATGGCGCTGCCGGATTTGGCAACGCGTGAGGCCGATGAGCAAAAATGGCTGGAAACCTATGCCAAATGCGTCACGGTCGACGACTCCATCGACTTTCAAGCGGCTTATATTCGCGACTTGACCGATGCGACGGACTATCCTGAGTTTGCGGTAGAAAAACAAGGCGATATTCTAAAGCAGTGGCAAAAGGACAAAGCAGAGAACATCATGACCTTTAGAGAAAAGGCCTACCGCTCGACGCTGACGGGCACGCTAGCGCCTGAGTTGCCAGAGCCGTGGCTGGATGTGTTAGATGACTCGCTTGAGCACTTTTTAAACTTGGCATTTGTCCAGCCCAAAAAGCACAAAAAAGCCTCATAAGCAGTTTTTATCTATAAGTGTTTATTGTAAAAAACCAAACCTTCAAGTGAGGGTTTGGTTTTTTTAGGTTAAGTCATCCATCTTTGATGATTAGCTTTGATGATTAGCTTTGATACAGATGCCATGCCAGATAGAGCATCAAGATACCGACGAGGGCGTCCAAAATATTCCAAGCTTTTGGTTTGGCAAACAGCGGCTTGAGTAAGCGCGCGCCATAGCCCAGCGCAAAAAAGAAAAAGAAAGACGCGCTGACGGCACCAGCGGCAAACACCACTTTGCTATTAGCGCCTGTTGAAACCATGCCGACGAGCACCAATGTATCTAAATAGACGTGCGGGTTGAGCCATGTAAAGCCAAAGCACAGCAGCAGCGCTTTTTTTAGGCTGCTGACCACTTGACCCTCGACGGTCAGTGCATGTGATAGGCGCACACTGGCATATAGGCTTTGTAGGCCATAACCGAGCAAAAACACCACGCCGGCGAATTTTGCGACATCGACGATGTGCGGGTAGCGTGCTGTCACGGCACCAAAGCCGCCGACGCCTGCTGATATCAAGATGGCATCGCTAAGGGCACAAAACAAACAGACAAAAAAGATGTGCTCGCGCTTTAGCCCTTGTTTGAGTACAAAGGCGTTTTGCGAGCCTATCGCAATGATGAGCGATAGCCCAAGCAAGAAGCCAGAAAGAAAGTCAGGGGCATACATAATTAAGTGCTTAATCGGTGGTGGAGCGGGGCGGATAGTGCCAGCGGCGCTGACATTTTGCGTACTGGCAGCATCATAAAAAACTGTTAAGATACGCTATTGATTGCACCGATGCAATAAAGCAAAGCCCCTTACTGTAAAATGGGTATGTAACAAGAGGCGTGTATAACAGAGAGGTAAGATCGGTCATGGTGGTAAGTTTGACAAGAATGCTACAGTCATTTGGGCAAGCCCAAGACGATCTGCCAGCGCAAGCGGCCTTACAGGCGCAAAAGACAGCGAGTCACTATGAGTGCCAAACAAAGAGCAAAGGCGGCGAGCAGGCAGATGACGACAATATCAAGAACCCGCGTACTACGCTGACGCCACCTGAGCGTGCCGACCGTATCTGTGCGGCATTGGCGCAAGTGGGTGATGCGCGTTCGGCCACACCGCTCACCGACCGCTATCTGGCCAATCACGCACAAATGCGCCCAGCCAACAGACCCCCTTTTGACCCTGATACCTTATGGTATCTCAAACATGGACGTTGTCCGATTATGACTGAGCTTGTAGATGTGGTCGATGAAGCCACCTTAAACGCTATGCCCATCGAGGCGGTGGCGATACTCGATAGAATCAATGGTAAGCTAAAGCGCTACCGTGAGTGGAGTCATGAGCTCAACGATGAGCAGCAGCAACAGCATAACGAGCGGCAGTTCGTCATCGACAAGCTGGTGTCTGAGAGTATCCCCGAGGCGCTGCATCATTATGAGCAGCTGCAACGATTTAGCCCGCACCGTACTAGAAACCATACAGCACAAGGCAAGATGAGCGCAGGCGATATGCTGACGGATTTGTTTTTAGAGATTGACTACGAGCTTGATGAGCTGCTCGATGAATTGCACAACACCGTGATGAGCCGCCTTGCTTCTACGCATCGCTATGTCAAAAGCCGCACGCAAAGCTAAGCTAAGGGCGGCGGTTGTGACTGCGAACTTGCTCTCATTGATACCACTATTGATACCGTTTTATACCGCGGTGCTTGCCAACCATTTTGCCAAAAAAAACGGCCAAAAAACTTGCCATAAAATAAGGATCAGCCAATGACCCAAATGACTGCGATGTTTATCATGTTTGTATTGTATGGTGTGCTACCAGCGGCTGGGTTGTACTTGGGATATCGTGGTATCAAAAAAATGACCGCGCCCAAAATGCTGGAGTATAAGGCGATGCCGCAGCTGGGTTATATCCCCGAAAAAAGCCTACCGGCTGATATCAAGGTGATGCTGGCGCAGATCAACGAAAAAGGCGAAAAGCTGCGCGTCATTTATGGTGATACCAATAATGATGGTAAGATTGATGACAAAGACACTGTCAATGAGACCTATATCATGATTCAAAATCTCATGGACAGACATGTGCCGCTGGCGGTGGCGGACTATCGGCGCTTGCATGACTTAGATGTGGGCGATGGTGCGCGCGCTGATACGACCAAAATCAAGCACTCCAATGTGACAGGCAAAGAGGCGCTGCTTGAGGTACTCACCACCATTGACGCGCAGTTTGATGATTTGCTCAATGCCTCCTATCACCAAGATGGGCAAAAGCTACTCGCGACCAATCGCTATCTACAAAAACGCTTTAAAACGCCTGCTGTCAGTCACGAAGGACAAAACCTCGATGACAGTGCTGACGATGAGGCAGGTATCCAAACGCTTGAAACCCCAGCTGGCGCTGCGACCAAAAAGGCGCGCGCTGACGATATCAAACTGTAAAGATTAAAAGCTAAGCACAATAACGGTAAAAGAGTAAGATATATGAGTGTGCTCATTGGTGTCGGTATCGTGACGACCATCACGACCATTTATTTGGGTAAAAAAGGCTGGCAAGCGCTGCATAAAGCCGTCGGCATCACCCCAGGCGTGCTTACATATCAAGATGATCAAGCGCCTTTGTCATTGTCTTCAATCACATGGCGGCATCTGCGTTTACACAAAAAACATCTACAGCGTTTACCAAACGATCAGCTGCGCCAGCTGCAGCGTATCGACGATAAGGTGAGTCGCTATCAGTCTTATCAAAAAACACAACAGGCTGATGATAAGACGCCGACGGTGACCGAGTCGCAGTTTGTGCTACAAAAGCTGCTGTACACGCGCTTGCCTGACACACTAGCCAGTTATGATTATCTGGTCAGTATCGATAGCGCTGACCTATCACAGACAGAAAAAAAAGCAGAAGCCGGTGAGCTGTTGCAGCAGGTATTAGACCATATCGAGCAGCGTCTAGATGCGTTATTGGACCAGGCGCAGACGCAGCATCTACAAGCGTTACGCGTGATGAAAAACTATGTCGAGAGCCACGATCGTTAAAGGATAGGGCAAAACGACAGCAAATGGCGCAAAAAAAGCTGCCTGTGATATCTCTCACAGGCAGCTTTTTTTATGATCTAGGTGTATGAAGCCTCAGTAAAACTAACGCTTATCGCCGCGACCACGAGTGTGCCGAGTGCCGCGACTGGCAGGGCTGCCGCTGCTTTTCGGTTTGCTACTGTGCGACTTATCGCTACGACTATCGGCACGGCGCGCTTTGAGCGGTTTGCTTTTGATACGTTCTTGTTTTTCTTTGGCCGCGCCGTGCAGACCTGTACCATAACGCGGGCGCAAACTGACTAAGTCGGTTAGGGTGTTGATCTCTTTTTTGTCCAGCTCCAAGAAGCGGCCTGTACGCAGCTCTTTGGGCAGTGAGATCGTACCATAGCGGGTGCGCAATAGACGGCTGACCTTGAGGCCTTGCGACTCAAACAAACGGCGCACTTCGCGGTTGCGGCCTTCTTTTAGTTTGACGTGATACCACTTGTTGACGCCTTCACCGCCGCCTTCTTTAATGTCTTCAAACTGCGCCATGCCGTCCTCTAGCATGACACCAGCGGTCAAGTTGCGAGCGATATCAGGGGTGACCTCACCCAAGACACGTACCGCATATTCACGCGTGACTTCACTTGAGGGGTGCATCAAGCGATGGGCCATCTCGCCATCGTTGGTAAACAATAACAGTCCGGTTGAGTTGATGTCCAAACGGCCAACCATCACCCAGCGATCGTGGGTCAGCTTTGGTAGGCGCTCAAACACAGTCGGGCGACCTTCAGGGTCTTTTGCCGAGCATACTTCTCCTTCAGGCTTGTAGTATGCCAAGACGCGGCGGCGCTTTTCGTTTTCGGCGTTGTATTTGATCTGACGACCATCTACCCGTATCTCATCGCCTTGCTGCACGCGATCACCAATGGTCGCAGGCGCATTATTAACAGACACGCGGCCTGATCTGATGACTTCTTCCATCTGACGGCGTGAACCTAGCCCCATACGGGCGAGGGCTTTTTGTAATTTCTCATCTTTCATAATCATGTCCTTGAGTCGGTGGGTTTACATTTCTCAATGTAAAAAATGAAGTGTCTATTCTACGCGAATTTCAAACATTTAGCACGCAAACTGGCATACATGCTCTAGGGGAAAGTTCTATCAAGTGGCCTTTAGCTCGTCCAGATAGTTCTCGATTGATCTGAGCAGATGTCCTAGTTTAATAAATAAAAGTTTGCTTGGTTAACTTAATAACCGGTGGGTATTAGGGACACCGAGTCAATGAATCAGATCATTATGAATTAACAAATAGTTACATTTGACCATAAGTAAAATTAAAAAATTCATATTGGACCTTTGGTTTTATTAAACTAAATATGAATTTGCCATGTCTATAGAAGTATATATAACAAACGAAGAATGGTGGTGCTATAAAGAAAAATATATTTTTAATTCTTTATAGTCAGAATGCGATAAGGGTAAAAACTGCTTCAAGCCTTTAAGTATAAGGGTTTAATGACATAAATAAGGGCTAATAAATACTTTTATATGAGTGTTTTTAAATATTGCGTTACGTATATTTTAAGTGTATATTCAATAAATACATTCTTTTTTATGAATATATTAGTAATGGCAGCATGCGATGGTTTGATTCACCAATATAAATATGAGTAACTGTTATGGTTTATAAATATTTCTCTTATGTACATAGGCGCGTGATAACACGCAGCATGGCTGGTTTATTACTAATGGCATCGTTTGCTGGTTGTACGATAAATTCAGGACTTCAGTCTGGAAAACTGCCTGAGTCTGGCGCATTCGTCGCAGAAAACGGTTTACCGTTTTACATCCAACCACTGAGTCTGGCCAATTTACCTACAAAACAGCCCCTCGCGCCCAGCGCAGATTTGTATCATTTATTAAAAACGTCTGGCGCTACCAGCTATGGCATCGCCAAGGGCGATATCCTGAGCATCATACTCACCAATTACCCAGATATTAATGCCTCTACCGAAAGCCTTACGGTCGATCAACAAGGGTTTATCCAGTTTCCACTAATCGGAAGGATCAAAGCGGCGGGGCTGAGTGTGCCGCAGTTTACCGCGACGCTACAGCGCCAGCTACAGCGTTATCTAAAATACTCAGATCCGCAGGTCAAAATCATCAATTACCGAGGCAGTAAGTTTTTTGTCGATGGCGCGGTCAAGCAATCTGGTGAATTTGCGATTGCTGATGTGCCCATCTCATTATATGGCGGTATCTCTATGGCAGGCGGTGTGTCCGAGACGGGCGATGCAAATCACATCATTTTACATCGGCAAGGCAAAAGCTATCCGCTAGGAATGCGCACCTTAAACCAGATGGGGCTATCTGCCAATCAGATCTATCTAAAAGATGGTGACGCGATTCATGTCAACAGCCAAAGCCGCAACAAGGTCTATGTGTTAGGAGAGTTTGGCAAACTCGAGCCCGTCGCCATTCCAGAGCAAGGGTTGAGCTTGGCGCATGTATTGGGGGAGTCAAATGGCCTAAACCCAAACACAGCCAATGCCGCGAAGGTCTATATCGTACGTGACAATCCACAAAGTAAATTTACCAACATCTATTATGTCGATATGCAGAGCATCACAAGCTTTGCACTAGCAAGTCGTTTTGAGATGCAAGCCAACGATATTTTATATGTCGACCCAACGGGGCTAGCACGCTGGAATCGTGTCATCAGTGCCATCTTGCCATCGACATCGGCCATCAATGTAATCTCAGGGATATAGGAGTCGGTCATGGAAGCGTTTGACAACTTGCTGGTGGTTTGTGTGGGCAATATCTGCCGTAGTCCGATGGCCGCTGCCATCTTGACAGAATACTACCCTAAAAAGTATATCGACTCTGCTGGGCTATCAGCGTTGGTCGATCAAGGCGCAGACCCAAAAGCGGTGTCATTGATGGCGACGTATCAGATAGACATCGGCGCTCATGTTGCCAAACAGATCAACACCGCGCTGGTTAGTCAAGCGGATTTGATTTTTACCATGTCGACTGGCCAAACCAAGTGGCTCGAGAGTCGCTGGCCGCATTGCCGCGGTAAGACATTTCGGGTCGGTCATTGGCTGGATAAAGACATCATTGACCCTTATCAGCAGGACGATAGAGCGTTTGAGAAAAGCCGGCAAGATATCGCCGATGGGCTCAAACAGTGGCACAAGAAAATGCAGGAAGTAACAGCGATCAAAGCGTTAAGGATGAGCGAGTGCTATTAGGGTGTGTCCTTATTTTGATTATCATATTTTAAATAAGAACACGCGAGCCAACTAACATTAAGCGATGAGTAAATGGTTATGAATAATATAGATTCAAAAGACCTATCGATGCCTACAGGCAAAAAAGACAACGACGACATCGACTTAATGGCGCTGGCTTTGGTATTGCTGCGCGGCTGGCGAATCATTGCGGTGATAGCAGTGCTTGGGCTTTTACTTGGTCTGTTATATAGCCGCTATGTCAATCCGACTTTTAAATCAGATGCGCTGATACAAATCGAAGAAAATACCCAAGGAGTTGAGGCGCTGGGCGAGAGCATCTCAGAGCTCGTCGGGACGGAAGTCAGTAAGGCGGAAACCGAGGCGGAACTGATTCGCTCGCGGATGATATTGGAGCCAGTGGTTGAATTTCTGCATTTGCGCATAAGGCTTACGGACCCAAATATCGGCCATCTCGACAAACTAAAAAGCGACGGTATCGCCACTCAGGTAAATACTCCTGATGAGGTGTCGCTCGATACCGAAAGCGGCGCCGTCAAAGTCAGTCAGTTTCAGGTAGCGCCTGCTTATCTGAACCAAGCCTTTACCTTGACACGATCGGAGACAGGGTTTGTGCTAAGTAATGGCGTGGACAAGTTTCAGGGTCAGATCGGTCAGGCGCATCAGTTCCAAGGCGTAGAGGGGCTGATAGCTATTTTGGTCACAGATTTGCCTGCCACAGCTTACCCCGTTCAGATTCGTAAGCAAACGCTAAAGACGACAACAGATGCCATCAATAGCGCGCTGTCGGTCGAAGAAAAAGGCCAAAAGACAGGCATCCTCCAGCTGTCGATGGTGGGCGGTAACCAAGAGCAGGTCACCACCATACTCAATCAAATTGTCCAATCTTATGTGGCACAAAACCAATCTCGCGGCTCTGAAGAGACTACCAAAACCTTAGCCTTTATGGAAACGCAAATACCGCTACTAAAAGAAAAGCTAGAGGCTGCCGAGGCGCGCTTTAATGATTTTCGTAAAAAATACGGCACCATCGACGTGGGCAAAGAAGCGGAGCTGTTATTAAACGAAAAATCCCGCATCGATGAGCAGCTCAATGAGCTTAATCTCAAAAAAGCAGATCTGACCACTTATTATACCGAGCAGCATCCCTTGGTCGTCCAAATCAATCAACAGCTCAAGGTGCTCAACAATCGAACGCGAGAGATAGGCAATACCGTTGCAGGCTTGCCTGAGATACAGCGAGAGTTTTTAAAGCTATCAGAAGACACGGCCATCAACCGAGAAATCTATCTGACCCTACTCAAAAACTATGAGCAGCTCAAAATCGTCAAAGCCGGTCAAATTGGCTATGCCCGTATCATTGACTCACCGACCAGCACCTTTAATGCCATTGCTCCAAACAAGCTACAGATCATGATGCTTGCCGCCTTGGTCGGCACGATGCTCGGGGTCATCATGGTGCTACTCAAAAACCTGATGAGGAACGTGGTCAAAGACCCAGAGCACCTAGAAGCCAGCACGGGCATCCCTGTCATTGCAACCATTCCACGCTCGCCTTTGTTATCCAGATTGAGCAAAAAGAAAAAAGCGCACGCGCGTATGCTCGCCCATGTCGATCACAGTAGCTTGAGCTATGAGGCAATCAAAAGCTTAAGGACCAATTTGATCTTTGGAATGCCGACAGGCACCATCACCGAACAGCCAGCACAGGTCATACTGATCACAGGCGAGAGCCCAGGTGTTGGTAAGTCGTTTATTACAGCGAACTTATCTGAAGTATTTGCACAGCTGGACAAAAAAGTCTTAATCATCGATGGCGACATGCGCTTAGGGGAGCTGCATCAGATGTTTAATAAGAGTGCAGAGGATGGGCTTGCTGACTATTTATTACAAGATAAAGAAACCGTATTTGTAAATGACGAGCAGCCGACAAGCGTACAAATAGACAAGGCGGCGTCTGTTTTGACCATTGAGAGCATCATTCACCCCACTGGTATGGCACAGATCGACTTTATACCGCGTGGACGACAATCGGCCAATCCTACCTCACTGCTGATAGGCGAGTCGTTTCGCCAGCTGTTGGCGGCGCTAAAGACGCGGTACGACTATATTGTCATTGATTCGCCGCCGATACTCGCCGCCTCAGACGCCATGGTACTAGCGCAGCAGGCAGATAAGGTGCTGATCGTCACAAAGTTCAACCAATCCGTCGAGGGGCAGTTGGTCTATGCCATCAAGCAGATGAACAAAGCCAATATAAAAGTAGACGGTATTGTATTAAACGATGTGCAGCAAGGTTTGATGGATAAATATAGCTATCACTACCATTATGCCTATGGGGATAATCGCTGACGTACTCTTTACGATCATTCATGATAATAACGACGTTTTATCATCATGCTAGGCACATAACATGGACACATAATACAGCGGAAGTAGGTGGATCTTATGTTTATAAAGACAGAGTCTAACAATGCTTATCAAGCGTCTAATGGTTTTGATCGACGATCAAAACGTGCGGCTCTGTATTTGTTGTCGCTACCGCGCCCAGCCAAATGTAGTCTGTTATTTGGTATCGACTTTGCGGTATCCAATGTTTGCTTGCTGCTCGCATTATCGTTACGTTATGGATATATAGATTTGCATATCGGTATTGCCGCTCAGCTCTTTTATGCCTTTATCCCTGTCGCTAGTTTGTATCTTATTGGTTTTTATAGAGGGGCGTCTAGAGGGTTTTTTGATGCGCTCATGAGCCGCGTATTACAGCTGTTTTTATTATTAATTATCGTCTATCAGCTCATTATTTATCTTAGCCCAGCAGTGGCGATACCACGCTCTGTGCCTATCATCTTTTTATTTTTGATGTTTATTTGGTTATGGAATAGTAGGCTGCTGATACGTACCTTATTAAAGCGTGTGCAAAGCACCAAGAAAACCCGACATCCAGACGGCTGTTGTGACAATGTAATCATCTATGGGGCAGGAGAGGCCGGCCGCGAGCTATTAGCCAGCCTAAGAGACTCCCGTCAATACAATGTGGTGGCATATATCGATGACGATCCTCAGCTGATAGGGGCGTACCTACATGGCAAACAAATCTACGCGGCGCATGCGCTGCCATGGCTAATTGAGACCCTGAAGGTAGCGCAGGTGATTTTGGCCATGCCGTCTACGAGCCGTACACGAAAAAAACAAATCATGGACAGCCTCTCAGGTATCTCTGTCAAAATCAAAGACTTGCCTAGTCTGCGCGAGCTGGCTGATGAAGTCGTGACGGTCAGTCATATACGGCCTGTAGATATATTGGACGTGCTGGAGCGAGAAACGGTCGAGCCGGTCGCAGAGCTGCTACAAAAAAACATCTCTGGCAAAAACGTCCTAGTCACTGGAGCGGGTGGCTCGATTGGCAGTGAATTATGCCGTCAAATCATCAAAAGCAAACCCAACTGCTTGGTGCTATACGAGCAATCTGAATATGCGCTATATACCATCGATCAAGAGCTTAGAGCTTTAGAGATAGTCGGGGCTGAGACGGCGCAGATTACGATTGTAAGTGTGATCGGAAGCGTCAGTAACGAAAAAAAATTAACCGATATATTCAAAAATAACCATATAAATACCATTTATCACGCTGCCGCTTATAAGCATGTGCCTATCGTGGAGTCCAATCCGTTTGAAGGCATGATTAATAACACCAAAGGCACCTACCACTGTGCCCGTGCTGCGATACAAGCGGGCGTCGATACATTTGTCCTGATCTCGACCGACAAAGCGGTACGACCGACTAACATCATGGGCGCATCCAAACGCTTGGCGGAGCTGGTTTGCCAAGGGCTAAGTCAAAGTAGCAGCCATACCTGCTTTAGTATGGTGCGTTTTGGCAATGTTTTGGGATCGTCAGGCTCTGTCGTGCCGCTATTTACCAAACAAATCGAACAAGGTGGCCCCATAACCATCACCCATCCAGACATCACACGCTATTTTATGACGATTCCAGAGGCGGCCAGTTTGGTCATTCAAGCGGGGGCGATGGCGTTTGGAGGCGAGGTGTTTGTGCTGGACATGGGTGCACCGGTCAAAATCGTTGATCTTGCCAAACGCATGATTCGTCTGACAGGTTGCGAGCTCAAAGATGACAGTAACCCCAAGGGCGATATTGAGATTGTGTTTACAGGTTTGCGGCCAGGAGAGAAGCTCTATGAGGAGCTGATCATCGGTGAGGATAATATCGAGCCGACATTTCATCCTCTGATTATGCAAGCCATGGAGCATAGCTTTCCGTTGGCAGATATCGAAAATATCTTGTCTGAATGTATAGACCGCGCCACCCAGCAGGACGTGGCGTGGCTCAAGACCCAGTTTAGATGTTTTGTCGAAGGTTACCAAGAAGGCTGCGGTACGGCGATGCCCACCGAGGAGAATGCCTTGCTAAACGAGGTTGGCTGATAACTGGGCAGTCTTAGGCTCGGTCAGTGTTGGCAGTGTTTTTTACCGTAGCATTTTTACCTTGGCATTTTTACAAACATAACGTTTTTTACCAGAGCGTTTTTACAATGACCTGTAGTTGAGTACATCATGTTTAACGTCATTAAACAGCTGTTTTCTCTGCTGACAGACAAGCAGAAAAAGCAATTTTATATCTTACAAGTGCTGGTGGTCATAATGGCTTTTACAGAGCTGTTAGGGATTGCCTCTATAGCGCCGTTCATGGCGCTGGTCGGTGATATAAGCATTCTAGAAAAAAACGCGGTGTTTGCTGAGCTGTATCAGATGTCGGGTCTAGATAGCCCTATGGATTTTTTGTTTTATAGCGGCGTGCTGGTGCTGGTCATGCTGACGTTTTCGACGTTGGTGTCGATGTTTACGATATGGAAGCTGTCTATCTTTGGGGCGCGCATCGGTACCGAAATCGCTGATCTGCTCTATACCTATTATATGCAGCAAAGCTGGCAGTTCCATGCTAGCAGTAGTAGCGCGCAGCTGACCAAGCAGGTATCGACTGAGGCGGCGCGTATCAGCATCGGTATCATGCAGCCGCTGGTACAGATGAATGCCAAGATTGTGTTGGCCGTCTTTATCTCTATTAGTATCGTCATCTATGACCCGCTAATCGCGGTACTTGGGCTGGTCATTTTTTCGCTGGCATATTTGCTGTTGTACCGCTTGGTGCGCGAAAGACTGATGGCGAATGGGCAGCGGCTCTCGAGGATTTCGACTGAGCGTTTTCGGCTGATGAATGAGGGTTTTGGTGGTATCAAGGATGTCTTATTGCTTGATCGCAGTCATGATTTTATCAAAAGCTTTCAAGACAGTGGCAAGGTCTTTGCGCATGCGCAAGGCACCAATATCGCCATCAGCCAAGTGCCACGCTATTTTATCGAGCTTATCGCCTTTGGCGCGATGATATCGTTGGTGCTACTGCTGATCAAGCTGCATGCTGGCAACTTAGGTGAAGTGTTACCGATTTTGGCTGTTTATGCGCTGGCCGCCTTTAAGCTACTACCAGCACTGCAGCAAATTTACTCTAGCATCTCGCAAATCAAAGGCAATATCGCCGCTTTTGAGGCAGTAAAAGAGGATTTGGAACGCGCCTTTTATCAACAAAAAACCATCAGTCAACGTCCTGTACCGCCGCCGATGTCGCTTAAAAAAAGCATCACCCTAACAGAGATTGGCTTTAGTTATGCTGGCAAAAACACCGCAGCAGTCAATGGTGTCAATATGCGCATTCCTGTCAATAGCGTGATAGGTTTGGTCGGCTCGTCAGGCTCGGGAAAATCCACCTTAATCGATATATTGCTTGGTCTACTGACGCCGCAGCAAGGCTGTCTGTATGTGGATGGTACGCGTATCACCGATAAAAACAAGCGCGCTTGGCAGGACTTATTGGGGTTTGTGCCACAAAGTATCTTTTTGAGTGAAGGCAGTATCGCAGAAAACGTGGCGTTTGGTATTCCCATATCCGATATCAGAACAGATCAAGTCTATAGAGCACTGATTTTGGCCAATCTTATGGAGTTGGTCGAGCAGCTGCCAGAGGGCATCGATACCAAAGTGGGCGAGCGCGGTGTCAAGCTCTCAGGCGGCCAGCGTCAGCGTATCGGTATCGCGCGGGCACTCTATCACGAAGCGACAGTGTTGGTGTTTGACGAAGCCACCAGTGCGCTCGACGGTATCACAGAAAAAATAGTCATGGATGCGATTCATGAGTTTAGTGGCAAAAAAACCATCATTATGATTGCCCATCGTCTAAAGACAGTAGAGCAGTGTGATCGGATTTATTTTATGGAGCAAGGAAAAATCATTGATTACGGCACGTACCAAGAGCTTGTGGTTCGTAATCTCAAGTTTAAAGAAATGGCAAGGCATGCTTAAGTTGGGCTTACTTTTATAAGGATATGATGATGTCAAATTTTATCGTAAATAGTATCGATCTGACAG
This sequence comes from Psychrobacter sp. L7, assembly GCF_002810365.1. NCBI lineage: Bacteria > Pseudomonadati > Pseudomonadota > Gammaproteobacteria > Moraxellales > Moraxellaceae > Psychrobacter > Psychrobacter sp. L7. The sequence goes on from NZ_NEXR01000003.1 coordinate 88,958, forward strand.
GCGCTGGGACTCGTATCTCCTATGAGTACGAGGTCTCAGACGACATAAAAAAGTATTTTAAAACGCCTTTTTTTATTGAATACGACTGTAGTGTGGCAGAGGTGCCAGAGAGCATTTTGATCATTCCATTATTGGCCAATATATTGCCCATCTCTTGGCTGGCAGGGTTTGATATTACGATAAATACCCTTGACCGTCAGTTTTACCAAGCGGCTTTAGATATCAAGGCCGTCTTTATCAAGGAGTTTCCAGAGATTCTAAGCCATTCATCTAGTCTTATGGTCAATCAGCTAATGGACAATACCGCAGCCTACCACCGAGACAAAGGCAAAAAAGACGCTTTATTGTTTAGCGGCGGCGTGGATGCATATGCTTCGTACTTTAATCATCAGCAAGATGACGTGGATCTGATACTGATACAAGGGGCTGATATCCCGCTGAACGATAGCAAGCAATGGGCGACTGCCAAACAAAATATCAATAATGAGGTGATATTGCAGCAAAACCACAAGCACTATATCGCCATGAATTGCCGAGATTTTTATACGTATCGAGTCAAAGAGCTGGTCTATGGGGGCGGCTGGTGGGGTAAGGTGCAGCATGGACTGACGTTGACCTGTGCGGTGGCACCGCTGGCTTACAAAAAAGGCTATCACTCACTTTATATCGCTGCCACAGATACCATTGGTTTTCAAGTGTTTTGGGGCTCGATGCCTGATATCGACAACAATGTGCGGTGGGCTGGCACGCAGGTGGTGCATGATGGCTACCACATGCACCGTCTCGATAAAGTGGAGTCCATCATCCAAAACGCCGAGCGGTTAGAAAAAAACGTCAACCTTCGCGTTTGTTATTCCGAATTAAACAACGGCCTAAATTGCAATAAGTGCGAAAAGTGCTATCGAACCATTTTTGCGCTGACGTTGTTTGGTCGCAACCCCAATCATTTCGGTTTTGCGGTGGATGGCAGTGTGTACACGCATATCGAGGCGCTATGGGCTAAGGGTTTTGCTAATGAAGGGGTGCGTTATGACTGGGTACCTATGCTGAGTCTGTTGAGCGCTGATAATTTATATCAGTTTGCAGAACACAATCATAATACCGAGCGACACAATACCGAGCAACACAATACCGAACGACATAGTGCCGAACGACTAAAAGATAGCCTCAAAGTAGCGCTTGACGCCACCATCACACAAACAGACTCTAAGGTGGATAAAGGCAAAAGAGCCATCATTGCTACTTTTCCTAAAACGTTTAAAAGCTATTTAAAAATCAGGGAGTTATTGAGATGAAATATGGTTTGATGACGTATGCCGAAAACAAAAGAACGTTTAATATTGGCGACTATATCCAAAGTCTGGCAGCCAAGCAGTTTTTGCCGCAAGTAGACTGTTTTATCAATCGAGAAAAGCTGGCTCGCTATACAGACAGCGAAGCCAAGCTGATTATGAATGGCTGGTTTACGCACAATACCACCAGCTGGGTGCCGTCCGCACACATAAACCCTTTACTTATCTCCTTTCACGTAAACAACTCAGCGGCGCCCAATATGCTCAGCCCTCAAGGCATTGCGTTTTTAAAAAGCAAACAACCGATCGGCTGCCGTGATCACTTTACAGTGAAGTTATTGCAAGAAAAAGGCATCGAGGCTTACTTTTCAGGATGCTTGACCCTGACTTTAGATAGCTACCAAGCCTGCGAGGCTGAGCGCGGTGAGGATATCTATATCGTCGATCCATTATATGGGTTTCCCAACAAACAGCGCATTTTTTACGACATCAAATCCCTGCTAAGATCGACACGTAGCGGTGATGTTTTTCACATGCACATCAAGCAGCAATACCTCAAAAAAATATTTACCAAAGAGCTATTAAACAAAGCGCAAGTCATTCATCAAGAGCTGCCAGCAAAGACGTATTCAGAGGCACAAAAATTCATCATGGCAGAGACGTTATTGCACAAATATGCCCGCGCAAAATTGGTCATCACTTCACGTATTCATTGTGCGTTGCCTTGTCTGGCTTTGGGTACGCCGGTGATTTATCTCAATGGCTTTGATAGTTTTGTTGATTCATGCCGATTAGCGGGTTTGGCAGATTTGTTTAATCGTGTGGATGTCGAGCGCTCGACGGGCAAAATCAGCAACAACTTCCATGCAAACGGCAAGATAGGCTCAAACGCCAACCTTGCCAACCCAGTGCGATACAAAGCCCTAAAGACGGCCATGGAAGCCACCTGCCACGCGTTTATTGAGGCATAACGGACGCGTGCCTAAAAGGAGTTAGGACGATGCATATCGATAGAGTGATTCATTACTGCTGGTTTGGCAAAACCCCCAAGCCAGACTCAGTGTTGGCCTATATCGCCAACTGGAGAGAGATGCTGCCCACCTACCAGATAATCGAATGGAATGAAGATAACTTCGATATCGATTGCTGTCAGTATGTCAAAGAAGCTTATGCTGCAAAAAAGTATGCGTTTGTTAGCGACTATGCGCGGTTGTTGGCGCTCTACCAGCATGGCGGGGTGTATTTAGATACGGATGTTGAAGTCTGTAAAAGCCTTGATCCCTTGCTGGCGCGGGGTGTCTTAACCTTTGGTTTTGAAGAAGGCCATTACGCCGCGACAAGCACCATGATTGCGCCCAAAGCCAGTACTTTCATCGCTGACTTTATAGACAGCTATCACGCCAGACATTTTATTGATAGTAACGGAAAGCTAGACACCACCACCAATGTCCAAGTGCTGACCGCCTTATTAGAAGCAATTGGGCTGGCAAAAAATGGCGTAGAGCAAGTCCTGCATTATCAAGACGAGGAAATTGCCGTTTTGCCGCAGCGCTTTTTATCTCCTTTTGACTATCTCAATCATCAAGACAAATCCAGCGACCATACTTATACCATTCATCATTTTAGTAACTCGTGGGCCAGTGTGAGCAGCCTCAGAAAAAACAGAATAAAAAAACTGATAGGCAGTCGCGGCGTCAGAGTATTAAGAAAAATACTGAGCACGCGCTTTAATATCAATAGTGTTTAGACAAATGACAAATGACAAATGACAAATGACAAGGTGTGATACCAATGAATGCGATAAAGATTTGTATTATAGCGGATCAAATATATAAAAGCGGCGGCATCGAAAGGGTGCTGTCACATCGTATCAATCATTGGATAAAGGACGGCTATGAAGTACATCTGATTACCAGTGAAAACGAGGGGCGCAGCCCATATTTCTTCTACGATTTGCGTCTGGTGCGGCATGATTTAGCCGGTGGGTTTGATAAATCTATTTCTTTGCTGTCGCCATTGAACCTAAAGCTGGCCTATCGATATTTTTTTAAATTAAGAGCAGCTATAAAAAATATAAACCCCAATGTGATTGTGATGACAAACTACAATTACGATTATTATTTTTTGCCGTTAATCGCGGCTGGCACTCATTGTATTAAAGAGTATCACTCTAGTTTTTCTCAAAAAACAAATGCGATAGACAGGCTAAAAAAATACTATACTAAATTTTATGATACCCATGTTTTTTTGAGTAAAGAAGAGGCGCATTTACATTCGCTTCATGATTCAGTGGTCATACCTAATCCCGTCGTTATGAGTGATGACTCTCCTTGTGAGCTGACAAAGCGCCGCAAGGTCATCATGACGGCGGGGCGTATCGTTGCTATCAAAGGTTTTGAGCGCCTGCTTGCTAGCTGGTCAGCTATCGCCAGCAAGTATCCAGACTGGCGGCTGGAGATTTATGGTGATGGCGAGCATACATATATACAGTCATTGCAGGCGCTGATCGAGCATCATGATATGGCGGCAAATACCGCAATTTATCCGTCTAGTCCCGATATCATCAGCAAAATGCTGGACAGCCGTATATATGCCATGAGCTCGTTGTCAGAGTGCTTTCCGATGGTGCTGTTAGAAGCCATGCAATCTAGAATGGCTATCGTGGCCTTTGATTGCCCGACAGGCCCGCGAAATATCCTCAAAAATAACAAAACCGGTATTTTAGTTGAAAATCATCATATCAGTGACTTTTCACGCTCTTTAGAAAAACTAATGACCCGTACAGATCTGGCACAAACGCTTGCCAATAATGGGTGTTTAGAAGTGAGGCAATATGACGCAAAAGCAGTGATGAAAAAATGGAACACTCTAATCGATAAGGCTTGTTTTTCATAAGTGGTTTATAACCAGATATTTATAGTCAATGTTTTAGGATTATAAAAAATAGTCGTGGTGTAAATATACATACACACCAATTGATAATAAAGAAATATATATTGTCTAAAGAGGGATAAATGCTGCCATACCTGCTCATGCTTGGTTTTGTCACGTTTTGGATAGTGCTGGAGAAGCACGCTCTAAATCGTACCTCTTTTTGGCTACCATTATTTGTTTTGACTGTATTTGCAGGGTTTCGTAGTGATCAGGTCGGCACAGACACGACAAACTATACTAGAAACTTTAACCATCAGATAAATGCAGAGTATTTTCAGTTTAACGATGATATTGAGATTGGGTATCAGCTATTAGAATATGCGATATTGAATTTTACCAGTCAGTATTTTTGGCTGCTGACAATCACCAGCTTTGTCATTGTATATTGTTATCTCAAGATAATAAAAAAATATAGTGTGAACTATTGGTTTTCTGTTTTTTTATTTATTACTTTAGGGGTTTATACATTTTCTTTTAATGGGCTGCGTCAAGGAATGGCGATGGCGATATTTACTTTGGCCATTCCTCATTTGTTAGAAAAAAGACTGATACCTTATTTGTTGTGGTGCGCTATCGCTTCATTATTTCATGTCACTGCGTTATTTATTATCCCGTTTTATTTTATTGTGAATTTAAGAATAAAGCCGACATACAAGGTCTTTGCCACGTTTATAGGGTCGCTATTGGTCAGTGGGTTGTTGGTATCTTATATCTCCTCGACCAATGATAGGTATGAGAGTTATGCCAGCGCCTCCACCGAAGCGGGTGGGTTTTTGACTATTGGTTTTTATGTAGCGCTCATGATTTTGCTTCTGGCAGCGCGCTATATATACAAAATCAAGGATGTGGCTTTTCAAAAGCTGCTGACGTTTTATGCTTCAGGCGTGGTTTTTGTCATTCCTTTGGCCATATTGGGTACCAATCCATCAGGGCCACAGCGGCTATTGACATATTTTACGTGGGCATTGGTTTTGATAGTGCCTATGGTCTTTAAACGAATAAACAACGTTTATCTCTATATGCTGAGCATCGTGGTGTTTTTGCTGTACTTTATATTGACGACTTCGCGATTTAGTGATTTGAGCCCGTATCTTCTTAATCCGACATTTAAGGTTTTGTTATGAAAAACCAAACGTACGTCTCTATCGGCATCCCCATCTACAATGCTGAGGCATATTTGGCAGACGCCATCAAATCCATATTGGCACAGACACATGAGCGGTGGGAGCTGATACTGCTAGATGATGGCTCAACGGACGGCTCGCTGGCCATTGCTCAGCGCTTTGCTGCGTCAGATGACAGAATAAAAGTCCTCTACGACGGGGCAAACAAAAAGCTGCCTGCCCGCCTAAATCAGCTGATCGCTGTTGCTCAATATGACTACGTGGCGCGAATGGATGCTGATGATTTGGTGCATCCTGACAGGTTGGCGACTCAATTGCGTTTTTTAGAAAAAAATCCAGATTATGATTTGGTGTCTACCGGCGTGGTCTCTATCGATAACCACAATCAGGTATATGGTTGCCGTCACGTGGAGCACCTATATACAGGGTTTGAAAAAATAGAAGCCGCGTACCCCATCGTGCATGCCTCCATACTCGCAAAAAAAAGCTGGTACCAGCGTCATGCCTACAATGAGGCATACCCCAGATCTGAAGATTATGATTTGTGGTGCCGAGCCATCGCCAGTCAAGACCTAAAATTGGCGGTATTGCCGGATTTGCTTTATTACTATAGAGAAGAGGGGAACTTGTCATTAGCAAAAATCATTAGATCATACAAAGACAGCTTTCAGACATATTGTGACTATAAAAACCCTCGCCGTTTAAGCGCCACGAAGCTGGCTGGCTCAATCAAGCTGGCTGCCAAAGTGAGCACCGTCAAGCTGCTGGATTCAGCGGGGCTGCTACAAAAAATAGCCAATAAAAGAAACAAGCTCACAATGTCTACTGCGCTCAGGGCGCAGCATCAAGCTGTGGTCGATAGTATCTGCGGTATATGAAGTTTGATAGATGTTGATGGCGGTTTAATAGTGGATATTTAATCCAATCATCATGCCCATAACAACCAAATGCTGAGGTGTACAAATGACGTCAAAAATATGCTTTGTGATGACCGATGCGGTGTCATTTAATCTGCTGTACCGTGACCAGCTGGAGTACCTCAGAGATCAGGCAGATATCGATATCACGCTGATCTGCGGCGGCAGTCCAGAGCAGCTTGCTACATTGCGCGCACGCAATATAGGTGAGGTGGTTGATTTGGATTTTCAGCGTCAGCCCAGTGTGTTAAAAGATGGTAAGGCGCTTGCTCGATTAAGTGCCTATATGCTAACCCACCGCTTTGATGTGGTTATTTATATCACCCCAAAAGCGATGCTTCTAGGTAGCATAGCAAGCGCGATGACCCGACAAAAAAGAAGGATTGCGTTTAGTGTCGGCCGTCCTTATGAGAATTTTTCCGGAATAAAAAAACGCGTGTTTCAGGGTTTCGATGTCTTGAGCTTTGCGCTATCACACGAGGTGCTGTTTGTCTCAAAGTCCTTACGCAGCGTATGTCTAAAAGAAGGTCTCGTCAATAAAAGCAAAGCGCGGGTCATCGATCAAGGCTCGTTTAGCGGCATAGATGTCAAGTGCCTGACGCCCGTCTCACTAGAACACAAAAAGGCATTGAGACAAAAATATCAGCTGCCTATAGATGTCTTTGTCATCTGTGTGGTCGGGCGTGTATGTACAGATAAAGGCTTTGCGGATATCGGTGCCATCGCTCAGAAACTAAAAGAAAAAAACATCCATTTTATCTTTGCAGGCGACTTTGAGGATACGCTCGGAGAAAGCGTCGTTGAGACTATTGTCAAAGACAATAAAGGCGTATATCTGCCCACCAGTATGGATGTGCATGAGGTGTTTCAATGCGCTGATTTACACTTGTTTTTGAGCCACCGTGAGGGCTTTGGAAACGTCGCTATCGAGGCGGCCAGCTGCGCTATTCCAACGTTTGCTTATGATGTCGTTGGTGTCAAAGATAGCGTAAACGATGGGGTCAGCGGTCGAAAGTTTGCGCTCAAAGACATATCTGCTGTCGCCGAGGCCATTGCTTATGCTGCCGATGACGCACATTTCAAAACCCGCTATCCGCAGGCAAGAGACTGGGCGATGTCACATTTTGAGCGCCAGCAGCTATGGGACGACTATCTAGGTTTTTACTTATCCAATGTGGATCATAGAGACTAGCAGAGGCAGGCCAATATATGATGAAACGACTGTTTGATATCACCATCGCCACCACCGCGCTGATTGTGCTCTCTCCGGTATATGCCATTACCGCTTATCAGGTCAGGCGACACTTGGGAGCGCCAGTATTGTTCCGTCAGACGCGCCCAGGCCTACATGGCAAGCCGTTTGAGATGATAAAGTTTCGGTCGATGAAGGATGGTGCTGATTTGCACGGCAAGCCACTAGAAGATGATGAGCGTTTGACGCCGTTTGGCAAGGCGTTACGCAATAGCAGCCTCGATGAGCTGCCTGAGCTGTGGAATGTTATCAAAGGTGATATGAGTCTGGTCGGCCCGCGGCCGCTACTGATGGAGTATCTACCGCTATACAATGCTGAGCAAGCACGCCGGCACGACGTGCGCCCAGGCATTACAGGTCATGCACAGATCAATGGCCGCAATGCCATCGGCTGGGACGAAAAATTTGCCCTCGATATTTGGTATGTCGATCATCAGTCGTTATGGCTGGATACAAAGATATTATTAAAGACTATCAAAAAAGTCATACGTAAAGATGGTATCAGTGCTGATGGTGAAGCGACCATGAGTAAATTCACTGGCAACCGCGTCGATACAGGGACGCTTTGATGAGGAACTTATGCTAAACATTCCGTTTTCACCATGGCCCAGCTTTACCAAAATCGAGGCCGATGCCGTCAGTCAAGTCCTGTTATCCAACAAGGTAAACTACTGGACAGGGCTAGAGTGTCGTCAGTTTGAGACGGAGTTTGCTGAGTGGGCGGATAGTAAGTATGCCGTTGCGATAGGTAATGGTACGTTAGCATTGGACGTGGCGTTACAAGCCTTAGATATCGGCGCAGGCGATGAAGTGATTGTCACCCCGCGTACTTTTATCGCCAGTATCTCATCGGTAGTCAATGCTGGCGCGAGGCCTGTATTTGCTGATGTCGATGAGGCGACTGGAAATATCACACCAGACTCTATCGCGGCAGTGTTGACGCATAAGACCAAAGGCATCGTCTGTGTGCACTTGGCCGGCTGGCCTTGTGATATGGATGGCATCATGGCATTGGCAGATCAGCATAATTTATATGTGATAGAGGACTGTGCGCAGGCGCATGGTGCGCGTTACAAGGGCCGTAGCGTGGGTAGTATCGGGCATATCGGTGCGTGGAGCTTTTGCCAAGACAAAATCATGACCACAGGCGGTGAGGGCGGTATGGTCACCACCAATGACGAGCAGCTGTGGCGAAAAATGTGGGCATATAAAGACCATGGCAAAAGCTATGCTGCGGTCTATGAGACCGAGCATGCGCCTGGCTATCGCTGGCTGCATGAGAGCTTTGGTACCAATTGGCGTATGACTGAGATGCAGGCAGTGATTGGGCGTATTCAGCTACAGCGTATGAGTGACTGGACAGCCAAACGTACCGCTAATGCGCATGCAATACTAGATGCCTGTGCTAAATGGGAAGCAAAAGGCTATCTGTCGGTGCCAAGACTAGAAGCATCAGCGCAGTTTGCAGATTCGGCCCACGCCTATTATAAGCTCTATGTCTATGTGCAGTCAGACAACCTACCTGACGGCTGGTCGCGCAATCGGATTATTGCAGAGATAAATGCGCTGGGCGTGCCTTGCTTTTCAGGGTCTGCCTCGGAAGTGTACCGTGAAAAAGCCTTTGATAATACCGGCTTGCGTCCTAAGACGAGACTGCCAGTTGCCAAGCAGCTCGGCGAGACCAGCCTGATGTTTCTTGTGCATCCAACGTTGACAGAAGACGAAATCAAGCAAACTGTACAGGCGATCGATCAGGTGTTTGGTGCCGTGAGCGCTCGCGTCTGTGGCGATATGGATTGTGGTGAGATAAACAAGGATTGACTAAATCTGTGCATGCGAGAGAGGGAGTCGCCGAGACATTTATCGGTTACCAATGTCGGTAGGCAAGTTTTATATCGCGCTAGGATTTTTTGCCGCAGGCAGGTACAATATCGGTATTCATCCTATATTGACCAAGCATAAGACAGGCATGCAAGTAGTTGCGGGCGCTGTCTTTACTTTTTTATCGTACCCTATATTGGAGTTCTTATGTCTACTGCCCAAGCGTCTGCCACCTTATTAGATGGTAAAGCCCTTGCCAAACAAATCGAACAGCAACTGAGTGCGCGTGTAGACGCTATCAAAGCTAAGACGGGACGCACCCCAAGTCTAGCGACGATATTGGTCGGTGATGACCCTGCCTCTGCGACCTATGTACGTATGAAAGGCAATGCCTGTAAGCGTGTCGGTATGGATTCTATACGCGTTGAGATGCCAAGTGCTACGACTACCAAAGAGCTGATGGCAAAGATTGATGAGCTCAATAACGACCCTGATGTCCATGGTATTTTGCTACAGCACCCCGTCCCTGCGCATATCGATGAGCGCGCATGCTTTGAGCAAATTGACTTGGCAAAAGACGTCGATGGCGTGACTTGTCTTGGCTTTGGTCGTATGGCGATGCAGCAGTCTGCGTATGGCTCTTGCACACCGCAGGGTATCATGCACTTATTGGCGCATCATAATATCGAGTTATCAGGTAAAGAAGCCGTGGTCGTTGGCCGTAGTGCTATCTTGGGTAAGCCGATGGCGATGATGTTATTAAATGCCAACTGCACAGTGACGATGTGTCACTCAAAAACACAAGATTTGGCCGCTCATATCAAGCGTGCTGATATCGTTGTTGGCGCAGTGGGTGTGCCTGAGCTGATTAAAGCTGAGTGGCTCAAAAAAGGGGCTGTGGTGGTCGATGCAGGTTTCCACCCAACAGATAATGGCGGCGTTGGCGATATCGAGCTGACAGGCGTTGAGAGCATTGCTAGTGCTTATACGCCCGTACCAGGCGGCGTAGGCCCGATGACGATTAATACGCTTATTCGCCAGACAGTAGAAGCCGCTGAAAAATCAGCAGGCCTGAGCGGTGGTGATATCAGCGAATGAAGCCGCTAAGCGAGCAAGATACAAAACACTCAACCGAATCGCACACTCATAAAACAGACGATACACATTCGCTGGGGTCAATGATGGGCATACATGAGCGCTTGCAGTATATCGGCCGTGAGTTCGTCGATATTTGCCACTACATTATCTTGTTTTTGATCAGTGTGGTGGTGGTTTGGACCGCGGGTAAAGAGTTTTTGGTGATTTTTCAAAAGGGCTCAGCAGATCTAAAAGATATCTTACTGTTGTTTATTTATCTTGAGCTGCTGGCGATGATTGGTATTTACTTTAAGACCCATCGTCTGCCTGTGCAGTTTTTGATATTTATCGCCATTACTGCTTTGTCACGACATCTAGTGGTGGACGTACAGGCCGTCTCTGACAACTTTCATCTGTGGCTATTGGCGACGATTTCGTTTGCCATTATGGTGCTTAGCGCTTCGATCGTCATCTTGACTTGGACGGCCAAAATGTTTGGTCGCCCTGAGGACTATCTGGACGATCATCAAAGCATTAGCCCTGAGCATCATTTGCCAAGCTATAGTATTAAGCGCCGCGATGATTAAGTGATTTGTCATTGATGGCGTGTTTAATCTACAGATTGGGTGTGGTGTTGATGATTGGGTATTGATGACAGACTATTGATACTTTTGTAAAAAAGAGGGCGGCTATGGCAGTGGTCCTCTTTTTTTTGCGTGTTATATATTTTGAAAAAAATCGATACGTTGGTCGCATGATATCGGTTTTTATAACCGACAGTCTGACCTCTATGGCAGGCTAAATACCTTTTAAAAAGGCCATCAACGTCTGCTGCTCGGTGGTAGAGAGTTGGCTAAAGCGTGTTTTTGCGCCTTGTGCTTCACCGCCATGCCATAGTATCGCATCGCTCAAGCTGCTGGCACGCCCATCATGCAAAAACCGAGCTTGAGGATCGCGGGCCACGATGCCGATACCCCATAATGGCGGCGTGCGCCACTCATAGCTCTCTGCGTTCTTTTCTTTTACGCCATCATCTAGCCCCGCGCCCATATCATGTAGCAGCAAGTCGGTATAAGGGTAGATGGTTTGCTGTGATAGAAGCGGGAAGCGCGCACTGTCGCCAGTTTTTTGTTTGGGTGTATGACAGCTGGCACAGCCCACTTGGGCAAACAGTTTGGCACCTGCATTAAAAGTCGACAAGTCATCTATTCGCCGCTCAGGTACGGCAAGTGCTGTCATAAAGTCAGTCACCGCATCCAGACTGCTGTCTGAGACTTCAGGGGTACCGCCATTGGGTGCCGTCCAGCAAATCGGCTGATTGACCGTGCAGTTGGGTGCCATAAACACCGAGGTCGTCAAGCCCATATCTTGTGACATGGCATTGGCGTTTTGGGTGCGTAGGCTGATGTTGATGGCTTTCCAGCCAAAGCGTCCAACGCGCTGCTGCTGATCGTCATCGACCCAATGGACGCGGCCGCTGATACCGTCATTGTCGCTATCGTTAGGGTCGGCCGCTGCGATGATATCTGCTTCAGGGATAAGATCCAGCAAGCCCATACCGACCAGTTGCGGCGAGATGCGCCCGCTGATGGCAGTTTGTCCTAACGGCTGATTGGGGTCGGTGGGAGTGAAACCAAAGGCCACTCCAGCAGGTCTGCCGTTTTGACTGGCTGTGGAGGTATAGTGCATGCGGCCTTCGGTGGCGATACTGGGGTCGATGCTTTGGTGCTGCATTTGCTCACCGTAGTAAGCGTGCGCCGCGCCTTGCTTATCCCCTAAGCGAAACAAAATCGCATCGGTGAGCTGACCGTTGGCGGCATAGACAGGCTTGCGGCCGTCTGCACTGTGGCACTGGGTACAGGCATTGGCATTAAACAGTGGCCCCACACCGTCGAACAGCGCGCGGCCCTCGCCAGCAGGTGTCCACTCTGTGATAAACAGCTCACGCCCAGGCGATACGCCGCCCAGTGCGCTGCTTGGCAGGTTTGGCATAATCTGCAAAAAAGGCTGTGCGACACTGGCGGCGATCGTCGCGTTGCCACCTGCTGGCTGCCAGTCGCTATCGACAGTGGGACGATCAGGCGTGGTCGGCGGACTTGGAAGGTTTGGTTGAGTGCTGCTTGCGTCATCCGAGCCGCCACAGGCGCTAAGCAGCGCTATCGTCACGCCAAGCGCCGTGCTTTTTATGACCGAAGAGGATAAAGACAGGGGGCGGGTGCTGCCTGCCGGTGTTGATAATAAAAACATGGTATGACCTAAAAGTATATTGACTATAAGTATATTGACTATAGTTGGCTTGGTAGTGTCACTGGTATCGGGTTGTTGTACATCCACACATGAGCGGTGTCGGCATTGCCCAGCGAGCCTTCAAAGCTCCAGCCCCATGTAAATAACTGCTCGGCTTTTGCAACATCCTCATTTACGGCATCATCGTCTTGGGTTTGCGGTTTTTGATGAGCGATCAGGTGCATAGCGCCCATGGCCATATTGTCGATATCTTTTAGGCTAGGCAGTTTGTTGGATGGCTCATCTAAATCATGGTAAATGGTCTTGCCAGCACCGTTTGTTTCGCCAAACATGCCCCATGCGTATAGGACACCATTGTTCGTTGCAGCGTTGTCACTTACAGCGTTGGTGGCTGTGCTATTGGTCGCGACGTTGTCAATCAGCGCGTAGCTGGCATTGCCATTGGCATAGACACGGCGCACGTCTTTGTCAGTAAACCAAGGCAGTTTGGTTGGGGTAGTGATGATATCTGCCCATGCATTTTGGGTGCCTTGATAGGTTTCACCGTTATAGCCCAGTTGGCTTGCGGCATTTAACCCCCAGCCGTAGACGGCCTCTTTATTGGTCAAAGCCAAGATGTGATCTCTACCAGCGGCCAGTTGAGTGACTTTTTCTGTGCTTAGCGCGGCTTCTGTGCTTGGCATGGCGTCATCATTGGCTGGCGTAGTCTTATCCACCGTGCTATTACCTAGTACGTTGATACGTACGGGTGTCGCATTTATGTTGGTGCAGTCATTAGCCAACGTACAGGCGGCTCCCTTGCCAAGGTTGGCATAGGCATCGCTGCCCCAACCCCAGACTTGACCTTTATCGTCTAATGCATAAGAGCTATTGGCGCTAGCGACCACCTGAACGATATGGCCAGCTTCTGCCGCCGAAAAGTCTACCCTGACAGGGGTACTGCTATCGCGGTTGGTATTATCTCCAAGTTGACCTTGGCCATTGGCCCCAAAAGCCCAAACGCTACCGTCTTTGGTCAATACTAAATTGTGCTTATAGCCTGCAGCGACCATGACGGCGTCTTTGATACCTTCGATGGTGCTGATATCTAAACGGCAGTCTGCTGTTTTGCTGCAGTCATGACGACCACCATCACCGCGGCCGAGCTGTCCGTATTTGTCTTCGCCCCAGCTATATACCTGACCATTTTGTGCGATGGCAAGCGAATGGTTTTGATTAAAGCTGATGGACATCACATCCTTGGGCGCGCTACTCATTAGCATCGGCGTGACTGGGTGGCCCATCACGTCAGTGAGTTTTGTGGTCAGCCCCAGCCCTGTTTGACCATAGTTATTGCGGCCCCAGCCATATAGCTGACCGTCACGTAGGGCGGCGGTATGCGAGCCACCGGCCGCGATGGTATCGCCTAGATAAAGGGTTTTGACCTTGCGCATGATGTTGCCGGCATTATCCGTGGCCTCTAGGACAATGCGGTTGCTACCGAGGCTCAATAAAATACGATCGTCAAAGTAACCTTCGGCATCTAGCGTTAGCGCTTGGGCTGGTTGTCCGTTATTAGAGTAGGTGAGCGATTTGACGCCGCTGCTGTCTTGAACTTGCCCTGAGACAAAAACGGCCGCGACGGCGCTATAGCCATTGCTAAAGTTACTGTCGGTGGTGATAAGTGGCGGCGTCCCATCTATGACCGTGGTGTGATCAGAGTCATCGCCGCATGCTGTTAAAGTCAAGATAGCAGCAGTACAAGCGGCGATCGGGGTAAGACGGGATAAACGCATAAAAACCTCAATAGGTACAAAATAATAGATATAAAATGACAATACCGCCCCGTACAAATGCTACGCGCGTAGTATTTGTCGTGCTGGCTGATAATGTAGCGAAATAAGGATAAGGGTAAGAGTGTGGCAATAATATCTAAGAATAATATTACAAATAATAATCATTATCAATCATTAATAAAAAAACAGCACCTTGAGCGATGCTGTTTTTCATCTGCATGGTAGGCGTGAGCCAAATACCAAAGTCTGATCTGTATCGAGTTTTGTGCGGGGCGTTTTGTGTTTGTTGACCGAAAAAATGACGTTAGCGTATAGCCGTTATAGCCGTTATAGCCGTTATAGCCATTTGAGGCGTTTAAAGTTGTAATACAAATAGCCGCACAGTGAGCCGATGATCACCATGATGACCAGATACGAGTACTGCCAGTGCAGCTCAGGCATAAAGTCAAAGTTCATACCGTAGATACCAGCGATGGCCGTTGGTACCGCTAAAATCCCTGCCCACGCGGCGAGCTTACGTACCACCTCGTTTTGTCCCATATTGACCATGGCCATATAGGTGTTCATCACCACGCTTAGCATCTCATTGAGGCCGTTGATGGCGTCTAACGAGTGCAGCAAGTGGTCATTGACGTCACGAAAGTAGGGCTTGGCCGCTTGCGAAAACCCAGAGACCAGCTCGCTTTTTTTGTGATTGATAAAAAAACTACAGATGTCTTGCACCGGTAAGATAATCGCCCGCATGTGTACCAGCTGTGACTTGAGCTCGTAGAGGTTTTTGAGCGTGCCCTTATCAAACTCATAGGTAAACACGTAACGCTCTTGCTCACGCAGATAACGTCCCAAACGATCGGTAATCGGCATATAGTTATCCACGATAAAATCGAGAATAGCGTGCAAGACAAATATCGGCCCCATTCTGAGCTTTTCTGGGCGGCGGTGGCAGTGCTCGCGGACAGGTGCGTAGGAGTTGGATGGACCATTGCGAATGGTGATTAAGTAGTTTTTGCCCATAAATATCGCAGTGGTGCCGTAGCGAATGACGTTGTCTTCAAGCTTGGCGGTACGTAAGACCACAAATACCATGTCGTTGTCGTAATTTTCGACTTTGGCGCGCTGATGGTCGGCAAAGGCATCCTCGATAGCAAGTTCGTGCAGACCAAAGGCTTCTTTGACTTTGACCATGGTTTGGAGGCTGGGGTCATACAAACCCAGCCAGATAAACTGGCCATTGTTACTCAGCGCCCGACTGACATCATTTAGCGCCACTTTATCGAGGTTTTCGCCGGTCTTACGAGAGTAGGCGTAGCAGTTGACGACCTCATCTTCACTGGATAGATCGATATCTTCATAGCGCTCAGAATCAGGGTCATAGACCGTCATGGTCTCGATGGTGTCTTCTCTGGTGGCATCGGCATCGCCGTAGATATAGCTATCATCATTATCGAGATATAAATGCTCATCATTCATATCCGCATAAAGACGGTTGATGTCGGAGTTAGGTTCAATACGTGCGGTTTTTTTGAGCAGTTGATCGTTATTGTGGTCCATACCCCCTCCCGTGATAAAGTAAAAAATATCTCACAAATAAAACGCGGCGCCGTCATTAAAGCGCGTGGCTTTTTAAAGTCTCAATATCGACCAAGCTCAGCAGGCTTTCGTGACAGGCTTCGAGCTTGATCGGCGGGGCGATATCAAAGTCCAAGGCCTCGACCCAGCGCAGCGCACAGATGCACCAGTAGTCGCCAGGTTTTAATCCAGCAAAACCATACTCAGGCAGGGGCGTGATCAAGTCGTTGCCGCGACTGGCAGAAAAATTCAAAAACTCGCTGGTCATCTTGGCGCAGACGGTATGCTGGCCGACATCATGACTGCCAGTATGACAAAAACCATTGCGATAATAGCCGGTAATCGGGTCAAAACAGCAGCTGGCAAGCGCCGTCCCTAAGACGTTGGTTTGGTTGATGGCTGGGTTTGGGTGGTAATCAGGTGACATAAGGCTTCCGAGATAAAAATATGTGTTAGTGTAACATGAGTCTGTCTGCATGGCGTTGTTCTTGCTGGGGTAGTTCGCGCACGTTTTTATCAAGTGATGCAAGCGCATAGCGGCTATTTGACGGACGCTATTTGTTCAATACGAGCAGATAGCCGTCGCCATATCTGCTGATGCTCATGATGCCATGGACGATAATTAGATAGTAATTGTGCCCAATTGTCACTAGGCGAACCTTGACTGCTATGCTAAACTAAAGCATAAAGTGCCTTGATTATTTATCTCTGTTTATTAGCGCATAAAGATACTCGTCTTATCATCCTAAATTATACTTATTACTCACCCTGTTGCGGTTACCTAGTTTGTTTATAAATAATTGGGTCAATGATGTTGTGTGTTAAAAACACAACGATACGATGTCAATGCCCTTATAAATACAACCTTTTAGTACCGCATCAGTACCGCGTTTTTTGGTAAGCGATACGCCAAACAAGGATTTATTGTGTCTGTCAGTTCTGATTCTGCAAAACCTGCCCAGTTAAATGCAACAAAAAATGCGGCCACTCAGCCTGCCGATAGCGTTGCTAAATCCAATAGCATGCCCTACCTAAACCACTTTGCCAGCGATGTGGCCAACAGTTGGCTGTTGCCTGATGGCGTGGTGGATGTATTGTTTGAAGACGCGCATAAGCAAGAGGTGCTTAGGTACCAATTGACGCAGCAGCTGATCACTCATGGCTATCAGTTGGTCAACCCGCCGATGATTGAGTTTACTGAATCACTGTTAAGTGACGCTTCAGAAGACTTGAAACGTCAGACGTTCAAGATCATCGATCAGCTGACGGGTCGTTTGATGGGCTTGCGTGCCGATATTACCCCACAGATTTTGCGTATCGATGCGCATCATGGCGGTACCGGTATTGCGCGTTACTGCTATGCAGGTGATGTGATTCACACCTTGCCGTCAGGACTGTTTGGCTCACGTACGCCCTTGCAGTTAGGCGCTGAGATATTTGGCTGCGCCGATTTGGCAGCCGATATCGAGCTGATTGATGTCTTGTTTGGGATGGTCAATACACTAGATATGAGCGCGGCGCTGCATATTGACTTGGGTCATGTGGCGATATTTAAGCGTTTGGCTGAGATGGCGGCGCTATCTGACAGCGACGCTGAGCAATTGATGCATTTGTATGCCAATAAAAACCTACCAGAGCTCAAACGCGTTTGCCAAGCATTGCCAATGGGCGATGACTTTTATGCCTTAGCGCGTTTTGGTCACGATATCGATAATTTGCTGACCAAGCTCTCTACTGCTGCGCAGCAAGATGAACAGATATCTACGGCTATCGATGAGCTACAGCGCCTAAAAACGCACCTAAAAACGCAGTGGCAGTGTCCGGTGAGTGTCGATGTGACTGAGCTATCAGGCTATCACTATCATACTGGCATTGTCTTTAATGGCTATATCAATAGCGAGACTCAGCCGCTGGTACGCGGCGGGCGCTTTGATGGTATGCAAAGCGGTGGCCATCTGTCCGTCAGCCAGCCACGCGAAGCCACAGGCTTTAGTATGGATGTCAGCCGTTTGCTGGCGCACACGCAGCTTGAAGTGCCGAGTATCGTGCTGATTGATTATCAAGCCGCCACTCAAGCAAGCCCTGAGCAGCGACAAACCTTGCTCCAGCAGGCCACCAGCTTACGCGAGCAGGGCTACCGTGTCACCATGCCACTAAACGCGGACGATCGTCCCGATGGCGTGACACATCGTTTAGGTTTTGCTGACAATCAATGGCAACTACAAACCATCTCGCTTAACTAGATTCAGTTTGGCTGACTTATAGATATATTTACAGTGGCATCGCCGCTTGGATAAAGATTTTAAGATAAAACATACTTGGTTTGGCGCGGCAATGATAAGCGCGCTGAGCACAAGCATCAAACACTGCTAACATCACGTTAGTTTTGCAACCGTTATTGCACACACCTCAATACATAAAGGTAAGGATTGATCATGGGTAAGAATGTCGTAGTTTTGGGTAGCCAATGGGGCGATGAAGGTAAGGGTAAAATCGTTGATTTACTTACCGAAAAAGCCTCAGCCGTCGCTCGTTTTCAAGGCGGTCACAACGCTGGGCACACACTGGTTGTCGATGGCAAAACCACCGTCCTACATTTGATCCCATCGGGTATCTTGCGCGAAGGCGTCACCTGCTTCATCGGTAACGGTGTGGTACTAGCGCCAGACGCCCTACTAAAAGAGATAAAAGATCTAGAAGCTAATAACGTACCAGTACGCGAGCGTCTACGTATCTCGCCAAACTGCCCACTCATCATGCCATATCACGTGGCACTTGACCAAGCACGCGAAGCTAAACGCGGTACAGGCAAAATCGGTACCACAGGTCGCGGCATCGGTCCTGCATATGAGGACAAAGTGGCGCGCCGTGCCATCAAGCTTGCTGACTTGTTCCGCGATGATTTAGAAGAAAAACTACGTAACCTAATCGAATATCACAACTTCCAACTGACACAGTATTATAAAGTCGATGCCATCGATTTTGATGAGACCTTTAAGCTGTGCCAAGAGTGGCGCGAAGAGATCAAAGGCATGGTTACTGATGTGACCGAAGACCTCAATCAATTGCGCCTTGCTGGCAAAAACCTAATGTTTGAGGGTGCACAAGGTACGCTACTTGATATCGACCACGGTACCTATCCTTTTGTCACCAGCTCAAGCGTCACAGCAGGCGGCGTATCAACTGGTACGGGTATCGGCCCATTGTACCTAGACTATGTACTTGGTATCACCAAAGCCTACACCACGCGCGTTGGTAGTGGCCCATTCCCAACAGAGTTGTTTGATGATGTGGGTGCCCACTTAGCCAAAGTCGGCCATGAGTTTGGCGCGACCACTGGCCGCGCGCGTCGCTGCGGCTGGTTTGATGCCGAGGCATTACGCCGTGCGGTGGTATTGAACTCTATGTCAGGTATCTGCTTGACCAAGCTTGACGTCTTAGATGGTCTTGAAGAACTGCTAATTGGTGTGGGTTACAACCTCCCTGAGACAGAATGTGCTGGCGCGCACGACGCAGAGTTCTATGAGTCTGTCACACCGAAGTACGAAACGATGGAAGGTTGGAGCGAGTCTACCGTTGGTATTACCAACTATGATGACCTACCAGAAAACGCCAAAAAATACATCAAACGTATCGAAGCATTGATTGGTTGCCCAGTAGATATCATCTCAACCGGCCCTGACCGCGAAGAGACCATCGTACTTCGTGATCCGTATGATGCTTAGTGCTTACTATAAGTCTTGGTGTTATAAGCACTAACTGGCTTTTAGTATTAATCAAGTAGTATTCATCAAGTAGTATCAATTAAAAGGACCCCAGTGCTGAGCATTGGGGTCCTTTTTGGTCAATGTGATGACCGTATTAATAATTAGCGGATCATAAATTTACTTTTATGCAAGGTGCGGTCATAAATTAACCCTATCATTTATAGCCTCAATCATTATAATAGGCAACAATCCTATGTTGACGCTCGTGTTTTGCTATCGATAAATCATGAGTTATCCGCTTCGTCGACATGGCGGCCAACGTTAAAACAAAGCATCTATCCCTTTACTTTTACCAAACTGACCCCCTATTAGGAGTTTTTTTATGGCTAACGAACGTACTTTATCTATCATCAAGCCTGATGCCGTCGCTGGCAACAATATCGGCGCTATTTATAGCCGTTTTGAAGAAGCGGGTTTAAAAATCGTTGCTGCAAAAATGTTGCATCTTGATGACAAAAAAGCAGGCGGTTTTTACGCTGAGCATGCCGAGCGTCCATTTTATAATGCTTTGGTCTCATTCATGACTTCAGGCCCTGTTGTCGTTTCTGTATTAGAAGGCGAAAACGCCATTGCTAAACACCGTGAAATCATGGGCGCAACCAACCCAGCCGATGCTGCCGAAGGCACTATCCGTGCTGACTTTGCTAGCAGCATCGACGAAAACGCGGTTCATGGTTCAGATTCAGCTGAGTCCGCAGCACGTGAAATCAGCTACTTCTTTAATGATGACGAAGTATGTGCACGTACGCGCTAAGAGCAGCCAGTTATTGATAGCAGCCGAGAGGTTGGTTATGAATAATTTGTGTCGCAAGACGGCTTATATCTGATGGGTATAAGCCGTTTTAGCTATTTTGGTTTGTCTGTTTTTTCGCCGTCTTTGTGTTATTGAAATTTTTTATTATTTGCCTCATTATTGTCTTTATCTAGCATTATCAATCCTTTATCAGTATGGCTGCTCATTTTTTGTGCTTGTCGCTATGTATGATTGGCATAAGTACAAGAGACGCTGCGCTCATAATGGATTGCTAATGGCCATATTTGCCATAAGGCGTATGGAGAGCAACACTCATCGCTTATATCAACAATTGCCACGCTTAATTTAGCTGATGCAAAAAGGTTACCTATTATGTCCACTGTTCAATCTCCGATCCAGCATGTCCCTGCCACCTCCAAAGCCAGCATCAAGCTGGTCGATGAAGCGCAGGCCAAGACCAATCTTTTGGGGATGACCCAAGCACAATTGGCTGACTATTTTAAAAGCCTCGGCGAAAAGCCATTTCGCGCGACGCAAGTAATTAAATGGATATATCAGCACGGGGTGACAGATTTTGAGCAGATGACCAATCTGAGCAAGTCACTGCGCGATAAATTGTCGCTGAATGCCTGCGTGACTCCGCCTAAGGTTATTCATCGTCAGTACAGTGATGATGGTACGCGTAAATGGGTGTTTGAAGTGACGGGTGGCTCGCTGGTGGAGACGGTATTGATTCCGGCGGATGATAATAAATCAAATGGCCGCAAAACCTTATGCATCTCTTCGCAAGTCGGCTGCGCGCTCGACTGTAGTTTTTGTAGTACCGGTAAGCAGGGTTTTGAGCGCGATCTGACGGCGGCTGAGATCATCGGGCAGCTGTGGGTGGCCAATGCTTCCTACATGAGTGATGATAATGACAGCTTAGAGGCTGTCGATCATAGCGCTTGGGAAAACCATGTAACCAACGTGGTGATGATGGGTATGGGTGAGCCTTTATTAAACTACAAGCCTGTGATCGGCTCGATGGAGATTATGCTCAGCGACCATGCTTATGGCCTCTCAAAACGCCGCGTGACATTGTCGACCTCAGGCGTGGTACCCAAGATGTATCAGCTGGCACAAGATCTTGATGTGGCTTTGGCGATATCCTTGCACGCGCCCAATGATGAGCTGCGTGATGAGCTGGTGCCTATCAATAAGAAATACCCGTTAAGTGAGCTGATCGCTGCGGCAAAAAACTACGTGTATGATGTCAATCCGCGCCACAAAAAACACGTCACCATTGAGTATGTCATGCTTGATGGCGTCAATGACAGCGATGAGCATGCGCGGCAGTTGGTGGCGTTGTTGGATGGCCTGCCAAGTAAGATTAATTTGATACCGTTTAATCCGTTTCCGCATGCACCATATGACAAATCAAGTAACAACCGCATCCATGCGTTTAGCAATATCTTAAGTGACGCTGGGTTTGTGTGTACCATTCGTCAAACGCGCGGCGACGATATCGATGCGGCTTGCGGCCAGCTGGTCGGGCAAGTCGCCGACCGCACTCGTCGTTCAGCGGCATGGCAGCAAAGCATCAAAGCGCGTGAAAACGCTGAGTTGTGATTCATCATACAATTAATCACAACTAAATTGTACTTATGGGGGCTAAATCTATTAAACTGATGCTTCGATTATCGAACGCATTGAATCCAGTTTTATGATGGCGGCTATGATGACTTCTAAAAATTCTTGTCAAAATAAGTATCAAAGCGTGTGTTTTTTGACTGACAAACCATGGATGACAGCCACGTTGCCAGTCGTGGCACAGACGGCACTGACATCCAAACGGCTACTGCTTGGGATGGCGATGGTGGGGCTGTTTTTGACGGGGTGTCAAAGCACGCCAACCGATGATTTATTGGGGGATACTCCTTATCAAACGTCGACGCGGCCGAGCAATGATCGAA
The DNA here is from genome assembly GCF_002810365.1 of Psychrobacter sp. L7. Classification (NCBI taxonomy): domain Bacteria; kingdom Pseudomonadati; phylum Pseudomonadota; class Gammaproteobacteria; order Moraxellales; family Moraxellaceae; genus Psychrobacter; species Psychrobacter sp. L7. The sequence goes on from NZ_NEXR01000003.1 coordinate 111,439, forward strand.
ACTTGGATCAACAAGAAATTGCGCGCGTACGCACCTCGCTTGCGGCGCAATATATTCGCAAAAACGAGCTTGATACCGCCCAACGCCAGCTTGAAAAAGCCTTCGCTGCCGATAGCCGTTACGCGCCAGCCTATGATATGATGGGCGTTTTGCTGCAGCAAGAGGGCAGCCGTATCAATCTGCAAAAAGCCGATCAGTACTTTAAAAAAGCCATCGCGCTTGATAAAGACTTTGAGCAAGCTCACAATAACTATGGCGTGTATTTGTCGCAGATGAAACGCTATAAAGAGGCGGCTGAGCAGTTTGAGATTGCAGGGGCAGCGCTTGGCTACGAAGGTCGTATCGGCGCGCTGGAAAATCTAGGCCGTACCTACCTACAGATGGGCGACCGTACTGCTGCGGCCAAAGCGTTTTTACGCGCGCTAGATGGCAACCGCAATAGCATTATCGCCCATATCGAATTGGTGGATTTATTGCTTGAGCAGCAGCGGGTGGCCCAAGCACAAAAACTTTATGATGAGACATTGATCTTGGTACAAGGGCAAGGTATCAGCCCGCGCTTGCTATTACAAGGCATCAAACTTGCGGCGGCTCAAAACAACATAACCACACGCCAGCAATTGGCACAGCAGCTTTTATCCGCTTATCCACTAAGTGATGAAGCAAAACAACTTAAGACTTGGCTTAACAATCCAGAGGCACCATGGAAATGACCACCCCATCATCAAACACTCAATCAAACACTCAGGGATCATTTGGTGCCATGTTGCAGCAAGCCCGCAAAACAAAGCAAGTCAGTCTAGAAGAGGCCGCCGCCGAGCTGTTTATTTTAAAGCGTCACCTAAAAGCCTTAGAAAACGAGAATTTTGCAGATTTGCCGCAAGCCGCGTTTGCTCGTGGTTTTGCTATCAACTATGCCAAGTTTTTGGGGTTGGACCCTGTAAAGATCGCCAGCAGCTTTGATGCCGCCTATCCCAATGAGCTAAAACCATATTCAGTCAACAACATTGATACACCGCTGCGCCCGATGGGCACCTTGCAGCGCGACACTCACAACCGTATTCGTTTCAATCCGTTACTGATTATCGCGGTCATTGGCGTTATTATCTTAGCGATTTTTTTATTCCGCATGGTCAGTAATGCCAGCAAAGAAAACACCCAAGCACCGACCAACGCTGTCGAAGACATCTCGGCACTCGAGCAGGCTCAAGGCGCTGCTATCGATAGCAAGACGGGTGTGGGTGCCGCAGGCTCTGCGCTTAACATAGGCGCGGCGAGCAGCACCGCGACGTTAGAGGTGATGTTAAGCGACGAGGCGGTGGTGGTGATTACTGATGCGTCAGGGAGCAATCTGATGAACGGCGCTCAAAGCACAGGTAGCTATAAGCTATCTGGCATACCACCATTTAATGTACAGATCGATAATGTCGATAATGTCAGCTTAATGCTCAACCAAGAGGCGGTGGCATTAGAGGCGTACGCCACTGATAAGCAAGCCAGTTTTGAGCTTGCGCCATAAGTGAGCAAAAGCATCATAACGTCGCATCGTTAGGTATTATTGTCAGGGTTTATTTTTATTTTTTTGCTTTAACCAAAGGGTTTGTCTATGTCAACGTCAGCGCCTATTAACCGTCGTCTTACCAAAAAAATATATGTCGGTGATGTCGCGATTGGGGGTGATGCACCGATTAGTGTGCAAAGCATGACCAACACCGAGACTTGTGATGTGGCCGCGACGGTCGCACAAATTGAGCGCTGCGTAGAAGCAGGCGCTGATCTGATGCGCGTCTCGACCCCGACGATGGATACGGTCAACGCCTTTGCCGAAATCCGTAAACAGGTCAGCGTGCCGCTCATCGCCGATGTGCATTTTGATCATAAGATTGCTTTGGCAGTGGCCGAAGCAGGTGCTGATTGTTTGCGTATCAACCCAGGTAATATCGGTAGTGATGCCAAAGTACGTGAAGTGGTTGCCTGCGCCAAGCATCACAATATCCCGATTCGTATCGGTGTCAACGCAGGCTCGCTAGAAAAAGACATCCAGCGAAAGTATAAAGAGCCGACGGGTGAGGCGATGCTAGAGTCCGCGATGCGCCATATTGATATTTTGGAGCGTCTCAATTTTGATCAGTATAAAGTCTCAGTCAAAGCCAGTAATGTGTTTTTGACATTAGAGGCGTATCGTCTGCTCTCAGCCCAAATTGACAACCCGCTACATCTAGGCGTGACCGAAGCTGGTGTCTATCGCACCGGTGCGGTCAAATCTGCCATTGCATTAGGGGGGCTGCTCCTAGACGGCATCGGCGATACCATTCGTATCTCTCTAGCGGCAGAGCCTGAAGAAGAAATTAAAATCGGCTTTGATATTTTAAAGTCGCTAAACATCCGCTCAAACGGTGTCAATTTTATCGCTTGTCCTAGCTGCTCGCGCCAAGAGTTTGATGTGATCAAAGTGATGACAACGCTAGAGTCGCGTCTCGAGGATATTCGTGAGCCGATGGATCTGTCAGTGATTGGCTGCAAAGTAAATGGCCCAGGGGAGGCCAAAGAAGCCGATATCGGTATCGTCGGTGCTGCGCCAAAGTCATTGGTCTACCGTATGGGCGAGAAAAGCCATTTGATCAATACCGAAAACCTAGTCGATGAGATTGAAAGTATGGTGCGCGCCCATGCTGAAGACTTGGCAAAAAAGCGCGAAAATGAGATTATTCGCGTTAAATAAATACCAGTAGCGCTAACGGATACCAGTAGTGCTGTCGCTGTTTTTAGGTTAATTATATAAAAAAGAACTTGTGATAAATTTAAGGATATGACCGTACCATGATCAAAGCTATCAAAGGGTTTAATGATATTTTGCCTACCCAATCGGCAAAATGGCTACAATTAGAAGCGATATTGGCGGATGTGCTGGGTAGGTACGGTTATGAGCATATTCGTCTGCCTATCGTCGAGCAGACTGATTTGTTTGCCCGTGCTATTGGCGGGGCCACCGACATCGTCGAAAAAGAGATGTATAGCTTTGCCGATAAATCTGAGCCGCCCACTCCTTTGACCTTGCGCCCAGAGGGCACCGCAGGCGCGGTAAGGGCTGTAATCGAGCACAATCTACTGCGCGGTGATACGCCCAAACTATGGTACATCGGCCCCATGTTTCGCTATGAGCGCCCGCAAAAAGGCCGCTATCGTCAGTTTCATCAATTAGGGGTCGAAAGCTTCGGTAGTGCGCTGCCCGATGCCGATGCTGAGCTGATCGCGATGACGCATCTAATGTGGCAAGCGCTGGGTCTCAAAGACGAGATGCGCTTGCAACTAAACAGCTTGGGTGAAATCGACGAGCGCCATGCTTACCGTGAGGCTCTAGTCGCTTATCTAACCGACAAACAAGACCAGCTTGACGAAGACAGCAAGCGCCGTCTGACGACCAACCCGCTACGTATCTTAGACAGCAAAGAGGCGAGTACGCAGGCGTTATTGGCAGAAGCGCCAAAGCTGGCTGAGTTTTTGGGTACGGAGAGCATGGCGCACTTTGAGCAAGTGCAGGCATACTTGACCGCGCTTGGTATCGATTTTGAGATCAATCCGCATCTGGTACGCGGTCTGGATTATTACAATAAGACTGTCTTTGAATGGGTGACAGACAAGCTAGGTAGCCAAGCTACCGTCTGTGCAGGTGGCCGTTATGATGGTTTGATTGGCCAGCTAAAGTCTGTCGGTACCGACGGCAGTAAACCTGCCAAATCTGAGCCTGCCGTTGGATTTGCCATGGGGCTTGAGCGTTTATTATTGTTACTAGAGGCGGTCGCGCCGATGGCAGACGTTTCGGCCTGCGATGTCTTTGTGGTCGCTCATCCAGAAGTCTATAGCGCCGGTATCAAGTATGCCCAAAACCTACGTTATGAGCGTCCAGATATCCGAGTCAAGATGGCAAGTGCCACCAGCCTAAAAGCGCAAATGAAAAAGGCGGATAAATCAGGGGCTGCGCTCACGGTGATTATTGCTCAGCAAGAGCTCGATGACAATCTGGTGAGTATCAAAGACATGCAGACAGGCGAGCAGCGTAGTGTCTCGCAAGACTGGCTATCGAATGCAGACAATTTTTCGCGCCAGTGATGAATGGGTCGATTGATTAGTCGATCAATTAATAGATTAATCAGGTGATATCGGCTTTCGCCTCAGCATTTTTATAACACTTTTATTAGGTAACCCTTTATGGCTTTGACACCCAATTCGCCAAATCCAGACAATTCCATGGACGCGTTAAAGCAGTATGGCAGCTATATCGTCACTGCAATTTTGTTGGCGTTGGCCGCTTATTTTGGTTGGACATACTGGCAAAATAACCATGCGCGCGTCGATACAGTCGCAGCAGATCACTACGCGGATATCCAACGGCTCAATGAAGAAATCAGTCTGGCGGCGCAAAACCCAGATTTGGAAGCTGAGGCGCAAGAAGCGCTGGCACAAAGCCGTACACAACTGGATAAAGATATCGACGCATTGGTTGGCGCCCACGGCGAGTCAGTCTATGCGTGGCAAGCACTGATGATAAAAGCCCGCCATCAAGTGGATAGTGATGACTTTACCGCCGCGGCAAATACCCTGAAGCAAGCATTAGCGATTGACTTGGGCGACGCTGGCCTAAGCGCCATCACCCGTCTACGTTATGCCAACACGCTACTGGCAGCAGGCGATGCTGAGGGCGCACTGGCAGAAGCCAAACAGGACATACCAAGCTCATTTGAAGCCAGTCAGCAAGAGTTGCTAGGCGATATCTATCTGGCACAAAACGATAAAGATTTGGCCATCAACGCTTACAATAATGCGTGGGAGCTGTTACGTGAGCGTCAAGAAATGCGTGCAGTATTGGCATTGAAGATGGAGAGCTTGGGGGTAATGCCTGAGCCTATCGAGGCGCAAGCCAGTCTGATCCAAGAGCCTGCTGTACCAGCGCCTGCGATATCTGAGCCGCCACCAGTAGTAGAGGGCGCACCGGCCGAAGTTACACAGTAGTGGTATTGTATTAGGCGCTATTAACGAATAATAGCGCTGATGTTTTATCAGCACCCTAGGCAGTACCAACAGAATTCTATATGCTAGATTGGCGGCCAGTGGGCTGATCGTGAGAGCAGAGTTGATAAGTGGCTGTTATCTATTTAAAAGTTTTATAACAGTCACCAAGATAACTAAAACCAGGCAACACTGTGAGCAGATCATTGATGGATGAGCCACAGACTGACCGCCCAATCCACTAATCCATAATAATTTTTGTAGTGAGAACCTATGATGACTCAATCCATTCGCTCGAGCAACATGTCAACAGCCAATATTATCAAAAAGACAGTCATGCATGTGGCCGTACTGGCAGTAATGAGCACTGCAGTGATTGGGTGTAATCGCGGTATCAAGCCTGTCGTCAATGATCCTGTCGATTTGGTACAAATTGCAGAGCCGGTCACTGTGCTACAGCCTGTCTTTAGCGCAGATGTTGGCAATAAAAAAGCCAGCAAAAAAGATCCTTTGGCGCTGCAAGTTGGCTATGCCAATGGTCAAATGGTCACAGCCTCACGCGGTGGCGACTTGATAGGGTTTGATAATGCAGGTGAGCGTCTGTGGTCAGTCAATGTCGGTGATCAAATCACCGGCGGCGTGACAGTAGATGCCTTAAGCCAAACGGCAATCATTAGCACACGTGGCGGTCAGGTGATGGCGTTTGATAGTACAACGGGTGCCAAACGCTGGCAGCAGCAGCTATCAGGGTCGGTATTGACGCCGGCTTTGGTCAGTAATAATCGCGTGATTTTGTCAGCGAATGATGGATTTTTGCACGGTTTATCTCTACAAACCGGCCAGTCCGTATGGCAGTTTGCCACCCAGGTGCCTGCCATCAGTGTACGTGGTAGCGCCGCACCAACCCTACTAGACAGCAAGACTGCGCTGCTGGCCACCGCGGATGGCCGACTGCATGCGGTGACGGTTGATAGTGGTCTGCCGCAGTGGTCGAGACGCGTCGGTGTCGGTATGGGCAGTAGCGAAGTTGAGCGTATGAGCGATGTCGATGGCACGCCTATCGTTGATCAAAACCAGCTGTTTGCAATCAGCTATAGTGGTCAGTTATTGGGTATTGATTTGGCCTCGCGTCAGGTTTTATTTGTCAATGAGCTTGCCAGTCTCAAATCCCTTGCTGTCAATAATCAGCAAGTCATCGCCACCAGCCTAGATGGTAAAGTGGTTACGTATGATCGCAGCAATGGCGAGATGCTCTGGGAGAGCGATGAGCTGGCGTATCGTCACTTGACCAATCCTGTGATGATTGGTAATTATATCGCGGTTGGTGATTTAGAAGGTGTGGTGCATTTGTTCAACCCTGCCAATGGTCAAATCATCAGCCGTGTACAGACCAAGGGGGCGTTGACCAACTTGCAAGTACAAGGAAGTCGTTTGCTAACGCAGAGCGCTACAGGTCAAGTGGCTATCTGGCAGCTGATACGTTAAGTATCATAGGCTGTGCCGCGCGGCAGCTGATGAGTCGTGATATTGTTATCAGTCAGTCATTGGCTATCAGACTTGCGGTTTGACATCACGATCACTACTATTATCACTCACGCTGCTAGGTCAGCGTTTTGTGCTTGGTTGTAAACTGCTTGTTTAAACGCAGGCTTTCGCGTACTCTATGCGACCGATATGCGGTAGGTTTACCATATAGACGACATCATTTGATAGATCCGATAAAATGGTGTCTGAGAGATATAATCATCACTGTAGGCTTGCTTACTATAGAGTCTATGTCATAGGGTCTATGTTATAGGGTCGATGATTGTATCTGCTGTCGTTTTATCATTTATATTAATTTGCGGTCACGTACAACAATATTTGCGACTATGATTTTAGTCGCTGTACGGTCTGCCATTGTGCCTTTCACTGAGAGTAACCCATGAGTATCAAGCCTGTGGTCGCCTTAATTGGTCGTCCAAACGTCGGTAAATCCACCTTATTTAACCAGTTTACAAAAAGTCGGCAGGCATTGGTTGCTGATATGTCGGGGCTGACGCGTGACCGTCAGTACGGCGATGCTACCTACGAAAACAAATCGTTCATCGTTGTCGATACGGGCGGTATCGGTGAGGCAGACGATGGCAGTGGCAATATCGATGACTATATGTCTGAGCAATCGCACACAGCGATTCATGAGGCAGATATCATCGTGTTTGTGGTGGATGCGCGGTCTGGCATGATTGGTGCTGATGCTGAGATTGGTAAGTTTTTGCATACATTGGGCAAGCCTGTCTATGTGGTCGCCAACAAAGTCGATGGCGTCCATGATGCCGCGCCTGCGGAGTTTTATGCGCTTGGTTTGGGCGAGCCGTATCCGATGGCCGCCAGCCACGGCCGCGGTGTTGGCAACTTGCTAGAAGTGCTGACCGCTGACATGCCTGAGCAAGAAAACGTCGTCGAACCAAATGGCTTAAAACTTGCCATTATCGGTCGTCCAAACGTCGGCAAATCCACCTTGGTCAACCGTTTGCTTGGCGAAGATAGGGTGGTGGTATTTGATATGCCAGGCACCACGCGTGACAGTATTTATATTCCTTATAAACGGGATGGTAAGGATTATGTTCTTATCGACACCGCAGGCGTGCGCCGCCGCGGCAAAATCGATGAAAAAGTAGAAAAATTCTCCGTTATCAAAACCCTACAAGCCATCGAAGACTCCAATGTGACGGTGATTGTCATCGATGCGCAAGAAGGCATCGTCGATCAAGACTTGCATATGATAGGCTATGCGCTCGATGCAGGTCGGGCGCTGGTGGTCGCGATAAACAAATGGGATGGCCTCAGCCAAGACCAAAAAGATTATATCAAGCTTGAGATGGATCGCCGCTTTAGTTTTATTCCTTTTGTGAAAGTGCACCTGATCTCAGCGCTACATGGTACCGGCGTGGGCAACTTATACCCGTCGATTTTGCGCGCTTATCAGTCATCTATGTTTGAGGTGTCGACCAATCGCTTGACGCAGATATTGCAAGACGCTGTGACAGCCAACCCACCGCCGACCGTCGCAGGTCGCCGTATCAAGTTGCGTTATGCGCATATCGGTGGTCACAACCCACCGGTCATCGTCATTCACGGTAACCAAACCAGTGCGCTACCGAAGAGCTATCAGCGTTACCTCGAAAACCAATTTCGTCAAGTCTTTAAGCTTGAAGGCACACCGCTGAATGTCATCTTTCGACAAAATGACAACCCCTATGCCAATAAAAGCGACACACCGACGAAAGCAAAAGCGCAGCAGTTACGCCAACGTGAGCGCAATCGGGCAAAAAAATTCACTACCAAAGACAAAAAACCGCGCTAACTTGCTAATGGCTAACTTGCCAGTGGCGAGGGTACGAACCAGTCGCTTTATGATGTCGCCTGTATCGTTGTTATGACAAGGCGACATAGTGCTGCGCCGCTGTTTTTATTCTCACCTCGTTGTGTATAGTCAATCCAATATAAAATTGGCACCTCTGATGCCAGTAGGACGGTACCTGCCCAAAAATATCTGCATGTTTGTCTTATCACTTCTGCAAAATACCTGTAGTATGAATAAAAAGTTGTCTTGGCTTCGTTGAGTGATATGAATAGCCCTCGTTCTCGCACCATTCCTATGCTTATCTGGCGCTCTGTCGTACAGGCCATTACGCTGGCTGTGTTGGCAGGGTTTATATTGTCTTTTATCTATGGTCTGACTTATCATTACAAAGAAACGCATCGGCATATAGATCAGCTTGCCGCGGTACTGACCGCCAGTGCCTCGACAGCAGAAGGGGCAGATATCGTAGCGGAGCAAGTTGCCTTTTTATTAGAAAATGAGCCAAGTATTCAGAGTATTTTATTTTACTCAACCCCTCAGCCTATCAGTGATACCAATCAATCTAGAGGCGACTGGAAAAACGCCCTGTTTGCCGATACGGTCAGCTTTAATTACCCAGTCGTCAGTAATGACTTGCAACCAGACAGTCTCACTATTGCCGCTACATTCTCTGATGCTGATGGTTTACCGCGCCAGTCATCAGGCGTAGCGGCGTCCTCAAGCACCACAAAAAATGCCAATAGTACGCTGGTCGGTTATATTAATATCACCTTAGATGTCAATAAACTGCGCGCAAGCTGGTTTCAAAGCAATGCTTTATTGTGGCTGGTTACGATTTTGCTGGCTGTGGTCTGGGCGCTGTATGTCTTACGTAAGCTCAACTGGCCGGTTAGGGATGTGGACGCGCTCACTGAGGTATGCGACATCATCATTAGGACGCCTGAGCTTGAAAAACTGCCCGTTATCGCCCAGCATTTTAATTTTCAGGAGCTGGCGCAAATCAAGCAGGCTTTGATTGTGCTGTTTAAACGCTTGCAAGACATCAAACAAGACTATGAAGCGGTGGCGATCTTTGAGCAGCAGCTACACAGCAAAGATGTATCGCTCGATGTGCAGCTGCATAATTTTCAGAGCATGATAACCCACGAGCTAAAAACCTCATTAAATGCCATTGTCGGCGGCTTACAACTGCTAGATTATGAAACCTTGAGCCGAGAGCAAAAAGACGCGGTCGATATTATCAGTAGTGGCAGTGACAAGCTGGTGTCTTCGCTTGAGCATATCATTCAGTTGAATCAGATACAAAAAGGTCAGATGACCATTCATCTTAGTGAGTTTAACCCACTACAGCTGATCGCTGATCTGTTGGCAGAGTTTGAGCCTATTGCTAAACGTAAGGGCTTAGAGCTGATTAGCCAAGTGCATCATATAGATTATGGCCTACAAGGTGATGTAAAAAAGATACAGCAAATACTCTCGATTTTGCTAAGTAACGCCATTAAGTTTACCTCAGCGGGGCAGGTTACCATTACCTCGCAGCTCACGCATTTTGATAAAAGCAATCGCTGGCAGATCAGTGTCAAAGACACGGGCATCGGCATCGATAACAATCACATCAACGATATTTTTAATCCGTTTTTTCAGGTAGACTCGTCACAAACGCGGCAATACGAAGGTTCAGGGATAGGCTTGCCCGTCGTCAAACAAATGGCCCAGCTGATGGGAGCGAGCATCGATGTCGATAGTGCGCTGGGCGTCGGTACAGAGTTTGTCTTGACCATTCCACTACCCAACCAGCAGCAAGTTCATCAGCAGCAAGTGCTGGCGGGGCTGAGTATTATTTACTATTATTATCACGAAGCGGGATTTTTGGTGGAGGAGCTTGAGCGGTTAGGCGCGCAGGTGATCTGCCATCAGCATGAGCAGCTGGCGCTAGATGAGATATGCCACAAAAAAATCGACATAGTGATGTTTGCAGAAGACATGTATCCTGCGAGGGCTGAGGCATTGGCCACCCGTATTCGTCAGATAGAAAACGCTGATATCACCCATCGGGCGCTATTGATATACTGGTATCCAAAACACCACGTGCGCAGCTTAGAGAGCTTTGAGCATGGGTTAAAAGCCGCTGGTGTCGACTATTGCCACATGGTGACGTATAGTGATAAAGGATTGAGCGATTTGATAAAACGCTGGCTCGTTTGGACATGATATGATGGGATTAACTGCAGATATGGCGAGATGAGTGTGATACCACAAGCCTTGATTTTATGAAAAAAAAGACGCCCACCTATCGGAGCGTCTTTTTTTGTATATAAGTTATGCCAAGTGCTTAAAAAAAGCTTTGTACCCAGCGAACCACACGCTGCCAAGTGCGGCTCAAAAATCCTGATTGTTCGATATCACTGGTGGCAATAATAGGCACGGATGCCACTGCCTTGCCGTCGATGACCGCCATCATTTTACCGATCTCTTGTCCTTTTTTGATAGGGGCTTCTAAGCTTTCGGGAATATCGACCACGGTGGTTATTTTGTTTTTTTGCGTCTTACTGGTCAGTATTTGCAAGTTATCACCTGTGACCAGCTCAATTTCGTCGGTTTCGCCAAACCAGACTGGTACCTTACTGACAAACTGCCCAGCAGGTGCTTTGGTGACGGTGGTAAAGTGCCCAAAACCCCAGTTAAGCAGCTCGCGCGACTGGTCGGCACGGGCTTGCGGGCTTTCGGTGCCCATGATCACAGAAATCAGACGCATGCCATCACGTTTGCTCGAGGCGGCCAAGCAGTAGCCTGCAGCATCTGTATGCCCTGTTTTTAGACCGTCGACCGTGGGGTCAGTCGCTAGTAGGGCGTTGCGGTTGCCTTGTGTGATGCCATTGTAGGTAAACTCTTTTTCGGCATACAAGCCATAGTAGTCGCCGCTGTTTTTGATAATGGCGCGCGATAGCTTGGCCAAGTCCAGCGCTGAAGCTCTATGGCCTTCGTCAGGCATACCTGTCGAGTTGACAAAATGGGTGTTTTCCATGCCCAGCTTTTCTGCTTGCTCATTCATCAAGATGGCAAACGAGGCTTCGCTACCAGCGATATGCTCTGCCATAGCTTTTGAGGCGTCATTACCTGATTGAATAATAATACCGCGTAGCATGTCGATAACGCTCGCAGATTTATTTACCGGTACATACATACAAGACTGACTGCTACTGCCGCGGCACCACGCATTTGGGCTCATCAGCACTTGATCGTCTTCTTTTAGGTCGCTTGAGGCGAGGCGCTGCTCGATGATGTAGCTGGTCATCATTTTTGTCAAAGATGCTGGCGGTAGCGCTTCATTGGCGTTTTTTTGTGCCAAGATTTCACCAGTGTTGTAGTCCATTAATACATAGGCGGTATTGTCCATCTCGGGTGGCTGAATGGCGGCATTTGCCATTATCGCACTCATAGAAACACTTACACCAACGACCAGCTGTACCAGCTGATTTTTTACACGCTTTACTGTCATATATCGTTACACCGCATCATAAAACCAAATGTATCTGCCGCTTGCGACTCGCCCCAAACCTCGGTCATCTTTTTCGTATGTCTTAAATATTATATTCAAAAACAAGGGATTAATGATGGCAGTGACGATGGTGCGACAGACATAAAATTAACGCCTTATCTTAGCAAAATGATAACCGATGGGGAATCGATAACTGCAAAAAATAAGGCACCCCCAAAAATAAAAAGCCCTGCTTGTGTCTATGATCGCTTGTCGCGTTTATCACGTAACTCAGGCTATTTTCACCTATCTATAAGGTATCTTAAAAAACAAACCCAGCGCGATCTTCGGTTGCAAAAAAGCCTGCTGCATGGCCCATCTTCTGGCAATACAGCAAGCTTTTATGTCATCTATCACTCGTCAGAAAAACATTAAAAATCTTGACGCTTTGTCCCGCTTTGGACGCCCGCTTGTGTCGTTTTTTATTGTCGTTGATGATCAATGTTATTTTGGCGTCAAAAGCACAGTGGTACGTTTTTGTTTATTTTTTTAAATCGTCTGTCCTATCATGCTTATCATAAGTGGTGATGAGGGGGTACTAGTATTCAGCATTGGCCAAGTCTTCGCACAGCGCTCGGTTGTCTTGCTTAGAGAACCCCATCGTCCAGCTACGGATACCTTGGAGAATTTGGCGATAGTCTTGCTGCGTTGATAGGTATTGAATCGCCGCTTTGGGGTCTTCTAGTGACGGCATCAGCTCGTGCAACTGCACGTTATAAGACTTATAAAAACGCTGTTTTTGCTTGCCGTTTAGCATCGGCGGGCAAATCTCTGAAAGTACTTGCATCACAGCGATTTCATGCTTGGTGATGTTGATGCCAGACATGTCTAAAGGAATGGTCGTCGCAGCATTGTTTGCCGCATAGGAGGCTTGAGACAGCATGGCAACAGACGTTATCAGTCCTGCAAGACCTACCTTGGATGCGGTCTTCGCTAGCACAGAAGCTATAGATAATATCGATTGATTTTTCATTCTGTATTACACTCGCTTATCTTTATTTAATGGTCATATGTTAATGGGTAAAAAAACAAAAGTCACATAAAATATTGATTTATGTGTAGATATATTGTGAGCCAAAGCCATCTTGCAGCAACATATCAGCAGCATCGTCAGCTAAGTTACGTCCGCCTAAAAGTATAAGTTTGTATTGTAGTGCGTTGTTGCCTATTGTAACCTAATGGCAAGTTTTTGCTTATCATTTAATCTGTACTGGCAGTATGACACTCTGCCATAAACAGTTCAGGATAATGCTGCTAAAGCGGCAAATCCTTGAGTACTGTAGGCTGAGAGTCTTCATATTTGTATCTATTGCATCTATGGTTTGGTCTGCTATGTGTGCGTCAGTGTATGATTGGGGTATAATCGCCATTTATTTTTGCCCTTTTGCTTTTTTTGCGCTTTTACTTACGATACCAGCAGGGCGCGCTGATGATGTCTACCATGGGTAGTGAGTTAGCGCGATGTATAAGTATAAGTAAGAAGGTGTCATTGGGCGATAAATTTTACCAATCAACCGTTTGCGCTGTCGCCCTTTACTCTGTAGGCTAAGGCACCCAGCATTAGGGGCCAAACTGAGCAAATAAGCAGTTTGCCAAGGGAAACCACGTGCTTATCATCTTCGTGATGGCCTATCATCTAGGCAATGCTGCGCCGAGTATAGCAATATTATGACAAAAAGGCTGAAAAGCAGACAAACGGTCAAAGACAAAAACAACGAGCAAATATGAGATTTTTACTTAGCAATGATGATGGCGTACACGCGCCAGGACTATTGGCATTGGCTCAGGCACTATCGGCCATCGGTGAGGTCGTCGTCGTCGCCCCAAGCGAAGAGCAAAGTGGCTGCGCAAGCTCGCTTAGTGTCTCAAAGCCGCTGTATGCTCATCAGTTGCCGTCGGGGTTTGTCGCTGTCAATGGCTCTCCTGCCGACTGTATTTATCTGGCATTGCACGAGCTGTACTGTAATATGGACTTTGATTGTATCGTCACCGGCATCAATTCAGGCGCCAATTTGGGACAAGATGTCTTGTTTTCTGGTACCTTTGGCGCGGCATTGACCGCTCAGATTTTTGGTATACCCGCGATTGCCACTTCTTTGGTAGGCGGCGGTGTCAAAGGAAAAAAGGCAGGCAAACGACGAGAGCCAGAGGATGCCAGTCACTATAAGGTGGCTGCTGAGGAGATTGCCAAGCTCATTAGTGAGACCGCTATTTTGTCGACGTGTAAAAGTTTGCCCTATCACGTATTAAACGTTAATATTCCTGATGTGCACAGCAGTGCTGAGATAAAAGGCCGAAAAATCACCACGCTTGGCCATGCTCAGATTGCGCGCCCCGTCCATCACATGGTAGATCCGCGCGGGCGAGATGCGTATTGGCTGTCGTTACGCAAACGCAAAAATGCCTACGCCGCATCAGCGCTACATGATGAGGAAGGTGACGAAACGACCCAATTACCAGATCGTCAGGCGCTTAACCCCTTATACCAGCAACCCTGTGAGGTGGCAGGCGTGATGACCGACGATAAAGCCGTGGCCGAAAACTATATCAGCCTATCGCCTGTGCGATTGCACCATGCGCCAAAAGCTGCGTTAGAGACGTTGTCGAGTTTGGCCTTATGAGAATAATTGAGGCGATAAAGGCAAGAGTAATAGCACAAATCATAGACAGCTGAGGTCTGTGACTATAGGATAGATGACCCAAAAAGCATAATACGTATGAGTGGCACACAAACCACTCAATAAGACAAAAACTGATGAGTGAGAGAAAGAATAGGAACCTTGTATGAAAAAGCTTAACACAGGATCGCACCTTGCAACGTCGGTGTTGATTGGTAGCATGGCCGCCGCTGCGCTAACGATGGTAGGCTGTGCCACCAAACCTACTTATCAGACAGCAAACCAAGCTGCGCCCAAGATCATCACCAATGCACAAGGGGTTCCTAACTACCATCTGGTCCAGCGCGGTGATACCGTCAGCCAAATCGCCGCCCGTTATCGCCTAAATTATCGTCAAATTGGCGCGATCAATGGCTTAGATAGCAAATATACCATCTATAGTGGCCAATGGTTAAAGCTCTGGCAAGGACAGCCAAATGCTGCCAATAACAATCGCTATAACGCGCCTGCTCAGACACGGCCACAGCCTACTTACAACCCGCCTGTCACCAGCACACCTACTAACACTAGCCCTGTCTATGAAGTCACGGCAAACGCCACGTCAGGCTATGAGTACCCGAGCCGCAACCAAGTGACACGTAACTTTGATGCGGCGGCTGGCACGATGGGCATGTGGTTTGCTGGCAATATCGGCGACCCTGTACTGGCAAGCCAATCAGGGACAGTGCTATATGCAGGTAACGGTTTGCCTGAATATGGCAATCTGATCATGATTCGTCATAGTGACAACTATATCACCGCCTACGCTCACAATAGCCAGCTTTTGGTTAAAGAAGGGGACGCGGTGCAGCGTGGCCAACGTATTGCCAATATGGGTAGTAGTGGCCAAACCAATCAAGTGGGTCTAGAGTTTCAAGTACGCTTAAATGGCAACCCTATTGATCCACGGGCAGTATTGGGACGCTAGTCTTTGTTAGTGCCATGATTGATTGTGCAACACGTCCTAGCCGTCTTAGCATTGCTGCTCTACCGCTGCTGGTTTTTATTTGCTAAGTTATCCCAAGCCCTAAAAAGATGATAAGCGACAGATGAGCGATATACTGATGAGCGACATATAGTTACTCTATGCTTATTACTCTGATTTTTGGCAATGGTATGGCTTACCGATAGTACTTATTCACACCTGAGACTTCTTATGATTTTAAAAAAACACTATATTGCTCTTTTCCCAGCGCTAGTCATGGTGGGCTGTACCAGCCAGCAAGCGATGCAAAAACCTAGCAAACCTGTGCGTCAGGCTAACGTGCAGATTACTCAGACTCAGACCATTCAGGTCAAGCCGACCCCCAAACCTGCTGTCAAACCCCAGCCAGTCGCAAAACCAAGCTATGGCAGTTTTTCTGACTGGAAGTCGGATTTTTCTATGCGCGCCATGGCGTCAGGTCATGATGCACAGACCATCCGCCGCTTGCTAGATTTGGCGTATCTCAATCAGCAAGTCATCTCTTTAGACTCAGGGCAGCCTGAGTTTTCTAAAATGCCGTGGGAGTATGTGGATTCGGCGGTATCAGACGGCAGAGTCAGCATAGGTAAGCGTAAGTTTGCAGAGCAGCGGGCGTTTTTGTCCCAGTTACAGTCGCAGTATGGCGTCAATGCCGAAATCATCGCGGCAATATGGGGGATGGAGTCTTCGTATGGCGCGGTGACGGGCAACAGTAGCATTCCAAGCTCGCTTGCCAGCCTTGCCTATGACGGTCGTCGCCAAGAGTTTGCCGAAACTCAGTTGTTGTCGCTTGCCTCGTTGTTGCAGCGCGGCGATGTGTCATGGTCACAGCTGGATGGCTCTTGGGCGGGCGGCATGGGGCAAACCCAATTCATCCCTGATACTTGGCTCAAACAAGGGGTAGATGGCGATGGTGATGGTCACCGCAACCCTTGGGCAACGGGGGATGCATTGGCGTCTACTGCCAATTATCTGAGTAACTCAGGCTGGGTACGTGGCTTAGCGCCTTTTTATGAAGTGAGGATTCCTGCATCTTTTGATTATTCCGTTGTTGGCAGCAAACAGTCGGCGGCCAGATGGGCGGCACTTGGTATCGATACCATCGATGATGTGTCTTTGGATGCCAATACCCAGATGGAGTTGTGGCTACCGGCTGGCAAAGACGGCCCTGCACTGCTGCTCAGTCCCAATTTTGATGTGATCAAAGTCTATAACAACTCATCAAGCTATGCACTAGGGGTCAGCTTGTTGGGCAAAGCGCTGGCAGGGCAAGGCGGTCTATATAAGTCATGGCCGCGTTATGAGCGCCCATTATCGACTGTGCAAGTACGCAATCTCCAGCAGCGCCTGACCAGCATGGGTTATGATACCAAAGGTGCTGACGGTATCGTAGGCACCAATACGCGTAGGGCGTTTCAGCGTTGGCAAGCAGATAATGGCCAGACGCCAGATGGCTTTATTACTCAGCGTAGTGCTGCAAGCCTAGCCTCATGGTGAGCTAGGCTGTTAAACTGGCTGTGTCATCTGGTTGGCTATTAATGTTAAGCTGTTAAAGAAGGCATTTTGCTCACTAGGCTTTATAGTAAGCCTTTAACAACTACAACAAAAAGCACCTTATTAGGTGCTTTTTTTGCGCTAATCTAGGATTGCTATATCAGCTATAGTCAATCCGATACGCGAGAAAAATAGCTGCTCATTGAGCGATTTAATAGCCGTCAAAAAAAGAAGAGTACTCTTTTATGATTACCATGGAAGCCTTGCAATTAGCGATAAAAGCGCGCGTAGAAGATTACAATAATAACGATTTTTCTCTAAGGCAAAGAGCTGTTAGGAAGTGCGCTTTGCAAGACAGCGGCAATCAGATACTGGCGCAAGATATTGCCTCGCCTTTTGATATACCCAGACAAAACCTATCGGCGATGGATGGCTATGCTATCGCGCAAGGCAGCGAACTATCGGCAGATAGCACTATCGAGATCATCGGCGAGTCACAAGCGGGCAGCGCTTATACAGATCGGCTTGTAGCAGGGCAGGGCGTACGGATTTTTACAGGGGCAGTGGTGCCTGATAGCTGCGATACCGTCATCATGCAAGAAAATACCAACTTTGCAAAAATAAAAGACACAATCGACAAATCAAGGCCTTATCAGGTAACACTGACCCAAGCGGCCAAAGTGGATAGCAATATTCGCCGGCAAGGCGAAGAGATAGAGGCAGGTGAAGCGGTATTGACAGTCGGTAAGCGCATAAACCCTGCTGATATTAGCCTACTTGCAAGCTTAGGTATCAGCCAAGTCAGCGTCTTTGCGCCGCTTATCGTCGGGCTACTGGCAACAGGCGATGAGCTGGTGGCTGTCGGTGATGCGCTGACAAGTCTGGCACAAATATACAATTCCAACACCCCAACGCTAAAGACTTTGCTGGCTGGTTTGCCGATTACCATTCGCGACTACGGCATTATCCCTGATGATTTGGATAAGACCACGGCTGCTATTAATGAAGCCGTGCAAGACTGTGATGTGCTAATCTCGACCGCTGGCGTGTCGGTGGGTGATTATGATTTTTTGACTACCGTCATCGAGCAGCTCGGGCAAATTAACCATTACAAAGTGGCGATGAAGCCTGGTAAGCCTTTTGTGTTTGGGGAGCTTGCTAAAGATTTGGATAAGCCAGTACTGTACTTTGGCTTACCTGGTAACCCCTTGTCGACAGTCGTTGGTACGCTACAGTTTGTGCTACCGGCACTATGGCAACTATCAGGCGCGCGCGTAACTGAGCAGCCGATGCAAATACATATCAAGGCGAAACTAACAAACGACATCAAAAAATCAGTCGGTCGCAAAGATTTTCAGCGCGGCGTATTGAGGCAAAACGCTGCAGGCGAGTATGAAGTGGAGTGTTTTGCCAGGCAGCAGTCACATAGAATCAAACAGCTTAGCCTTGCCAACTGTTTTGTCGTGTTGGACAAAGACAGCGGTGATGTCGCAGCAGGTAGTGAAGTGATTGTGCAACCTTTTCCTTGGCTCCATCAGACGAATAGATGAGACGTATAAATCGCAATTGGCAGTAAATTATGAATGATGACAAGCTTAGCATCGGCAGTGCTCAACTGTATTCGCCAGCCGCGCCTGCGATATCTGATGGTACTCACGCCTTGCCTACCGCTGCGTCTACGGACGTTGATGCTAGCCATTTAACTAAGAGCCATCAGCTTTTAACGGACAGCTTTGCGCGTCGTTTGACTTATTTGCGCCTCTCTATCACCGACTTCTGCAACTTTCGCTGTGAGTATTGTTTGCCCAATGGCTATCAAGGCAAGCGTCCTGATGATGAATTAAGCGTGCCTGAGATTGCCACGCTCATTCGCGGTTTTGCCGAAGTTGGCACTAAAAAGGTGAGAATCACCGGCGGTGAGCCATCCATTCGCCGCGATGTTGTCGAGATTATTCAAACCATTAAACAAACCGAAGGCATAGAAACCGTCGCTATGACCAGTAACGGTTATAAGCTGGGTAAACATCTGGCCAATTGGCAAGCGGCTGGATTAAATAAGTTGAATATCAGCATGGACAGCTTTGATGCAGACACCTTTCATAAGATGACAGGCTTTAATACGTTACCGCAGTTGCTGTCAGATATGGATACGTTATTAAATACCACAGAGATTAAGCTGAAGATAAATAGTATTTTGATGGCAGAGACCGCGTTTGAAAACTTGATGGACGCCATCGACTATGTCAAAGACCGACCCGTTACTTATCGCTTTATTGAATTTATGCAAACCAGTGATAACAGCGATCTGTTTTTTGCTCAGCATGCGCAGTCCGATGTCATCATCGATTATTTGACTGAGCATGGTTGGCAGCCACACGTGCGCGGTAGTAGTGATGGTCCAGCGGTAGAGTATAGTCATCCAGACTATGTTGGGCGCATCGGTATGATTGCCCCTTATGCCGCGCATTTTTGTGATACGTGTAACCGTCTCAGAGTCAGCAGCCAAGGTAAGGTGCATCTGTGTCTGTTTGATCAAGGCAACTACGATATTCGTCAGCATCTGCAAACAGGGGATGTGCAAGGTTTGGTTGAAACTTTACACAGCTTTATGCCGATTAAACCTGAGCACCATCATTTGCATGAGTCCAATAGCGGCATTATGCATAATTTATCGATTATCGGTGGTTAGCATTATTGCACTCTAATCATCAAAGCTATATTTGAATCATAAAAACTGTACTTTTGAGGAATCCCTATGAGCAAACCTGCTGCCAAGTTTACCCCACTTAATATTGCCGTATTGACCGTTTCTGACAGTCGGACGCTGGCAGAAGATACGTCAGGCCAGTACCTAGCAGATAGCTTAACCGACGCAGGCCATCATCTAGCAGATCGCAAGCTCATTAGCGATGATATTTATCAGATACGAGCAGTGATTAGCGGCTGGATTGCCGATCCAAACGTGCATGCGGTGATTACCACGGGCGGTACAGGGTTTTTTATCAGAGATAGCATGCCAGAGGCGGTGAGAGTCTTATTTGATAAATCGATCGATGGTTTTGGTGAGATGTTTCGTCTGATTTCAAAAGATGAGATTGGCATGTCAACGATGCAGTCGCGCGCCGTTGCAGGCATGGCAAATCATACCGGTATTTTTTGTTTGCCAGGCTCCTCGGGCGCTTGCCGTACAGGGTGGGAGAATATCTTAAAAGAGCAGTTTGATAGCCGTACGCGGCCGTGCAACTTTGTACCACACTTTATGGCACAAAACCCAAGCCATGACTGAGGTGATGATAAGTAAAGTGCGTCTATGATAAATGGTTTGAAACCCTTAGACAGCTTAGCTGGTATTGTTATTTTAGCGGGCGGTGCTTCCAAACGAATGGGCACAGCCAAAGCGGCGCTTATGTTACCAACAGGGGAGTGCCTGCTGGATTATCATGTCCGGCATGCGCTGGATTTGGCTCAAGCTCATACTGGTAATAACAAAGACATACCTATTATGGTTGCTGATAATGGGCGTGGCTTTCATGTTGGTTCAGAGCTGATGGATAGCGAATCACAAGCGCCTGTTATGCATATTGCTGATTATGGCGCTAATATGATTAATGACCAGAATGCTGATAGACAAAATAGCGCTGGCCAAAATAGTAACGGTCAGATTAGCAACAGCCAAATTCACACGGGCGGTGCATTGGTCGCTATCGAGTCGGCTCTGCAAACTGTGATAAAGACTCAGCCATCAGATGCTTTAACGGAAAACCAGTCATCATGGCTGTTGGTGATTAGCTGTGATAGTCTGATACCTGCTACAGAGTTATGGCAAAAGTTGCAGTCTGTAGCGACTCAAATAAACAAAAATCAAGAAGCTGATAAGAAGGTGATTTGCTTAACTGATGACAGTCATTTATATCCGCTGTTAGGGCTTTATCCATTAAGTCTTGAGCCTGATTTAAAGGCCTATATCGATAATGGCGCGCGGCGAGTTATGCCTTTTATCAAACCTTATTTACAAGCGGTATCCTTTCCAAACAGTTGGCAGTATTTGACCAACTTTAATACGCCTACAGACTTTGAGCGCGCCTGCCACTCGCTAAGCACTCTATCAATGTCAGACTATTAATATCAGAGAAATTCTCAATGAATAACAACGTCCAAATAGACAATCGAGCTACTCAATGCGGCTTATCACACCTAGATAGCAACGGTGATATCACTATGGTCGATGTCAGTGGCAAGCGGGCTACCACGCGAGAGGCTCATGCGACCGGACAAGTGCGATTTCCCAGCGAGGTTTATCAGCAGATCAAAGCCGCTGATGGCATGACCAAAAAGGGCAGTATCACCCAGACCGCGCATATCGCCGGTATTATGGCTGCAAAGCGCACGCATGACTTGATACCGCTATGTCACCCCTTGCCACTCGATAAGATAGGTTTGAGCTTTGACTATGATGACAATCTTGACAGCATAACTGTCAGCGCTACGGTCAAAGTCACGCACAAGACGGGCGTTGAGATGGAGGCCTTGACGGCTGTAAGCGTGGCATGCCTGACCATTTATGACATGACCAAAGCCATATCGCACGATATCGCCATTGATAACGTGCGCCTAATCACCAAAACGGGTGGCAAATCAGAGTATTGTCATGCTTAGGATAATACAGTTTCGTTTTAATGATTAGCAGTGAAATGAAGCTGAATAGCTTGCACAGAACGGAGAATATAATGAGCGCTATTAAAGCAACCAACGATGCCGCGGCGATGAGCGTACAAGTTCTTTACTTTGCTAGCCTAGCTGACGCTGCCAATTGTCAACAAGAAACCATCAAGGTCGAGCCGTCAACTTCACTAAGCGAGCTCTATGAGCACTTGAGTCAAAAGCATGGCTTTAGTCATTCGCAACAAGAGCTGCGGGTGGCGGTGAATGATTATTTCGCTAAATGGACCGATCCGATTAATGATGGTGATAGCGTGGTATTTATCACCCCAGTCGCAGGCGGCTAGGCAAGGGGGTAGAGATAGTAAGTAGAAACCATGAGTAGAGATAACATATGATAGACAACGTCCACAGCCATTCTATGACCATCAAACGCAGCGTTGATGAGGTCTATGCCATTGCACAGCGTGATGGCTTTGCATTGTTAGATATCGCCATAGACGAGGATAGATTGAAACGCACGTTGGACAATGACGGCTGCGGCGCGTTTGTCTGCTTTGAGGGCCGTGTGCGCAATCATAACAACGCCACCAGCGTTGAGCGCTTGAGTTACTACGGCTATGAGGATTTGGCGCTAAACCAAGGCCGCGCTATCATTGAGGCGGCCAAACAGCGTTTTGAGATTACCCATGCTATTGCCATCCACCGTATCGGCGCATTAGAGATTGGCGATGTGGCGGTATGGGTAGGGGTGGTCTCTGCCCATCGTTATCCCGCGTTTGATGCCTGCCGCTGGATACTCGATGCCATTAAGGCTGATATTCCTGTGTGGAAGCAAGAGTATTACGAGGATGCGCCCTCTAAATGGCTGAGCAACAATGGTTAAAGTAGCCGTTTTATGTGGTGCGCTATTGGCCTTAAGTGCTTGTACGTCAAAGAGTGCTACAGATACCTCTACTGATAATGAATCTAAGCAATTGCAGACGCTACGTATCGCCGCCGCCGCCAATTTATCGGATGTATTGCCTGAGGTTATTGATGGCTATCAAATCGCTAATCAGCTGTCCAAGGATAATATAGAAGTCACGTATGCCTCATCTGGCAAGTTGTATGCGCAAATAATAGCAGGCGCGCCTTATGATATGTTTTTATCAGCCAATCAAGAGTTCCCTGCTAAGCTTGCTGATAAGATCCCCAAAGATAGCACGACGCATCAACCTTTTACCTATACGCAAGGTCAGCTGGCGCTATATAGCGTCAACAAACCTTTGGATGGATTCAGTCCAAAAGCGCTGAGTGATATGTTGCTAAGCGACAGCAGTAGCAAGATCGCTATCGCCAGTCCTGAGCTTGCGCCTTATGGCGCGTCGGCACAGTCTTACTTGCAGGCGCAAAAGTTATATGACCCTTTAGTGCAGCAAAAACGCATAATACAAGCAGAAAACATCGGGCAAGCCTTTCAATATGCGTATACAGGCAGTGTCGATTATGGCTTTGTCGCGCAATCACAAATTATCGCTATCAATGCGAAACCTGAGCAATTTATTACCTTAGCGCCTGAGTCTTATCCGGCTATTTTCCAAGATGGTATTATCATTAGTGATAAACCTGCTACCATAGATTTTACGAACTATTTGCGTTCAGCCGAGGGGCAGCGATACTTCTCACAAGCAGGGTATTTAACCGTGCAATAGCAATCTCTTAGATACAATAAACCTTTGTGAATACAATGAGCCATGAGAAATGACATCATGATAGATTCATCGCTAATGTCAGACATGCTCGCGCCTTTCTTAGTCAGTCTTAAGCTCGCCACCGCCAGCACTTTGTGTTTACTGTTTTTTGCCACTCCTGTGGCTTATTGGCTAGCCAAGCCCAGTCGTGGACGTATCATTGCACGGGTAAAGGTAGTGCTGATGGGCATTATCGCTATGCCGCTGGTCTTACCGCCCACTGTGATTGGGTTTTACTTACTGCTTTTGCTAAGCCCTAGCGCTGGTATCGGTCACTATCTTCATGAGCACAATATCAGCCCGCTTATTTTTACCTTTGAGGGCTTGGTTATTGGCTCTATTATTTATTCCTTGCCGTTTTATATTCAGCCGGTTTATGCGCAGTTTTTGCGTATTCCAAAGAGCGTGATGGAGATGGCACAATTACTCGAGCCAAGCCGCCTAAGGCGTTTGATGACAGTTGCGCTCCCACAAGCCAAGGTTGGTATTATTTTGGGTAGTTTAATCAGCTTTGCTCATACCATTGGCGAGTTTGGCGTGGTGCTCATGATAGGCGGCAGTATCTCTGGTGAGACCAAAGTTGTGTCTATCGCCATATATGAGCAAGTCGAAGCGCTCAATTATGACGCCGCGCATATGATGTCAGGCGTTTTGATTATGATAGGTATGATCATGGTGGCGCTTATTGCGAGTGTGAATAAACTTAATGAGCCGCGGTAGGGTGGGCTTGGCTAATTGGCTATTAAGCGGCTCTGTTTTTTATCGCTTACTTTTATATCCTCAAGTCATTGGCATAAGCAAATAAGGCAGGAGCGCCGCCAGTATGCCAAAACAATACCCGATCGGTGTGTTTGATTTTGCCTGTACGAATCATATCGATAAGCCCACCCATCGCACGGCCTGTATAGACAGGATCTAATAATATTCCCTCGGTCTGTGCTGTCAAAGCGATGGCTTCGTTTTCTAATGCGCCAACCACGCCATAGCCGTCGCCGACATAATCATCGTTTAGGCATAAATCAGCTGCTGTAAACTGATGGTCTGCGCCGATAAGCTCTGCTGTACGGTTGGCAAGCGCAAGCGTGTATTCATCAAAGGGGATTTGGTCGGTTTCGCCCTTGTCGATATTGATACCCATAATCTGCGAGGGTGAATCAAATAGCCTATTGCCCAGCATCAGTCCTGCTTGGGTACCGCCCGAGCTAGAGGCAAAAACAATATGGGTAAAGGTCTCATGGATTTCACTACGCTGCGCCTCAAGCTCCTTAAATGCTTCTACAAAAGCAAGCGCGCCCAGCTCACTTGAGCCGCCATATGGCACCACATAGACGTTTTTGCCAGCATTGGTCAACTGCTCTACGAGCTGAGGGATATCCTCGCCTTTGCGATGAGCACCTGCCCAGTGAATATGACAACTAAAAATCTGATCGAGTAGTAGGTTGCCGTTAGCTGCCGCAGGTGCCTGTCCGCCTAATACCAAATGACACTCAAGCCCTAAGCTTGCAGCAGCGGCGGCCGTCTGCCGGCAGTGATTGGACTGCGCAGCTCCCGCAGTAATGATGGTATCGGCACCTTTGGCAAGAGCGTCACCAATGATAAACTCTAGCTTGCGAGTTTTATTACCGCCTAATGCCAGCCCCGTCTGATCATCGCGCTTCATAAAAACCATGGGGCCACCGAGCGCATGACTCAGTCGAGTCAGCTCAATCAATGGCGTTGGAAAAAAGCCGAGCGGCTCTCTAGGTATGTGGTGATATTCCATGTGTTTATTCACTTTTTTATTCATCGAGGGTAAAAGGGGTGGTGTCAGATTAAATCTGGGGCAGTGACTGTCGCTATACAGGGATTTAACTATATTAATAGCATATAAGCCACGATGATAAAAGCAGCTGGTTTTAATATTTTAGCTCGTGACTTGATATTAGTTATAGTGCTAGTAGGCAATGCTTGGCGTTTTATGGTTTGAGTTGTTATATAGTCGATCCGCTATAAAATAAGTACAGTGCTACTGGTATAAATTTTCTTTGCTTGCTGTGTGACTTCGTCACTCCAGAGGCGGCATAAAATTCATCCCAGTAGCACGCCATAAAATCTGTACTCTTTTTATTTAGCACTTACTATATGTTAATCGCGATAAGCTGACTGGTTTTTATGGTTAGACTTAAAGTTGTCGAGAGTTTGACGAGGCGGACTTACAGACACAAAAAAACCTCAAGTAAACTAATACTTGAGGCGAAACTTGCTTAAACTTGAAAGTCTAAATTCGTTTTAAATATGGCGCAGCGGACGGGACTCGAACCCGCGACCCCCGGCGTGACAGGCTAGAACCACTAAACTTTATAAATAGTTATTAAGTTATATTAACCTATAAAAACATACATATCAATAGCTTAGGTCAATAAACAGCTATGACGTTTGGCGCAATTTAAGACATTTTACGTGAACTATATTCCATATTTTGGTCACTAAAAATGTTTAATTATTGCACATTAGCATTCGAAAAAAGCATAGTAATTATACATGTTTTTTTGCGTTTATTATTTAGATTAACGTTTTTAGATTATTATCTATTAGATATATCTGGAAAATTAGCTTCTAAAGTTTAAGGAATGGTCTATCCAGTTCAACCACCAAGCCACCCTTTATCCAAACCATAATCTATCCATTTTACCTTTATCTGATCGGTAATATTCGCGTTAGGATAAGTAAATACAGTACCGCCAAGATAAAGCTCAACTCCGATTTTATACGGTTTTTCTTCAAAGGTCAGAATCTCTGTGTCCGCATCCCAAGAAAAAGAAGTGTCCTCTATTGCCAGTAAATAAGTGTTGTCTTTAGTCGTTACCTCTTCAGTGTTCCTAGCTAAAACAAGATAGTTATCCACACTTAATACCTGCCTATCTACTAGCTAACTCTCATCTTTATACTTTCTTTATATCCTGCCTATTTATCTTAATAACACTTTTATACTTCTCTCAGCATAATAATGACATTATCCAATGAGCAGCAAGGTCTTAGTAATCTTGCGGCAATTAATTGACTGATCTTAGTGTTAGGAGAGTGCTATGGAAGTATTTTCAGGGCTTATCGCCCTAGGTTTATTTGTCTATTTGCTATACGTACTGATTAAACCGGAGGCGTTCTAATGACCATCCAGGCTTTATCTCAGTTGATTATTTATCTTCTCATTTTATTTACTTTGGGCTATTTTTTATCCGGTTATATCATGCAGCGTATGCAGGCACCGATATCCCGTCTTGAATCACGCGGTTTTACTGCACTCGGTATGCTTGGACGAGATAGCAAAGGTAATGTTGCGTCGGGGATGAACTGGAAACAGTATGCACTCGCTATTGTCTTGTTTAACATCATTGGCTTTTTGGCGCTATTTATATTGCAACTGGTGCAAGGCAATCTACCGCTCAATCCGCAAGCGATGACCGGAGTTACTTGGGACTTGGCCATGAATACGGCCATCAGTTTTATGACCAATACTAACTGGCAGGCTTATGGTGGCGAAAGCACCATGAGTTATCTCACCCAAATGATGGGTATGTCGCTACAAAACTTTTTGTCAGCAGCAACAGGTATTGCCGTCGCTTTTGCCTTGATGCGTGGCTTGATATTTAAGAAAAGCGCTCACCTTGGTAATGCGTGGGTCGATTTATGGCGTTGTAATATTTATATCCTATTACCGATAGCGACAATCATCGCGCTTCTATTAATGAGTCAAGGTGTTGTACAAACCTTATCGACCTATATGGACGTGCAAACCCTTCAAGGTGATACCCAAACTATCGCCTTAGGACCAGTCGCGTCACAAGAAGCGATTAAAATGTTAGGTACTAACGGCGGTGGTTTCTTTAACGCTAACTCTGCCCACCCGTTTGAAAATCCAACGCCTTTTTCTAATTTAATTCAGATGCTCGCTATTTTTCTTATTCCTACTTCACTGTGTTTTTGTCTCGGTAAGATGAGCGGCAACCTGAAGCAAGGGGTGGCGATATTAGCAGCCATGACGGTATTGTTTGTCGGTATGTATTCATTAACGGTGAGCAGCGAGCTTGCTGGTAATCCTTGGTTAACGTCACAAGTGTCAGGGCTAGCCGCTGCTGATGTCAGTGGAAATATGGAAGGTAAAGAAGTGCGCTTTGGTATTGTGGCTTCATCGTTATTTGCCACTATTACTACTGCAGCATCATGTGGTGCGGTAAATGCGATGCATGACTCATTTACGCCCATGGGCGGCTTTGGTTTGATGTTACAGATGCAGTTAGGTGAAGTGGTATTTGGCGGTGTCGGAGCCGGACTGTACGGCATGTTGCTATTTG
The DNA here is from genome assembly GCF_002810365.1 of Psychrobacter sp. L7. Taxonomy (NCBI): domain Bacteria; kingdom Pseudomonadati; phylum Pseudomonadota; class Gammaproteobacteria; order Moraxellales; family Moraxellaceae; genus Psychrobacter; species Psychrobacter sp. L7. The sequence continues at coordinate 139,168 of NZ_NEXR01000003.1, forward strand.
CAATATTGGCGGTATTTGTATCAGGACTCATGATTGGACGGACACCAGAATATCTCGGTAAAAAGATTGAACCATTTGAGATGAAAATGGTGGTATTGGCTTTACTTGCAGCGCCTACTATGGTGCTAATGGGAACGGCGATTAGTGTTATGACAAGCAGCGGTCAAGCAGGGATTTTCAATCCTAGCGCTCATGGTTTTAGTGAAGTGCTGTATGCCTTTAGCTCAGCGGCCAATAATAATGGTTCTGCTTTTGCAGGATTGGGCGCTAATTCGGTGTTTTATAACGCTATGCTTGGGCTTGCGATGGTGGTCGGGCGCTTTGGGGTCATCATTCCAGTGCTGGCTTTGGCAGGATCATTGGCGAAAAAACCAAGACTTGAAGTCAATAGCGGTACTTTACCGACGACCACGCCATTATTTGTGGGTCTATTAGTTGGAACCGTGCTGATGATTGGCGCATTGACTTTCATTCCTGCTTTAGCGCTTGGACCTATTGTAGAGCATATATGGATGATGAAAGGTTAGCGACTGCCTATTTGTCTAAACTTTGGCAAATAGGCCCTTACCTTTTTAGTGGTGAATTGCCCCCTTTTTTATGATTATGTTAGGAATAAAAACCATGAATGTTTCAGTAGATTCTAATAATAAAGACTTAGATGTGCCGCCTCAACAAGAGCCTGATAACTCTGATTTGCCCGAAAAACCTTCACAAGGTCTGTTAGATCCGGCACTGATTAAACCGGCGCTAAAAGATGCGCTACTCAAGCTTGATCCTCGCGTTCAGTGGCGTAATCCCGTGATGTTCGTCGTTTATATCGGTTCATGGTTGACGACCATATTAGCCATTAACATGTTAATTCAGAGTCAAACTGGACTGATCTTTACCTTGTTAATCACGTTTTGGCTATGGTTTACCTTATTATTTGCCAACTTTGCTGAAGCGTTAGCAGAAGGTCGCAGTAAAGCGCAAGCATCGAGTCTTAAGCAGGCACGTCAAGATGTGCAAGCGCGTAAGCTTGCTAGTAGCGACCGATTATCCGCCGCTACTATGGTACAGGCGACGGAGCTCAATCAAGACGATATTGTATTAGTGCAAATGGGAGAAATCATTCCGGCGGATGGTGAGGTGATAGAAGGTCTTGCTTCAGTCGATGAATCAGCCATTACTGGTGAATCCGCTCCTGTAATCCGTGAAAGTGGCGGTGATTTTAACGCAGTCACTGGCGGTACTAAGGTCTTGTCTGACTGGCTGATTATTCGTATCACCCAAGCGCCGGGGCAAGGATTTTTGGATCGTATGATTGCCTTGGTAGAAGGTGCCAAACGTACTAAAACGCCTAATGAGATTGCACTGACTATTTTGCTTATTGCATTAACCCTGATATTTCTAATGGTTTGCGTCACCCTGTTGCCATTCTCTCAGTTTGCAGTGCTCGCATCAGGTCAAGGCGAACCCATCTCTATTGTTATTTTAGTCGCATTACTGGTCTGCCTGATCCCGACAACGATTGGCGGTTTATTATCGGCTATTGGGGTAGCAGGTATGAGCCGTATGATGCAAGCCAATGTCATTGCGACCTCTGGACGAGCAGTAGAAGCTGCTGGCGATGTCGATGTGCTATTGCTCGATAAGACCGGCACTATTACTTATGGTAACCGTCAAGCTTCTTTATTTCTGCCATCGAATGGTATCAACGAGAACTTGCTAGCTGAAGTGGCATTGATTAGCTCGCTAACCGATGAGACGCCCGAAGGTCGCAGTATCGTCAAACTGGCACAAAGCCGTTTTGATATCGATGAGAATATCTGGAAATCAAAGCCATCTGAAAATATCGAATTTACGGCACAAACTCGAATGAGTGGTACCAATATTGAGCAACGCCGCATCCGTAAGGGCGCTTATGACGCCATTGTAAATTGGGTGACAGAACAAGGTGGTACGCTGCCTAATAATCTAGAGCAACAAGTAGAAGAAGTTGCTCGCCGTGGTAGTACACCACTGTTAGTTGCAGACGGTCAGCAGATATTAGGCGTTATTGAGCTCAAAGACGTGGTGAAATCTGGTATCAAAGAGCGCTTTGCTGAATTGCGAAAAATCGGTATTACTACCGTGATGATTACTGGTGACAATCCTTTAACCGCTGCTGCTATCGCTGCTGAAGCTGGGGTTGATGACTTTATGGCGGAGGCTACCCCAGAACAAAAACTTGAGCTGATTCGTAGTTATCAGCGCCAAGGTAAGCTGGTGGCGATGACTGGTGACGGTACCAATGACGCGCCAGCACTTGCTCAAGCTGATGTTGCCGTCGCTATGAATAGTGGGACTCAAGCGGCCAAAGAAGCGGCGAACATGGTGGATTTGGACTCAAACCCGACCAAGCTTATTGAAGTGGTGCAAACCGGTAAGCAAATGTTGATGACCCGTGGGGCGCTGACGACTTTTAGCTTGGCTAATGACGTCGCTAAATACTTTGCGATTATTCCAGCAGCTTTTGCTGGTACTTATCCCGCCTTAAACGTTTTAAATATTATGCATTTGGGCAGCCCAAAGAGCGCTATTTTATCAGCGGTTATTTTTAATGCTTTAATCATTGTATTTCTAATTCCACTAGCGCTGCGAGGCGTCAAGTATCGTCCAAACTCTGCTATTAACCTATTGCGCCGGAACCTCTTGATATATGGATTGGGCGGACTACTGCTACCGTTTGTGGGAATAAAGGTTATCGATATGCTCATTAACGTATTGCAATTGGTCTAATCATTCATAAGGAATATTACTATGTACACTCATTCTCATCCAGATACTGACTCCAAGCCATCACTACAAGATGCAACAGGTAGCAGCAACACACTAGATAACGCTGCTACTTATATGCCAATGCTCAAACCTGCTGTATTACTATTTATACTATTAGGTATCATTTTAGGGTTATGCTACCCATTATTGATGACTGGCGTCGGGCAAGTGACTATGCCCAATCAGGCAAATGGTAGCTTAATAGAAAAAGAGGGGCAGCTGGTTGGCTCTGCGCTTATCGGTCAACAGTTTGACCAACCACAATATATATGGACACGACCTTCTGCTGCGGGTGAAGGTTATGATGCCACCCAATCTTCAGGTAGTAATTTGGGACCTTTAAATCTTGAACTTGCCAGCAATGTTGAGGCGCAAGTGCAAAAGCTTAAGGCGGCTGATCCACAGAATAAAGCGCCGATTCCGATTGATTTGGTGACCATGTCGGGAAGTGGCTTGGATCCACATATCTCACCTGCGGCGGCACAGTGGCAAGCCAATAGAGTGGCAAGTATACGCGGGATAAGTATCGAACAAGTACAAAAAGCGATCAATGATAATACCGATAGTAAGCAGTTTAATGTCTTTGGCGAGCCGCGTGTCAATGTGCTGGCAGTTAACTTAACTTTAGACGAGATATCTACTCTCCCAGTTAAATAGTAAGACAGTATTAAACAACACTACCGGATTAACCAAAAGCCGCCACTTTAATTTACTTTTATTTAAGAGCTATCGAGGGTCATAATGAATATTAACCGCCCTAGCCCAGATGCGTTATTGCAGCAAATCAAGCAGCAAGAGTATACGGTCAATAGAGGTAAATTAAAGATATTTTTTGGAGCGTCGGCCGGGGTTGGTAAAACGTATGACATGCTGACCTCTGCACACCAAGCACAAGCGCATGGACGTAATGTATTGGTTGGTATTGTAGAGACCCATGGCCGCAGTGAGACAGCAGCACTGGTACAAGGGCTATCAGTATTGCCGCTACGCGAGATTGAATATCGTGGACAGATGCTACAAGAGTTTGACATTGATGCCGCTCTCGCCAGTCATCCAGATATTTTGCTGGTTGATGAGTTGGCACATAGTAATATTCCAGGATCTCGCCATCCTAAACGTTGGCACGATGTTGAAGAGTTACTAAAAGCAGGTATCAGTGTTTACACGACCCTAAACGTTCAGCATTTAGAAAGCTTAAATGATGTTGTCAATCAAATTACTGGAGTCGTGGTTCAAGAAACCTTGCCCGACTGGTTTTTTGATCAGGCAAATGAAGTGGTATTGGTTGATTTACCGCCAGATGAATTATTGGCGCGTCTTCACGAAGGTAAAGTATACATTCCAAGCCAAGCCAAGCACGCTATTAATAACTTCTTTCGTAAAGGTAATTTGATCGCGCTGCGAGAGCTGGCATTACGCCGAACCGCAGACTTGGTCGATGCCGATATGCAAGATTATCGTAACCAAGCTCGAATTTCACCTATTTGGAATACCGCAGATCAGCTATTGGTAGGAATCAGTACGGGGGCAAACAGTGAACGCCTCATTCGTCATGCTGCTAGGCTGGCCAGTAGTCTACATTCACAGTGGTATGTGGTACATGTCGATACGCCACGCGGTTTAAATCGTTCAGTTAATAATAAGCAGAAAGTTTTGGAGGCATTGCGTTTAGCGGATGATTTGGGTGCAAAAACTGAAGTGATTAGTGCCATTACTGTGGCAGAGGGTTTGGCCAGCTATGCCCATCAATTCAATATTGGCCGTATTATTATTGGACAAAACCATGCTAACCGCTCTAGACCGTATCACTGGGGTCAGTCGCTGGTCAAGCTCATCTCACAGCAAGACGTTAATTTAGATTTGATATTGGTTAATCAAACTAAGCAGTTAAGCAAAACTATTAATGAGCGTCAATTACCGTCTTGGAACGTGGCAGAATTATCATCGGTAGATAACCGTAATGGTTATCTCATGGCAATTTTGGGATGCGGATTAGTAACCGTTACCTTAGTGGCTCTCACGCGCTGGTTTGATTTAGCCAACGTAGTCATGCTGTACTTGTTAGTGATTGTTTTTATCTCAGTACGCTTTGGACGCGCGCCTGGTATATTAGCTGCTTTTTTAAGTGTGTTAAGTTTTGATTTATTTTTTGTTGAACCTAAGCTGTCATTTAATGTCAGTGATGTCCAATACTTAGTCACCTTTGCCGTTATGCTTATCGTCTCTTTAATCATTAACAACCTAGCAGTTGGCCTGCGATTTCAGGCACAAGCTGCCCGTAAACGTGAACAACAGGCCATATCCATGAGCTATCTTGCTCAAAGCCTAAGTGCTGCTCGTAAAAACAATGACATCATCAGCCAAGCTGCAGCATGGCTAACACAGCATATTGCTAGCACTGCAATTATAGTGATGCCAGACGTGGAAAATAAACTGGTCGTTATGACTGACTGTACGATACCTGCAGAATTCAACTGGGTTGTCACCCGATGGGTATTTGATCATAACGAAAGCGCGGGACTAGGAACTAATACACTCACCGCCAATACGATGCACTATCGGGCACTCGCTACATCAAATCAGGTGCTCGGTGTTTTAGCACTGATGCCTACAGATAGTGAGAGTTTCAATCAACCCGAACAACAAAGAACCCTTGATATGGCCATTGCCCAAATAACGCTAGCCTTAGAGCGGGTATATTACGCAAAAGTGGCTCAAACCGCGCTCATAAAGGTAGAATCAGAGCGGCTGCGTGGGACTTTATTATCGGCCCTGTCTCATGATATCCGAACGCCAATAACGGTATTATCTGGTTTAGCATCTTCTCTTGCTATCCAGAGTTTAACGGCAAGTGAGCAGAAGCAACTGGCAGTCGATATTGAGCAGCAAGCAAACGTCATTCAGCGTTTAGTCATTAATATTTTAGATTACGTCTCGCTACAGTCTGGCGGCATGAAACTAAACAAGCAATGGGTGAGCTTAGAAGAAATCGTTGGTAGTAATATCCGTCAGCTTGAGCACTATTTAAAAGAGCGCCAGATAGAAATAGACATTCCCCATAATATTGACTTTATTTATACCGACGAATTGATTTTGTCGCGTATTTTAAATAACTTAATAACCAATGCAATCAATTATACCCTAGACAATGCCTGTATTTGCATCAAAGCAATGCTTGATAATAATCGGCAATACCTGATAACGGTGACAGACACAGGAGAAGGTCTACCTGTAGGTATGGAGACGCAAATATTTGAGCGCTTTACTCGAGGGAATTCGGAAGGTACTACAACGGGATTGGGTTTAGGCTTAGCTTTGAGCAGAGATTTAGTTGAGCATCTGGGTGGCACGTTAAGCGCTAATAATATACAACCTCACGGTGCACAATTTATTATAACGCTACCTTGGCAACCTTTGCCTGAACAAGATTTATTGAGTGACGACTTTATAGCAAGCAGCCCAAACATTGATTCAGCAAACTTAGCACGATAAGTGCTATATCATAAGGTTAATACTAATAGCGAAAAACACACTAATGAAGACCATACTAATTATCGAAGATGAAGCCCATATTGCGCGATTTATTAAAACAGCGATGGAGCAAGAAGGCTATCAAGTTTATATCGCTGATAGCTCGCACAGGGGCTTAATAGAAGCTGCGACGCGCCGTCCTGATTTACTTATATTAGATCTTGGCTTACCTGACGGTGATGGCTGTGACGTCATTGCAGATATTAGGACGTGGTCCTCATTACCTATTTTAGTATTATCAGCTCGCAGTGATGAACAGGATAAAATAAAAGCGCTCAATTTAGGTGCGGATGATTATTTAGTGAAACCTTTTAGTATGGGCGAATTGGTTGCGCGTGTTAATGCACATATGCGCCGCTGGCAGGTTGGCTACGAAGCACCTAGTCAGATAGAGCTTGGCAATGTCAGCATCGATCTCACGCAGAGACAAGTCAAGAAAAATGGTAAAGACGTCCATTTAACACCTATTGAGTATCGCTTGCTGACTGTCCTGATCCGTTATGCGGAAAAAGTACTGACCCATAAACAACTGCTTAATGAAGTTTGGGGTAAAGGTCATAACCATCAAGAACATTATGTTCGCATATTTATGTCAAATTTACGCCAGAAACTAGAAGATAATCCTTCTCGACCAAATTTCTTCTTAACCGAAATCGGTGTCGGCTACAAGCTACATATACCTAAAGACTGACAATACATGAATGTATTTAGTCTCCTAACTAGAATATTAAGCTGATGGTAAGATGCAAAAAAAAGAGGGAAATATCATGAACAAGCTCAATATGTCCGCCATAGCCATTGCTATATTGGTGCTGTTATCAGGTTGTGATAAATCAATAAAAGATCCCAATATAGTATTTTCAGAAAATAATAAAGATCCTATGAAAGAGCTTGAAATAACCTCAGCCGTCGATCCCCGTCAATTAAGTTATAAACAAACCTTTTATGTGCCCATTTATTCAGACATTTATATTGATAGGTACAATGAAAAAGTATTGCTATCGGCGACTTTGAGCATTCGTAATACCACATTAGAAAAATCACTATATATCAATAAAATTGATTACTACGGTACTAACGGAGAGCTAATAAAATCATATATCAAGAACTCAATTAAGCTGCCACCTATGGCAACCCTCAACTATATCGTTGAAAAAGAAGAAAATAAAGGGGGTCCTGGTGCAGACTTTATCATTGAGGTTGAAGCTTTAGATGATACGGTTAAACCAGTGATTGAGGCGGTAATGATTGGTAATTTTAATAATAAAGCTTTTGCTTTTAACACGCAAGGGACACCAGTTATGCACTGATAAAAAATCATTTTATATTCAATGTATATCGTTCGTTAACTCATAAGGTGGAACACAAAAATACATTTTAAAAGTGACCTTCTTTATCTTTAAATTGTCCATTTGATCAATAACGATTCATCTGATAGCTCTGTTCTAACCTGAACTTAGGCATGTTCAAAAGACTTCTTTATTTGAATATTACTAAAGATTGTAGCAATGTATCCATTAATAATACATCTGGCAGTAATTCAGGAATCCTTTGCTTGGTATGTGAAACCTTTAAGTTTGTTATGATTATTCACAGTACCTCGAGTCTTATCGATAAGCATTGAAAAATCTTTCTGACTAAGATAGTTTATTGGAGATTCATCTTCATTACCAAATATTTCGTTCCAAATAGCGCTACTATATTTGCCTTTAGCCTGTGATAACTCTCTAATTTCGGAATACATGACACCTGGTTTTGAAAGTGAAAGAATAGAAATCGCCCTAATATAATCCATATATATAAAGTCTATTACGTCTTGGTCAAACTTATCTTGAATTCTTTTTTTTACTCTGTTTATCTGTTCATCAGTTTTATTCTTTGTATCATGACCTTGAGATGTTGTATAACTTAGAATCACAGTATTTTCATTAGAAATATCATTTAGATCAAATATAGGAGAAAAACAGCCCCCGATGATTTCGTATAAACCGTCTTTAAATATGACAGAAATATTATGAATAGGTATGTCAACTCTGCTGCCAAAATAGTTAGGTACGTTTTTGAGATAGGTACTCTTATCACTACTAATATAGGCTTTGATCAGTACTTGATGAAGCCTACTGGCTAAAGGATGGAGTTTTACGATTGAGTTGCTATTTAAACTAATCGTTTTAGCAGATAGTTTCATATTACGCTACTTCCTTATTAATTCTGTCACCCATCATAATGAATACATAGTGACAAAATATTTGTATTGTCCTCACATTCCACTGCTTTATAGGTATAACAGAGTTTGCCCTATTTTGAATTCTTGTAACTTCAGTCTGACTAGCGAGTGAGAGCTCTACTCGGATCTGCCTTCGATTTTGGCAAAAATTCTCTTCTTGCTCATTATCCATATTTATTCTCTGTGAAATAGGTATATCTTTTAAAGCGTCGTTCCAATTATTCTGATCTTTTTCGGCAGCTTGTGCATAGTTGTAGTAGCTCAGTCGAATATCTTTTTTATAGACTAGTTTACGAATAACTTGAAGGTAGTTATAGAGGTCTACTGCGCAGTTAAATATAATAAAATTTTTATTATTTTGAGAGTGAGTAAGTGTATGATATATAAATTGATGGATATGTTTTTTGTCCTCACTCTCTAAGTAAAGGCTACGAAATTTTTCCGTCATTTGCATCATGATTCTTCTATCATCATCATATCTATCCTTAACAGGTAATAAGCCTCCTTTATTATTGATATCAAACAACCTAGGGTTGCCTTTCCTAGTTTGAAACTCTAAATCGTCTCTTAGTCGCTTTGCATTACGATGCCATGTTTCAACAGTTTCTTGACTGACATCATAGATATGCATGAGGTTCTCATAATCACCTTTCTGAGTATAAGCTTCAAGAACTTGATGTACTTCATCGAAAGAATATTTCTTAACTTTTACAATTTTTTCATCAAAATCATCATTCAGTATTTTACTGTGCATAGGTTTCGGAAAATAAGGCAGTTTAAGCTTATCAATGAGATATTCATTTAGTCTTAAATGCATATTTTCAGTTTCAAATTTTTGTCTTCTCGGTATTTTTAGTATCTGATTGTGCTTCATAGCTAGTTTAAAATTGGTCTGCCATAATAATAATCCCACCTGAATGTCCGTAAAATGTACATATGATGAAAATGTTGTACTAGGGGTAGCGTGGCCTGCTATTCCTGCCAAAGCATATATTTTCTTGTACGCAAGATTCGTTTCGAAATGATTGATGATGCTAGCAGCTTGAGCTGATTCGTAGGGTAGCAAGCCTTTTAAAAACGTTGCACCTGGATGGCCATTAAATTGATAGTCTTTATCGTATAAAAATGACATTAACTGAAAATTAGTTAGACAACTATGACGTAGATGATGTGTAGTAAGATAGCTTAAGCCAGTAACCTCTTTTATAAGATGTGTAAGCATTTTTGATATTGTTTGAGCGTTGTAAGACATGCCATCTTGGCTGGCTATAAGCGTTTGACCTTTATCGCCTGAACGTTTGATGTAAACACGCTTAATTAACTTAATATCAGATTCTGTTAATAGTTGTGCAAGTAATACACGACGTAAAGCAGAGAGGCTTTTATTGTTTCCAAACTTATTATTTCTAATCTCTAGATAATTCTGAGTTTCGGCTACATCACGCAATCTTATTTTAACTATTTCACCAATTCTTAGCCCGCACCGATGTCCTAATATTAACGCTAAGCTCAAAGCCTGCTTTTCATCTACATTTGTAGTAAGTCTATCAATCTTATCAAGTATAGCTTGGAACATCTGCTCTGATATATAACCAACTTTATGATGGGGTTTATCGCTTGTAATCAATGGAGCCATAGGTTTTGTATGGTAGTATTTAACCATGTATTGGTGTATTTCATTAATTAATGTAGCGACTGAATTCTTTGCTTTCGTGGTCTTACTGAGTTCAATCATCTCACTATATAGCGTTATAAAATCTTCTTCTTGATAACTTTCTAGGTTTGTGTCTTGAGTAAGTGCTAGCCAGCGATTAGTGATGGTATTACTATAGGTTTGAACACTGCTTACTTTACAGGTACGTGCTTTTGATAATAGCCAGCCAACTATTGCTTTTTCTTGCAAAGTGCTTTGACCACTTTTTAATCGATTATAAATTTCATCTAGCTCTTTAATTAATTTCTTTTCAGATAATTTAGCATTATTGTCTTTAATGTCTTTCCTAAGTAACTTTGCTATCTCCACTACTAAGCAAGGACTACTTTCTGCCTGGCTATTACTGTCAATGTTAGTCAAAATGCTATTAAATTCTTCTTGTTTCTGATTCTCATTGTGTTGAATATTATAGATCAGAGACTGCCAATTAGAAGTTGCCAGGCTATAGGTATTCTCTTTACCCGTCATAATGTACCAAGTATGTTCAGGGAGATCGAAGAAAAAATGATTCTCTAGCACATATACCGCACCCATTAAAAAACGTTTCAAACCAAGTTCTATCTCATTACCCTGATTTGCTTGTATCAGTTGTATGCTTTGATACCGTTTGTATATTGTGAGATTTCTATCACGTTCCATAACGGTGTTTTTCTGCTCTTTGATATAAGACTGAATAATATGAGCTGATAGTGGAGAAAGAAAAACCTGTGCTTGATGAACCGCTTCTGACGCTTTATAAGTATTTGTATGATAAGCCTTGTCCTTGACGATCACAGTGAGGGTTGGCAAACCTGAAATTTGTTCAATTTTTAAACGTTTCCCAATTATTTGATTCAATATTTCCTGTAGTACAGGAGCCTTTAGAATTGCACTGTGAAAGATTAGAGTGAATAAGATATCATTTACAGTTATATCAACAGTTTTTTTAGTTTCTAAACCTTTAGCCCAATTTAGATAAAAATCTAGTACACGCTTACCATCATTGAACCATTCTTGTGTACGAAAAGATTTGGCACGAGATGATTGAATGATAAGTTTAGGAAAACCTATATCAATATTTTTATCTTCTATTCGACTTTGACAGTATTTTACGGCGTGATTGTATGAGGTAGAATATCTCTTAACATCTTTAAAATATTTATTAGTAGATAAATTAGTATCAAACTTTAGCCACATCAGGTCAAACGCTCGCTGTTTATCTTCAGAAGCTGCAATTTTTGTCAGGTCGATGTGTTTGTCTATTAGTTCGCAAGCTAACGAAAAGCGCTTTTCTTCTAGTTTATCTCGTTTTTCTTCTCGTATCTTAATACCAGATTTTTTTTGACGTGCCATCCTTAGCGCTCCAATTGAAGGACTGTAAAACCAATACCTTTGATAAGCTCATCTAGTGTATTTGCAAACTCTCTAAGTTCAGATTGTTTCAAACCGCTAAAAGGGTCGTAAAAGCTAAATCCCAGTTCATCAGAATGTCCTATCCAAGCACTGATAACGTCATATCCAATGGGTCTTTCATTGAAGTCTGAGTTGTATGAATATTTGCCGATGTATATATTTTTTAGCGAGCGTATAAAATGTCGATGCCAATTAAGAGGTAGCGATATATATTGTGACATGCGCACTTTTATGAATGCTTTGTTTAAATTTAACTGAATAACTGTATTGGTTATCTCATCTAATTTTAGATAATTTATCAGTCCAATACGGCTGTCTAAAATATCCATGTATATTTGACCAATATTACTTCCTAGTTTATTAAAAAGAATGCCATTACTTTTAATAAATTTTTCATACTCATTGATTTGCTGACATACGGTGTGTGGTAGATAGATTAATCTGCCAATAGTATCATCTTGCATTTCCTTATCGCTGATAAAGTAGACTCCAGTTCTGGTATCTATGTTTGACAATCTACCAAATGGCTCAGTAACAGGTCGATAACCACTTGCAACAGACATCAAAACATATAGATAGTCCATAAAGCTGTTATGAAGGTAAACCAATGAATTCAAACTACTTAATTTTAAACCTGCAGTAGCGGCTTCTACTTTTTGTCTTAGTTTAACCACGATCTCTTCTAGTCTAAATTCATTAACAGCTAATGCGCTCCCTATAGTCTTATCCCAATAATCTGTTAATGTTTCATCGGGTAGTTCGAAAAGCATATATAGTTTAGTTTGATTTGGCTCATACTTATTTTCAAGTAGCCCTATCAAGTGATCCATATAGTCCCGTTGGCATCGAAATAAATCATATTGACTGACATTATAATAAGGTAGTGCTGAGAGGTGATGAACAGGACAGTTAGTTAGTACTTCTATAAGCGCTTTATCTATATTGGTTTGAGCTAAATAGTGAGGTAAATAGTTTTTAACCTTATTTATGCTCAGTCTTATTCGAAACTCTTTATTGAGTTTACGGAGATCCTCTTTTGCTTCTTCATGAATAGAATCTCTTATTTTATCATCAGTACTTTCAATCATTTCAATATGCATCGCACCTAACGGGTACGGCATGAAAACATATAGCCTGTCTGGCTTATTAAGCTTATCTGATTTATAGGCGCATAACGATTTATCCCAGTCATCATCGATATGGCTACGTGCTGGACAAAATGTGAGTTGGTAGCGATAACCGTTAGATCCAAGCTTTAACTGTTCGGAAGTATATATGTCATGAATACCTGTCAGTAAGAGCATGTATAGATATAGTGCGGATTGATCAGATATATCGAATTTAAATTTTCTCTCTTCATACTCATGCTCGTATTCGTACTCTTTACCAATAGATAAAAAATCAAGTTTGCTTAGTTTGCTAGCTATATATTCGACCAATCTTTTTATTTCATCTTCATGTGCTGTATTAACATCAGTGACCTGATTCATCGCATTTTTTCGACGACTGTTTGATTGGCCTTCTGCTTTTACCAGATCTAAATAATAGTTGCTTGGATTATCTATAGTTACTTGCTCGAAGGATTCCTGCTCATTATCTTGGCGTTCACCAGCTTCAAAAGCATCTGTATTGCTTGTAGATTCAAAGATATTTACTAAGTCACTGAACGTATTTCCTGTCGTATCGTCATAATATGAGGGACCGCTAACAACTTGATAAGTAGTGCTGGTTATTCGAGTAATACCAGAAACATTTTTGAAGTAGTTTTCAATCGGTAGAACATACTCGTAAAGATATTGGGCTATACGCTCATTAATATCATTTTTAGCATCGCTAGAAGGAAATAATGTGTTTTTATCCAGTAACTTGCTTCCATACCTTTTTATTTCTGACTCAAAAGTATCAGGGGAGTTATTAAGCCATCTGGTGTAATTATCGTTATTTTGAGCTTGGATAAGATTATCCTGAATATTTCGCAGACTCTCAAACTGTGTTATGTCTGGCAAAAATGGAACTAAGAATTCACGAATATTACTGGTTAGAAACCGGCATTCATCAAGTGTGGTTTCAATCCTACTATTATAATCAGTCAACTCAACCATTTTAAGACAGAGAAAAAAGTAGAGAGAACGAATGTTATTTATTTTTGGTGAGTCTGAACGACTGGCTAAAAAAGTAATGAGGTAGAGATTTTTGAGATACTTATGATGTGTTTTTAAGCTTTTTAGGAAGTTTTTCTGGTCAATACCGTTTTCGTATATCTGTATTTTCTCTGATTCAGTTAAAGTAGAAACTATATCCTTTGTTTTTATCCATTCAGTTAAAGCACTATACTGACTGTTAAAGACAGATCTAAATTGTGCAGGCAAGGTATTTTTCAAGAACCTTAGCTCAATTATTAAGGATGAAGCTTCATCGCTGTTAGGATCAGAAAAATCAACAATGTTTTTTTGTAGCCATTCTTCGATATTTTTAGAGCGATTATCTTCATCAGCCATTGTTCTGTAACCATTACAAACTATTTCCTTAACTGTAGCTCCATTTGTATAAAGCATCCAGCAATAAAACTGAAAAAAGACATCTATTCGGATGTCTTTTTGTTAAATATAGGCTTTTTCATATGTTTTGTAATATTCCTCGTGCTATCAGTAGCTTATCTAAAGCACTTCCGTCTTGACGAGTTAGGTTTGGCACATAGCGAGAATACACTGTGAATAGCATTTTTGTGTTGCTATGACCCATTTGAGCAGCAATCCACTCAGGCGACTCACCAGCAGCAAGCCAAAGCGTCGCAGCGGTATGTCTACTTTGATAAGGATTACGTTTATCAAGCTCTAAATATCGTAGTAATGGATACCAAACTCGCTTTGTCACATTACGATGATTCAAAGGAGTACCCGCTTTTGTGCAGAACACGAACTCACTTTGACGTTTAGTCAGGCTCTGCTGACCAATTAATGCATCATAAACCAGTTGGTTCATCTGAATAATACGATTCGAACCTGAAGTTTTAGTTTCACCTATGACACCATTAACGACTGCCTGATCAACGATGATTTGTCGGCGCTCAAAATCTATATTCTTCCAGGGCAAGCCATCAATCTCACCTGTTCGCATACCTGTAAAGAAGCGTACGATATAGTAAGGCTTATAATCTGCTCTCACATTATTGATAATGAGCATGACCTCTTCTAGAGTAAAAGGACTGACATTACTTTTAGGCTCACTGAGTGGTTTTATATTCTTCCAAGGGCTGTCAAAATCAAAACGCTCAGAGGCTTCGGTCAGCACCATACGTAATGGCGTCATGATATGATTAATGCGAGACGCTGATAAAGTTCGTCCGTTATTACCATCTTTGACTAACTTGCCCCGAAAAGTCATGATTTTGGCTTTGCTAATGGTATTTAGCGGTACATTACCAAAATGAGGAATTAAGTAAATTCTAAATATATCTTCCACATTACTTATTTGAGAGTCCCGCCATTCCGGATTTTTTTCCTCTAACCAAACTTTGCTAAAACTATCAAAGCCTGAGCTTGAATCCTTATGACTATTTGTTGACCTCATAAGCTCTAAGCTTTGAAACTGCTCAAGCTTTTTACTTTGCGGAAAATAGTTTTCATATCGAAAACTCCCCAATTGAATATCAGCTTCCATTCTGCTAACGAAGTTTTCTAGTCGCTTTCGATTGGGCTTAGTGTCTGTTAGTAAGGTTTGCTCTCTACAGCGCTGACCTATATATCGAAAATCTACATATAATTTGCCATTTCGGCTATTGATACTCGCCATGATTACGCTCCCGCTGCAAATGGAATGGTATCGTCATAGCCTGTCAGCATGAGTTCTTCAATCTTTTGCCATATAAAAAGGATTTTTCTACCTCCAAATGGTTTGATGTAATGAATACCCTCAATGAATACCGCATCCTTAAGCTGGTTGCGTATGGTCTTGCTGTCATATTTAATGCGTTGTGACAGCTCTTCGGTTGTTAAATAGGTATAACTCATAGTAAAATCCTTACTAAAGATTAAAGTGTTATTATCTGATAGCTTTATGACCTGCTATAGAACATAATTTACACTAAAAATAATCTTTTGCAAGACATTTTTATCTACAGTAGATTATTTTAATATGGAGGAGGTTATGGTGAAGTGCAATCTATCTAGAATTATGGGTGAGAAAAGACTTAAGATTGCTGATGTGTCTAGGGACACGGATGTTAATAGAGGCACAATTACACGCATGTATAACGAAGAAGCCACAAGAGTAGATCTAGAAGTTGTAGAAAAGCTATGTTTATATTTGGATATTGAAGTGGGCGACCTTTATGAGATAGTTAAGGAAGAACAATAAACGTTCCTCCTTTTAAAGTATAAGATAACGCCGCGATTAACGGTTATTACACCAAATAATACACAGCAGACTATAGTTGCTCAAATAGGTTAAATGCTCTATTAAGTAATAAAAAGTTCTATAGAAGGTTATTTTAAGTTGCAATAGCTCAAAATGTATGTATAATTTAATCTGTAGGAAGTCATTACGACTAACAGAAATAAATATTAATCTACAGGAGATTATACATGAACACATTTATTAAACCGCCGCATGCTTCAATCTGGTTAAGCGCCGAAGCGATATCTCTATCTACCAAGCTTATGATAAACCTGCAAATACAACAGGGTTCACAGTTAGCAAAGATGCTAGGCGTCAATCCGATATTTTATAATAATGAAGCAGTCAGGATATGGGTGCAACGAGAGCTAAATGAAGGATTAGCGATGAATCGTTATACCTTAACGAATCTTGAGACCAAGTTTTTGACCATTATGAATCATTACGAGATTCCTTATTCGTTGTGATTAACGTCAACTACTTGGTTTGGAGATAACCATGAGCTTAAAACTTATTTTCGGCGTTAATGCAGATCAGTCCGACATACAACTATGTGAAGACTATTGGGCATACGGGCATGATGGGCGGTATGTAGAGTATATAGAAATACTCTGCAGACAATACCATATCGATTATCATATTTTGTTTGGGATATTAGCGGAGTGTCAGGCTTACTTAGATGATGTGCACTGTGAGTACTGTGGACGGCCGTATCAACTTGATGTGCCAGCGGATATACCTTATATCAGAAAACAATCATCTTGGTTCTGTGAATCATGTATTAGCTTTTCTGGCGGGCAGCTTACAGTTGGTAGATAATAATTTAATTATACTCAAAAGCCAGATAGTTCAACTATCTGGCTTTTTGTTTTTATATTGTTTATTAAAATAAGAATTAATAATATCAAAGATATTTACAGACTAGGCATAATACGAAGCACAGAGATTGCCTTTCGTTTAATCAATCAAATTAAGTATCTGCTGCCGCACATCTTGGCCTTTATCGTCTTTTTTAACCGCCATTAAGAATAAGCATTGACCCTGGCTATGGCTTGCCCAAAGCTCGCCTACCATGCGTTTCTCTGCTGAATCATCATTGGTTTCGTAAGGCTTGCCTTTATACTCAACCACCAAGATACGACCGTCCTGCAATTCAACGATAAAATCAGGATAAAAGTTGGTATGTGCCAGTGGCAAGCTAAACGAAGCTTCTCCTCGTCTAACTAGATTTCTCACCCAATGCTTTACTTGAGGTAGTAGATCAATAGTCTGAGCACAATCAAACTCTTCACCTGAAGATTTCATGTCTTCGATTTGCGGATAATAATGTTTGTCAAACGCATAACTACCTGAATAGTAAGGTGGTCGCGTTGGATAATTATCTGCTTTAAACTCGTAACTAAAATCGTAAGTCGTAAGCACGTCAGCATCGCTTGCGAATAAAGTTTGCTGATACCCTTTGGTCATTGCTTGCTGGCTATATGCAGATACCAGCTCCTGTATAGAACGAGCAAGTGGATACTTATTACGTATGAGAGTAGTAAGTGTCAGTGACGGTATTTGCAATAATTGGTTGATTACCTTAGTTAAGAAACTCGTCATTTCACGCTGAGTGACATCACTTTGACGGCACTCATGGTCTAGCCAGCCTATAAGCTCATCTTGGGTCACTTCAGTATTAGCTAGGTTTAGGTTTAAAGTTTGTGACTCATGAGCAAGGTTGTATTTAACTTTTTTGCCTTCTACATCGACTAGGAAACTTGTCGTTTCCTCGTGAGGCTGGTAGTTGAGCTTAGCTGGATAATCTAATAGATTCCAACCTGATACATCCAAGAATACTTCTTTCTCCACCAGTTCAAGCTCACCCTGAACCATAACACACAATCTTGGTAGCGGGGCAAACTTCACTCCGTTCTCTGATGGTGATAAAGCGGCATGCACACTGAGGTTATGCCTAACAACTGAAGTTTCAGTCTCTTTTTTATCTCCGACGGCCACTTTGGTAATGGCTTTTTTCAACGGCTCTGAGACTTTACCCGTAACCGTAACTACTTGGCGACCATCTACCTCAGAGATTTTAATGCTACTGCGTTCTTCTTCTGATAACTCGGTAGTATCTGGTGTATTTTCCACCTCAACCATCAGAGAAGGTGGCATCAACTTAGGTCTCGAGTTTACAGCGTCATCTTTATCTACCTGACCAAATAAATCGCCTTGATTGGCATCTTGCTGTCGAAGAAACGTAGCTACCTCCATCTCTTCAAAACCCATTGAGATGAGTTTATCTGTCAGCTCTTTTGCTGCCTGTGCCAGACTTGTGGTGGCCAAATGTGCATAAGCTCTATTTAGATCCTCTATCACGCGGCGTTTTGCATAAGGCATCCGCAATACGCGCCCCAATAACTGCTCAGCATCTTTGCTAGAGGACACCTGTTTAACTGAACAGAATACGTAGGCAAACGAGCAATCCCAACCTTCTTTCAGAGCTTCTATAGTAATGATGTACTCGATAGGACAGTTAGGGTCAAAAAGATCGATACCATCTAGCTCTCGCTGTGTCCCTGTGGCTACCGCAATTTTATCCTCAGTAATGCCATGATCTTCAATCAGACACTTTTTGAGTACTTCAACCGTTACCTTGCCGTTCTTATTCTCTGCCTGTAGTAGTACGATAGGACGTATATAGTCGATATCTTTTTGTGCTTTGAGCGCTAATCTATCGCGTGTTAATACCGCATCACGTACCGCTTCTTCCCAGCCATTAATATGCTCGGTCAAAATGATAGGTAGCTTAATCATCTCTTCGGCTTTTAGTTGCGCTGCTGAGACATGATATAAAATATTGCTACCATTGGTCGTTGAGGTGTTAGGGGTTGCAGTAAACTCGATAATAGCCGCAGGATGCACGCGCTTTAGGGTGTCGAAGGTTAATGACGTCCGAGCATTATGGGCTTCATCGACGATTACTAAAGGGTTGTACAGCGCTAATAGGTTGGCAAAAGAGTACTTTATCTTACCAATATCATTTACCGTCAAACCGTTTTCAGAGACATCATCTTCACTGACCATCTCAAGCTTGTCATAATAAGGATGCTGGCGACTTAGTTTGGCAAAATGCGGTTCAAAGTCTTCATGATACTGATAGACCTTGCGATCAGACGTTTTAGTTACTCGTAAATTGGCAATCGTAGAGACGACTATAATTGTTTTATTGCCAATATCTTGCGCACGGATTTGATTGACATCAGCAATATCGTAGACACTGACTTGATTGGCAAATGCGCGGTTTAAATGGTCGGTATAGTCTGGATTGCTCTTGAGCGCCGAAACGGTCTGCTGCTGAATGGTAGTAGTCGGCACTAGCCATAACACAATAGGGAAATCTTGCGATAAATAATGAGTCGCCGCTGTAGAGACCGCATAAGCGCCCAGCACAGTCTTGCCGCCACCTGTCGGAATACGAATACAGACATAAGGTGTATCATCGAAAGAGTAAGCACGATAAGGGGTTTCTACAAAATTATTGTCCTGTAGTGTTTGCTGAAATGCTGTGTCAATATCGCCATCCATACGGCAACGCTGAAAAAAACTCGTAAGTGTATCAAGTGCACCTTGCTGATAGCTCTTTAGTTCAAACATCGCTTATCTTCCTTTCACATCGTATGGTATTTGCTTAAATATAATATTTTCACTCTTCAATCGAGCTTCTCCCATACATCTCCTCTCACCATAGATGACTTTTTTACCATTTTCTGGATCTTCAGGGTGAGGCGGCAGTATTGACAGCACTTTCGATGTGAGTACGTTGCCGCCGTCAGGACGTTTATCACCTAAAATACCGTTATAAAGTAGGTAGTAAGCGACGCCATTGTGCACGCCAAGTAGTGGTGATTTAGCTGACTGTTGTAGCGCTTGTCTGGTGTCGCCATACCAAATGTGGGAAGCCAGCGCATCAAAGCTGATACCTTCTCTTAAAGAGCCATTTTCATTAAAGATGACTTCACCTAAGCGATAAAACTTAAAGCCACTACCACCTATCCAGTTGACGTCTTCTGAAATACCACCTTGCTCACCATCAACTACTTTTTTTAGTCTGTATACACATTGGTTTTCTGCGTGCTCTCCAAGTTCTACACCTATAAACTTACGATTCATCTTCAAAGCTACAGCAGCCGTTGTTCCAGACCCTAAAAACGAATCTAATACTAGATCTCCTTCTTTTGTAGCTAGATGAAGAATTCTTTGTATTAGTCTTTCTGGCTTGGGTGTAATAAATAGCTCATCTTCTAGACCTTCAAAGACGGCTCTAACTTCATTTTTAGACTCAGCATTGTGACCTGCTTCGTCATAGAACCAAATAGTAGATGGCACCACACCTCCTTCAATTTCTGACAAGAAGCGTTTTTGTGCTGGAACATTATCGCCTTTCTTTCCCCACCAAATTCTATTGTCTTGTTCCAAAGCTTTAAATGATTCCTCAGAAATGCGCCAGTACGATCCTTTTGGTGGGCCATCGATAACTCTTCCAGAAGGAGACTTAATTTCATACAGACCTCTACTATAAAAATTTCTAGCTTGGATTGGTGTAGCTTTCCAAGGACCTCTAGGGTCGTTATCATAGTTTTTATAAGCTTTATTCTGTTTCTCAGTTCTTGGTAAAGAGTTAATAAGCCATTTATCTTTAGATTTAGCATACACGAGACAATGATCATGCATTTCAGAAAAATATTTTGCTGAGTTTTTGATTGTGTATACTTTCTGCCAAATACAATTTGATATGAAGTTTTTGCGTCCAAATATTTCATCTAGAATAACTTTGGCATAATGTGATTCATTATCATCAAGTGTAATCCAAATTGAGCCATCTTCAGATAACAGTTGATGCAAAAGCTCTAAGCGTGGATAGATCATCGACAGCCATTTGCTGTGCTCTAAATTATCATCATAGTGTTCAAAGGCACTTTTGGTGTTATATGGTGGGTCAATAAAGATGCACTTTACCTTTCCTGAATGCGTAGGAATGAGTGCTTTCAATGCATCAAGGTTATCGCCTTGAATTAGCATATTGTCAGTATCTGACTCGCCATACGATAATTCTGGCACTAGCTCTACCAAACGATACGGACAGTCACGCGCTGTAGTCAACGCTTGCTCTTTATTCAACCAATTCAATATAGGCATATCGCCTCACTTCCTTCTTTATTTTTAGCCACGAAAGGCATGTTTAGTGCTTAATATTCTGAGTAGTAATTTATCATATAACACGCTTGCTCTCACCAGATATCGACCTGTAAGACGATATATTAGGCTTTTGCTTTGGCAGAGCTACTTTAAGCTAATGTTTGATATTTTTCAGCGTTGATTCTAATCTTTGCGACACAGACTGTCGCCTATTATGCTTTGTACCTATTAATGTTGGTAGAGACTTGATATATTCTATAACTATTAAAACTTAACAATTATTGAGAGGTAACATATATGGCAAATTTACAAAAACAGTTCTTAGAATTTCATAATGCTATTGAATTGGGCACTTACGAAGAGAACAACTTTTTATGTGAAAAGCGCAACCTAGTTATTGCTCAGCTTAAGAATAAAAGGAGTTCAAGGTGAATAATAATTTTAGAATATTAGCGCTTTCAGGGGGTGGCTATAGGGGTCTGTATGCAGCCAAGGTTTTAGCTGACTTAGAAGAGCAAACCAAACAACCTATTGGGCGATATTTCGATCTTATAGCTGGCACATCGATTGGTGGAATCGTTGCTTTAGCAGTGGCGCATGAGATTCCAATGAAAGATGTTGTCGATATGTTTGTAGAACATGGGCAAAATATATTCAAAAAACAAAGGTTTAGCTTTTTTTCCATCCTAAAGTCGACTTACGGTAGTGAACAGCTAAAGACAGAAATAAGTCGATTCTTCTTAAATGACAAAATAGGCGATTTAAAGCACAATGTAATTATACCTGCCATTAATTTCTCCGCTGGACGACCTGTTGTTTTTAAGACACCACATCATCAAAGCTTTTTTCGTGATGCCAAGCATGACATCGTAGATGTAGCTATGGCAACCTCCGCTGCACCCATATACTTTCCTAAATATCATTTTAAAGATGCCAATTATGTAGATGGTGGGCTTTTTGCGAATAACCCAAGTCTACTAGCCATACATGAAGCCCAGCATTTTTTTGGAATACCCAAGCAAAATATATACTTATTGCATATAGGCACATTGTCTTCTCATAACTCTGACGTATATAAAAAGAACCAACAGGGGGGTATGACAGATTGGGCTAATGGTGTCTTTTTGAACAAAGCACCTAAAAATATAATAGAACTGACACTTGCCAGCCAGCAGCAAATGATGACTCATATGACGAGGCATACATTAGGTGATAGATATTTCGATATAGATTCGGATGTATCTAAAAATGCAACAAATTATATAGGATTAGATAGGGCTGATGAATATGCAACTAAGGTATTACTTTCTCATGCCCAAGAAGCTTCTAAGGATGCGTTAGGTAGTTCATTTATATCTACACTTCTTCAAGAGACTACCAAAACTCCTACCTGGATAAAAAATAAGGACTTAAACGATGAATAATAGTGATATACCTGTTAATAACTTTCATAGAGTATTACGCAATGAGCCAGAGGGCTTTTTTACTCAATTATTACCAACTAGAACGCAGCTCGACACCTTTAAGGAGTGTAAAGACCTAATACAAGAAGCACTCGAAGTAATACTAAAAGAAGTCTACGATGTTAAGCCAAAATTTAGACTTCAGGGTTCATGGGCATACGGAACTTGTAATGTGCCTAATCGTATTGGTCAAGAAATGGACTTTGACTATGGCTGTTATTTACCTGAACGTTGTTTTCCAGATGAACAAAAAAATGAAGCGGAAAAGTTAATAAACCATGTCAAGCAATGCTTATCTCAACTCTGTTTCGATCAAAATTGGGAGCTGGATGATAAGAACCCAAGTTGTTTACGTATAAGAGGGTTCATGGTAGACGCTCATTTTGATATTCCTTTGTATGCAGTTCCTAACGATATGTTTAATGACTTAAAAGATGTGCCGATATCAAGCCGTAAAAACTCAGACGTTGTGGAAGCTAACGAGAGTTATGACGACTTATCAAGTCGAAATTATAGGAATGCTTTGAATTTCAGTGAAGATACGCAACCGCAAGCGCTATCAGAGTTCTTTGGAGAGTCTAGCTTTAATCGTAGTTCAGGGATTACAACCTTTGGTGAATCTGTTGAAAGTAGGCAATTCGACGGGGTACAAAAAAACGAGTCCGCTCAACCTCCTATAAAAGATATCTCATTGATTAGAAATGATGGTGAATGGAAGCAGTCTAATTGTGAACGAGTTCGTGAGTGGTTCCTAGGGGTATGCAAAGGACAAGCTGGCGAAGGTCAGCAACTTAGATCTATAATACGCTATATAAAGGCGTGGAGAGATTACAACTTTGATCCTAATGAACGTAAGCAACCTATTTCATTAGCGTTAATGATATTGACTGTTGATTCTTATGAACATTGTCAGCAACGAGATGATAAAGCCTTAGCGAAAGTTGTATCAGAGCTTCCAAATAGATTTTTAAAAGATATTACTTGCCCAAATATCAAAGATCACGAAGAAGAGGTGTTCAATGATTATAATGGCGATAAGAATAAGTACAGACGACAAGACAGCGAATTAGCTCAGGAGTTTAGTGACACACTTAACTACTGTTTAACGGAAGCGACTGAAGCCAGAAAATGTCTATATGCTTTAAAAGTTTGTTTAGGCGATAAAATACCAAGCAACGAAGACTTAGTTTCTATTCACAATGAAATATCGCAAGGTGCGATCAATGCCAAGAATAAGCCTGTGCAAGTAGCGACAGCACCTGCAATTATTCCATCGCAAACTGGTGGTTAGACTAAGCTTATGAGTCGTTCAAAGACAATTTTAAATATTCGTGATTCTCATCCAAATTGGTTATTTACCCGTCGCAGCAAACCTGTCGGGTATATAATGGATAGAAACGATCCTCCTGACAATAAGGGTTGTTTTGATACTTGGACCTTATGCGTTGAGTTAGCGAATAAATATAAGATTGAAATATTGCTTCAAGCATACGATTGGGGTTTTGTAAATTTACCCACTGCATATATCAAGACTATACCAGCAGAAGCTATTGAAAATATATTACCATCACCCCATTTGTCATTGAGCCAATATGCGCTCAATGGCGAAGCCTATCATCACTTATGTTTTGCTTTAGTGAATACAATTGTATTCGATAAATCAAATAAATTAGCTATCATTCAGTATTGCTTTGAACAATGTGAAAATATAGTAACAAAGCTCTTTACCGACCGCAGTTACAGGGCGGTTGATACTATGCAAGAAATATCTGTCATTTGGAGTCAAGTAGCAGTCCATAACTTTCTCAACTATCACTATCATCTAGAGAATAATACGCTTCTTTATAGCAACCCTAAATATAGATCCCATCATTATGCAACTTTATACGTAGATAAAGATATAACAGGTTTTCATGCCTTAAAATTAACTTCTACACCTCTGCCTTTTTTAGGCTGTGTTATAAACCTAGGTGATACTTATAAGCCTCATTGCTTACCTAACCAATTTATAGCAGATGAGTCCTTAAATGGCATATCTTTTAGAATATTCAGTAATTGGTTAAAGGCAGTTTCTCCTTCAGCTTATAATCAACTTGAAAAATCTATTTTAAGTTATATGGTTAGCGTCGTTAAGGCAAATAAAAAACCAATAGAATATCTTACAGGGTGTTTGATCATAGATACTGAAACGTTAGCTTTTAGAATTGACTTGTCTGTATTTCAAACATTTATAGATAGTGATAAATCTAAACGTTTTAATAGCAAGAATAAAAGGCGACTTTTGGACGAGAGTCGTTTATTTCTTTTGGAATCAGCAAATTATACGCCTCACCATATTTTTGAAAGGAGTATTAAAAACTTGGAACAACCCAGTTTGATTGATAAAAACGTTTTAGTGATTGGTGGCGGTGCTATAGGAGGATATATTTTATTATCGCTGGCTCGATTGGGTGCTGGCGCTGGAGGTGGTAAGTTAACTATTATTGATAATGATAACTTATCGATAGAGAATTTAGGTAGGCATATACTAGGACAAAATTATATTGACAAAAACAAAGCGACCGCATTAAAAGAAGAGGTAAATAACCAATTACCTAATATGACTGTTACGGCCTATCCTCACTCTATTCTAAATAGAATGGATATTATGCAAGGTATGGACTTGATAATTGATGCTACAGCTGACTCCTATGTATCTCAATGTATTAACGAAGCCTATCATAACTTAGATAAGATAACCGCACCTATCATTAGTGCATGGATTAGAAATAATGGTGAATGTGTGCAATCCTTATTTCATGAAAAAGAAGTAGCAAGCGCTTGTCGTTCTTGTGTTAGTAAAAATGGATATCACATGCGAAAAGAATACGATGCTTTGTTTGAAGACAGGAGCACCATAACAGCCCTCCAAGCTTGCAGGGACTATACACCCTATGCCGTTTCATCAAGTATGTCTACTGCCTCTTTAGTAACCGATATGGTATTAGACTGGTTGAAAGGAGAAGTAAGCCCACGTTATAGAACACGGTATAGTGAAAAGTGGCATGGAAAGAAACTACAAAATGCTGACTTTTTGCCACATGAAGACTGTCATGTATGTGCCAGACCATGACTAATCATACTTGGTTCTTTAAAAATGAATGTCCAATCCGTATGGTCAGTTTTGATGCTGAAGTCTTTAGCGTGATAGAAAAATTTCGCCAAAGAAAATATTTTATGCAATTAGAAAGCTGTGGCATTTTAATGGGTGAAAAACGGGGAATGCGTGGCGAGGACATTCATATTATGCACCTATCTACACCGAAGATAACTGATTTTAGAACACCTGTTTACTACAAAAGGGGCGTACTTGGCCATCAAGAGCACTTGAATCGATTGCATGGTTCTAGTCAAGGGCGTGTTCAGTATCTAGGAGAGTGGCATACGCATCCACAAAAATACGCGAAACCTTCCTCTACAGACTATAGAGAGTGGCATAAAACGTGCAAATATTTTAAAGACCAGCCTGTCTTATTTTTTATTGCAGGGGTATATGGAGATTGGATTGGTATTCAGAAAAATAAAACCTTGTATTTACCTGATTATTCAAATAATGACTATTTATAGTAGTAAATTAATTAAATATTTTGCTATTAATTAATCCTATTTACTGCATGCGTCAATTTCCTATTAAATCAATAATAAGCTTTGGAGCAATCAATAATGGATACCATAACCGAAGAATTTATTTGGAGTAGTTTAAAGAGTCTGCATAAAAAAAACAATAAAGACTTCATGGGTACGGGGATTATATTTTATACTGATTTGTCTAATCTACCCTTTACTAGTTTAAATAAAAATACTGATAAAGCTATTTTAGAAAATAAAAACTTTATAGAGCTAATTTATCGGCTATCATTAAAACAATCGCCATATCATGATGGCTTTCATTTTTTCAATACGAACCTAATGACGTTAACCCATATTTCTCAATACCTCGCTCCTGTAATTGAAACAAATAATACTAGTGCATTAGATGCTATTAGACCTTGTGGGGCTAGAGAAATGACTGCATATCTTACATCTCTTACTAAGGGAATAGTAAGCGTAGGACTAGTCAGCCATATGGATGGCATCAAGGTTTACCGAAACGGTAATTGTATTAGGGAGAGTTAGCTAAGTGAATTTCATAGTCTTACAGTTTAACGAATTAAAAAAACTTATCTGGTTTTTTATTGGTTTAGTTGCGCTTAGCGCTGGTTTCATCTGTGTTGTCCAGTATGTATTAAGTACTACAGACTGGATCAAAACTAGTTTGTCAGTTTGGCAGGTTTTAAGTTTTTCTATCACTTCTTCGTTGCTAATTATTGGAGTTTTATTAAATAAATTCAGAATAAAACACCTTTGGTTAGGTAATCTTCTTAGTAAGCCATCTATTAATGGTTTGTGGAAAGGTCGTTTAATAAGCAGCTATAAAAAAGATGTTGATGATGATCCTTTACCCCCAATTGAGATTTATTTCTACATTAAACAAACGTATTTTGCTATTAGTATTCAATCATTTACTAAGAGTCAAAGGTCTGAATCAATTTTAGCGACAATCTACACTAACACTTTTTCTTCTTC
Organism: Psychrobacter sp. L7; assembly: GCF_002810365.1. NCBI lineage: Bacteria > Pseudomonadati > Pseudomonadota > Gammaproteobacteria > Moraxellales > Moraxellaceae > Psychrobacter > Psychrobacter sp. L7. Next base: position 166,475 of record NZ_NEXR01000003.1, read on the forward strand.
AACAAAGTTTATGTATATTTATCAGTTGACTAGGACTAAGAATAGTGAGAATAAAATTACGCTTGGAAGTGGAGAGCTTCTGATTACTGATAATTGTAGTAAAATGGAAGGAGTTTATTGGACTAATTCTGTAACAAATGGCGAAATTGAGATGAAGTTAGTTGATAGAAAAGCATTATCAATTGATTCATTTATTTCTGCTGAAGCTCATGTTGATAATCTACATACTTCCCAAAAATTTTAATTCTAAGTTGTTTATGTGCTGTTGTAAATTTTGCCCAAACTCCAGTTTTCTTCAAATGACTCAGGAAAAAATTGAAACTATAAATGGTTTTATTTCTTATGAAGTTTGAGGTATGTAGGTAATAAGAAGTCACTTCATTTGATAAGTTAGAGCCAACTCCACTTAAAAGTGTTACAGCACTTTTAAGTGGAGTTGGCTCTAGAAAGCTTTCCATCTTTATTTCAAGCTGACATTGAGGCTTATAATTTAAGCTACTGAGCTTATCGATAAGCATAAATTGTAGGGATTAGTTGCCACAACCAACTTTTAATAATCTTGGTCACAAAATAGTCACCGTTTGGTCACTGAGCACTTGGTCACCGACTTTCAAAAGATAGAGCTCATGCGCAAAAACTTATCATTCATGCATTGCTAAAGAGTACACCATTTCGTAAAGGTCAACATAGAGAAAACGCCCAACCCTTATAAATAAAGGCCTTTAGCGGAAACTCAGACACAAAAAACCCCAAACAAGCTAATGTTTGAGGCGAAACTTGCTTAAACCCGAGAGTTTAAATTCGTTTTAAATATGGCGCAGCGGACGGGACTCGAACCCGCGACCCCCGGCGTGACAGGCCGGTATTCTAACCAACTGAACTACCGCTGCTTAGGTCGTTTTAGCATCTTGCCTTTATAAAAGGCCCACTTGCTAATAAGTGGTGGGTGATGACGGATTCGAACCGCCGACATTCTGCGTGTAAGGCAGACGCTCTACCAACTGAGCTAATCACCCGCTCTGTGGGTGTGTATTATATAGATTTAGATATGGCTGTCAAACGATATTTTGATTATTTTAGCAAATAATCGAAAATATATTTTTAAGCCGTTGATTTATTGTCATAAAATCTAGAAAAACAACAGTGTTTTCTGTAAAACACTTATGATAGTTATCTGTTGTTTGAAGATTAAAAGCTACTATACTACTGAATGTTTTATAAAGGTCATTGATTTTATCTGAGTGGTTGGAGGCGAGCATAGATACTTTTGCTATTGAACAGTACTTTACGGCTTGGTCTTGGGGCGACTTTGCCGGACTGGGTCTGGTATTGCATATTGTGCTGATGATAGTAATGACGCTGCGTATCGTATCTGTGCAGCGCAATATCGGCGTGTCTATCGCTTGGGTTGCGGTTCTTTATACGTTGCCGGTGTTTGGTTTTATCGCCTATATTTTGTTGGGTGAGCCGATGATTGGCCGCCGTTATCGTGAGCGGGTGGATCAAGCCAGTTTATTGATGAATGATATGGCACGGCGTGAGCATTTGGTGTTTGATCAAGGTCAAGAGCTGCTACCGCCCAACTATCGCGGCGTCAGTCAGATAGGGACGCGCTGGACAGGGTTTGGCGTGTTTCCAGATCACAATATGCAGCTGTTGACAGAGCCGAGCGCAATCTTTAACAGCTTAATCGATGATATCAATGCCGCTCAGCGGACTGTTTTTATGGAGTTCTATATTGTCTATCCAAAAGGGCAGGTGTTAGAGCTGATAGAGGCGCTGGCGGCGGCGGCGCGGCGCGGGGTAGAGTGTCATCTGTTGGCCGATAGTGTGGGCAGCTTTAGCTTTTTTAATAGTAGCGCGCATCGTACGCTTGAGCGGGCGGGGGTGTTTGTCCATCAGTCGCTTCCTGTGGGCTTATTTAAGACGCTCTTTAAGCGCTCTGATTTGCGTAATCATCGCAAGATTGTGGTGATTGATGAGTATATTGGCTATATCGGTAGCTTTAATCTGGTGGACCCAAGGTTTTTTAAACAGAACAAAAATGTCGGTCAATGGATTGATGTGGCGATTCGGGCGACCAGTCAGCAAGCGATTAGTATCGCGACGGCGATGGCAAAAGTGGTGGTGACCGATATTGGCGCCGAAAACAACGAAAACCTAGATGCGCTCAATCAGCGAGTCAATAACTATACGCGAAAGCTCTATGTGATGGATCCGACCATCAACGACTTAAATAGTCGCGTAAAAGTATTGGGCGATCACATTGATTATCACGAGCAGCCAGATATTGGCTCGACGTCGATTGTGATACCCAAAAAACCAATCGTAAAAGGCGTGTTGGCGCAGCTCATACCCTCAGCACCGCAAGTCACAGCACATGTGATTTATAACACTTTGGTGACGGTCATTCATCGTGCCAATAAACGCATTCGCATTACCACGCCGTACTTTGTGCCTGATGAGGCGCTATCAGGAGCGCTGACCATCGCCGCAAAGCGCGGGGTCGAGGTGACGCTGATTGTACCGGAAAAGGTCGATTCGTTTTTGGTGCAGCATGCCTCACAAGCGTATTATCAAGAGCTGCTAGAGGCGGGGGTCAATATCGCTTTGTTTACAGGCGGGCTGTTGCATACCAAAACGGTGGTCGTCGATGATGACTATTGTCTCTTTGGGACGGTGAATATTGATATGCGCAGCTTTTATTTAAACATGGAGGTCAGCTTGGCGATTTATACGCCAGAGATGGTCGCACAGGTGGCAGACTGTCAAGAGGTGTATTTACAAAGCTGTCGCTATGTGAGTCTTGAGGCGTGGCAGCAGCGGCATGGTGCGGAGCGACTGTTTGATAACGTGGTGCGTCTGTTTAGTCCGTTATTGTAGCCTGTAGTATTTTAGGATAAGGTAAGCGGGCGCTCGCTGCCGCTTAGTAAGTGAGCAGGTTGATAAATGCGCTGTGTTACCGATTTTTGACTAAATTTTTGAATATTTAAATAAAGGACACGCTGGTTTATGGCTGCATCGCCCGTAACGCCCCTTGATTATATGGCAGCTGGCTATTGGCAGGATTTTTTGGCCAATCGTCCTATCGCAGGCGGTATGGCTTATGAAAGTCAGCTGCGCGCTTGTATGCTGGATGAGTCGCTGGCAAGCTTGCAGCGCGTCGATACCTTGCTGTCTCAGATACGCCGCGATCTGATCAAAACAGAGCGCTGGTCTGAAGAGATGCTGCTGGTTGATGAGCACTATCGCAATTTGATGGTGTTTTTGGCGTTTTATGCAGGTCGCGTGCTGGCGCAGCACTGGCAGCAGACGCCGCACTGGTACGGGCAGCTTGAATTAGGCAAGCGTTATCCTGAGCTTGCGCTCATTCGTGAGGATTTTTATCAGCATATGGCGGTCGTCTATCGTGAGGATAATAAGGCGACTGAGGGGACTGAGGCAGATAAGCCGCCGCTGTTTTTTGCGTTAGAGCCTATCGGGCTGCGGCTGTTTGGCCATATCGATCGCCCCTTTGTTGCTGTGCAAGGTGATCAAGTGGCAAGCGGACTATATCAAGCGGTGAGCGCCAGATTGCCTGCGGCACATACGCCCAGCATTCATGGCACTGATGCACTCTATACCGCGCCATCTTTTACCAAAGACAGCATCACTACGAATAAGGACACTGACAGTCGCAATAGCGTTGCTGGAATCGATAGCAAAGACCGCCAAGTCAGTATCGATGGTGACACAAAAGCAGGCGCGCGCGTCAGTACCGCGAGCACGGCAGATAACCAAATTGCCTCCAGTGACGTATCGCGCAATAAAGCACAAACGCCAATCAGTAACTTATCCCATGACGCATCACTGATAACTGAATCTGCCTCGCCGCGCACTCAGCAACCAGCACCTTCAACGCTCCAGCTTTCAAAGCCTCAATCATCCCAAGCACCCCAATCATTCCCAGAACCATTGGAACCACTGGCACCAAGCGCCAAACTATCGCCTACGCCCGAGCTGTTTACTCAACTAATGACTGAGCTAAAGGAAATTGAGGTCATACAGAGCGCTGGCGAGTCAGACTATCAGCAAGCCAGTCGCATTCTAGAGCAGTTCGAGCAGTACATCGCCAAGCAAAACACACCGCGCGCGCAGGTGAAATTTGCCCCAAAGCATTGGGCTGTAAAAAAACAAGCACTACTCAAATTACACACCGCAGCAGAGGCGGGTAATACTGCTGCCATGCTACGCCTGGCAATGTATGAGCTACTCGGCGAAGGCGTCACAGCCGAGATAGAGGCGGCGCTGGCAGCGGGCGCTGAATGGGTCAAACAAGCGGCAAGCAAAAACGATAGCCGTGGCCAGCGTCTGCTAAGTAAGATGTACTACCAAGGGCTGGGGGTGGCGCAAGATATCGACAATGGTAAATATTGGCTCGAGCAAGCGGCAAAAAATGGTCATGCAGAAGCGGCAAGTGTGCTCGAGCAGTGGCAGCAAGCGCAAGCGCTGATCACTACCCAAAAACAAGAGCAACATAGTAGTAAGCGCTATCAGTTGCTGCTCGCTGCTGTCGTTATGGTGGCGATACTGATATTTATCATTGTTTAACATATAGTCGTTTCAATCTAAAAAGAACACAGTACTGCTGGGATGAATTTTTTGAAGCCTCTGGAGTGCAAAGCGCACAGCAAGCGAGAAAAATTTATACCAGCAGAACGCAATTCTTAACGTATACCTTTTATTTTGAACTGCTTATACTTATGGCGGGCAGTGATTAAAGGCGTGTTGTTTAGTGTCAAATTGAGGTAGAATTGGCGCGTTTTTTATTGCCATTTTGTCATCATTGATTCAATCGAAAAGTTCATAGCAGCCAAGTACAGACATATACGAGTGTATTGGTATGTGTAATACTTCAAGCGCGTTTAATACTGTCATTCTTTTATAGTGGATTGACCATATAATCTGATTCATTACCAATCTGGGCGACGCTATGTCATCTTCTCCTACGCCATCTGAGCACGTTTCGCAGAGATCTGATTCAGTATCAGGGCTTAATCATGCGGTGTATCAGCCGCCATTTTATTATCAATGTGCCATCAATGTCCTAAAGCCCTTGTATCGACTGCAAGTATGGCGACGCTCGCACCAGCGCGACAACTATCAGCAAGAAGTAGCGCAGCGCTTTGGTAAGCATTATCCCTCACGTCCTATAGCTGTGAGCGATAATGTGACGCATCACGGCGTCATCTGGTGTCATGCGGTTTCATTGGGTGAGACCAATACGGTCGCGCCACTACTGGAGGCGTTATTGGCAGCGGGTTATCAGATATGGTTGACCAATACCACTCAGACGGGTTTTGCCCGTGGTGCCAGCCGTTTTGCTGTTGAGATTGCCCAAGGCCAGATGAGCCATAGTTATGTGCCGGTCGATAGCCCTGTCGTGATTGAGACGTTTTTGGCCCATGTACAGCCTATAGCGGCATTGTTTGTCGAGACAGAACTGTGGGCAAATATCTTATCTAAATTGGCCGAGCAGCGTATTCCCAGTATTTTGGTCAATGGCCGGCTCTCAGCGTCTTCTTTTGCCAGTTATCAAAAAATCGCTGCTGTCAGTCGTAGCATGATGAAAAACCTTACCTTAATCATCGCGCAAGATAACGAATCTGCTAAGCGCTTTCGGCAGCTCGGTGCCAGCAGTGCGCAAATCCGTGTGGCAGGCTCGCTAAAATGGGTCATCAATGTGCCAAAGCAGGACAGCAGCGCCAGTGAGCCGCGCGTAGATGAGCAAAGCAATTCGCTGCACGGTAACATCAGCGATCAGATGAGTCTGGCCGAGCGATTTGGAGTCGCCGGTCGTCCGATTTGGGTGGCGGCCAGCACTCACAGCGGCGAAGAAGAAATCGCCCTGTCACTACAGCAGCAATTGTTGTCACAGGCGGCACTGACCGATACGCTGATTGTACTCGTGCCCAGACATCCTGAGCGCTTTGATGAGGTGGCCGAGCTCGTCAAAAAGTCGGCATTGACGATGGCACGGCGCAGTAGTGATGAGGCGATTGAGGCAGCCACGCAAGTGTATGTGGCAGATAGTATGGGCGAGCTGATGATATGGTATCAGCTTGCTGATGTAGCATTGGTCGGTGGCTCGCTCGTCGATATCGGCGGACACAATCCTGTGGAGCCGGCAAGTGTGGCCACGCCTATCATCATGGGGCGCTATACGCAGTCGTGTCAAAGCGTGGTCGACAAGCTCGCTGAGGTTGGGGCGCTGTATCAGCCGTACAATGCTTTTTATCGTCCTGTGACGACCTCTCACGCGCATAATCCTCCTGACACGGCGGCACCAGCTAGTCTTACAGACGAGGCATGCGCGTCAGCCGCCCAGACTGCTGGCGACATCCGTGCGGAAACTGCGCTGATTTACCAGCAGTTAGCCGCTTGGCTTTATGATCTGGCACTGGCCAAACGGGCAGGGCTTGCAGGCGAGCGGCTGACCAGACAACAACAATCCGTACTGACCCGTCAAGTGACCATGATAGAAGAAGTGATTGCCCAGCAGTCGCATCAAGAGCCTTTATGAACTGTATCTTATTGCCCAGCGATAACTTTTCAGCAGACACCGCTTATATCGATGACGCGGCGCAAATCACGCACGTCACTCAAGTACTGGCCGCCACCGCCGGAGATAGGCTGAAAATAGGCCAGCTCGGTGGCCAGCTCGGTACGGGGCAGATAGCAAGCATGCACTCTGATAAAATCGAGCTATGCGATGTACAGCTGAGCTGCGCACCGCCCAAAAAGCTTGATTTGACGGTGGTGTTGGCGCTGCCACGGCCTAAGGTCTTACGTCGCCTAATCATGGATATGACGGCGCTAGGTGTGCGACATATCGTCCTGATTAATAGCTACCGCACCCAAAAAAGCTACTGGCAAAGCCCGATGCTCGATCGTTTGGATGAGTTTGTCTTAGAGGGGCTGCAACAAGGCGTCGATACCATCGTGCCGCGCATCACGTTGGCCAAGCGTTTTAAGCCGTTTGTCGAAGATGAGCTGGCGGGCTTGATCACTTGCCGTGCCATCGTGGCGCACCCTTACAGCGCGCAATCATTTGCCCAATACGTCCAGCCGTCATCACTGGCGCTACCGAGCTTGGTTTGTATCGGTAGCGAGGGCGGCTGGATAGATTACGAGATTGACTTACTTGCCAAGCAAGGCTGTACAGCGGTCACCATTGGCCCACGTATCTTACGCACTGAGGCGGCGGTCAATGTCATCTTGGGTCAGTGGTTGCTCTAACTGCTATGTCTGTGTTGGCAAGGCATGGCCTAGAAATACGGCAAAAATGAGCCGAGATGGGGGCTAAATCTCGCTCAAACAAATGTATTGATAATTAATCTCATTTCTATTAGTATGTTGTTTCCATATATTTAGGGGTTATCAATCGTCAGTAACAGAACTTGCTAGTAGCTGGCATGACTATTTTGACATGTTTGACATGTCTAACATGATTATTAACGTCTTGTGTCAGCGATCCGCACTGCAGCAAGTGTTGTTATTGATAATATAACCATTTTATATCGTCGCCATCTTATCTATCTCACCTTTTTTATAGCACTATTATGGGGAAAACCATGTCATTGAACACCATCAGCGCTACGCGTTCTGCTTCTAAGCTTACTTTACCTGTTGTCGTCTGTGGCATGATGCTCGGACTAGCGGGTTGTAGTAATTCCTCAACGACAGAAGAGAGCGCTGAGACTACGGCCAGCGAGAGCACTGCGCCGCAAGCAACCACCGATGGTGCCACAAGTGCAGATGGTCAAACCATTACTATTTATTCTTCTCGTAATGAGCAGCTGATCAAGCCGCTGCTTGATCGTTATACCGAGGAGACAGGCGTAAAAATTGAGCTGGTAACGGACAAGACAGGCCCGCTAATGGCGCGCTTGCAAGCAGAAGGCCAGAACACGCCAGCTGACATGCTATTGACCGTCGATGCGGGCAACTTATGGCAAGCCGCTCAGCAAGGCCTGCTCCAGCCTGTGGCTTCGACGGTACTTGAAAACAATGTCCCTGCCAAATATCGTGATCCAAAAGGCCAGTGGACAGGGCTGTCACTACGCGCTCGTACGATCTTTTATGATCCAAGCAAGGTCAGCGCCGATCAATTATCAACTTATGCAGATTTGGCTGATCCAAAATGGAAAGGCAAGCTATGCTTACGTACCTCAAAGAAAGTCTATAACCAATCATTGGTTGCTAGCATGATTGAGCACTTGGGCGCAGAAAAAACCGAAGAAATCATCCGCGGCTGGGTAGCTAACTTAGCCACAGATGTGTTCAGTGATGACACCAGCATGCTAGAGGCGATCGCGGCGGGTCAGTGTGAGGTCGGTATCGCCAACAGCTACTATTATGGCCGTATATTGGACGAAAAACCAAACTTCCCAGTGAAAATATTTTGGGCCAATCAAGGCACCACTGGTACGCATGTAAACGTCTCAGGTGCCGGTGTGGTCGCAGGCTCAGACAATCCAGATGGCACGCTAAAGCTGATCGAATGGTTGTCCTCTGATGAAGCCCAAGGAATCTATGCCAGCTCGGACAAAGAGTTTCCGGTCAAAGAAGGCGTGGATGAGTCTGAGATGCTAAGATCATGGGGTAGCTTCAAAAAAGACGACATCAATGTACAAAAATTTGGTGAGCTGCAAACCCAAGCCATTCAGATGATGGATAAAGCGGGTTATAAATAGATCTCAATGACTGATGCCAATCTCAAATTTCTTTGGGATTGGTATTTGTTGTTTTGTGGACTCTATAAGTATGACACGGTAATAATGATATGATCACAACGCCAGATGCGTCTGTAAGTCAAAGCGATATCGTCGATGGTGATATGAGTGACGGGCATTCAGCAGTCAATCAAGACCACACTTTGCGTAAGCGTATTCTTTCAAAATCAGTCTTAGGACTGATTTCGTTGTTTATGCTGGTGCCAATTTTGATCGTGCTGTTGTCTTGGACGCAGCCTGTCGCTGATATTTGGACACACATGCGTGAGTATGTGCTGCCACAAGTGCTCAAAAACACCGCTATTTTATTGATGATGGTCACCGTTATTTCTGGGACAGTCGGCACTGCCTTGGCGTGGGTGACCAGTATGTACCGCTTTCCTGGCCAGCGGTTTTTTTCGTGGGCGTTGATGTTGCCGCTGGCGATACCTGCCTATGTTTTGGCATTTGTGACCGTCGGTATTGTGGATTTTAGTGGACCGTTACAGACCGCCTTACGTGATTTGGGCATAAGTACGGCGATTCCGTCCGTGCGAAATGTCTGGGGCGCAGGGCTGGTGTTGTCGCTGGCGTTTTATCCTTATGTATATCTGCTGGCGCGTCAAGCGTTTTTATCTCAAGGTCGGCGGGCGATTGAAGCTGGTCAAATGCTGGGGCTGAGCCGTCGACAGGTGTTTTTTCGTTTGGCCTTGCCGCAAGCCTTGCCGTGGATTATTGGTGGTTTACTGTTGGCCAGTATGGAGACCTTGGCGGACTTTGGCGCGGTGTCGGTGTTTAATGTCGATACCTTTACCACTGCGATCTACAAGGCGTGGTTTGGGTTTTTTAGCTTGACCACGGCCGCGCAGCTTGCCGCGTTATTGATTGGTGTGGTCTTTGTCGTGGTGTTGTTTGAGCAGTATTGGCAGGCCAAGCGCGGCACTGCTGTCACTCAAGGCAGTAGTCATCGTTTTGAGGCGAGCAAACCTGCTAAGTTGGGTATGGCGCTGCTGTGCGCGCTGGTGTTTGCGCTGGCTTTTTTGATACCGTTTTTGCAGCTTATCTACTGGACGGCGGCCAATTTTCGTCAAGACTTCGATGCTCGTTATATCGATTTTGTCACCAATAGTCTGATGATTGCGAGTATGACCACGATGTTTATTGCCTTTTTGGCGATTATCATCGCGTGGATCAAGCGTCAGTACCCTGACAAAACAACCAAGCTGATGACGACCTTGGCAAACCTAGGCTATGTGGTACCAGGTACGGTGCTGGCGGTGGGGATATTTATTCCCATTGCATGGCTTGACAATCAGATGATTGCCTTTGGTATCACCTCGCAGCAGATATTGTCAGGCAGCGTCATTGTGATGCTGCTGGCTCTATCGACGCGCTTTATGACGGTGAGTTTTCAGCCTGTCGATCGCCAGTTGCAGCGCCTGACGGTCAATCAAGAAGCGGCGGCCAAACTGCTCAGTGACAGTGCTTATCAGCGCTGGCGGCAGGTCATGCTGCCGGTATTAAGCCCCGGGGTTTTGACAGCGTTGCTCATGGGTTTTGTTGAGGTGATGAAAGAGATGCCCATCACTTTGATGACGCGGCGGCAAGGCTGGGATACACTGGCGGTGCGGGTGTTTGAGATGACAAGCGAGGGCATGTGGGGGCGAGCTGCGCTGCCAAGTCTCTTAATCGTGTTGGTTGGGCTGCTACCAGTATGGATATTGCTGCGCCAAAGTGACAAACAAGGCTAACAGCAGTTTTGGACAGTAGGGGTTATGCACTTTATCAGCATGCGGTTTTAGCATGCGGTCTATGACTTGTGTGGCCTGAGTCCTTTAAACCTGCTACAGTACGATCTTAGTTGTTTTTAGCGCTCATCTGTATGTGCGCGCAGCGTGCCCAAAGTTTTATTTTTTATCGCTAACTGGTACCTTTTATGTACACTGATTCAATCCATGATCCATCAGAATCTAAATCTATCCATACCAGCAGTATAAAGGCCAAGTCTATACAAGCCAAGACGCGTCTTGAGCACCGAAAAAACGCCCCAGTTATCAAAGCCCATAATCTGGCGCATGCGGCTGTCGAGCGAGATGCACCAAAAGCCGATGAGGCACCGCAAAAGATAGACGCCCGCCAAGACCATAAAGCTAAAAACACGAACTCCCAAAAAGACCAAGTAGATAGCGCAGCGTCGCCGTATTTTAGTGTCCAAGATCTCATCGTAGGTTATGACGATACGGTCGTCGTCGATGGTCTGTCGTTGACGTTACAGCAGGGCGAGATTGGGTGTTTTTTGGGGTATAGTGGCTGTGGCAAAACCACGGCCTTACGTGCCATTGCAGGACTTGAGCAAAGCCGCGGTGGTAGTATTTATCTGAGCAATCAACGCCTGACAGATAAGCGCGCGCGCAAGTCGTTTGCCGTTGCGCCAGCCAAGCGCGGCATGGGTATGGTGTTTCAGGACTATGCGTTGTTTGGTCACCTAAGCGTGGCAAAAAACATTGCGTTTGGTCTGAACAAATGGTCTACCGCCGACAAAAAAGCCCGCGTGGCTGAGATGCTAAGTTTGGTTGACTTGACTGAGCACGCGGACAAACGCCCAAATGAGCTATCAGGCGGTCAGCAGCAGCGTGTGGCGCTTGCAAGAGCGCTGGCACCAAAACCTAAGCTACTACTGCTTGATGAGCCGTTTTCTAATCTAGACGTGGTACTGCGTGAGTCGCTGGCGATGAGTGTACGTGATATTCTCAAACGCACCAACACCACTGCGATACTGGTCACGCATGATCAAAACGAAGCGTTTGCTATTGCTGATAAAGTTGGGGTGATGCATCAAGGTAAGCTGGTACAGTGGGCGACGCCAAGTGAGCTATATCATGAGCCAGTCAGTCCGTTTGTCGCTGAGTTTGTCGGTGAAGGCGCGATGATAGATGGCATCATCAAAGAAGGGCACGTCGAGACAGCGCTGGGTGATATCTATCGCCGTATGGAAGTCTACGACGAAGCCGGCTATCCGCAGTACTGTGAGTATGATTATCCAAATGGCACACCGATCAAGGTACTGGTGCGCCCTGATGACATCATTCATGACGATGACAGTACGCAGACTGCATTGGTGGTTGGCCGCGTGTTTCGCGGTGCAAACTATCTATACCGTTTGCAGTTGGATGATGGCCAGACGGTATTGTCTTTGGTCGCCAGCCACCACAATCATGAGATAGGCTCACACATCGGTATTTTGCCCATACTTGAGCATGTGGTTGTCTTCGATGAAAAGGACGTCAATGCCACCACATGGTCAGAGTACGATGGCGTAGAGCGGTTTGCAGATATTCGGCAAGACTGAGCAAGCGAGCAGGTTAGGCTTGCCGTGTTGCCAGTATATGCAGGTAGCGTCCCAGCCATTTGTAGGGCTCATGTTGTGAATAGCGTAGCTCCATACGTATCACCGCCTCGGGGTCTGTGTGTCCGCCACGTTTGAGCGGGGCATAGTCATGAAACACGCGTAGACCACTGCTGCGTATGACGTGATAACGATGCGCGGCGAGCCAAGTCTCGACCTCTTCTTTTGCGACTGGATGATTGGGCGTTAGGCTCTTGACGTTGTCTGCTTTATAGTCGCTATTGTCGAGTAAATTAAAATTCCCCATGATTAAATTACGATAATCAAAGCTCGCTGGGTTATAAAAACACAGTGACAGCGCGCCTTTGGGCATCAAATACTGATCAAAAAAATCCATCACACCGGCAGGCTCTGCTAGCCATTCAAGCAGCGCATGACATAGTATCAAATCAAACTTTTCTGCATCTAACTTTTCTGTGCTTAGCTTAGCTGGTAGCTCTTGATAAGGGCAGACATGCCAGGTAATATCAAGAGGCGTGTCTGTCTGCGCTGCATGAGCCTGTGCTTTGGCAAGCATGTTGGCGGAGATGTCATTAATTACCACAGTATGCCCTTGGGCGGCCAGCTCGATGGCGATTTGTGCCAGACCTGCGCCCACATCCAGTACACGTAGTGGCCGGCCAAGGCGCTGGCGCATTTGGGTGCTATACTCAAAAATATCACGGCGTAGTACCGCCAGCCTAATCTCACCCTTTAATCCGCCGTAGACTTTTTTTTCAAAATGATCGGCGATGGCATCAAAGCTGCGATCTGTGCGCTCGCTGCGGCTTTGAGGGGCTGCTGCTGGCTTGGCAGTGGCACCAGTGGTGGTCTTGGTTTTTACTTTGGAAGATGCGTGCATGTCGCTGAGACTGAGGTCGTTGTCGTTTGCCATATTTGTCATATTGTTATCGGTAGAAGGTGATTGTTGGCGTTGAGTGTGCTTAAGCGCTTGGTATCATCGGTTGCGGGATGAGAGGCTAAGCAGGCTTGTCGATACTCAACGCGGGTATGGCTGGTGCTTGTGATGTTCTGTCGCGCCTGTTTTCTGGTAGCTTTTCGGTAGTGTTTGCGGTATAAATGTATCATCACTTGCCAAGGACGCACGGCGCTTTTTTTCACAATTTTTTACCGCTTTTGACTGCTAAGGATAGCCATTATGATCACTCCCCACTCACGGCGCGGCCGCGCAGCGACTCACAAACCGATAGCGATGCGCAGTGTCTTATCAGTCGCCATCGCCAGTAGTATATGGCTGGTCGGCTGCGGCGATGACAATGACTTTGACAATGATGTTGATATCGTCTCATCAGCCACTGCTGAATTTATCAACTCCTTTAGCACCTCTCAAGTAGACAGCAGTTTTGGGCTGGGTAGTACCGCAACGCCCGCAGCCAAATGCGGCGTTACCATAGAAAAGGTCAGCTATGATACCAAGGGTGCTGCAGACGAAGATACCAATGCTACTGCGGCTTTGATGTTGCCAACAGGCGATGCTCCTGAATGCCAAGGCGCGCGCCCGCTGCTATTATATGCCCATGGTACGACCACCGACAAGTCTTATGACTTTGCGCAAGTGGGTAATATCCAAAATCCTGCGGTAAGCGAAGCCAACTTAATCGCTGCTAATTTTGCCGCACAAGGCTATATCGTTGTCGCACCCAATTATGCAGGCTATGATGACTCCACGCTTGATTATCATCCTTACCTTGTGGCTCAGCAGCAGTCGACAGACATGGTCGACGCCCTAGACAGCGCGCGCGATATCATGGCGCGGCAAAAGCGTGCCAATGCGGTCAATTACCGTGATATTGCGGATTCAGGCAAGCTATTTATCGCTGGCTACTCGCAAGGCGGCTATGTCACGATGGCAACGGCCAGATTGCTACAATCCCAAGAAAAACCAGTGACAGCCATCGCGCCATCTTCGGGGCCTTATGCGCTAGCAGCGTTTGGTGATGAGATATTTAGAGGTAACGTCAATATCGGTGCCTCAAGGTTTGCGCCATTACTTGGCAGTGGCCTACAAGAAAAATATGGCAATATTTATAATGAAAAATCAGACATATTTTTGGATAAATATGCCAATGCGCAACTGCCAAATGAATTACCATTTGGTGAGCTAGTCGATACGGGAAAACTGCCTAATAATGCGCTGTTTCAACAAAATCCTAGTGACCCTAGGCTAGCAGGACTAGAGCAAGGCAAACTGTTTTCTATCTTGGGTGGTTATGATGAAAATGACTATCTGATTAAGACAGATTTTCGAGCAGCCTATGTCGCTGATACCGACAAACATCCTGATGGGCTGTGGGCAAAGAATGGCGATGGTCTGCCAGCGGCCATGCCTAAAAACACTCTACGTAAGGCATTAAAAGACAACGATTTGCGCGGCTATGTGCCGACCATGCCGACACTGCTTTGCGGTGGCAATCAGGATCCAACCGTTTATTTTGATACCAATACCGGCTCGATGGTCACGCTACTGCAAGCAGCGGCAAAAAAATCAGCCAAAAACCTCAATGTTACCGTGCTCGATGTCGATATCGACAATGCTGACGAGCGCCCAGATCAGCAGACCCTGAGCTTGATTGGCCAAGCTGCCATGAATACTTGGGATGCAGAGGCGGTCAGAGTCCGCGTACAGACTCGCTTTAGTCAGAGCGTAGAAAAGGTAAAAGCTGACGCTGAGGCGCAAGGCAATATACCGCTCATAGCCTTTTATACCAACTATCATGGCGGGCTAGTCAGTCCAGCCTGTACTGAGGCCACGCGTGCGTTTTTTGATCAAAACTTTAATCCGGTAGTCAATCCAACATAACATCGGCAGCCTTTAGGTCATGTACTACGGCTGCTATTTCGCAATAGGTTAACGATACTCAAACGGATAAATCGTCTGACAATCCACCAAACTGTGTCCATGAGGTTGGACGCAGTTTTTTATGCCGCTTAACGAGCCGTCAATAAGAGAAACCCTATGAAATCTATCTTGTTATCACTACTGGCTTGCGCCATTATCACTGCGCCCATCAGCCAAGCACAAGCTCGAAACACTCCTTGTTCAGGAAAAATGGGCGGGGTGTCGCACTGCTCAAAAGATGGCAAATTTGTTTGTCATAACGGCAAGATTAGTCAGTCTAAAAAGATCTGCCGCTGACACACAAAAAATAGAGAAAAGAGTCAAAAAAATGACCGCTAATCTCCTGATTCGCTTGGTTTTAATCCTGTGCAAATGCCCCTAATACGGCAAATTTGTGCTAAAATAGCTTCTTTTATAAAACGTTACTTTTAACAAAAACCGTATCACTATTTTCTTGTTGTTTTGTGCGCTGAGTGGGGGTTTTTTGGGGTCTATATTTCGATGATGGCTACATTTTTTGGTAGCTGTATTTTTGTATGACCCAAAGACATCTCAAGCAGTGATGACAGCATCAGAAAAAAGTGAGTGAAGGAGTGTATATGAGCGAATCGGTCAGTCCTATTGGCATCGTAGATGAACTAAAGCAGTCGTATTTGGATTATGCGATGAGCGTGATCGTCTCACGTGCGCTGCCTGATGTGCGTGATGGGTTCAAGCCTGTACACCGCCGTGTGATGTATGCCATGCACGTGCTATCAAACGATTATAACAAACCCTATAAAAAATCAGCACGTGTGGTCGGTGACGTCATCGGTAAATATCACCCACATGGTGATAGTGCGGTCTATGATGCCATCGTGCGTATGGCGCAGGATTTTAGTCTGCGTTATCCGATGGTCGATGGCCAAGGTAACTTTGGCTCGATCGATGATGATCCACCGGCGGCCATGCGTTATACCGAAGTTCGTATGACCAAGCTCACGCACCAGATGCTTGCTGATTTGGATAAAGACACGGTCGATTGGGAAGACAACTACGATGGCTCTGAGCGCATGCCAAGCGTGATGCCAGCGCGTATTCCCAACCTACTGGTCAACGGCGCAACAGGTATCGCCGTTGGTATGGCGACCAATATGGCGCCGCATAACTTGACAGAAGTCATCAATGCTTGTCTGGCCTATGCCGCAAACCCGCAGGTCTCAGCTGATGAGCTGATGTCGCATATCTCAGGCCCCGATTTCCCAACGGGCGGCATTATTTATGGCCGCGCGGGTATTTTAGATGCCTATCGCACCGGCAAAGGCCGCTTGCATATTCGTGGGCGCTATCATATCGAGCCGATGAGTGACACCGGTGTCAACCGTGATCGCGAGCGTATTGTCTTTACCGAAGTGCCGTATCAGGCCAACAAAGCCAAACTGATTGAGCGTATCGCCGAGCTGGTACGAGACAAAAAAATCGAGGGCATCACCGAGATTCGTGACGAGTCGGATAAGGAAGGGATGCGTATCGCCATTGACTTGCGCCGCGGCGAGACGGCTGAAGTCATTGTCAATAATTTGTTTTTACAAACGCCGCTAGAGTCGAGCTTTAGTATCAATATGGTGGCGCTGGATAATGGTCAGCCGAAGCTGCTAACTTTGCGTCAGCTGATAGCGGCCTTTGTTCGTCACCGTCAAGAAGTGGTGACACGCCGTACGATTTTTGAGCTAAACAAAGCGCGCGTCCGTGGTCATTTGCTCGAAGGTCTGACCGTTGCGCTCGCCAATATCGACGATATCATCGCTACTATCAAAGCCTCAGCCAACCGCGGCTTGGCACGCGAGAGCTTATTAAATAATACATGGGGCTCCGGTAGCGTCGTGGCGATGCTAAAAGCGGCTGGTAGCCAGTCTGTGCGTCCTGAGTTTATCGAAGGCGAAGACCCGAAAGCGCCGTTTGGTCTGATCGAAGGTGAGGAGCGCTATCGCTTATCACTTGAGCAGGTCAATGCGATTTTAGACATGCAGCTGCACCGTTTGACGGGACTTGAGCAAGACAAGTTGACCGAAGAGTACCAAGATTTGCTGCGTGAAATCGCTCATTTAGAGTCGATTCTTGGTGATTTTGATAAGCTGATGAGTATCATCTCTAATGAGCTTATCGAGATTCGTGATAACTTTGGGGATGAGCGTCGTACCGATATTATCGATTCGCGTATGGACTTTAACCGTGAAGACCTCATCCCTGAGCAGACTGTCGTGATGACTGTCTCGCGCACCGGCTACGCCAAGACTCAGCCTATCGATGACTATGTGGCGCAAAAACGCGGCGGCAAAGGCAAGTCGGCAACCGCCATGAAAGAAGACGATGTGATAGATCACTTGGTGGTGACCTCGACGCATGCGACCGTGCTGTGCTTTACGGACAGCGGCCGCGTCTTTAGCTTACGTGGGTTTGAAGTGCCGATTGCCAGCCGCGGATCGCGCGGTCGTCCATTGGTTAATCTCATCAGTTTGGATGCTGACGAAACCGTCACCACCATTTTGCCTATTCCAAAAATCGTCGAAGAGCTGTCTGGCAACACTGTGAGCGATGGCGATGATGATAAATCAGAGAGTAGCAATGAGGCCGAGCCGCCGTTTGTTTTCTTTGCCACTGCCAATGGTACGGTGAAGCGCGTAGAGCTCAAGCAGTTTGCCAATATCCGCTCAAATGGCTTGATTGCCATTGGTCTAGAAGACGGTGACAAACTGGTGAGCGCCCGTATCACCAACGGTAGCCAAGAGGTGATGCTATTTGCATCGAGTGGTAAAGCCATTCGTTTTGATGAAAACGATGCCCGCGCCATGGGCCGTACTGCCAAAGGTGTACGCGGTATGCGTTTGGCTGATGATGAATTTATCAAATCACTAGTCGTTATTGAAGATGATGTACGCGAAATCCTTATCGCTTGTGAAAACGGCTTTGGTAAGCGTACCTTTATCGACGAGTTTAATACGCAAAACCGCGGTGGCGGTGGTGTGATAGCCATAAAAACCAGCGCACGTAATGGCGCACTGGTGCGAGCGACCAAGGTTGACCCTACAGACGATATCATTCTAATCTCGGACAAAGGTACGCTCGTGCGCACGCCAGTTGAGCATGTGGCCAGCTCTGGTCGTAACACCCAAGGTGTCACCTTGATTCGCCTATCAAAAGAAGAAAAGCTGGTGGCGATGGCGCGAGTCGAGCACGAAGAGAGCGACGATGAGCTGGTCGATGCCATGCGTGAAGACGGCACCTTTGAGGTAGCAGGCCAAGCGCAAATCGATATCGATGCGGTGACCGACGACGCGGCGACGACCGATGTTCACGATGTGATCGACATTGCCAATAATCCTGTGTTAGATGAGACAAATACTGAGGGCGAAAATACCGACGATAAATAACGGTTTCAGTAGTTCGCTTTTGTTCTAGTTTGGCATTCTTGCTCTAGAAAAAGCCTCTGACGTTATCGTTGGAGGCTTTTTTTTGGATGTCATTTATCGTTTATAGGATGTTGTCTTTGATAATCCTTTTTATCTTTTATGACCACTGTTTATGCTGATCTTTGAATGATACTTACTTATACCTAAAAAGTGCTAAATTGAGGCTGTTGTTATGCTGACGACCAATCAAACCTTTCAGGGGACTATCGCGTCAATATCATCGAGTGTTTTATTTTCGATGATGTTTTTATTTGGGTTATTTATGCAGCCTTTGACGGGCACGCAAGTGGCGTCATGGCGTGTGTTGATGATGCTACTCAGTCTGGTGCTGCTGGTCAGTGTGAGCAAGCAGTGGCAGCATGTTTTTGATTATCTAAAAACGCTCAAAACCGCCAAAGACTGGCTGATATTTATACTGCCAACCCCGATATTGGGTGGGCAGATTTGGCTGTTTATGTGGGCACCTGTGAACGGTTATGGCCTTGATGTCACTTTGGGGTATTTTTTATTGCCGCTGGTGATGATCGTGCTTGGTCGCTTTTTTTATCGTGAGCCGATGAGCCTTCTGCAAGGAGCGGCGGCGCTACTAGCGGCTTTTGGTATTGGTCATGATATCTTGCAATACGGCTCGGTATCGTGGGTGACGCTGTTTGTATGCTTGGGCTATCCGCCGTATTATCTGCTCAGGCGGACGATTGCTGTGCCACCGATTACGGGGTTGTTGTCTGATTTGACGCTGCTGACGCCAGTGGTGCTACTGATGCTCTATGCCAGTGGCGGCTTTAGTATGGCGGCGCAAAATATGAAGTTTTGGTATCTATTGCCACTGCTAGGCGCTTTTAGTGCACTGGCGATGTCGCTGACGATGCTGGCCAGTAGCAAGCTGCCCGTGTCGCTATTTGGCGCGCTTAGCTATATCGAGCCTATGCTATTGTTTGTATTGTCCATCACCGTGCTCAGTCAGAGCTTGGATGAAGGAGGCTCATTGTTTATGTATGGCATGATTACGGCAGCGCTGCTGGTGATGATTGTCGATAGTGCGATAGGTTATCTGAGTCGTCGCCGTAGCGATCATTTGCATGGCTACCGCGAGCCACAAGTAGGCGGTTTTCCACCGCGTCGTCGCCTGATAAATCGCCGTATTGATGGCGCACTAAAAGCGCATCGGTTTCGTAAAATACGCCGTTATCAGCGAAAAATGGATAAAATCCAGCGAAAAATAGAGCAGTTAGATGCCAAATAAAGCCCCAAACTCGTAATGATATAGTCGATCCTAAATAAAACTGGCATGCACGATGCGATGTGTCAGGCGTTACTGGTATAAATTTTCTTTGCTTGCTGTGTGATTTCATCACGCCAAAGGCGGCATAAAATTCATTTCAGTAGTACGGCACCTGTTTTAAAGTAGATCGGCTATATAAAAATTCAAAGACTTGTTAAGTGGATGTATTGCTTATCTATTCTGACTTTGACATAATGCTGGCTATGATATAAGTATGAGTCATTTCAAGCGTTTATCTTGTGGTATGTAGCGACAGATGATTGTATTAGCCTGCTTTTAACACCGAAGGGTTTTAGCATGATTGGCGACGTACAACCTGCGTGTACAATGAGATAGACAACAGGTCTTGTAGACAAAAGCCTCCGACGTCCGCGTCTGAGGCTTTTGTTTTTTTCTAAAATTGCCAAGGACGTGCGCTTATCTCAAAAGGCTGTTTTTATGCTCACCACCACCCAAACGTCGCAGGGCACCATCGCTGCCGTGGCAGCAAACTTTTTATACTCATTATTGTTTTTATTTGGTCTGTTGATGCAGCCGCTATCTGGGACGCAAGTCGCCTCGTGGCGTGTGCTGATGATGCTGCTGAGTTTGGTGCTGCTGGTCAGTGTGTTAAAACAGTGGCAGCATATCTTTGATTATCTAAAAACCCTAAAAACACCCAAAGAGTGGTTTTTATTTATCTTGCCGACGCCGATACTGGGCGCCCAGATTTGGATATTTATGTGGGCACCAGTCAATGATCTGGGGCTTGAGGTGACACTAGGGTATTTTTTGTACCCGATGATTATGATCATGGTGGGTCGGTTTTTTTATAATGAAGCGATGACGCCGCTACAGTGGGTCGCCACCATCTGCGCAGCTCTGGGCATCGCGTATGATGTCTGGCAGTATGGCGCGATTTCTTGGGCGACATTGTTTGTCTGTCTGGGTTATCCGCCTTATTATCTGCTGCGTCGCAAGCTGGCAGTACCACCCATCACCGGCCTTATCTCTGATTTGGTGCTGCTGACGCCAGTGGTGATGGTCGCCCTGTATATGAGTGGCGGGTTTGCGCTGGCGATCACTACCGATAAATTTTGGTATCTGTTGCCGCTGCTGGGTATCATCAGCACCGCGGCGATGTCGCTGACCATGGTCGCCAGTCAAAAGCTGCCCGTCTCGTTGTTTGGCACGCTATGCTATTTTGAGCCAATTTTTTTGTTTATCTTTTCGATTACGATACTGCACCAAAGCATCAATGAGGGCGGTTCGGTATTTATGTACGGTATGATTTTTGTCGCGTTACTGATTATGATTGCTGATAGTGCGCTTGGCTATAGGGCGCGTCGCCGTGATGATCGCCTGCATGGTTACAACGAGCCACAGGTGGGGAGTTTTCCGCCGCGTCGTCGTCTAAAAAATCGCCGTATCAAAGGGGTACTTGCGGCTCATCGTTTTCGTAAAATCAAACGCTATCAGCAAAAAATAGACAAGATGACACGCAAGATAGAGCAGCTGCATTCAAAGTAAGGCGATTATTTATCGGGTGATAGGCTTGACTTGTTAGCCATGGTTTTAGCCCGCCTGTACTGCAGTTTGTGTGTCAATGATAGATGAATTGCGCTATTATCGAGCAGTATGCACGCCAAGCGCTGTCACGGACAAACGCCGCTACTGCCAAGCGCATCAGGCGCAGGACACTTTGTCTATATGCTATTGCTCACTCACATGATAACTAGGACGGTTTATGTTACATCTTCATCATTTAGCAAACTCACGCTCGTTTCGTATTATTTGGCTGTTAGAAGAGCTAAACGCCGACTATGAACTGACGTGCTACGAGCGCAACCAAGCGTATCGTGCGCCTGATAGCTTAAAGAAAGTACATCCAATCGGTCATGCACCAATGCTAGAGGTCAACGATCGCGTGCTGATTGAGTCAGGGTTTATCATCGAGTATTTAATCAAGCATTACGATACAGACAAGCAGTTCAAACCTGCTGATGACAACGAAGCGGCGTGGGAAGCTTATACCTTTTGGCTACACTTTGCCGAGGCATCATTGATGCCGCCGCTAGTGATGCGCTTGGTGTTTAGCAAAGTCGTTCAGCAGTCGCCCATGCTCATCAAACCAGTCAGCAAAAAAATTCAAAGCCAAGTGGAAAAAAACATGATTAGCCGCAGCTTAGATAGTATGCTGGGCATGATGGAGCAGCACCTACAGGACAATCATTGGTTTGCTGGTAGTGAGTTTAGCGCCGCTGATATTCAGATGCATCTTGCCGTCGTCGGAGCCAATGCAGGCTCTGGTTTGGATAGCAGTAAGTACACCAATATTTTAAACTGGCTAAAACGCTGCGAAGAGCGTGAGGCGTTTAAACGTGCCGAAGAAAAAGGCGGGCGTTTAAAATTCTAAACAAAGCGAATGGTATCAACGATTAGGATACGCCCTAATTATTGATTTAAAATTAACATAAAAGGTTTTGTTTATATATAGACAAAACCTTTTTTAGGATGAGAAATGACAGACTTGAAGAAGCCCAATAGGACACCGACTGACAGTGAGATTGCAGCCAAACAGCATATAGAGGCGGCAGAGATGAATCGCCAGCAAGTATCTATCAAAGCGTGGTCACAAAAGCTGCTGGTGGTGATTTTGTGTGTTGCCAGCTTTTATGGCGGCTGGAAATCTTATGAGTCCAATATGGTCAATGAATGTACGGCCAATGGCGGTAAAATGATTGAAGGTCAAAGAACCATGCTATGCCAGTCATTATAGTAGATAAGGATTTAGTTAAAAGAGGGCGTCTATGTTAAAGCTCACCTTTTTGGGTACCTCCGCTGGCGTGCCAACCAAGCAGCGTAACGTCACAGCGCTGGCGATAGAATGCCTAAATCCTTATAGCTCGGGGGCAAGTCGACAACAAAGCAAAAAGTCGCGTCCTTGGGTGTTAATTGATTGCGGTGAAGGTACGCAGCAGCAACTATTACATACCAAGCTATCTTTGCATCAGCTACAAGCCATTTGTATCACTCATGTGCATGGCGACCATTGTTATGGTCTGCCGGGGTTGCTTGCGAGTGCGGCCATGTCAGGACGTACTGCAGCGCTGACGCTTATTGCGCCCAAAGCCATTGCCAAAATGCTTGAGGCGATGAGGCTGACAACCGAGCTGTATTTGCCATTTGCCATTGATTTTATGGCGATAGAAGATATATTGTCTGAGCCAAATGATGAGCACAAAGGCGGTGTAACTATCAATGTAGACCACCAACATCAGCTGGTTATAGACATTCACCCGTTGTCGCACCGCGTCGCCTCTTATGGCTTTGACATTACTCAGACGATCAGCCGCCGTACCCTTAATACTGATAAATTGACAGCTGATGGTATCCCAGCCAGTGCGCTGTGGGGCAGGCTGCAGCAAGGCGAAGATTTCTTGACCGAAGACGGACGCATGCTGTCGTCTGCTGAGTATGTCGATGACGATATGCAGCGTACCAAGGTCGTGGTGGCAGGCGATAATGATACGCCAGAGTGCTTGCATGCGGCGGTCGTTGATGCAGATTTACTGGTGCATGAAGCCACTTATACCCATGAGGTGTTAAATAAGATTCAGGCAAAAAATCCAGAATTTGATCCCATGCATAGTAGCGCACAGCTGATAGGTAGGTTCGCTCAAAACAATGAGGTTAAGAATCTAATTTTGACCCATTTTAGCGCTCGCTATCAAAGCTTTGATAATCCGCAGAGTCGTACGCCAAACATGGCGCATATTCGTTTGGATGCCCAAAGTGCTTATGCAGGCAATCTATGGTTGGCCGCAGATTTTGACCAATATATGGTGAATGGCGCAGCGAATTTGGTAAATGAAGAAGAGAGTAGCCGCGTGCAGTACTTAGGTTCTGCACGCGCTCCTAAAAAATGACTAGGGCGTGTTTAAGATAGATTTTCCTCAGCAGCCAACTGCGCTTGTCCTATCCAGTAGCGGCTAAACTGATAGGCCACTCGCCCCGAACGCCCGCCACGCTCTGATGCCCAGCGTAAGGCAGCGGCTCTGATATTGTCAGGTAGCGCTTTATTTTCTTCTTCATTATTATTTCTTTCTTTACCGTCATTCGCATTATCTAGAGTGCGATTTGGCGAAAGCGATAAATAATGGCGGACGATGTGTAAGTAAGTGTTTTGATCCATGGGATGGAATGACAACCACAAGCCAAAGCGATCAGACAGCGATACTGTCTCGTCGATGGTCTCATAAGGATTGACTTCATCGGTTTGCCCATTATAAATATTGACATTGTCTTTCATCAGCTGCGGCAACAGGTGCCGACGGTTGCTGGTGGCATACACCAGTAGCTTGTCTTGCTCGGAGTCCAGCGCCCCGTCCAACACGCTTTTTAAGGTGCGGTAACTCTCGTCTTGACCGTTAAATGCCAAATCATCACAGTACACGATATAGCGGCAATCGGTGTCCGCTGGTAGGGCGCGGATGGCGGCGCGTATCTTATCAAGCACCCGCAGGTCATCACGGGCAATTTCAATAATACGTAGCCCTTCGCTATGGTAGGCTTGTAGCAACGCTCGAATCAGCGATGATTTCCCTGCGCCGCGAGTCCCTGTCATCAAGACGTGATTGGCCGGATAGCCCTTTAAAAACTGCCGTGTGTTTTGCACCAGTTTTGCCTTTTGCGTATCGATACCATGCAAATCATCCAGACTTAAAAACAAATTGACCGCCAAAGGCTCCAAGCGCCCGCGGTGACCACCGACCCAGCGATAGGCCAGCTGCTGAGGATTGATATCGATCTTTGGTGTGACTTGCTCTTGCAGATACTGCCCCAGTAACTCTAATAGCGGCTCTGGCAGGGCATAATTTGTAACGGATGTGGAAGGCTGGGACATAATACTGGGTCGCTTATAACAAGAAAAATATTAACGAAAATAGATACTATCCTACTGGTATTTATTTTTCTTGCGTGCTGTGCCTACGCCGGCAGATGCTGTGCAAAATGAATACCAGTAACATATGGCATCAAGTGTGCCAATTTTATGTCGGGTTGGCTATATAAAATGACGATATACAAATATAAAGTAATTCTAAATAAAGGCCTTACTTTAGCATGAAAAACAACGCCAGTAATTCATCGCTAAGACAAGCGAAGACAGCGCCAGTATGGCAGGCTGATGCTCAGCAGATATTGCCTGTACTGACAAAAGAATTGGTAAAATTGCAGTATCGTCAGGTATCGCACTTGCGCATCGGCGTGTACGCAGGCGACTATCAGGGCTTGAGCCGTGCCATGCACTCACAGTTTGGCCTAGTGCTACTAAAATGGCAATTAAGCGAGCATTATTGTCAGCAGAGCGCTCAAGCGGTATCTAGCGGTGTCTTTTATGAGTATGGCGTCATCACCGCGCTGTCTGCTTTAACGCCATATCAGCGCGTGGCACCGCCACTACTGGCGCATCATGAGTTACGCCTGCACATAGCAGCGCCGCCGTCAGCACTCATCGTTGTGGTGATGCCATATTATAAAAACGGCAGTCTATCACAGTATCTAAAGCGGCCGCTGCACGCCCGTCAAAAGCATCAGCTTATCATGCAAGCGGCACAAGTAATCGCGCAGCTGCATCGCGCAGGCTGGCTGCATAATGATATTAAACCTAGTAATATCTTGCTAGATGATTTGTCGCCACTTCATTTTTTGTCAAGTCAGGCGGATGATAGCAGTCTCAAGACTGACTTGTTATTAACTGATTTTGCTTTGGCCACTCGTGTGGAAGCGTCAACTATAGGCAATCCTGCGGGTACACCGGCGTATTTGGCTCCTGAGCGCTGGCAAGGACACGGCGCATCGGTGCAGAGCGATATCTATGCGTTTGGGATTATGTTGTATGAGATATTGGTGGGGGTGCGGCCGTTACAGATTGATAAACAAAGTCGTGAGCCGCTCAAGACATGGGCAGCCCAGCACTGCCAGCAGCCAATTCCAAGGCTACCGCCAGCATACCGCCATTATCAACCTATTATAGATCAAGCATTGGCAAAGCGGGTAGAGAAAAGGTATCAAAGCATGGCGCAGATACTTTTGGCGTTAAGACGTATATGGGATTAAAGAAGAGGTCGGTTAGGGAAGAGTATTGAGAAATAAAGCGTAGTATAGAGTGGAGCAAACGCTGAGCGCTAAATACTGAAGCTGCTATACTTCGATAATAGCTTCGATGCTTGGCGTTGAGTAGGGACGTTTTAATTAGCAAGCATAAAAACTAACAGGCACAAAAAAACCTGCATCAAGGCAGGTTTTAATATTTGGTCTAAGATGTACTATCCGAAAATGGTGGGGCTGGAGAGACTCGAACTCTCACACCTCGCGGCGCCAGAACCTAAATCTGGTGCGTCTACCAATTCCGCCACAGCCCCATTTTCGTTACTCTATCATCAAAAGCATGTGAACTCAAATGCTATCGAAATAGTTAACTGATTCGGTAGTGCGTCTCAGTGGTTGGCTATTATATAGAGTTTAAATTGTTTGGCAACCCCTATTTGCAATTATTTTCGATATTTTAGCAATTATTTTTCATATTTTTCATAAGTTAATGATATAAAAGAAATTTTATTTTAGGTTTTTTTGACGCTTTAGTGATATTTATTTTGATCTTGTGCTGGTGTGAGGTTTAGTTGCTGCAATTTGCGTGTCAAGGTATTGCGTCCCCAGCCTAGCAGGTGGGCCGCCACTATTTTTTTGCCACCACTATGGTTGAGGGCGGCGGTGAGTAGCACGCGTTCAAACTCAGGCATCGCTGTTTGTAGGATGTCGGTTTCGCCGGTCTGTAGCGCCTGCTTTGCCCATGCGGCTAGAGCCTGTTGCCAGTCGGTCTGCCTCGTCATAGGTGGATTGGGGCTAGTAGCGCTAGAGTCGATCGACCCTTGGGTGTTTATATCGTTCTGCGGCGGGATTTGGGATGAGCGCGCTGCATGA
Organism: Psychrobacter sp. L7; assembly: GCF_002810365.1. Lineage (NCBI taxonomy): Bacteria > Pseudomonadati > Pseudomonadota > Gammaproteobacteria > Moraxellales > Moraxellaceae > Psychrobacter > Psychrobacter sp. L7. Next base: position 193,167 of record NZ_NEXR01000003.1, read on the forward strand.
GGTGGCTGTGGTTGCTGTATTATATCCGCTGGCACACTATCGAGCAGCTCTGGTGGTAAGTCCTCTACCATGACCGTGTCACCGGTGGTCATCACGGTCAGCCACAGGCAGACATTTTCGAGCTGACGCACATTACCGCGCCACTCAAACGCCTGCATGACTTGCAGTGCTGCTGGATGCAGATGTTTTTTGGCAGTATTCATCTGCTTGGCGGCGCGCTGCATAAAGTAGCTGGCGAGGGCAGGGATGTCTTCGCGGCGTGTGCGCAGGGGCGGCAGAGGCAAGCGTATGACGTTAAGGCGATAAAACAAATCTTCGCGGAACTTACCTTGTTTGACCAGTGCTTCTAAGTTTTGATGAGTGGCGGCGATGATACGCACATCGACTTTGACAGGCTGCTGGCCACCAACGCGATAAAACTCGCCATTGGCCAATACTCGCAGCAAACGTGTCTGCGTACTAAAGGGCATGTCACCGATTTCATCCAAAAACAGCGTCCCACCAGTGGCCTGCTCAAAACGTCCTTGCCGTGTGGTCGTCGCCCCCGTAAACGCGCCTTTTTCGTGACCAAATAGCTCAGATTCGATTAAATCATGCGGAATCGCTGCCATGTTTAAGGCAATAAAAGGCTGCTGTCGCCGCGGTGAATGCTGATGCAGGGCGCTGGCGACCAGCTCTTTACCGGTGCCTGACTCGCCTGTGATCAACACTGTGATGGGAGAGTGGGCCAAACGGCCAATCGCGCGAAACACCGTTTGCATCGCTTGTGACTGCCCGATGATGCCACTGGGGTTGTCGGTCACGGCGGGTGGTGTCGGGGATGTCTCTTTAGCAGCTGGTTTGATCGGCGCGGTGGTTGGTGAGGTTTTGGATGCTTGGTTTGTATGGCCAGTCGGCTCAGTAGGTTTATTGGGCTCGTTGGGCATCGCATCTGATCTAACAGCGGGTTTTCTAGTGTTTGTTGTCTTAACATCGGTATGGGGCTGATAATGAATGGCTTTATAAATCGTTGTCACCGCGTCATCTAAATCAAAGGGTTTGGGCAGATATTCAAACGCACCAGTCTGATAGCTACTGATGGCAGAGCTTAGATCAGAGTGCGCCGTCATAATGACGATGGGCAGCTGAGGGAAATGCTGATGTACCCAATCGCTAAAGGACAGACCATCCATCATAGGCATACGAATATCAGTCAATATCACATCAGGGAGCTGGTCTGCAGGTGCTTGCTGCTGCAAGATGTCATTTAGGCGTGTCCATGCCGCTTGCGCTTGCGTGAAGCTAATCACAGTGAGCCCTGCATCTTCAAAGGTATCGGCCAATATCAGGCGTAGGGCGGCATCGTCATCGATAAGCCATAACGTAGCAGCGATAGGACTGCTGGGCTTGTCTGTTTGAGCAGGTATTGGCTGATCGCTTGAGAGTTGATGGTCATGTAAAGCGCGGTTGTCATTATACTCAGTCATATCTTGGGCCTAGTGGGCGATAACATCAGAGGGCGTATTGGTTGTCATGAGGTTATCATAGGATTGTTATGAGGTTTTTATAGTAAGGTCTGGCTGGCTAAAGGGCAAATACAGGGCAAACTGTGTTTGGCGTGTGTGATGGATGCTCGATTGGGCGGAGCTGACATCGATCATACCATGATGGCGGCTGATGATATCTTGGACAATAGACAGCCCTAGACCCGTGCCTGCTGCGCGGCTGGTGACCATCGGAAAAAATATCTGGCCGATGAGATCGGCATCTATGCCTGAGCCATTATCGGTGATGGTCACTTGCAAAACTTGTTTGTGCTGCTGGCTGCCGATGGTGTGCTGAAAGACCACTCGTGTTTGTAGATGCAGTATGGGCTGATAGGTAGAATTGCTATCCATTTGCATGGTAGCTTGTGGTGTTTCTTGAGATTCTGAGATTTTATGCTGTTGTAGCGTTTGTTCAAACTCAGTCATCGACTCACAAGCATTATTAATGAGGTTCAAAAATACTTGAATCAACTGATCCTTATCAGCGCAGAGCTCAGGCAGTGATAAATCATAATCACGCTGTAGCGTCACCTGTGGATATTGGTTGACGATTAGAGACAAGACATGCTCTAGCGGCTCATGAATATTGAGCATTTGCCAATTTGGTAGCTGATGGGAGCCAAGAAACTGACCGATAAGCTGAGTCAGACGGTCGGTCTCTGCGATGATGATATCGGTGTAGCTACGCAGTTTTGCCGCGTTTTTTTGTTTGTCAGGATGGGGGCTGGCAGCGCTTTGCTGAGTGAGAGCTGCCTCAGCAAAAAAACCGCCCTCACTGAACTTGATAAATTGCCGCTGCAACAACTGCGCCGCCCCGCGAATACCGGCCAATGGGTTTTTTATTTCGTGAGCGACCGAGCGTAGCATCTGACGCGCGACGTTATATTGCTGCTGCTGGCGCTGCTCCTCTGAGATACGGCTTTGGCGATCTTTGCCCCACATCTCAATGATAAAACCATGCTGCTCATCAATGACCGGGGTCACGCTATAGTCGATCAGCAGCGCTGTATGATTGTTAAATTGTGTGCTCACAAGATGATCGTGATCAATAAATGGCTGTTGATACACTTTGGCTTGCCGAAAGCGCTCGGTTAAAGAGCAAGCGGCATCCTTTGTTTTTTTAGAATTGTGAGTATCGCTATGGGTTTTGAGATGATCTTTGGGGTGGTCTTTGAAAGTCGATGTTGAGGTTTTTGGAGTGAGCAGCGCCAAGATAGATTGCCCCAGTAGGCGGCCACTACTGGTCGCCAGCAGTTGCTCTGCTTGAGCATTTAGCCAAGTAATGGTCAGATTTTCATCGACCCACAAGATAGCCGTAAACAAATGCTGAGCCATAAAGGCAAAATTGGGGGCAGGTTTTGTCACTACTACATCAGCTGTCATGAAGTACGCCTAACATAAAAAAGAAATCTACCAATATTTAATCATAAATCAACACTATAGAGCGGCAAAACTGGTGATTATCATAAAAAAAACGTACAATGCGCACAGCCAATTTATCTCAAGCAAGGTCAGCCATGCCCAACACCTCTACCGAGTCGGTAAATACGACGATATCTTCACAGCCAGCTTCTACTGCTCCAAAAAACACAGCCACTATCTTTAATCCTGCTAAGCCTGCGCACACGCAAAAGCAGTCAACGAGTCAGGCAGACGGCACTCAGCCCTATCACCACAAAGCCAATCACAATCAAAATCGCAGTATCGCGCAAAGTGGCGATGCCACAGTAGCCCGTACAGCTGCGAGCGATGCGCCAGTTCAAGCTGCGCCAAAGATCGGTTTTGTGTCGCTTGGTTGCCCAAAGGCGCTGGTCGATAGCGAGCGGATCATCACAGAGCTTAGCCGCGATGGTTATCAGGTCGCAAGTGACTACGATGGCGCAGATTTGGTGGTGGTTAACACCTGCGGTTTTATTGAGTCAGCGGTACAAGAGTCGCTCGACGCCATCGGAGAAGCCATCAGCAAAAACGGTAAAGTCATCGTTACTGGCTGCTTAGGAAAAGAAGCGGATAAAATCCGTGAGATGCATCCAGCGGTGCTATCGGTCACAGGAGCACATGCTTATGATGAGGTCATCACTGCCGTATCGCAGCATGTGCCCAAACCCAAGCGCGACGTAGATAGCCATTACGATCCAAAAATAGATCTGATCAATGAAGCGGGTATTAAGCTGACCCCAAGCCATTATGCTTATCTAAAGATATCAGAAGGCTGTAATCACCGTTGCACCTTTTGCATCATTCCAAGCTTGCGCGGTGACTTAGTCTCGCGTCCGATTGATAATGTCATGAACGAAGCACTGGCGCTCAAAAACGCTGGCGTGAAAGAATTGCTAATTATCTCGCAAGACACGTCTGCTTATGGTCTCGATCTGAAGTACAAAACCAGCTTTTGGAATGGCATGCCGCTCAAATCCAAGTTTTATGATTTATGCCAAGCATTAAATGACTTGGGTATCTGGGTGCGCCTGCATTATGTCTATCCGTATCCGCACGTGGATAAAGTCGTCGAGCTGATGGGCGAAAAAAAGCTACTGCCGTATCTGGATATTCCGTTTCAGCACGCCAGTCACCGCATCTTAAAGGCCATGAAGCGTCCAGCGCATAGCGAAAACACCTTGGCACGTATCAAAGCATGGCGTGAGATTTGTCCTGATATCGTCATTCGCTCAACCTTCGTCGTCGGCTTCCCTGGCGAAACCGAAGAAGACTTTCAATGTCTGCTCGATTGGCTCGTCGAGGCACGCCTTGATCGCGTCGGTGCCTTTACCTATTCAGAGGTCGAAGGCGCGGTAGCCAATGACTTGCCAGGTCATGTGCCTGAAGAAGTGAAGCAATCTCGCTATGAGCGCTTGATGACGCTACAACAAGACATCTCAGCACAAAAGCTGCAAGAGAAAGTCGGTAAAACCTTAACGGTATTGGTCGATGAGATTGATAGTGCTGAGGGCATTGCGATTTGTCGGAGTTACGCCGATGCCCCAGAGATCGATGGTCATGTCTATGTCGATAACATCAGCGCGCAGGTCAAGGTTGGTCAGTTTTTGACCGTCACCATTGACGAGGCCAGCGAGTACGACTTATTTGCTAGCTATCAAGGCTAAGCCGTCATAATGATAGATGAGTGAAAATTGCCCAATCACAGGCAGTTTTTGCTACAATTAGCGCAATTTGGCCTTTTTATCTACTCAGCACTGCATCACGAGTAGGGCGCTGCACGTAATCTAGCGATACGCAGACACTGGCCTGCGTATCAATGCTGGCTGTACGTAAATCAGAAGGCAATCTTCATTTGTATTTTACCGATGACTTTAATTATAATTTAATGCTAACAAGGTGACCTCATGTCTGACAAAAACCCGCGTTACTCTCGTATCTTGCTAAAACTCTCAGGCGAAGCCTTGGCTGGTGGCAAGGACATGGGTATCGATACCGAAGTGCTCGATAAGATGAGCCTGTCTATCGCCCACTTGCGCGGCCTTGGTGTGCAAGTTGGTATCGTCGTTGGTGGTGGTAACTTATATCGCGGTGCCCAGCTGCAACAAGAGGGCCTAGTCGGCCGTGTGACCGGCGATCAAATGGGTATGCTTGCGACTGTGATGAACGGTCTGGCCATGCGTGATGCGCTTGAGCGCCGCAATATCAAAACGCGCTTGATGTCAGCCTTACCGATTGGTGAAGTCACTGAAAGCTATAGCAGCCGCAATGCCATTCGCTACCTAAAAAACGGTGAGGTTTGTATCTTTGTCGCCGGTACTGGTAATCCTTTCTTTACCACCGACACAGCAGCATGTCTGCGCGGTATCGAGGTCGAAGCAGGCTTGATATTAAAAGCCACCAAAGTGGATGGCGTCTATGACAAAGACCCAAGCTTGCATGCCGATGCCAAAAAATACGATGGTTTGACTTTTGATGAAGTCTTAGAGCAAAAGCTTGGCGTTATGGACTTAACCGCTATCGCCTTGTGCCGTGAGCACAATGTACCGCTACAAGTGTTTGATATGACCAAGCCCAACGCCTTATTAAATGTGGTCATGGGCGAGAACGAAGGCACGCGCGTCTATCATTAATATTAATGGGCATAATATTGCCCAATATACGCGGTCAAGCGCTCTGCTACGAGCGATGAATTGCCGAAAAATAACTATCTATTAACAACCATGAATGATTTATCGACAGCGATAAATAAGGATGCACAATGATTAAAGAGATTAAGCAAGACGGCGAAGCCCGTATGCAAAAAACCTTAGAAGCGCTTGAAAACACCTTTAGTAAGGTACGTACAGGCCGCGCCCATCCAGGCATGCTATCTGGCGTGATGGTCAGCTACTACGGCGCCGACACACCGCTCAACCAAGTGGCCAGTGTCAACGTCGAAGACTCGCGCACATTGCTTGTACAGCCTTTTGACCGTACGATGGTACAGGCCGTGGACAAGGCCATTCGCGAAGCGGATTTGGGATTGAACCCGATGACCGCTGATGTGATTCGTGTGCCGATGCCAGCATTGACAGAAGAAACCCGCCGCGATATGCAAAAACTGGCGCGCGGTGAAGCAGAAAACAGCCGCGTCTCGATTCGTAATATCCGCCGTGATATGATGAATGACATAAAAGATCTAGCAAAAGAAAAAGAGATCTCAGAAGACGACGAGCGCCGCGCTAGTGATGATATTCAAAAAATCACTGACAAATACATCGAGACCATCGACAGCCGTTTGAGTAAAAAAGAAAGCGAGCTGATGGAAGTATAACGATTGATGGCAGAGCGCGACTGGGATGCTGTTTTTAAATGCAGGTTGCGCCGTATCGAACGATAGCAGCACGCAAGTAACGTTTATACCAGTCGCGCAGCCCTATCTATAAAAGTTTTATTTCCAATGGACTATATGTCGTTTAGCAGCCACTGCGCCAGTGCGATTGGCTGCTTATTATTGTGTCGTCAATCATAAAGCCGTAGCAGACTGCTTTATGATAAGTTTGTGAATAATCACCACATCTTATCTTTTTGGCTTTTTTGCCGTCATGACACGCGTTATTATTAAACCATCTCAACAATAAGCAAGCTAGCCTATGTCTACTTCAGCCGCCTTGGCTCCTGCTCTTCTACCCCGTCATATCGCCATCATCATGGATGGCAACAACCGCTATGGCAAAGCCAATCATCTACCCAAAGGCCATGGACATGTGGCAGGCAAAGATGCGCTAGACCCTATTGTCGAATACTGTGTCGATACTGGTATCGAGGTTTTGACGGTATTTGCTTTTTCTAGCGAAAACTGGCAACGCCCGCCGAGTGAAGTGGCGCTGCTCATGCAGCTTTTAACCTCGACCATTCATGAGCAAATGCCGCGGATGGACAAATACCGTATTCGCTTACGGTTTATCGGAGATCGCAGTCCGCTCAGTGCGGACTTACAAGCACTGATGGCCGATGCAGAAGAAAAAACCGCGCATTTTGATGCCATGACATTGGTCATTGCCATCAGTTATGGTGGGCAGTGGGATATTGCCCATGCTGCCAAACAGTTGGCCAAACAGGTGCAGATAGGGGAGCTGTGTGCTGATGATATCGATAAAGACTTGCTTGGCCGCCATGTCCAGTTAGCAGACGCCCCAGCGGTCGATATGCTGATACGGACGGGCGGTGAGTACCGATTATCGAACTTTTTATTGTGGCAGTCCGCTTATGCTGAGTTGTTTTTTACCAAAACCCTATGGCCTGAGTTTAGCGCAGCAGAGCTGGCATCGATGGTTGCAGAGTTTGCCCAGCGCCAACGCCGTTTTGGTAAAACCAGCGAGCAAGTCGCTTGCGCGCAGCAATTACCCTAAACGACCCTAACGTCTTATCTGATACTTGCGTGTCTGATACTTGCTTGCTGCTTGTCTTTTTTGTGCCTTAAAAGCCTGCTACGCTTTTAGTAGTGATTATTCACCGTGGTTAAGGCCGCGTGCTTATGAAATAATAAACCGCTTTTGTTGCAGTCAGTAGCAATGAGTGGGCTATTGTAGATTAGCTGCTATAATGCATTTTTTGACCATACGTTTTTCATTATTATAAGGCTCAATAAGTATGTGGCAACGGATTAAGACGGCAATTGTTCTCGTTATTATCGTTGGTATTGCAATGTTTGCGAGCCAAACACCAATTTTGTTTGCGCCGCTGTTGGCGATAGGGGTAATCATCGCCGCTCATGAATGGACCAAGCTGATGCCCAAATGGCGTCAGCCAGCGTTATTTGTGCTCTTGGTTTTGGCGCTGACCTTGGTGTCACTGCTGTTTAAAGTGACGTGGCTGTTTTGGTGGGCCGCATCGCTCGCCATATGGCTGATGGCGCTGTCTTGGGTTCGGGTCTTTCCGACGACGACCAATTGGTATGGAAAAAAGCTGGGCTTGATGGGCGCGGTGATATTAACCGCCGCCATCACAGCTATGTTTTATCTGTGGCAGCTATCGGCTTGGTGGCTGCTGTATGTGTTTTTATTGGTGTGGTGCGCGGATAGTGGGGCATACTTTGTTGGGCGCAAGCTTGGTCGTCGAAAAATGGCACCAAACGTTTCACCCAATAAAAGTATGGAAGGATTGGCTGGTGGTATTGTCACAGGGCTGCTCGTCGTTGTGGCCATCAGCGTCTTTAAGCTACAGCTGACAGGGGTGCCGCTGATCGCCTTTGCCGCACTATCTGTACTGACGATATTGGCTTCGGTACTCGGCGATTTGTTTGAGTCAATGCTCAAACGCCGTGCTGGTGTCAAAGACTCAGGGACAATCTTGCCAGGGCATGGCGGTATCCTTGATCGTATTGATTCCTTATTGTCTGCCACGCCGATATTTGCGCTCGGCTTTTGGGCGCTGCAATACTTTGGTTTGATGGTGGTATAAAAGTGTCTTGCTTGGATTTATCCAGTTAGGCTTTATTTTTATTTTTTTGTATTATTGATAGGCAACGATGGTTATGATGCAACGTATCGCCGTATTAGGCGCAACTGGCTCGATTGGCGATAGTACGTTGGCGATTTTGGCGGCCCATCCGCAGCAGTACCAAGTCTATGCCTTGTCGGGATACCATCGTTTGGACAAACTGTTTGCGCTGTGTCAGCAGTTTGTGCCAAAGCGCGTCAACGTACCGGCAGCCGCAGTCGATGATTTTGCTCAGCGTCTGAGCGCAGCGAAGCTTGATATCGAGGTCGTCGGGGGCGCAGCAGGGCTTATAGATATCGCCACCGATAGCCAAACCGATACGGTCGTTGCTGCCATTGTTGGTGCAGCAGGGCTGCCTTCTACATTAGCCGCCGCGCGCGCAGGCAAGCGTATCTTGCTTGCTAATAAAGAAGCGCTGGTGATGGCAGGACAGGTAATGATCGATGCGGTAAAAACGCACCATGCTACCTTGTTACCTTTAGATTCAGAGCACAACGCAATTTTTCAGTGCTTGCCGGTAGATATCCAACAAGACAGCCGCCAGATTCACCAGCCAAAGCACGGGGTGCGTAAGCTGTGGTTGACCGCCTCTGGTGGGCCATTTTTGCAGCAGTCATTTGCGCAGATGCAGAAAGCTGGTGTCGCTGAAGCCGTCAAACATCCCAATTGGTCGATGGGACAAAAAATATCGGTTGACTCGGCAACGATGATGAACAAAGGGCTTGAGCTGATAGAAGCCTGTCATTTGTTTGATTTGAGTGAGGATAAAATAAATGTGGTGATTCATCCACAAAGTATCATTCACTCAATGGTAGAATATAGCGACGGCAGCTTTTTGGCGCAGCTGGGCAGCCCAGATATGAAGACGCCCATTGCTCATGCACTCAGCTATCCTGCGCGTATTGATAGCGGCTCGCAGCCTTTGGACTTGTATGCGCTAAGCGGCCTAGAATTTATCGAGCCTGATTTACAAAAGTTTGCCTGTTTGCGTTTGGCGAGACAAGCCATGCAAGCGGGTACGCAGGCGACCATTGTACTCAATGCCGCCAATGAGATTGCCGTGGCCGCGTTTTTGGCAGGACAAATTCGTTTGACAGATATTGCTGATATCAATGAGCAGGCACTTAGTGAGATACAAGTACCGCTGTTAGCGGCGTCGGCGGATATAGAAGATATATTGTCGATTGACCAGCTAGCGCGTCGGCATACTGAGGCATTGGTGGCCAAGGTGGCAAAATCCATATAAGCGGCGCAGACGCTATAAGAATAGAAGTCCTGCAAATCAGCCTTGTACGAGAGAACTTGCTGAAAAACCATATTGAGAAGACATCATGACGTTTTTATTGACGCTCCTTGCGGCCATTTTTGTCTTAGGTCCGCTCATTGCCCTGCATGAATGGGGGCACTATATCGTGGCGCGCCTGTGCGGTGTTAAGGTGCTGACATACTCTATTGGTTTTGGCCCCAAAGTCGCAGGCTGGACCAGCAAAAAAAGCGGTATTGATTATCGGATTTCGGCACTGCCACTGGGCGGCTATGTCAAAATGCTCGATGAGAGAGAAGGCGAGGTGGCAGCCGATGAGCAGCATTTGTCATTTAACCGTCAGCATCCGCTAAAAAAAATCGCTATCGTCGCAGCAGGCCCTATCATGAACTTTGTCATTGCGATTGGCTTGTTTTGGGTGTTGTTTATGACCCCATCTGAGCAGTTGGCGACAAAGATTGGGCAGGTGTTGCCTGATACGCCCGCAGCCACCGCTCAGCTGCCCGTTGGCGATAGAATCGTCGCCATCGATGGTCATGAGGTGCAGACGTGGGAAGGGATTAATTACCGTCTCGCTGGACGCATGGGCGAGACGGACAATATAAGTGTCACGCTACAAGCTGATGACAACGCCGCCAAGACCTACTACGCGCCTGTGGATGAGTTTATGCAAGGCGATGACCATGGAAAAGATGCGCTGAGCAGCTTTGGCATGCTGCCATGGCAACCGACGATCGCCCCTATCGTCGGTGAGCTGACGCCCGATGGTGCCGCCAATCGTCAAGGCCTCAAGGTCGGTGACCGCATCACTGCGATTAATGATGTCGCCATCGCAGACTGGATCAGTGCCACACGCATCATTCGCGACAATCCTGAGACTTTACTCAATTTTACCGTCTTAAGAGAGGGTAAGTCTGTACAATTGGCCATCATGCCGCAGGGCAAAAAAGACAATTTAGGTAACGACTTTGGGCAAATTGGTGCTATGGTGGCACAGTCTGAGATTGTCATTCCTGATGATTATAAAACCACAGTGGTCTATGGTCCAGGCGAGTCACTGGTCAAGTCGTTTGAAAAAACCGAACAGCTGGCGGTGATGACGGTCAGCTCGATGGGCAAAATGCTCTCAGGTATGATTGGTCTCGATAATTTATCAGGCCCGATTACCATTGCCAAAGTCGCCAAACAAAGCTTCGATATTAGCTGGCAGATGGTATTGTCTACCGCCGCGCTGATCAGTCTGAGTCTGGCAGTGCTCAACCTTTTGCCCATTCCTGTATTGGATGGAGGGCATATCGTTTATCATCTCATAGAGCTGATTCGCGGTAAGCCGCTCTCAGAAGGCGTACAAATGGCTGGACTTAATATCGGTTTACTCTTGCTGGCAGGTTTCATGGTGTTAGCAATTGGTAATGATATCAGCCGATTGTTTTGATGGTTTGCCCAAGCGTTTGGGTGATAAGGCAAGATGCACTAATGGTTTTACGCGTATCGGGCAGCGATTGCGGGTGTGACGGCAGAGTAGCTTTGTGCCGCCGTCTCTGTACTAATCGTAATTTTTAGTTTATTTTATGATGCGTTTTATATAAAGTGTTCTGAGTCTTGTCCGCCGAAGCATGCGACTTTATGGCAAATGGACAAGACAACATGTGCTTTTTAACTTAACTTAAGCAATTTTTTTTATTGACGGATAGTGTTTATGCGTACGCCTTTATTTATGAGCGCGGCAGGGTTGCCGTTAGTGGTAGCGATGATGAGTATGCCGGTACAGGCTGCAGAATTTGTAGTGACTGACATCGGTTTTAATGGCTTACAACGTCTAACCCCCGATAGCCTCTATCCGGTTCTACCTATCACGGTAGGAGATACGGTAAATGACAGCAGCTTGGCGGCCAGTATTAAGGCACTATATGCGACCGAAAACTTCGCGGACATTCAAAGCCGTGTCGAAGGCGGTCAGTTACGCTTTGATGTCGTTGAGCGTCCTACCATCGCCGAAGTCAACTTTGAGGGCAATAAGCTCATCCCAAAAGAAGGACTAGAGCAAGGACTGAGCAACGCAGGTTTGTCTGTCGGTGATGTACTCAAGCAAGCGACGTTACAAGGCGTCGCCAACGAGCTGCAGCAGCAGTATATCAGCCAAGGCTATTACAATAGTAATATCGAAGTCGACCAAACGCTACTCGATGGCAATCGTGTCAAGCTCGATGTACGCTTTATCGAAGGCAAGCCTGCCAAAGTCGTCGATATCAATATCATCGGTAACAAGCACTTCAGCGATGATGAGATCAAAGATGTCTTTGCCGTAAAAGAATCTTCTTGGACACGCCTGTTATCTAAATCTGATCGCTATGCCAAAGAAAAGCTGGCGGCCAGTTTGGAAAACTTAAAAGCCTTGTACCAAAATGACGGTTACGTGCGTTTTGCCGTCGACAATGCGGTACTTAACATCAGCGAAGATAAGCGCAGTGTGTTTATCGAAGTTAGCCTAAGCGAAGGCGAACAGTACCAGTTTGGTGAGGTCAATTTTTTAGGTAAGCCGACGTTTGAGACGACTGAGCTACAAGAGCTGGTCACCTTTTCTCCAAACGAAAAATACTCGCAAGCCAAACTTGATGAAACCACCGCCGAGCTCAAGCGCCGTTATGGCAACGAAGGCTATTATCTGGCCCAAGTCAGACCAGTACCACGTATCAATGACGATACCAAAATGGTCGATGTGGATTACTTTATCGATCCTGCCCGTCCTATCTACGTGCGCCGTATCAACTTTACGGGCAATATCAAAACCCAAGACGAAGTACTGCGCCGTGAGATGCGCCAACTAGAAGGCGCGCTTGCCTCTAGCGAAAAAATCCAATTGTCACGCACGCGTCTGATGCGCACCGGGTTTTTTAAAGCCGTCAATGTCGATGTCAAACCAGTGCCCAACCAGCCAGACCAAGTAGACGTACATTACACGGTAGAAGAGCAGCCTTCAGGTAGCTCGACCATTGCTGCTGGTTATTCACAAAGTGGTGGTGTGACCTTCCAGTTGGATTTGACCCAAAACAACTTTATGGGTACAGGTAACCGAGTCAAAGCCGCGCTGTCTCGCTCAGAGACCCGCGACTCATATAGTTTGGGCTATACCGATCCGTATTTTACCGAAAACGGTGTCTCTCAAGGTTTGAGTGCGTATTATCGTGAGACCAAGTATGATGACAGAAACGTCAGTAACTATGTGACCGACTCCTATGGTGCCACGCTCAACTACAGCTATCCTGTCGATGAAACCAAACGCGTCAGCGCAGGTCTCAACGTGGATAATACCTCAGTACGGGGTGGCCGCTTCTTAGGGGTTTCAAACGTCCAGCAGTTAATCGATGATGGTGGAACTTTTGAGCAGTTCACCTTTATTGATGAAGAAGGTAAAGAGCAGCTTTCAGGTCGTACTGGCTTTAAAAACGACTATCAGACCTATAATCTACTATTCGGCTGGGACTATAGCACCCTAGATCGTCCTGTATTCCCAACCAAAGGTATGAGCCATACCGTTGATGCGACCATCGGCCTTGGTGATACCAGCTATCAAAAACTTGTGTACCGCGGCAATATTTATTATCCGATTTATAAGGATTGGATAGCACGTGGTTATACTAAGCTTGGCTATGGTAATGATTTACCGTTTTATGAAAACTTTTACGCTGGTGGTTATGGCTCTGTTCGTGGTTATGAAGCCTCAACACTTGGACCAAAGTCACAGACATATTATGATGCCATCAATGATGATGTGCGTTATAAAGACGAAGAAATCGGTGGTAACGCGCTGGCCAGTTTTGGGGCTGAGCTGGTATTGCCCATGCCATTTAAAGGTGACTGGGCTGACCAAGTGCGTCCCGTACTATTTGCAGAGGGCGGGCAAGTCTTTGATACCACCGATAAAGAAGACCGTACTTTCGTAAACCCTGATACGGGTGCTGATACTGGCGTACCATTATTGACTCAAGACAATGACTTGCGCTTTAGTGCTGGTGCTGGTATCACTTGGTATACGCCAATTGGCCCTATCTCCTTGAGTTATGCGATGCCTATCGGTGACAAAGAAGGTGATGAGACCGAAAAGGTACAGTTCCAGATTGGTAATACGTTCTAACGTAGCGGCCATCTGAAGCGTTTTGGCTTTTTGATCTTATTTATACGGCACAATAACTTGTGTGGTATAAATAGATGGTACTAGATAAATTGGTCATCAAGCTGATATAGCAGCTTGATGACTGTCTTATTTATAATACGACTTTTATTCTTACTTCATACTAATAATAACTATGATAACGATTGAGCAAATTATCACCCAAATTGAGCAGCGCCAGCCGGTTAGAAATAAAGCAGAGCTGAGCACTGAGCAGTTATGCCAAAAGCTTGGCGGTATCGGTAGTCTGACGACAGCCAATGACACGCAGCTGAGTTTTTTGGCTGATTCTCGTTACCTCTCCAGTTTGGCAGACAGTCAGGCAGGGGCTGTGTTAGTCACAGCAGACCATCGCCAGCAAGTACCCGCATCAACCTTGGCGTTGGTGGTCGCAAATCCATACTTGGCTTACGCCAGCGCCAGTCAGTTATTTGCTTATCAGTCAGCCTCGAGTCGTATTCATCCGAGTGCGGTGATTGCCGATAGTGCCATCATCGGCGAGCAGGTGAGCATAGGGGCGTTTTGTGTGATAGGCGAGCAGGTGCAGCTGGGGGCGCGAACAGCGCTGGCTGCCCATGTGACGATTGAGGCAGGTACGAGGGTCGGCAGCGATTGTGTCATCAAATCACAAGTGGTCATCGGTCATGATTGTACCATCGGCGATCATGTCAGAGTGCATGCTGGTACAAGTATTGGCTCAGAAGGTTTTGGCTTTGCCCCGACCAACGACCCAAGCACGACCGGGTGGGAGCGTATTGCGCAGTTAGGCCGAGTCATCATCGGTGATCATGTCCGTATTGGCAGTCAGACTTGTATCGACCGCGGTGCTATCGATGATACCGTCATCGGTAATCATGTGATTATCGACAATCTGGTGCAAGTGGCGCACAACGTGCATATCGGTGATGGGACGGCCATCGCCGCGCACACCGGTATCGCTGGGAGTACGCACATCGGTAAACGCTGTATCATTGGTGGCGCGGTCGGTATCACTGGCCACATCGAGATTGCTGATGATGTTACATTGTCGGGTATGACGATGGTGACCAAATCCATCAAACAAGCAGGCTCTTACTCTTCAGGTACCGCGGCCATGCCAACTGCCAATTGGCGACGCGCTGCAGTTAGGTTTCGCCAGCTCGGTCGCGATGAGCGCTGATTTGACTGACCACAGGATATCACTCTCTTTTACAACCTTTAATAGTTAACCATATAATATCCAATATTTTAACCCTTTAATCCTTTTATACTTAGCAATGAGCAAGGACGCGGCATATGAGCAGCAACGACATAGATATTTTAAATGATACCAACATGAAAAGCTTGGCTGAGCAAGGCCTGACTTTGCCTCTGACTTATCATACGCTAAAGCACTACTTACCGCATCGCTATCCTTTTATGCTGGTCGATAAAGTGATCGACTGTATCCCTGGTGAATGCATCACTGGGGTCAAAAATGTCACCATTAATGAAGAGTTTTTTAATGGGCATTTCCCCAATGAGCCTATCATGCCAGGCGTGCTGATGGTCGAGTGTATGGCTCAAGTATCAGGGGTGCTTGGGTTTATCAGCGCAGGATTAACTGCCGAAGATGGCTATCTGTATTTGTTTGCTGGGGTAGACAAGGTTCGTTTTAAGCGCCGCGTTATCCCTGGTGATCAGCTGATTATTCGGGCAAAAACTGTGATGCAAAAGCGCGGTATTTATAAGTTTGACTGTACCGTCCATGTTGAAGACGAGCTGGCGGCGAGTGCACAGGTGATGATTGCTCGTCAAGAGCAATAAAATTGGCTGATAACTTTTAGGCTCATCAGTATCTAAAGAGTTATGTCAAAACAGACAAGAAGAATTATAATGAGCATCGATATTTTGTCGCAAGACTGACTTTGGTTTGTTTGATAAGTTATGACTGACGGTCAGTGTTTTACCATTTATTCGCACCAGAAGATACAAAGGCCCACATTATGAGTCAGATCCATCCAACAGCACTCATCTCACCCTCCGCTCAGATAGATGAGACTGCAACCATTGGCCCGTACTGTATCGTCGGGGATGATGTCAGCATCGGCGCGCATACGGTGTTGCATCGTCATGTGGTCGTGACCAAGCTGACTCGTATCGGCGCGCACAATCAGTTTTATCAGTTTGCCAGTATTGGTGAAGATCCGCAGGATTTGAAGTATGCAGGCGAGCGTACTTGGCTTGAGATTGGCGATTATAATACCATTCGTGAGGCCTGCAGCTTGCACCGCGGCACAGCCCAAGACAGCGAGTTGACCAAGATAGGCAGTCATAATTTGTTGATGGTCAACACCCACGTGGCTCACGACTGCGTGATAGGCGATCACAATGTGTTGGCTAATAATGTGGGGGTAGCGGGTCATGTCACTATCGGCAACCATACCATCATCGGTGGCAACTCTGGTATTCATCAGTTTTGTACGGTAGATGACTATAGTCTGATCGGTGGGGCAAGTCTGATTTTAAAAGATGTGGCAGCCTTTACCATGGTGTCTGGCAATCCTGCCAAAACCCATGGCCTCAATGTCGAAGGTATGCGCCGCAAAAACTGGTCAAAAGAGACAATTGATGTTTTGCGTCAAGCGTATCGTACGATTTTTAGATCTGGTCTGACCACTGTACAAGCGCTTGAAGTGTTGCATAACGAGCTACTGCCGAAAGAGCCAAAGATTCAGCTGCTTATCGACTCATTACAAAACAGCCGACGCGGTGTCGTGCGCTAAGTAATTAGTAGACAATTGATTAGGATTAGCCATAGTTCATGATAAAAAGAATTGTTGATAGTCCAAACTCTTGTTAGTTATAGGTAAAATGATAGCAAGCCATAACCAATTGTTATGGCTTTTTGTATTTATGGGCACTTGACTTTTTTGGTTGCTTAGCAGAAACTGAGCGTTTACGGTATTGTAAACAATTTTTTCTTAATGTTACTGGACGCTTCATATCGGGGCGTTTAATAATTCGCTTAAGCATTATGATGGGCGGCTTATGATAATCAAGGAAGGTTATCAGTGGTGTTAATTGAAGCAAGAGGACGGAAAAGATGGCTATGAATAAACAAGAACATGCACAATGGAGCTCAAGCTTTGGCTTCGTGCTAGCAGCGGTAGGGTCGGCAGTTGGGTTAGGAAATATATGGAAATTTCCATATATGGTCGGTGAAAGTGGGGGTTCCGCTTTTGTTATCGCTTATTTATTCTGTATCGCGTTAGTAGGTTTTCCGATTCTAGTCGCTGAGTGGTTGATCGGTCGCCGCGGGCAAAAAAACCCAGTCAATACCTTTGCTGATGTGGCCGCCAGCCAAGGCAAATCACGCAGCTGGGGTATCGTGGGTGCGTCAGGTATTTTGGGCGGTTTCTTAATTTTATCGTTTTATAGTGTCATCGGTGGCTGGGCGCTAAACTACATCACCAAAATCGCCTCAGGTGAGTTTGCTGGCCAGGATGGCGACGCAGTTGGTGCGACATTTGATGCTATGCTGGCCTCAGCCGGCACATTGACCATTTGGCATACTGTGTTTATGGTATTGACGGCTATCATCGTCGGTATGGGGGTGACAGGTGGTATCGAAAAAACCGCCAAGGTGTTAATGCCATTATTGGGTCTTATCTTGTTTGTCATCGTCGGTTATAACGTCATGAATGGCGGATTTGGTGAAGCGGTTGCTTACCTATTTGCTCCAGACCTTAGCAAGCTGACTGCAGACGTGATGCTTGCTGCGCTTGGTCATGCGTTCTTTACCCTATCTATCGGTATGGGCATTATGATTGCGTATGGCTCTTATTTGGGCCGTGAAGTTAACTTACTCAAGACCGCCCGTACAGTGGTAATATTGGACACCGTGATTGCCTTGGCCGCTGGTCTGGCAATCTTCCCGATTATCTTTAGCAATGGCTTAGATCCTGCCTCAGGTCCTGGTCTTATCTTTGTCAGCTTACCAATTGCCTTTGGTAGCATGGGCGCAGGTACGATCATCGGTACTTTGTTTTTCTTATTGATTACCTTTGCCGCTATCACTTCATCGATTTCGCTACTTGAGCCGACGGTGGAGTTTTTAGAAGAGCGTACCTCGATGAGCCGTACAGTATCGACCATCGTGGCAAGTATTGTGATTTGGCTACTTGGTATCGCAGCCTTGTTGTCGTTTAACCTATGGGCTGATTTTACGATCATGGGCAACGGTGTCTTTGATGCTTTAGATAAGCTCACCAGTAAGTTTATCCTACCACTTACGGGTCTGGCGGCGATTATCTTCCTTGGCTGGCAAATGGATCAGCGTAGTGTCCAGCAAGAGCTTGGTCTGTCTAACGGTACGTGGACGCTATGGCAGATTATCTCCAAGTTTGTAGCGCCAATCGCAGTGGTTATCGTGTTTGTGACCACATTGATGGATTAAAACGTTTGGCCATCAACCTTTTTGAATGGCGCATGCATCAGTCAAGCAGTAAAAAGGGCTTAAGAATTTTCTTAAGCCCTTTTTTGGTCTGAATGATAGATACAGATACAGAGAGATAGATGAACGTTTAAAGAGTTAGCGTAGGTTTAGCTCAGGCACCGTTTGACCACGCTTAGCATAAAACTCACTGACAAAGGCATCAAAGGTGTCTTGTTCAATAGCGTCTCTGATGCCTTGCATCAAGCGCTGATAATAACGCAGGTTATGAATGGTAGCCAGCTGCGCGCCTAGCATCTCTTTACATTTATTGAGGTGGTATAAATAGGCACGGCTAAAGTTTTGGCAAGTATAGCAATCACACTCAGGGTCTAGTGGGCCTTCATCGTTACGATACTGGCTATTGCGGATACGCACCACGCCTGCATTGTCAGTATCGCCTGTGACGAAGTAATGGCCATTACGGGCGTTACGAGTGGGCATGACACAGTCAAACATATCGACCCCGCGGCGTACCGCCTCAACGATGTCCTCAGGCTTGCCCACACCCATCAGATAGCGCGGCTTGTCTGCTGGCATCGCATCTGGGATGTAGTCTAGTACATCCATCATCTCATCTTTTGGCTCGCCGACAGATAGGCCGCCGATGGCATAACCATCAAAACCAATCTCAAGCAGGCCCTCGAGCGATTGCTGGCGTAGATCTGGGTACATACTGCCTTGAATAATACCAAACAGCGCATTGGTGCTGCCCAGTCTGTTATGCTCATCGACGCAGCGCTGGCCCCAACGTAATGACAGCTCTAAAGACTTTTTGGCCTCGTCGTGAGTGGCAGGGTAGGGAGTGCACTCATCAAACTGCATGACGATGTCTGAGTTTAAGCTGTACTGAATCTGCATCGACTTTTCTGGTGACAAAAACACCTTGGCACCGTCGATAGGCGACTTAAAATTAACGCCTTCTTCGGTGATTTTGCGCATTGCACCAAGACTAAAGACCTGAAAGCCGCCTGAGTCGGTCAAGATAGGCTTATCCCAATGCATAAACTTGTGCAGACCGCCAAACTTGTCGATGACCTCAGTACCAGGACGTAGCCATAAGTGAAACGTATTGCCAAGGATGATATCAGCACCGATGGCTTCGATATCGCGCGGCAGCATACCTTTGACCGTGCCATACGTACCGACAGGCATAAAGGCAGGCGTTTGTACGTCGCCATGATTGAGATGGACAGTGCCACGGCGCGCACGCGTCTCGCCGCTGGCCGTTTTGTGTAAGACAAATTGCATATGATAACCGCTATGTAAGCTATGGAAATGGCGCTAATTATAGCATTGTTAAGGGTTTATTGGGACAGGGATGCCAATCTCAATTTTGTTGCTATTTATATTATGCGCGATTATGTGCGGCTCATAGCGCGTTATGAGGAGTGAACCTAAAATCGATATAAAAAAAGACAGCCATCTGCTGTCTTTTTTGTACTTCATAGTTGAGTTGTAAAATCAGGCGTTTTGCTTGCGGATGATGTTTAGCATACGGCGTAAGGGTTCGGCTGCGCCCCACAGTAGCTGATCACCCACAGTAAATGCACCGAGATATTCAGGTCCCATGTTTAGCTTACGCAGGCGTCCTAGCGCCACAGTCAAGGTACCTGTTACGGCAACAGGCGTTAAGCGGTTCATCGTGGCTTCTTTGTCGTCTTCGACCACATCTAACCATTTATTGCCGCTATTTTTTAGCGCCGCTTCGATTTCCTCTAGCGGGATGTCTTTTTTGAGCTTGATGGTTAGACCTTGAGCGTGGCAGCGCATGGCACCGATACGCACACACATACCATCGATAGGGATGGTATTGGCCGCTGAGTTGCCAAGGATTTTGTTGGTTTCGACGCCGCCTTTCCATTCTTCGCGCGATTGCTTGTTTTCTAATTGCGCATCGATATAAGGGATTAGGCTGCCTGCGAGCGGTACACCAAAATACTGCTTAGGGAAGTCATCTGCGCGCTGGGTCTGCGCGATTTTTTTGTCGATATCCAAGATAGCGCTGGCAGGATCAGCCAGCTCGTCCTTGACCGCATCACGTAGTACGCCCATGCCTTCGATGAGCTCACGCATGTTGTTTGCGCCAGAGCCACTCGCCGCCTGATAAGTCATGGCGCTGACCCATTCTACCCAGCCTTTATTAAACAGCTCACCGATCGCCATCAGCATCAATGATACCGTACAGTTGCCACCGATAAAGTCTTTTTTGCCACTGGCGAGCGCGCTATCGATGACATTGCGATTGACTGGATCAAGGATAATGATGCTGTCATCTGCCATACGCAAGGTGCTGGCCGCATCGATCCAGTAGCCATTCCAGCCGCTATCGCGTAGGGGCTGATGCACCTTTGAGGTGTAGTCGCCGCCCTGACAGGTAATAATCACATCACAAGCTGCGAGTGCGTCGATATCATGAGCGTCCTTTAATTGGCTGGTCTGTACGCCAGCGAAGCTTGGCGCATCGCCACCTGCGTTACTGGTCGAAAAAAACACGGGCGTAATACCATCAAAGTCTTTTTCTTGCTGCATGCGCTGTATTAACACTGAGCCAACCATACCGCGCCAGCCCACCAAGCCTACTGTTAAATTACTCATGAAAACTAATCCTATTTACAATTATTTGTTGCATCGCCAACCAATAACAATGCCGTGAATGCTCCCAAAAAGCAAGGCGTTTTGGCGGTTTTTAGCGGTTTTTTATACACTATTTGCTATGTTGATTATAACGTGATGTTATTAGTATGCAGATACTTGACATTGTAATGTTTTATAGTTGTTGTCATATAATTCGGCTGTAGCAGTAGGCGTCACTGGATTGAAGTGCTAAAGTAAGCGCTAGCATCAGTATCGTGAGCCGTACGCCTAAAGATGCCTGAACACCCAACATATCTTATGCAGCGGCAAACCAAAATTTCAATCAACGGTTAATACATACTATGGATCTTTCACTATTATATTATTCTGTCCAGTGGCTAGCAGGGCTTGTCGCGTTTGTGACGATTTGGGGCTGGCTGCCGCTGGATAATTGGTGGGTGCGCGGTGTCGAGTTTCCTCGTATTCAGATCATGGTGCTGGGGGTGATCGCTTGGGTTGGTATGCTGGTATTTTGGCCAGACTGGCAGCTAGGGCAGTGGTTATTGTTTGTGGTTTTGAGCATCACATTGGCGTTTCAGCTAAGAATGGTGTTGCCCTATACCAAACTATGGAAAAAAGAAGTACAACAAGCAAAATCCAAACCTGCAGGGCAAGCGCATCAACTAAAACTCATGGTGTCAAATGTCCTAACGCCCAATGATCATACCCAAAAGCTGGTCGAGCTGGTCAAGCAAAAGCAGCCCGATATTTTAATCACCTTAGAGAGTGATAAAAAGTGGGAAAAAGCACTGGAGCAGATTGAGCCAGACTATCCTTATACCGTCAAGGTGCCATTAGACAATTTATATGGCATGCACCTATACTCGAAACTTGAACTGATCGATCCTGAGGTCAAGTATTTGATGATAGATGACATACCGTCGATTCACTCACAGCTGCGCCTGCAAAATGGTCAAGTGATTTGGCTATACTGCCTACACCCCATGCCACCCAGTCCTACTGAAGCCGACAAATCGACCACTCGCGATGCCGAGCTGCTAATGGTCGGCAAACACATCAAAGAGCACGATCAAACCGCCATACTGGCAGGCGATCTCAATGACGTGGCTTGGTCGAAGACGACGCGCCGCTTTCAGCGCATCTCAGGCTTGCTAGACCCGCGTATCGGTCGCCATTTTATCAATACCTTTCATGTCAATTATCCATTTTTGCGCTGGGCGCTTGATCATATTTTTCACAGTGCTTGCTTCACAGTCGTTGATATTCAGCGTTTGCCGTCTATAGGCTCTGACCATTTTCCAGTCATGACGACGCTGCAGTATGAGCCAGAGGAAGCCGAGCAACAACAAAAAAACGCCCCAACAGCCGAAGTAGACGATATCAAAGAGACAGATAACAAAATAGAAGAGGGCAAAGAAGAAGGCGAAAAAGTCTCTAAAGAGCATGCTAAAAAGCAGCAGTTATTGGGATAGAATAGGGTAGTAGGCTAGATTGGTTCTAGATAAGTCACGAGCCGCCAAACAAGGCGAGTGGGGAAGTAAGCGGGTGTACAAATGTAAGCATATGCTTACGCGAAATAAGGTCTTTAGCCTCTAGGCGCATCAAAGTGATTGCCCTACAATACAACCATCAACACAAGGAGAGGCAAGGATGCAGTGTTGAGGCAGTATCGATAAAAGCACAGGTCAGCCCGCTGTCTTATAGATGACTGTTTATGACTTAGGATAAGTCGACATGGAAGAAATAATAATAACAACAACATGAAGCGCCGTAAGCCCTGAACCAATCGCCCTAGGTTCGGGGCTTTTCTTTGTCTGCCTATCTTCTCTTTATTTGCTGATCTTAGCCGCCATACCACCGAGGCGTTACACTCCTTAAATTCCATGCTACAAGCGCCGAGCTAAAAGAAACCAGACTGCTGACAAAGCCAAACTGCATAAAAAACAGACGACCATAAAAAAACCCTCATCAAAGTGATGAGGGTTTTGGCAAATGCCATAATTGAATTAAAAATAATTCAAATTTTTACAACTAAAATGTGGCTCTCCAACCTGGGCTCGAACCAGGGACACACGGATTAACAGTCCGTTGCTCTACCAACTGAGCTATTGGAGAATAGGCTGTACGTACATGATACGTGACAACAAGACTTAGAAAGTCTCTAACGAGTTCTTGCTAAGTGGGGCGTATTCTAGCAAAGATAAAAAATACGTCAAGCCTTTTTTTGCATAAATTGCAAAGATTGTCATTTTAATGAGAAAAGAGAGCTATTTTATCAAAAGCCGCCATAAAAAAACGCCCACATAACAAATATGGGGCGTCTTTTTTATAGTTTTTAACAATCAAGCTATTTAGCTTAAAAGCCTTTTTGCTTATTCAGCAACGTCCAAGTCAGCCACGGCTTTTTCGATACGTGATAGCGCATCTTTTAGCGTCGCTTCGTCAGTGGCATAAGAGATGCGCATATAGCCGCCAAGACCAAAGGCATCACCAGGGACGACCGCTACGCCGACTTTATCCAGCAGCCATGCGGAAAACTCTGTACATGAAGACAGGCCAGCGGCTTTGATCAATGGCTTGATTTGAGGATAGACGTAAAATGCGCCATCAGGACGCAGGCACGTGATGCCTTTAATGGCATTTAGACCATCAACGACCAGATCACAACGCTTCTTAAAGGCTTCTACCATCGGTGCCAGTACGCTTTGGTCACCACTGATGGCGGCTTCGGCGGCCACTTGGCTGATAGAGGTTGGGCATGAAGTGGACTGCGACTGTACTTTTTTCATCGCGCCGATGAGTTTGGCAGGGCCACCAGCGTAGCCGATGCGCCAACCTGTCATGGCATAGGCTTTTGATACGCCGTTTAGGATGATGGCGCGCTCTTTTAGCTCAGGTGCGGCGTTTAAGATATTGTAGAATTTATCACCCGTCCAGCGAATGTGCTCATACATATCATCTGAGGCCACATAGACTTGTGGGTGCTTTTTCAATACTTCCGCAATGGCTTTTAGCTCATCCAACGTATAGATCATACCTGTTGGGTTCGATGGGCTGTTTAGCACTAGCAGTTTGGTTTTGTCCGTGATGGCGGCTTCTAACTGCTCGGCGGTGATTTTGAAGTCTTGTGCTGCTGGGCATTCGACGATGACGGGTTTACCGCCTGCGATGATGACCATATCAGGATAGCTGACCCAGTAAGGCGCTGGGATGATGACTTCGTCGCCTGGATTGATAAAGGCTTGGGCAAGGTTAAAGAAAGACTGCTTACCACCGACCGATACTAGGATTTCATTTGGCTCATAGCTGATGTCGTTATCACGTTTGAACTTATCAATGATGGCTTTTTTGAGCTCTGGCGTACCATCGACAGCGGTGTACTTGGTAAAACCGTTATTGATTGCATCAATGGCTGCCTTTTTGATGTGCTCTGGCGTATCAAAGTCAGGTTCGCCAGCACCTAGGCCGATGATGTCTTTACCAGAGGCTTTTAGCTCTTTGGCTTTATTGGTAATCGCTAGCGTTGGTGATGGTTTGATGCTATTGACGCGGTCAGACAATTGCAACTCGCTCATGAGGGATCCTTTTTATAGTGAAGGGTGGTTGGGGGTAGCTGATGTTAATTATATAACGTTTTTATCGTCATCAGGGCATGATGTCGGTATATAGTTAGCCCTAAATAAAACGGGCAATGACTATATAGGCCACGTGCTACTGATAGGTGGTTTGCGCGGCCTTTGTCGGTGTAGTGCCTATTGTAAAGTAGCTCAACTGTAAAGAGGCTCAACTATAGACTGAATATTGTAGCACGCTGATATTTCGCTGTCGCATGGGGCTGGTAACAAAAATTATGGTGATGCTGCATAAAATTCATCCCAGTCCCACTGTGTCGTTTTTCTATTTATATTGAATTATCTATATCTGCCGATGGGCTATTATTTATATTTTATTTACACAATGTAGACCATCTGATGACACAGGGGCGTTTGTGATATATAGCGAGCTGCTGTATAAATGATAAGCAAGCTAAAAACATAAATACGTGTACAACCCTTTAAGGAACATTATGCCGCAGTTCAACACCAGCTCCACCGCCAAAAAAGCCCCTTTAAACCACGAATTGTATATGTCGGTGCTGATGACGCCTGATATGGCAAATTTTATCGGCAATGTCCATGGTGGCGATTTGCTTAAGATGCTCGATCAGGTCGCTTATGCCTGTGCCAGCCGTTATAGCGGCAACTATGTGGTGACGCTATCGGTCGATCAAGTGATGTTTCGGGAGCCTATCTATGTCGGAGAGCTGGTGACATTTGCTGCTAGTGTCAATTATGTGGGTACGACTTCAATGGAGGTGGGGATTCGCGTTGAGGCCGAAGATGTGCGTGCGCGTACGGTACGCCATACCAATAGCTGCTATTTTACCATGGTCGCAATCGATGACAATGGTAAGCCAACGCCAGCGCCGCCTCTTGAGATCAAAAACGAGATGCAGCAATGCCGTGCCGATGCGGCCTTGGCGCGCAAAAAGCTGCGTATGGAAAGCTCACACCGCCCCAGCTGCGATATCGATAAGATGACTGGCGAGCGAGGCGGTGAGCCGCGTAGCTAGAGCACGCCCGGCAATCTGCACGGCAGGCGACTGTTTTCTTTTTATCTCACTATCTTTGTATTACTGCCCTATATAACCTGTTTATATGAGTCAGCGATAACGAGGCTAACATGACCATCAAGCCAAAAGACACCACATCGAATGACGCGTTAGCACCGAGAGGCCGTACTCGCGGCACAGGCACTGTCAAAAACCAGTCTGACGACCAGACACATCGCCATGCTAAGCCGGCAGATAAAAAGCCTGCGGGTTCATTGATTACGGTCTTGATCGCTGTTGGGGCAAATCTGATTATCGCCATTGCAAAGACGGTCGCGGCCTTTATGACTGGCTCTGCCTCTATGATTGCTGAGTCTGCGCACTCTTGGGCGGATGCTGGCAATGGGGCGCTGCTGATAGTCGCAGAAAAGAAGTCCATCAAACCTGCCGATAGAAGCCATCCGCTCGGCTATGGTAAAGAGTCCTATGTCTGGTCGATGATTGCGGCTTTTGGCGTGTTTATGGCAGGCTCTATCGTCTCTATCTACACCGGTATCACCGAATGGAATGCCGCTGAGAGCGAGACCAACTATACCATCGGCTTTGTTATCTTGGCCATCGCCTTTGTCCTCGAGGGTTTTTCGTTGGTGCAGGCTTATCTGCAAAGCAAAAAACACGGCAAAGCCATCAATGTCAGTGCAATTGGTTATGTGGTCGACACCTCCAATCCAACACTGCGCGGGGTGTTTTTCGAGGACTTGGCAGCGGTTGTCGGTTTGGTAATCGCAGCGGCAGCGATGGGGATGCATGCTTATACAGGCCAGCCGTTTTGGGATGCGCTTGGCTCCATCATCGTGGGCGTGTTATTGGGCGCTGTGGCGATATTTTTGATCAGTCGTAACCGCGACTTTTTGGTTGGTTATAAAGTGTCTGATAGCATGCACGATTATGCGCTCAGTGAACTGCTCAACCACCCTGATATCGATAGCGTGTCGTACCTGCATTTAGAATGGGTCGGTCCCAAAAAGATATTTATGGTCGCTGCAGTCGATATCGCAGGCAACCAAAAAGAAGAAAAAATCGCGCAAAAATTTGAAGATATCGAAAACCAGTTTCGAGACAATCCCCTGTTTCAAGAAGCGATTCTCACGTTATCTGTGCCAAATGCAGCCGTACTGACACCCCCTAGCGATGCAGGTAAAGCGCATCTTTCATAGCATGTTTTATGACATCAGCCAGTATCTCAACCAGCGCATAAATGACAAAGCGTGGTTAGGTTGACCTTAGTAATAAACATCGCATATTTATCACCACAAAAGTCGTACCCACAAAAAAGCCACCTTTATTGGTGGCTTTTCTATGATTATTTCTCATTAATTATAATTATAAATTGATTTGACCGCTATAGATCAAGCCCGTATTACTTCTTTGGGGCATTGGCACCGATAAACCATGCGTCTTTGTCGACGATACGGCTCACCTCTGTCAATAGATCTGTCGTGTCTTCATCGCCTGCATCACCCGCGGTATCGATTGCTTCGCGCAGTGAGGCGGCGATGGTTTTGTAGCGTTTGGTCAGCTCGCGCACATGTTCATCGACCTCCGTGATATCGGTGGGATACGTCTCTAAAATCGAGTCCTCAACCACCCGTTTTGAGATGCCGTTGGCTTTACCACCCAATATTACGATGCGCTCAGCTACCGTATCATAAGCTTCTGTTAGGCGCTCATAGGTCTCATCTAATAACTGATGCACACCGATAAAACCTGTGCCCTGAAGATTCCAGTGGCACTGCTTGCTGTCCATGCTTAGATCGATCAGGTTGGCCAAATTGGCGTTTAGCAAATCCACCATTTTTTTGGCAGTCTCATCATTGATACCACTTGCATAACGTTCTCTCATATTTTGCTCCATTATTATCATTGTAAATAAAAAATCATTGGTTTAAGACGGTCTTAAATAGAATACTGAACTTGTTGTTATTGATGTATCCGTGGTCTTGCTGAATGACTCGTTATAAATGATAGCAGTTTGTCACGCAGTTGGAACCGTTAAGCATAGGCTTTATGAAGGGGTCATGTAATGGGTCTGTTAATCATGAAAGCCTTTGTAAAGTTTGCAGGCGTTCTGTGAATTTTTATATTCAACTCTATTCAACAAGGGTGACTGACACCGAGGTCATGGCAGTAAAATATATCGCCACCGCATCATAATTTGACTTAAAAAAGAGTCTTTTGGACACAAAAAGCTCTAATGGGCAGCGATTGGTTAACCTTTAAAAACGGCGGATGGGGCCCCATATTGTTATAAACCTTGAGAAGAAGAAAACCAATATGCGAATGCCCGAACCGCGCTCGTCGCGTCAGTTAAATCAATTGGCCACTCAGCTACAAGGCGAAGCTGAAATCAGTGGTGTCAATGCGTCAGGGACGCAGATATCAAGCCGCGCCTTTGAGATGGTGACCGACTTTGAGCCAGCAGGCGATCAGCCGCAAGCGATTGAGAAATTGGTCAATGGTGTCAATAAAGGAATGGATGAGCAGTTACTTCTTGGCGTAACGGGCTCTGGTAAGACTTATACCATGGCCAAGGTCATCTCCGAAACTCAGCGCCCGACCATTATCATGGCGCACAACAAAACCCTTGCCGCCCAGCTATATGGTGAGTTTAAGTCGTTTTTCCCCAATAACGCCGTTGAGTATTTTGTCAGTTATTATGACTATTATCAGCCCGAGGCGTATGTGGCGGCCAGTGATACCTTTATCGAAAAAGACAGCGCCATCAATGATCATATCGACCAGATGCGTCTATCTGCGACGCGCGCCCTGCTTGAGCGCCGCGATGCCATCATTGTCGCATCCGTCTCTTGTATCTACGGTCTGGGTGATCCTGAGAGTTATCTTAAAATGCTCTTGCACGTCGTCGTCGGTGACAAGATCGATCGTACCGCGACTATCAAACGTCTGGTCGAGATGCAATATACCCGCAACGAGCTGGATTTTGGCCGTGGTACTTACCGTCTGCGCGGTGAGCTTTTGGATATCTACCCTGCAGAATCTGAGCAGCTCGCGGTACGTATTCATCTGTTTGATGATGAGGTAGAAAAAATCACATGGTTTGATCCCTTGACAGGCAAAACCGTGCGCAGCGTGCCGCGTATTACTATTTATCCAAAGTCGCATTATGTGACACCGCGTAATCGCCTTGAGGCCGCCAGCGAGACCATTCGTGCTGAGCTTGAGCCGCGTCTTGAGTATTTTCGTGACAACAATAAGCTGGTCGAAGCGCAGCGCCTCAAAGAGCGTACCCAGTACGATCTAGAAATGATTCAGCAGCTCGGTTACTGTAATGGTATCGAAAACTACTCACAGCATCTCTCTGGTCGGCCATGGGGAGAGGCGCCGCCGACGTTGTTTGATTATGTGCCAGAGGATGCGCTGCTGTTTATCGATGAGTCGCATGTGACGGTCTCGCAGATTGGAGCGATGTATAAAGGCGATAGATCACGCAAAGAAAACTTGGTGAACTATGGTTTTCGCCTGCCAAGCGCGATGAATAACCGGCCGATGAAGTTTGAAGAGTGGGAGCGTATCAAGCCCAAAACTATTTATGTCAGCGCTACGCCAGCACAATATGAGCTTGAGCGTAGTGAGCAGGTCGTCGAGCAAGTGGTACGTCCGACGGGGCTGATTGACCCTGAGATTGAGATACGCCCTGTATTGACCCAAGTCGATGATGTGCTCTCAGAGATTACCAAACGCCGTGAGCTTGATGAGCGTGTGCTGATTACCACCTTGACCAAACGCATGGCGGAGGACTTGACCAGCTATCTTCAAGAGTACGATGTCAAGGTCGCCTATCTGCACTCAGACATCGATACGGTGGAGCGCATGCAGATTATCCATGAGCTGCGTACGGGTGTGCACGATGTGCTGGTCGGTATTAACCTCTTGCGTGAAGGACTGGATATGCCTGAGGTGTCATTGGTGGCGATATTTGATGCCGACAAAGAAGGGTTTTTGCGCTCTGAGAGATCTTTAATTCAGACCATCGGCCGCGCCGCGCGCCACTTAAATGGTAAAGCGATTCTTTATGCCGATCGTATGACGCCGAGTATGGAAAAGGCGATAGAGGAGACCGATCGTCGCCGCGAAAAGCAGATTGCCTTTAACATCGAGCATAATATCACGCCAAAAGGTGCGCGCCGTAGCATCACCGATAAGATTGATACCGGTGAGAGTGTGGATGCCAATGACAATCAAGTGATCCCAGTCAAGAGCAACCTGCCTGATGTTGATATCAGTATCTTGCGTAGCCCTGATTTGCTCGCCAAAGAAATCAAACGTTTAGAGAAGCAGATGCAGCAGCTGTCTCGCGATCTCAAGTTTGAGGAAGCCGCAAAAACGCGTGACAAAGTCTTAGAGCTAAAAGCGCATTTGCTCTAATAAATTATTTGTATTGTCATTAACATCCCTTAGTATTTAAGTTTTAAAAGGTGAGTTGCATATTTGTAGCTCACCTTTTTTATGATCTGCTAAACACTTGAAATCATATGGCTTTTTGCCGAATGCAATTAATAACTTATATTTTGGTTTTGGAAAACTTGTAATCATACCAAATGCCACTTAATATGAGATCAATGATTAAATTTGATCTTATTCTTACTCATACTCTCCACTGACAGTTAGGTGTATCGTCCATCATGCAAAATAATAAAATGATAGAGTTAAATGCGAACGAAAACTCGCTGGGCATGGCGGATTCTGCCAAAAAAGCCGTTACAGAGTCTTTAAGTGAAGGTTTTCGTTATCCAGATAATGCACGTGCTGCACTCGTGAGTAAAGTTGCCAGCATTCACGGCGTGGCAGAAAACCAAATCTCATTAGGCAATGGCTCGACTGAAAATATGCGAGCTACCATTCAGATGCTGCAACATAAAGCATTTACGGAGGGCCAAGAGTTTCAGATGGTAATCCCTGTGCCAACGTTTGATTGTGCAGAAATGTATGCAAACTCTATCGGGGCGTCTGTAGTCAAGATACCATTAACTGCCGAAAACTATGATTTAGATCTTCAAAGACTAAAAAAAGCGGCCGACGAGTTTAGCGGTATTAGCTTGTTATATGTTTGTAATCCTAATAATCCAACCGGAACCATTACATCAACGAACCAGCTTAAAACATGGATAGGTAACGCACCAGACAACCACTACTTTTTATTAGATCAAGCCTACTTAGAATACGTGAATGACCCAAGCTTTGAGAGTGGAGTTGAGTGGGTAAAACAAGGATTATCAGACAATCTTATTGTGATTCATACTTTCTCAAAGTTATGTGCCTTGGCTGGTATGCGAGTGGGCTATGCGATTTCTAACCCGCAAGCTATTGAAGCTGTCGAAGCATTTATGTCTATGGATAACACCAACTTATCAGGTGCGGTCGCCGCCATTGCGACATTAAATGATGCAGAGTTTTTAGAGTTAAGTTTGCGCACGACCAATCAGTCGCGCCAGATGATTGAAACAGTATTGGACGAGCTTGAACTTCGCTACTTACCATCCCAAACCAATTTCATTTTTCATGAAATCAAAGGTGATTTAAAAACCTACATCGCTAGAATGCGAGACAGTGGCATCAAGGTCGGTCGCGATTTTCCACCTGTCACGGGGTTCAACCGCGTAACGTTGGGCACGCCTGATGAGATGGCAGTATTTATCAAAGTGCTAAAGTCGTTTCGCAAAAAAGGCTGGGTGTGATAAGCCTCTAAACAAGCCATCCACTTTTACCAACATCAAACGCAGTTTTACATATCCCGCCTTAAAAAACAGCCGTGCCTCTTATAGGATAAAGAAATCAAGCACGCTCTAGCCACCCGATGAATAAAAACCAGTAAAACCAATATTGAGCGCTCGTCATAAAGATAAGTATAACGGCAGGGGCAGGCGTGCGACTGTATGGTTGAATCCTATAACACTGATGCCAGTAGTATTGGCAATATCAGTATTTTTAAAATAAGGACACGCACCGGTTAAAACTATTAAAAATAAAGGATGGATGTATGTTTGATATCAAGTCGTTTTTTAAGCGAGAAGTAGAAAAAAAGCTTATTGATGTGGATGATTATATTTTTATGCCCGAGCGCGTCGAAATGATGCTCGAAGGCGGTCAGTTAAATTGCGTGCTAAACAGTGATGGCCGCGTCGATATTTTTTATAGTAAGCAGGGCGTGACAGAGGTCAGCTCAGCGGCGCGCAAGCATCCCTTTACCGCATTTGAGACCGAGTTACATCACGGTGTTTATGATGATGTGATTCATGATTTGATCAAAGAAGTCGATAAAATCATCGATAGCTCGTCCAAGTATTTTCGCCGCAGTAAAGTATTGCCAACGACGGCGGCTTTACCTAGCAGCTCTGCGGCGACTGATAAGTAGTCATCAGTGAACAGTGAATGCAGCAGATAAGTTGAAAGTCGCTATAAGTATAGAATTGCTAAATATGCTTAAAAACCACAAATAGTAAAAGGGTGCGTCAGCTAACGCACCCTTTTGCTGTTTATATCAAGGCGGCACTGGTATAAATCTTTTTGGTGTACTGTGTCTGCACCGCTCGATGCTGCGTAAAACTCACTGTCGTTCAATAGTTCAGTGGGCGCTAAAGATTTATGCCTCGCTCATCGCCGCTGGGTTTGTTGTCGTCTTTTTGACGGATACGGCCTTGTCCGCCGCGGCTAGGGCAGCCACATTGCTGATAGGGCGAGACTGGGCTGCATCAACTAAATGATGGGCGCGTGATTGTGTGGCCAATCCTTTGGCAAACTGGGTGCTACTATCACGGACGGTGAGCGTATCGGTATAGTACCACTCACACTGAAACGCCTGCTCGGTGATGTCTAGTAGCATATAGCCGTGGTCGGTTTGGTTGTTAAACTTTTGGTGCGGGTTGACGTCGGGCCCTGTATTTGGCTCAGTAAAGGCAAGTGAGGTGAGGGCAGGGCAAACAAACTCAACCGCCAGCGCGCCTGCACCAGTTGCTGGATTATAGCTGTCACTATCAAAAGGATTTTTGGCGACATCAAAGGCAAAAGAGGCATGATAGTCCCCCGTCAACACGACGGTGTTTTTGATGTCGTTATTGTCAATATAGTCTAATAGGCGATCGCGCGCACTGGCATAGCCGTTCCAGATGTCGCCTGAGCTGCTGGCAAAAGCGCCTTTAAAAGGTGACAAGATTACTTGCTGACCCAATATTTGCCATGTGGCGCCGTGGCGTTTGCTCTCAGACATATTCAGATAGAGCCAGTTTTCTTGCTCAAGCCCCAATAGCTGGCGTTCTGGCTCCTGACTGGCGGCTGCATCGAGCTTTTCGCGGCCAAAGATGCGCGTGTCGAGCATGTTTAAATCAAACAATTTACCAAACTCAAAACGCCGATAAATACGTAGCTGGCTGTCAAGCGCATTGCTCTTGTCGTCCCGAATGGGCATCCACTCATGATACGCACGGACAGCCGCCATTTTGCGCTCTAAATAGCTGCCTTTGCTGTCGTTATGAAAGCGCGCACCCCCTTTCCATGAGTTATCAGCGATTTCATGGTCGTCCCAAACCGCGATAAAAGGATGCTGGCGATGGCATTCTTGTAGGTCGATATCCGTGCGATAACACGCATAGCGTTGGCGATAGTCGTCTAGGCTGATGATCTCGTTTTTGGGAAACAACGGACGCTCTTCTATCAGTGACTGATCGCGATAAAACCCTTCCTTGTATTCATAGATATAATCTCCCAAATGCACCACGGCGGCGATATCGGCTTGTTTGGCGATATGGGCATAGCCATTAAAGTACCCAAAGCCATAGTTGGAGCAGGACACCACTGCCAAGCGCACACGCTCTATCTCGCTCGCTGCCATATCAGACGGCGGAATGGTACGGGTACGGCCAGTAGGCGAAATATAGCCCAAGGCTTCAAAAGCATAATAATACGTGGTATCAGGCTGAAGGGAGGTGGGATCGACTTTGATAGTAAAGTCAGAGGCGGCGGTGGCAATGGCGCGGCCTTGGGCGACGATATTGGTCAGATCAGGGTCTGTGGCGACCTTATAGCCGACAGGGATGCTGGTGGCATCAATACTGCCGTCATTGGTGATACGGGTCCACAGTATCACCCTATCTTGTAGTGGGTCGCCACTTGCGATGCCATGTACAAAGGGCTGGGCACCTTGATAACCCAAGTCATCGACGTCGTCTAGTGCCACCACGGGGCGCTCGTCATCGTCTGATGAGCAGGCGCTCAGCTGCGTCAATAGGGTCCCCGCCACAGTCGCTTGGCTACCAAGCTTAATAAAATCACGTCTTTTCATCATTCATCCTTGATCTGATACAAAAGTAAAATCCATTGACTGATAATCTATCGTAATAGACAGCGCGACGCAATCGTAAACCTGCCTATTAGCGTTATATCTACTGATAGAGGATTTTGATTAATGATAAAGGATTTTGACTAACGGGAGGTATGCTTGAGTACTTGAGTAAATCGCATTCCGTGATAGTCTGGTTATTTCATAAAACTTGCATAGCAGCTCTGCAGTGATTTTGCGACGACTCGAGTAACCAGCTGCGTGCGATAGCTGGGATCGATGGCCGCGTTGCCCAGCTCAACGAGGCTGACTTGCTGCGGAGCTTGCTCACTGACGCAGCCACAGACATTGCTTTTTATGGTTTCTTGCTGCGTCTCGGTCATGGCAACGCTGGCAATACGCCACGCATTTTGTTTTTCGATTTGGCTGCGGCATTGGTTGTCAATGGCTGCGCGAAACACATTCATACCGATTTCATTGGTGGTACCAATGGCTGTGCCAGCGTCATTATTGACGCCGCCTGTGGTGGTGCAGCCGCTCAAGGCAAGCGCAGTCAGTAAGGCAGTAGATGCCAGTGTTTTTTTTGTAAGCCCGTGTTTTTTCACAGAATACTCCTTGGTATGGTTATAAAAATAATGGTTGTAAAGGTAATGGTTATAAAGATAAACATGGTGCCACGATAGTCCTAAAAAAGCACATAAAAAAACCAGCAAAGGCCATTTATTTTGGTCTTCGCTGGCGTTTTAGGATCGCGCAGAGCATCAAAGCGAGACTGAAATAAGTAGATCCCAGTCTAGCGAACTGATGCAGCGTATCTTTTTTATTTAGTTCTTTTATTTAGTAATGCCGATATTAGACGTTTTTACCGTGCTGCTTTTGCTGAATGTCTTTGGCCAACTTATAGCAGTCGTTGATATGGTCGGTGGCGATTTTCTTAAAAATGGTATAGCCCATCGTTGCAGCCACCAATTGCCCACCCAATGGGATAAATTTGGTCACTTGCTTGGCGGCGATACGACCACCAAAACCTTGAATGGTTTTTTTGACGAGACCACGCGTCGCCATCAAACCTGCAAAGTCAACCGTACGGTCTCTAATCGCGCTCCAGTGCACTTCGCGTGACTCCAAGTCAATCGCTGATTTACGGTCTTCGATCAAGCCAAAGCGCTCACTGATCTCAGGGATGAGCTGGGTCAACATGCCTGCATCGACTGCCACATCAAAAAACGGCACAGGTACGATGGCGACACCAGCTGAGACTCTGGCACGTTTTTTGACTAAACCCAGACATTCTTGTTTGACTTTATCAAGATCAAGATTGGGGTCGATGGTATTAGGGAGTTTTTCAGCGACTGGTGTGGTTTTCATAAAAGGTCCTTGTACGTTTTTTTAGATAATGAATAATAGGGTTTTTATATCACTCACGGTGAAAATATATTGATTGACATCCATTTTATGGGTTTATCGGTAGCATACAATCATCGCTTTGTAGCAAAATGCAGAAAATTACAGTCACTGTGCACCGTTTTTGTAAATTTAGCCTAAGCCAGAGGTGTGCGCAAACATAGAGCGTAAGCACTGTATGATCTGCTGAAGGCTGACAAAGTGTTTTAAAAAAGTGTTTTAAGAAGTCAAAAGCAATCGTAAAGAATAAACCTGACCGCTATAAATTGGCATTGTGACCCTGCATGAAAGCCAGTAGAATACCATCATGCTAAATTTAACCCCCCGTTATACCAGCACTCGCATCGACGAGTTGCCCGCCGCTTTGCAGCTTCTTGCCGCCCAGTCACCGACGCTTGCCCGACTATACGCTGGTCGCGGCATCACCAATCCTGAGCAGCTGGAGATCAGTCTCTCTGGGCTACTGCCCGCTGAGCAGCTGCATGGTGTCACCAAAGCTGTGGATCTGTTAGATGCTGCTATTGATAAAGGTCAGCGGATTTTGATCGTCGGCGACTTTGACTGCGACGGCGCGACTAGCACGGCGCTGATGATGCGTGTGCTCACTAAGATGGGCGCGGTGGTGGACTTTTTGGTGCCAGATCGCTTTAAATATGGCTATGGGCTAACGCCTGAGATTGTGGAGCTGGGGATTGAGACTTATCAGCCAGACATGATCGTGACGGTGGACAATGGCATCTCCAGTCATGAAGGTGTCGCCCGTGCGCAGGCCGACGGC
The DNA here is from genome assembly GCF_002810365.1 of Psychrobacter sp. L7. Classification (NCBI taxonomy): domain Bacteria; kingdom Pseudomonadati; phylum Pseudomonadota; class Gammaproteobacteria; order Moraxellales; family Moraxellaceae; genus Psychrobacter; species Psychrobacter sp. L7. Next base: position 229,226 of record NZ_NEXR01000003.1, read on the forward strand.
ATTACGGTGATTATCACCGACCATCACTTGACCACCAAAGCGACCCCACCAGCTGAAGCGGTGGTCAATCCCAATCAGCTCGACTGTCATTTTGCCAGCAAAGCATTGGTGGGGGTTGGCGTGGCGTTTTATGTGCTGGGCCGCTTGGCAAAACAACGCCGTACAGCTGGTAAGTCCACTGTACAAGTCAGCCAGTATTTAGATTTGGTGGCGCTCGGCACGATTGCCGATGTTGGCGTATTGGACAAAAACAACCGTATCTTGGTGCATCACGGGCTAACTGCCATTCGTCAAGGGCGCTGCTGCATGGGTATCTTGGCGCTCCTCGAGCAAGCAGGCCGTGATCCAAAGCAGCTGCACGCGCAGGACTTTGGGTTTGTCTTAGGCCCTCGTATCAACGCTGCTGGGCGTATGGATAACATGCGTATCGGCATTGAGTGCTTGTTGACCGAAGACTGGCACACCGCACAGCGTTTGGCGCAAGAGCTAGAACAGCTAAACCGTACGCGCCGTCAGGTAGAAGGCGAGATGCGGGCGCAGGCGGACAATATCGTACAAACGCTAGCAGGCACCGCCAGTAGCACCGATAAGCGCAGTATTATTTTGTATCAAGACGATTGGCACCAAGGCGTCATCGGTATCGTCGCTGGACGATTAAAAGAAACGCATTATCTGCCCAGCATTGTCTTTGCGCCAGCAGATAAAGCGTGTACCGGAGACGATGATGCGATCAAAGGCTCTGCGCGGTCGATTGCAGGCGTGCATATTCGTGATGCCATTGAGCTGGTCGCTGAGCGCTATCCTGACTTGATCAGTCACTTTGGTGGCCATGCGATGGCGGCAGGCTTGACGATCAAGCGTCGTCACTTTGACGGGTTTGTGGCGGCATTCAATGAGGTCATGGCAGAGATAGATGACGAGGTGTTTGCTGAGCAAAAACTCACTGACGGGCCACTGCAGGCCAGCGACTTTAGCCTATGGTTTGCCGAGCATTTGGCAGATGCCAGTATCTGGGGTCATGGCTTTGCACCGCCGATATTTGATGGGGTATTTGAGGTATTAAGCTTTAAGGTTTTAAAAGACAAGCACTTGAAGCTATCACTGCGTTATCCCGACGTGCAGTATCCGATTGACGCCATTTATTTTAACTTTGATAGCGCGGCGTGGGATTATCGCGCCCAGCAAGTGCATGTATTGTTTGAGCTGGACATCAACGAGTGGAACGGCAAACAAAGCTTACAACTCATGATCAAAGACTTGGCAGTGGTAGCAGCGGCGTAGCTCGTAAAGCGCTTTTACCGCCAGTGCTTTGACTGTTTAGCATTGAGACCCGCGTGCCAGCGCCGTGTGATTAATATCGCCATTCTATGGTCGGAAACTGCCAATCATAACGTATCGCCAGCATGCGCAAAATAAAAATCGTACTCATCGCTGAGACGTCAGCCACCCAAGGCGTCACGCCGAGATTGTGCAGCGCAAAGTAGAGAATGCCGCCTGCCAACGCCGCGGTGATATAAATCTCTTGCTGCAAAACCAGCGGTATCTCATTGCAGATCATATCGCGGATAATACCGCCGACCACAATGGTAATTACCCCTAGGAGTAAGGCCACTGGCACGTTGGCGTCCATACTGTCTGCGACTTTGATGCCGATGAGGGTAAAGGCTGATAGGCCAATGGTGTCTGAGAGTTTGAGAAACCTATCGACGCGTCTGGAGTTTGGGTGAAAAAATATCTGCATCACCAGTGAAGACAAAGTAATGACGGTCAAGTAGCTCATATCGACCATCCAAAACAGCGGATGACGGTCTAAAATGACATCACGTACCGTACCGCCACCGATGGCAGTGACAATAGACACCAGCAGACAACCAAAGACATCGAAGTTTTTGTGCTTGGCCAGTATCGTACCTGAAACGCTACAAGCGACGATACCGATCATATCAAACAAATATATCAGCGAGCGCGGATCAAACGTGGTGATCAGAGCAGTAGGGTCTAATGCGATGGTCAACATGCGCAAGTCTCATTAGGTGAGGATGGGGCAGCGGGTCGAATCGGTAGAAGAGGATAAAGGCTATCTACAATCAATCTGATATTAGTTAGCTGCCAATGAATCGTCAACCCTTAATCAACTAGGCGAATAGACGGCAGATGCCAGTCAAACCTCAGTGCCAACATCCGCACAGCAAAAATCACAAACAGCATAATAAATTCATTGATGCCAGCATCGACCCCCAAATACTGCAGCAGCAGGTAGGTCGTAGAGCCTATGATGCTGGCCGTGATATAAATCTCATGCTGTAGCACCAGCGGTATCTCATTACAGATAATATCACGTAATAGCCCACCGATAATCGCGGTCCAAACCCCCATCATAATCGCAATAATCGGTGACATATCTTGCGTGAGCGCCACCTTAAAACCAATGACACTAAATGCGGCCAAGCCAATAGCATCAAAGAGCTTTAGCGCATTATCAATTTTATGATAAAGGTGGAAAAATATCTGTAAAATAAGCGAGGTCACCGTGATGACGATCACATAATTGAGATCCGTCATCCAAAACAGCGGATGACGATCAAGCGCCATATCACGTAGTGTACCACCGCCGATGGCATTGACCAGCGATACCAAAATACAGCCAGCAATATCAAAGCCTTTGTGCTGCGCCAGCAAGGTCCCCGCGATCGCGCAGGCTATCACCCCTACCATATCCAGTAAGTACAACAAGATATCAGGAAAAATCAAATCATTAACCATCGTTATAGCACCAAGTCGTGACCGTCAAAATGAGATGACTGAGCGCAATAAAGGCTATTGCATTCGTCGTGTAGCAAAAACATCAACGAGACAGCTGTGTACGACTTAGCCATCCTTGGCAAAAAATATCAGCCCGATAATGATCAAACCAATACCGAGCAAACCCATCGCTGAAGGTATCGAGCTACCCAGTAATAATATCCCACCGATAAGGGCAAATATCACTTCACTGGCTTGGGTGGCATCGACGCCAGCCACTTCGCTTGAGGTCACCGCCTGACCGCGCGCGTACAAAAATATAGTAGTAGCCGCCACCCCGGCCAACAAAGCCACCAGTAATGTATTAAACACCTGTGTGCTATTAGGCAGCTCGGGTCGCACTATCATGCCCAAAAGCAGCCAAAATGGCAAACTCCCCAGAGTCATTAGCCACACTTTGTTAAAGGCATTGTGTAGTAAAGTAGTCTCAATCGAGGGAATACGATGGATCAGAGTTTGCAGTAGTGACGGCGCGGGTGCGGCAGCAGGCAGAGCATTTAGAGCGGTGCTGGTGGTATTAGTGTCATATAAAGTAGGCGGCAGATCATAAGCTTCAGAGATTAGTGGCTCGTCATGGATGTCGGCGATGCCAGATACGGCGTGCGACTGATCTGCCACGTCAGCGGGTAACGCTGGCGTGCGGGAGTTATGAGTGACTTGCCAGACCAACTGATTGCCAATCGGGTAGCTAAAGGCGGCAATAAGGGCGGGTAGTGCGCCATAGAGCAGCATCTGTGCCATAGGGACGGCATGGGCAATATCAGTGTCGGCAAGTGCAGCGGCGTGCAAGCCCTCACTGACATTGACCATCACCACGCCAACAAATACCAAAAGGGCATAAAGGATGAATTTTTTATCAAAACGCTGGCCAAAGACCATCAGCACCAATAAGCTGGTCACGACGGTAAACATAAAGGTCGCCGCTACCACCCAGCCTGCCACATGATCGGCGGCATAGCAGATACCTGCATAAAACAGCCCAAAGCCAATACTGCCTGTGAGACACCAAAAAACCCAGTGCTGAAAAAAGACCGCTGTCAAAGCTTTGAGGCACCCCATCCCTTGCTGAAACAAGATGATGCCGGTGATTATCAGCCACATAAAGACATAGCGCAGACTCGCCGACCAAAACCAGTGGCCGCCTGCCGCGCTCATCATCTCATTTAAAATAAATGTCGAGCTAAAAAACGCGCCCGCCACTAAGCCCAGTAGTATTAGCTTGATCATCCTTGTGCCCTTATTCTTATTTCCGTGTCGTGTGAGCGATTTGTGCCGTTTTTCTTGTGTCCTTGATACAGCTGTTTAGCTGTTTATGATAACGCCGAGGCGATGTCCTATCGTTATTTGCCTTTTTACTGTTTGCCTTTTCACTATTTACCTTTGGCATCTGCCCAAATGATTTTGTGCAATTGCAGCTGAAAGCGCACGGGCAGGGCGTCGGTCAGTATCCATTCGGCAAGCTCGCGGGCAAGCACAGGCACCTCTGGACTGACCGCGTCATTGATATCATCTGCAATAGTAAACATCGGCGAAAACCAAACCGTGCCGACACGTTTATCCAGCTGATGCTCAATGAGTGTGGCTTTTGCCCAGTCATAGTCAGTGCGGTTCATAATGACAAACTTAATCTGATCATGCTGGGTTAAGTGGTCAAGATTTGACCAAAGGTTTTTATCAGCTTCGCCTGAGCTTGGGGTTTTGAGATCCATGACTTTGCTGACCGCCGCTGGTACGTCTTTGACACTCAGCGCCCCTGCCGTCTCAAGGGAAATCTCATAGCCATCGCTGAGCAGGCATTGCATCAGCTCGATGGCATTGGGCTGCGCCAATGGCTCACCGCCCGTCAGACAAATCCGCTTGCACGGATAGGTTTTGATCGTCGCTATGATGGCATCTAATGACTGACGCTCGCCACCTGTAAAGGCATACTTAGTATCGCAGTAGACGCATCTGAGCGGACAGCCGGTTAAGCGGACAAATATGGTCGGTAAGCCTGAGGTCAGCGCCTCACCTTGTAGCGAGTAAAAAATCTCTGTCAAACGCAGACCTGCGCTCGGGTCGGTGACAGGAATGGCGGCGGTGCGTAACGGCGACTGGTTCATAATGGTTTCAAATACAATATAGTTTCAACGACAAGTGAGCGTTGATAAGGCGATAGGTTGATAAAACGCTCGGCGATAAGCCTTTGCAAAAAGTCAGGGCGTAGGTGCGGCCGCTTTATGCGAGGATAGCGCAAAAAATCACGGTGAATTATAACGTAACCAATGATATTACACTGCGGCTAATACATAAAAAATTAAAACATAAAAAAAGATGCTGAAGCCATGCTCCAGCATCTGTATATAAAGCTATTTTACTAAAAACAGTTTGGTATAAAAACCAACGTATACGTGAGCAGATTAATCTAAGCGTAGCAGCTCATTGACCGCTGTCTTTGCGCGCGTCTGTGCATCGACTTTTTTGACGATGATGGCGGCATAGAGGCTATGGCTACCGTCTTTTGATGGCAAGCTACCTGGTACGACGACAGAGCCTGCGGGTACGCGGCCGCGATGAATCTCGCCTGTTTCGCGATCATAAATGCGCGTTGATTGACCGATATACACGCCCATGGAGATGACCGCGCCTTCTTCGACGATGACGCCTTCGACGATCTCAGAGCGTGCACCGATAAAGCAGTTGTCTTCAATGATGGTCGGGTTGGCTTGTAGTGGCTCAAGCACGCCGCCGATACCCACGCCGCCTGAGAGATGCACGTTTTTGCCGATTTGGGCACATGAGCCGACCGTCGCCCATGTATCAACCATCGCGCCTTGATCGACATAAGCGCCGATATTGACGTATGACGGCATCAGCACCGCGCCTGCCGCGACATATGAGCCTTTACGAGCGACCGCAGGTGGCACGACGCGTACGCCAGCTTCTTTAAACTGCGCTTCGGTCCAGTCAGCAAATTTGGTCGGTACTTTGTCATAAAACTGCACATGTTCGCCAGCGGCTTGTACGTAGTTGTCGTTTAGGCGAAATGACAGTAGTACTGCTTTTTTGGCCCACTGATTGACGACCCATTCGCCATCCTTTTTTTCTGCTACGCGCAGGCTGCCGTTATCTAGTTGCTCAAGCACTTGCTCGATGGCATCGCGCACATCTTGCGGCATGGTGCTTGGGCTATATTCGTTACGGTTTTCAAAGGCTTGTTCGATGGTTTGTTGTAATGACATAAAGGTTCCTAAAATTAATAAAAGAGAAGTCTTATAACAAAATAAGGGCGTAAATGTGGTGAAAAAACACGTTCGCTGTATTGTCGCTAATTTGACCGCTTTTAGCAAACGTCCGCAGTATTATCTTCTATCCATTCTAGGATATCTTGATAAACGGTTTGATGGTCTTTTTCATGGAGCGGCTCATGACGCATATTTGGATAAAGCTGGATATCGACGTTGCTAAAGTTTTGCTTGTTTAAGCGGGTGACGATGCGACGAATGCCGCGACCCATATTGCCGATAGGGTCGTCCTCGCCGCTGATAAAGAGCATCGGGAAGTCCTTGGTAATGGTGGCGGCCCAGTGCTTATTCAGCCCCGTTTCCATCAAACAAAACAGCGTCATAAAGCCGTTATTGGTAAAATCAAAGCCTGTCAATGGATCAGCCTCATAGTCTGCGATGGCTTCGGGGTTTTGATTTAACCAAGCAAACTCAGAGTCTGATTGGCGGTTCTTTAGCTTGCTATTGAGGACTTTATTCATGACCGTGGCAAATACAGGATTTGGGGTTTTTGGGGCGACTTTTGCCAAGAGTTTATTGGCAGGTACCAGCACTTTGGTCAAGGGGTTGGCATCTGCACTGCCCATCAAGATAGCACCTGCAAAGCGATGAGCGTGATGTTTGAGGACATTGCGGACGATAAAGGAGCCCATTGAGTGGCCCATGACAAAATGTGGCACCTCCGGATGACGCGCTTGTAACTGATCTGCCATCACGATGACGTCTTTTAGCAATGACTGCATAGGATGCTCGTCAGCGAAAAACCCTAAGTCCGCTTGGGTTTTGACGGTTTTACCATGGCCTAAATGGTCATAAGTGGCGACGGCGATACCGTGATCGGCCAAAAACTGTGCAAAATCTGCATAGCGGCCACTATGCTCGGCCATACCGTGTACGACGAGTAGGGTGGCCTTGATATGGGTTTGCGTATCGCTTGGCACAAAAAACGTATGATGTAGATGGTGGATATTGTCTGAGGACAAAATATGCTCGTGACTGCTATCGGTGCTACTACTCATAAAAAACTCCTATGATTCAGTAAAATACGGATCGCACGATATAAGCTGCCTGATATCGTGCATGGGCCATATCATTTGGCTGCTATTGTACTGGACGCTGATAAATAGTGTTGCCTTCTTTGATGGTTTTTACTACTTTAATATTGCGGATATCGGCTGGTTTTATGGTCAGCGGGTTGTTATCTAAAATCACCAAATCCGCGAGTTTACCAGGAGCCAGTGTGCCTTTGGTGTCTTCTTCAAAATACTGATACGCCGCGTTGCTGGTGATGGCCTTGAGAGCTTGGTACGGCGTGATGCGTTCATCAGTACCGATGACTTGACCTGTACGTGAAGTGCGATTGACCGCTGTCCAAACAGAAAACAGCGGATCGACTGGCGTGACAGTGTCGTCGGAGTGATTGGTATAAGGGATACCCATTTTATCAACTGTGGCAAGAGGGCTTAAGGAATTGGCGCGTTTTTCGCCCAAGTTTTTGATATGGACATCGCCCCAAAAATAAGCGTGATTGGTAAAAAATGACGGCACCATATTGTACTTTTTAAACGCCGCTAGCTGGTCTGGCCGCGCAAACTGCGTATGAATCGGCACGATACGGCGGTCTTTATCAGTGGCTTGCCCCGTTTGTTTGACTGCATATTCGTGCGCTTTGAGGATCATATCAGTGGCCGCGTCGCCATTATTATGAATAAATAACTGATTGTCATTTTTATAGGCTTTGACAAACATCTCATTCATCTTCTCTTGGCTGATACTCGGCAAGCCGCGGCAGTCGCTCTCGCAGTCTGGTACAGGCGTCAGATAGGGCTGAGTAAAGTAAGCGGTCTTGCCTTGCGGGGAGCCATCGGCGATGATTTTGGTACCTTGTACCTTAAAACCGTTTTGATAGGTTTGCCATTTAAAGTCTTTATCGGCTAAGTTTTCGTCCAAATCACTAACCCCTGCCAAGGAGACCAAGTCGATTTTTAGCTTACCATTATCGGCTTGTTTTTGAAAAAACTGAATAGCATCACGGGTCGTAGAGCCGTCTTGCGCCGTGGTCACGCCGTACTTGGCGTAGTAGTCTTGGGTTTGATCAAAAAACTGCGCTTGCTTGGGCTCAAGCGTCTTGAGCAATTGATACATAAGCGGATACATCGCCGTTTCTTGTAGTAGACCGTTTGGCTCGTTTGAGCCTTTGACTCGGGCGATATTACCGCCTTCAGGTGACTGGCTATCGGCAGTGATGTCCATAGCAGCCAGCGCACTGGAGTTGGCAACTCCCATATGACCGCTGGTGTGCTGCAAATACACTGGGTTGTTTGGCAAAACGCTATCAATCTCTTTTTTGGTTGGATGGCGATCCTCAGTGAGCTGCGTCTCATCATAACCCCAGCCAAATATCCACTCGCCATCAGCGATATTATTGTCTTTTTTATAAGCCTTTAACGCTTGCAGCATTTTATCGATATTGTCTATCTTGCCAATCGGCGGCGCGCTCAGATCCACCTGTCCCATAGTGTTGGACACCAAGCCAAAATGACTGTGCGGATCGATAAATCCTGGCAGCAGCGTCTGATGTTGCAAATCGACAGTCGCGGCGTTTTTATAGTTGTCTTGCGCTTGTGTTAAGCTACCGACATAAGCAATCTTACCGTTTTGGGTGACCAATGCTTGCGCCAGTTGCGGCTTGTCGCCCTCCATGGTAATAATATTGCCGTTGTAATAGATGGTTGCTTGACTGGTCGCTGTTTGTACCGCCACCGCGCTGTCTTGATTGTCTGCTGTCAGATTTGCTGCACAGCCGATCATGCTCAGTAGGCCAATGCCTAATAAGGCCGGTCTTATAAATAGATGTGTGCTCATTTTTTTCCCTAGTCTTGTCTTTTCTCATGAATGATAAATGTACTGTGCGCTTTGCCAAAAGATGCCGATAGAACCAATCTAACTATAATGCCAAATGCGGTCAATATCCTTGGGCGATTTGTTGCTTTTCTATCCTGTGGGAGCCAGTAGCGCCTAGAGCATGCATTAATGCTGATATGGAATAACCAGCTAAATACTTAATATTAATGATAATACAGAAGAAAAAATAAGGTATGATTTATGAAGTCTCCTTTATTTTTTTGCTGAATGATAAGCATATGATGTGGACCATGCCCGAGCCTGCATCAAGGCAACATCAAAGTTTTAGCACGATTTTTTATCGCAAAAAGACACCTGGCTGGATGCCATATCGTTATGAAATCTACTATTGAGCTACTCGAAGCGACGGATTTTCCTGCTATCAACAGACATAAGCTTACGACTCTACAAGTCAATATGGGCTACCTGTGTAATATGTCTTGTGTGCATTGTCATGTCGCAGCCAGTCCATACCGCACCGAGATGATGACGCGTGAGTTGGTTGAACTTATTGCGCAAGTGCTGCAAGCGCAAAATATCGATACACTTGATTTGACCGGCGGCGCGCCTGAGATGCACGAGGATTTTAAATACTTGGTAAAAGAAGCGCGTAAGCTTGGCGTCAAAGTCATTGATCGCTGTAACTTGACGATCTTGATAAAAGAAGGCTATGAAGACATGGCGCAGTTTTTGGCAGATAACGAGGTGGAAGTGGTTGCCTCACTGCCGTGTTATTCGCTTGAAAACGTCGATAAACAGCGCGGCAAAGGCGCATTTGATGACAGTATCCTAGGGCTGCATAAGCTCAACGCTTTGGGCTATGGAAGGGCAAATACAGGTTTGATTTTGAACTTGGTTTATAACCCGCAAGGCGCGACCCTACCGCCCAATCAGCAGACACTAGAGGCGGACTATAAGCGCGAGCTCAAAGCACACTTTGATATTGAGTTCAATCAGCTATTTGCTCTGACGAACATGCCTATTCAGCGCTTTGGTGCAGTCTTGCTTGCCAAAAACGAGTTCTATCCTTATATGACGCTGCTCAAAGACAACTACGATGCGCACAATCTCAAAGACGTCATGTGCCGCTCGACCATCAGTGTCAATTGGCTGGGCGAATTGTTTGATTGTGATTTTAATCAGCAGCTGCAGATACCAGTGCCGAATAAATCGCGCCGGCATCTAAAAGACTTATTGACGCAAAATCCTGAGGGTGATGACATCGCGATTGCCGATCATTGCTACGGCTGTACGGCAGGACAGGGAAGTAGCTGCGGCGGCGCTTTAGAAAATGATCAGACGAAAGTGGTTTAGCGTTTTCAGGTACTGTTTTTCAAATTAAGATAAGCCACACCAACCATGACTGAACGCTATAGTCAGTTCGAAATAAAATCGATACGCTCATATGAACGTGCAACTGGTACAAATTTTCCTTGCTTGCTGTGTCTACGCTGACAGATGCGGCGCAAAATTCATACCAGCTGCACTGTATCGGTTTTAAAGTAAATTAACTATGAATAAAAAGCAGCCAGAAGCATGCCCACAATTTCTATCATCATTCCTATACTCAACGAGGCAGATAACCTGCCGCATTTGTTTGTACACATCATCGGGCTAAACCCACCTCCGCAGCAAGTGATATTGGTTGATGGTGGCTCAAATGATGAGTCTTTGGCATTGACTCAAAGCCTTATTACAGATTTGAGAGTGATTCAGCAGTCAGACATCGACTGGCAAGTGATTCAGTCACAAGCAGGTCGTGCACGGCAAATGAACAAAGGCGCAGCGCTCGCTACTGGTGATGTGCTGCTGTTTTTGCATGCAGATACCAAATTGCCACCTCAAGCTATTACGGATATAAAAACTGCTACCCAAGATAAAAAATGGGGCCGTTTCGACGTACGTCTAAATAGCCCTGATTGGATGCTAAAGCGAGTCAGCAAAATGATAAACTTACGCTCGCGGCTAACTGGTATTGCCACGGGTGACCAAGCTATTTTTATCAAACGAGATTGGTTTGAGCAAATTGGTGGCTATCCCGATCAAGCGTTGATGGAGGATATTGAGATTAGTAAACGTTTAAAAACCATTGGCAAACCTGCTTGTTTAACCAGTCAAGTCATCACCTCAGCACGGCGTTGGCAGCAGCATGGCACTTGCCGCACGATATTACTGATGTGGCGGCTGCGCTTTGATTATTGGCGCGGCGTACCTGCTGACAATATTTGGCAGCGCTATTACCGATAAAAACAAACCCTTATCATGAATCAAAACTCATCAACCTGTATTATTATCTTTGCCAAATTCCCCGCGGCGGGCAAGGCAAAAACGCGCTTGCAGCCAGTGCTTGGGATGGCAGGGGCCGCTCGTATGGCGCGTAAACTGCTTTTGCATAGTACCCGTCAGGCGCAAGCAACAGGGTTTACGGTTGAGCTATGCGTCAGTCCTGCGCCAAGCGATCCATGCTGGCAGACGCTGGATTTACCCAAGTCATTGCACTGGTCAGCACAAGCCGATGGCGATCTGGGATTACGTATGCTTAACGCCAGTACGCAGGCTTTGGAAAAGTTTGAAAAGGTATTGCTGATAGGGAGCGATTGCCCCAGTTTGACAGCGGCAGTGATTCAAAATGCCGCACAGCAGTTAGATAATTCACATAACTTACATAACTCATCTAATAAAGTTGATAGCGTAATGATTCCCGCCTTTGATGGCGGTTATGTACTGTTTGGTTTTAAGAAGATTTATGCCAGTCTATTTTCAGATATCAAGTGGAGTACCGCAAGCGTTGCCTCTATTACTCAGCAGCGTATTAAAGATTTAAACTGGTCATTGGCTTTGTTAGCGCCTTTGCCTGATATCGATGAGCCTGAGGATTTACAGTATCTGCCCGTAGGCTGGCTGGATACCATCTGAATAACTCTTAGGTTTAAACGACTTAAAATGCTAAAGCCATCAAATATTTTGGTGGTTTTTTATGCAATAACGATTGATACTATTTGGGTAATAGCGCTGAAATCCTGGTCTTGGTTTTATCACTCATCGCTTCTATTGGCGTGACTAATGCTTGCGCTAGAGCTGTATGAGCGATAGATTTGGGCTGCTCGCTAGCGAGTAGGGCGACTGCTTCTTTAATCACTTGCTGGGCATTATCAGCATTTTTCATCAGGTTTTGGATGGCATAGTCGGCGCTGACGGCTTCCTCGGTAGGGTGCCAGCTATCAAAATCGGTCACTAACGCAAGCGTGGCATAGGCAATACTGGCTTCACGCGCGAGTTTGGCTTCTGGCATATTGGTCATGCCGATGATGTCAGCGTTCATTTGCCGATACCACTGCGACTCTGCACGAGTAGAGAACTGTGGCCCTTCGATACAAACGTAAGTCGCTTTTGAGTGGCACTGCCCATCGGCAATATTGGCTTTATCATAAGATCTCGTCAAAACCTCAGACATAGCAGGGCAAAGCGGATCAGCCATCGACACATGAGCGACTGCGCCATCCTCAAAGAAGCTACTAACACGCTGCTTGGTCATATCAATCATTTGATTAGGGACGACCATATCTAAAGGCTTTAGGTTTTCTTGTAATGAGCCGACCGCTGATACCGAGATGATATAACGCACGCCTAGCGTTTTTAGCGCATAGATATTGGCGCGGTACGGCACCTCGGACGGCATGAATTTATGACCCTGACCATGACGGGCCAAAAAGGCGACGGTAGTGCCGGTCAGCTCGCCCAATACAATGTCATCAGACGGCTCACCGAAAGGCGTCTCAACTTTAACGCGCCGTTTATTAGTCAAGTCTGCCATCTGATACAGGCCACTGCCGCCGATGATGGCGATATCAGCGGTTTGTTTTGTTGCTGAGGTCATAGGGCGCTCCCTGATGTTTTGTGATAAGTATTTATTGAGAATATAGCACTCTCTTTACGTAGGAATGTCATTACTTTGCATCGCTATCTTTGGGCAGAGAGTCACATAGGGTCATTTGCAGTTATTGATATTGATAGTCATCGTGTCTCTTATATCTATCATAAAGGTTTACAAAAAAGCGAGGTTTTGTTTAAATGGTTTGGTTATTGAAACATGGTTTCGCATATCAAAACTACAGCTTTTGTATATATAGTGAGTTCAGTATAAAAACGATACAGTGGGGCTGGGATAAATTTTACGCAGCCTCTGTCGGCGCAGGCACAGCACGCAAGGAAAATTTATCCCAGTCCCACGTTGACATATAATGTATCTGTTTTATTTAGAATCGACTATAGTTGATCTACTATAAAAGAAATGCAGTAAGACAGGAAAGCATTTTGCGCAGTATTTGTTTGCGTCGCCACAGGCAGTTTATTTACCATAAGAATTGCTATAGTATTACAGGTCTGTAACGTATCTATTTTTAAAGACTATGCGTTTAGACAAACGTATAAAACATTTCAAGGATGAATGCCATGCTCAACTCTTCAAAATCTCCTTTGCTTTTATCAGCGATGTTAAGTGCTGTTTTAGGCCTAACCGCGTGCTCTTCTCCAAGCTCAGAAAACACAGACAATGCAGCGGCAGAAAGTAGTGCCACTGCAGACGATAAGCTGGACACAAAGTTTGTCACCATCGCCACAGGCGGCGCATCTGGCCCTTATAATATTATTGGTACAGCACTGTCTGAGGTTTATGCCAAAACCTTTGGGGTCAACTCAAAGACGCAGACCACAGGCGCATCAGTTGAAAACGTCAATTTATTAACCCAAGGCAAGGTAGATATGGTATTGGCGTTGAGCGATGTCGTCACCGATGCCGTCGACGGCAAAAACAACTTTGAGCAGCCAATTGACAATATTCAGCAGATCGCTGTGTTATACCCCAATGTCGTGCAAATCGTGACGTCGCAACAGTCAGGCATCAAAAACATCGAGGATTTGCGTGGTAAGCGTATCGCGGTAGGCGATCAAGGTTCAGGCACAGAGGTAAATGCGCGCACCCTATTAGAAGGCTTTGGTATTACTTATGATGATATCACCGTCGACTATTTAGGCTTCGCTGAAGCGGCTGATGGTATGAAGGCTGGCAAAATCGAAGCGGCGTTCTTTAGTAGTGGTCTACCAAACTCGTCATTGATGGAGCTAGAGCAGGGCTTAGATTTGCAGCTGGTTACTATCGATCAAGACAAGTTGAATGAGATCATCACCACCAAACCGTACTTTAAAACCTTTGAGATACCAGCGGGTACTTACGGCAACGATGCCGCGATACCGACGGCCGCGATTATGAATGCGTTGTTGGTGCGTTCGGATTTATCTGAAGACGATGGTTATAAGCTGACTAAGGCTTTGTTTGATAATTTGGACGGCCTAAAAACCGCGCATCAAGCAGCCAATGATATCAGCTTAGAGTCTGCCAACACTGGTATGGTAGCCCCCATCCATCCTGGCGCAAAAAAGTACTACGATGAGCAAGCAGCCAAGTAAACGTCTATGGTTATTAACTAGCGCGGCACTGATGGCTGCGCTAGTTTTTTTTGTGCTATGGGCCAGCGTATCCCAGCAGCCCGTTGTCGAAGTGCAAGTCGATGGCACCACCTGTTATTTTACTGAGCCAAACTTTGGGCTGCGCTGGATCCATTCTGTAGAAAAACAGTGGTGGGAGGAGCAGTATCAGCGTACAGACGACGGTCTGCTGTTGACCACTACCTATTTTGAAGCGTTTGGCGCAGGTACGCCGTCGACTGAAGCGCTGGCACCCATACAAAAACCTGGCTATTTGGGTTATCAAATCAACGAAAAACTGCCTAGCCTTAATTGGGTAGTGTCTAGATTGACCAAGGGTGAGCTAAATTATGTCGACCATCGGCTTTTGATTCATGAATGGGCGCCAGATTATTCTGAAGTAACGATTACGCCCAAGACATACCATTTAATTGACAGATTACAAAAGGACTTTTGTCATGAACTCGCAAGTGACGGATCACGATAATGTGACCACGATGTCAGCCAATCATGCTGATCTGCCCATCCATGCCAACACCCATGCTGCTACCAATGTAGATGCCGAGCTTGACGCGCAAGCTCATAATCAGGCCATATTAGAAAAGTATGATCGAGAGTCGATCACCCGTCACATCACTCAAGGTCCAGTTAAGTATTTTATCGCTGGGATTTGCATTTTATATTCTATCTTTCACTTGTATATCACCTTCAATCCAATGCCAGCACTATTGCAGCGCTCTGTACACGTCGGCGTTGGCTTTGCCCTGATATTTCTGATATTTCCAGCCAGTAAAAAAAGTAGCCGCCAGCACGTCGCTTGGTATGACTGGATTTGGTTCTTGCTATCATTGTCTGGCATGGCTTATCTGATATACGAGTATCAAGATATCGTGACCTCACGTGGTGGTATGGCCAATCCGGTCGATGTGATATTTTCTATTATTACCGTCATTTGTGTGTTAGAGGGCAGTCGCCGTATCACCGGTTGGATTTTGCCGATATTGGCATCGATATTTTTGGCTTATCCATTTGTCAGCCATCTAGATTTTATGCCTGATCGATTGCTCACGCGTCCTTATGATATGGGCGATATCTTTGGTCAGTTGTTTTTAAAAACGGAAGGCCTGTATTCTGTCGCGATTGGCGCGTCGGTGACATTTATCTTTTTGTTCATTTTATTTGGCGCGTTTTTGGCGCGCTCTGGTATGGGTCAGCTGTTTAATGATTTGGCATTGGCTATTGCTGGGGATAAAAAAGGCGGCCCTGCCAAGGTCGCGGTCATCTCAAGTGGCTTTATGGGTAGTATCAATGGCTCAGCATTATCGAACGTTGTCAGCACCGGCGCGTTTACCATCCCATTGATGAAAAAAGTCGGTTATCACAAAGACTTTTCGGGAGCAGTAGAAGCCAGCGCGTCAGTTGGTGGGCAGATATTGCCACCGATTATGGGAGCCAGTGCCTTTATCATGGCGGAGACCACAGGGCTACCTTATAGCACCATTGCTTTAGCTGCATTATTGCCGGCAGTGCTCTACTATCTGGGCGTTATTGCTCAAGTGCACTTTCGTGCGGGTCGCCGCGACCTAAAAGGCATCGCCAAAGAAAACCTGCCCGCCGTCAAAGAAGTATTAAAAGCGCGCGGTCATATGCTCCTACCGATTGTGTTTTTGATTTATTTATTGATTGAAAACGTACCCGTCGGCTATGCCGCGGCCTATACCATTGGCTTCACGGTTGCCATTAGTATGCTACGCAAAGAGACCAGAATGGGGTTTTCGGACATTTTGGGTGCACTAGAAGATGGTGCTCGCCAGTCGCTGGCGGTGATGGCCGCGTGTGCGGTCGTCGGGGTGATCATTGGCGTTGTCAGCTTAACCAGCTTTGGGACGGTGATGACATCATCCATCGTGACATTGGGCGCAGGGTCGTTATTCTTAACCCTAATATTGACCATGCTTGCCTCTATGGTACTCGGCATGGGGCTACCGTCTATTCCTGCGTATATCATTACCGCAACGATGGCAGCGCCTGCACTAGCAGGTTTTGATATTCCTATTTTATCAGCGCATATGTTTGTGTTTTATTTTGGTATTTTTGCCAATATTACGCCGCCTGTCTGTCTGGCAGCCTTTGCTGGTGCGGGTATATCTGGTGGTGATCCGATGAAGACAGGGTTTTTGTCGTTGAAGCTGGCATTGGCCGGATTTATCGTGCCGTTTATGTTTATTTATAGTCCGACGATGCTGATGATAGATCCCACGGGTCTGGCAGTCACGGCAAAAGATTTCCCGCTGCCGCCGATTCTGGACATAGTGACAGTGGTATTGACATCGGTAACAGGGGTTATTGCTTTAGGGGCGGCGCTAGAGGGCTATTTTAGGGGTGCTATGAGTCCACTCACGCGTGGCATATTGGCCATCGGCGCGTTACTACTGATTTATCCTGAACTGACCACAGGGTTTATAGGTGGGATTATCGTGCTGATTATCGCTGTTTGGAACATAAAAACAGCCAAAAAGCCCACACCGACCTTAACGGTTTAAAGCGTTAGGTATCTATATTAAGAGATTGATTCATTTGTAAAATAAAAAAGGGTGAGTAACAAAATCTGTTACTCACCCTTTTTCTATTAAACTCACAGGTCAATGGTTGCTCAAAACTGATTCAAGCATTAACAACCAAGTTTACCCTCAGCCTCGAGTGCTTTTTTGCTACGGATGGGCGCAGGGCAGTCTTCACCGTAGTATTGACGATCGGCAAAGTAGCTGGAGCGTACCATTGGGCCTGCCCAAATGCTAAAGAAGCCAATCTTTTTGCCATAATCCATATAGCGCTGAAACTCGTCTGGATGCACGTAGCGATCAACAGGCGCATGATCCTTACTGGGCTGCAGATACTGACCGATGGTAATCATGTCGACATCATGGGCCTTGAGATCATCGAGCAGTGCATAGATCTCTTCTTCTGTCTCACCAAGACCGACCATAAAGCCGCACTTGGTGGCGATATCAGGACGACGCGCTTTGTACAGTTTAAGCAAGTCGAGCGAATGTTGATAATCAGAGCCAGGACGGAAGGCTTTATATAGACGCGGCACAGTTTCGATATTATGGTTAAAGACATCTGGCGGGGTCTCCGTCAATAAGTCTAACGCAATCTCCATACGACCACGGAAATCTGGCACCAATATCTCGATCAAGCAGTTTGGGCTTAGCGCGCGAGATTCGTTCAATACTTCTACAAAATGCC
Source organism: Psychrobacter sp. L7 (assembly GCF_002810365.1). Lineage (NCBI taxonomy): Bacteria > Pseudomonadati > Pseudomonadota > Gammaproteobacteria > Moraxellales > Moraxellaceae > Psychrobacter > Psychrobacter sp. L7. The sequence goes on from NZ_NEXR01000003.1 coordinate 246,928, forward strand.
CAGCGCCGCCGTCCTTTAGATCATCGCGATCGACAGAGGTGATCACCGCATATTTAAGACCCAAGCCTTGAATGGTCTCAGCAGTGTGGCGCGGCTCGTCTTTGTCAAGCGCATTCGGACGACCATGACCCACATCACAGAACGGACAGCGACGGGTACAGATATCGCCCATAATCATAAAGGTCGCGGTACCATCGGCAAAGCACTGCGGCAGGTTGGGGCAGGCAGCTTCTTCACAGACGGTATAGAGCTTTTGTTCGCGCAGTGTGGCTTTGATGCGTGCGACTTCCGCAGGGGAAGACATCTTGACCCGAATCCAATCAGGCTTTTTTTTGGCCTCGACCGTTGGGATGACCTTAATGGGAATACGGGCAACTTTATCATAGCCACGTAGCTTTTCGCCTTGCACTGCTTTTTTGGGTTTGGCCTTGGCAGCAGGGACATAGGTTTGTACGGCAGTCGTCATAATAGAGTTATCTCTTAACCCTTTATAGTATAAGGGTTTATGGAATGATCAGAATGTTTTATGAGTGTCGGTATTATAGCAGGGATTTGACAGTCTGTTTTTGTACAATATCGTTAAGAGTACTATGAAATGTCTTATCACCATAGTTTTAAATATCTATATCAATGTCCAGCTCATTTAAGATTTCTATGGCAGCGCGAAACGCTTCTTGAGTGGCAGGCGCGCCGCAGTAGGGCAAACTGTGCATCAGTACCTCTCGAATCTCGGCAACGCTCGCCCCGTTGTTGATGGCACCGCGAATATGGCCCTTCAGCTCGGTCGGGCTTTTTTGTGCGACCAAAAAGGCGATGGTGATTAAGGAGCGGTATTTGCGCGGTAATACCGAGTCATCCTGCCACGTACTGCCCCAAGCATGCTCGATGATCCAGTCTTGTAGCGGCTGGGTAAAGCCAGTGGCGTTATCTAATGAGCGTTTGACATGTGCTTCGCCCATCACTTCAGTGCGTACTTGTAGGCCGTTTTCATAAGTGGTGTTGTCTGCCATATTGTGGTCGTCCCTGTTGTTTATTGTATGTGGTGTGGATACTTTAACTTGCTATCTCTGAGATTTTTCGCCGTGTTTTGTATCTAGGTGTATGCGCAGTTTTTTCAAGTCTGTGTTGCTCTATAAGCGGCCATCTGTATTTTTAAAAGCGCGGTTGTTATGTCATTTATGTTGATTATACGGGCAAAAAATGACCTCTAAGACAGCCGGTCATCTTTAGACGGATAAGGAAATAATCAGTCCTCTGATTGATGGTACTATTTTTATAATAAATGTCCAATATGGCCTTATTCTGAGCCTTTTAAAGCCATAGCCATTAACATTTAGAGCGTTTTAAGCTATGATTGCACGGATAATTATTTCATCTAGTACACAGACGCAGGCGGTCATGCTGACTCCCACGTATTGTGCTAACCCCAACTGACGAGGACGACTATTGTGTTAGAAGCTTATCGTAAACATGTCGAAGAACGTGCCGAGCTAGGAACTGTACCGCTACCACTGAATGAAAAGCAAGTAGCAGAATTGGTTGAACTATTAAAAAACCCACCAGCAGGCGAAGATGAGTTTTTGATGAACCTGCTAGAAAACCGTATTCCTGCTGGCGTTGACCAAGCTGCTTACGTTAAAGCTGCATTTTTGGCTGCTATCTTAAAGGGCGAAACCTCATCTCCACTTATCAGTAAGAAAAAAGCGGTCGAAATCCTAGGTACCATGCAAGGTGGCTACAACGTACAGCCATTGGTTGCCGCGCTTGATGATGAAGAGGTTGCTCAAGAAGCAGCTGATGCACTAAAGAAAACCTTGCTGGTATTTGACGCGTTCAATGACGTGACTGAAAAAGCCGAAGCGGGTAACGACATCGCAAAAGAAGTGATTCAGTCTTGGGCTGACGCTGAGTGGTTTTTGAACCGCCCAGAAGTACCAAAAAAATCGACTTATACGACGTTTAAAGTCACAGGCGAGACCAACACTGACGATCTATCTCCTGCGCAAGACGCGTGGAGCCGTCCTGATATTCCACTGCATTCACTAGCCATGCACAAAAACTCTCGCGACGGCATCACTGCTGACGAAGAAGGCGTGGTCGGTCCAATGAAGCAGATCGAAGCGCTCAAAGAAAAAGGCCATCCGCTCGCTTATGTTGGTGACGTTGTCGGTACCGGCTCTAGCCGTAAGTCTGCGACCAACTCAGTACTATGGCTGATGGGTGAAGACATCCCGAACGTGCCAAACAAGCGCGGCGGCGGTCTGGTACTTGGTAATAACATCGCTCCTATCTTCTTTAACACCATGGAAGACTCTGGCGCCTTGCCAATCGAAAAAGTGGCGGTTGATAAGCTAAACATGGGCGATGTGTTTGACATCTATCCACATGATGGCAAAATCACCAAGCATGACTCAGACGAGATCATCTCAGAGTTCAAACTAAACTCGCCAACCTTGCTCGACGAAGTGCGCGCTGGTGGCCGTATTCCATTGATCGTTGGTCGTGGTTTGACTAACCGTGCGCGTGAGTACATGGGTCTGGGTCATTCAGACGTATTTGCGAAACCAGAAGAGCCAGCCGATACCGGTAAAGGCTTTACCCTTGCACAAAAAATGGTCGGTAAAGCGTGTGGCCTAGAAGGCGTACGCCCAGGTATGTACTGTGAGCCAAAAATGACTACCGTTGGCTCTCAGGATACCACAGGTCCAATGACCCGTGATGAGCTAAAAGACTTGGCATGTTTGGGCTTCCAAGCAGACCTTGTCATGCAGTCATTCTGTCATACGGCCGCTTATCCAAAGCCAGTTGACGTTGAGACTCAGCACACACTACCTGACTTTATCATGAACCGCGGCGGCGTTAGCTTACGTCCAGGTGATGGTATCATTCACAGCTGGTTGAACCGTATGCTCCTTCCAGATACCGTTGGTACTGGTGGTGACTCGCATACTCGTTTCCCAATGGGCATCTCGTTCCCAGCCGGTTCTGGTTTGGTAGCCTTCGCAGCCGCGACTGGTGTGATGCCGCTAGATATGCCTGAGTCTGTTCGTGTGCGTTTCGTCGGTGAGCGTCAGCCTGGTATCACCCTACGTGACCTCGTCCATGCCATCCCTTATCAAGCCATCAAAGAAGGTTACTTGACGGTTGATAAAAAAGGCAAAATCAACGAGTTTAACGGTCGTATCCTTGAGATCGAAGGTCTAGAAGACTTGACCGCTGAGCAAGCGTTTGAGCTATCTGATGCCTCCGCTGAGCGTAGTGCTGCTGGTTGTACCATCACGCTATCTGAAGAGTCGGTAACTGAGTATCTAAACTCAAACATCACCCTACTTAAGTGGATGATCTCTGAAGGCTATGGCGATGCGCGTACGATCAGCCGCCGTATCGAGCAGATGCAAGACTGGCTTGCCAACCCAAGCCTCATGCGTGCTGACGACGATGCAGAATACGCCATCGATATGACCATCGATATGAGCGAGATCAAAGAGCCAATCCTTTGCTGCCCGAATGATCCAGACGATGCAAAAACGCTAGCTGACGTGGCTGGCGACACCATTGACGAAGTATTTATCGGTTCGTGCATGACCAACATCGGTCACTTCCGCGCGGCAGGTAAATTGCTACAAGACGTACCAGCAGGTAGCCTGAAGACGCGTCTATGGATCGCACCACCAACTAAGATGGATGCACGCCAGTTGATGGAAGAAGGTTACTACAACGTCTACGCACAAGCCGGCGCTCGTACTGAGATGCCAGGCTGCTCACTATGTATGGGTAACCAAGCACGTATCGCACCGAAATCTACTGCGGTATCGACGTCGACTCGTAACTTCCCGAACCGTCTCGGTCAAGGCGCCAACGTTTATCTGGCGTCAGCTGAGCTTGCAGCAGTGGCCGCGGTACTGGGTAAACTGCCTACCAACGACGAGTATCAGCAGTATGCTGGCATGCTAAACAGCATGGGCGATGAAGTCTATCAATACATGAACTTCGATCGTATGGAAGAGTACACTGAAGAAGCGGATAAGATTAACGTTGCTCAGTTGACCTAGTTTTCCATTCGAAAGCTTCTTAATTTTTTGAAAACAAGCCCCGTATCGTGATGATGCGGGGTTTTTTTATGAAAATAAAATACTTTGAATAGTTTGCAAACTTTTTTTTGGAGTTTATACTTTAGTGAACTGGTCAAACTTTTGGTTGGCGACTTAACCCTTACAGATACATGAAGACAAACCCTATGGAAAATAAAAATATGCTCGATAAAGTAACGCCACCACCCTTGCCAGATGCTGCGGTGAACAATCATAGTGCCGAAGCAAACTATGGCATACTCGATTGGTTTAAAAAATGTCTTAGAAACTATAGCAACTTCTCTGGTCGTGCCCGACGTAAAGAATATTGGTATTTTGTGTTGGTGCAAATGGGTTTACTGTTTATAGCGATGATGTTAGATAGCATGATATTTGATGCAGAAACAGGGCTGTTTTATATCGTAGTGGTACTTGGCTTGTTTTTACCAAGCTTGGCGGTGACGGTGCGCAGGCTGCATGATACCAGTCGCTCAGGATGGTGGTTTTTCATCTCTATTTTACCTTTGATAGGCTCTATCATCCTACTGGTATTTTTGGCGAGTGATACCAAGCCTGAAACCAATCAGTGGGGTCCACCCGCCAAATAAGCGCTTCTGACCAAATGGTCGATAAGGGCAGCTGCTGATTTCTCTCACTATCTTCTGTATAATATAAGGGCAGGCGGAAACCGTGGCTCTGCGCTTTTTTCTCTTTTCTATCTCGGGACGGACCGATACTTTGATTATGCACTTATCATTCAGGTGCTTTGGAGTCTTGGTTGATTACTTTATCCCCACTCAAACGTCGCCTAGTCTATGTGACTGTCTTTGAAATCATTGCGATTATCTCGTCCACCTATATATTGATGATGCTCAGTGGTAGTGATGCTGCAGAGTCGTTACCAGTGGCGGTGATGGTGTCATTAGCAGCGGTGATTTGGAATTTTTTATACAATACCGTATTTGAAGCATGGGAGCGCCGCCGGCAAGTGGCAGCGCGTACACTGCTGATTCGTAGCGTTCATGCTATTGGGTTTGAAGGCGGGCTGGTCTTGATTTGCTTGCCACTTTATATGCTTTGGTACGATGTAGGTTTGGTGGCAGCCTTTATGATGGAGGCGGCGTTATTGTTGTATTTCTTGGTATATACTTTTATATTTACCTTGGTATTTGACAAGATATTTACTTTGCCAAATTACTATAAGCCAGCTGCTACCTCTTCATAAAAGCCTATGTTATCTCATGTCATCCAAAAAAGGCTGCCTGATGGCAGCCTTTTTGATGATAGTACATTTCGAGTGTTATCAGAGTCTTCCTAGCGGGTTAGCGACCGGTATAAACTGGTTTGCGCTTTTCGATAAAGGCGCTGACTCCTTCGATGAAGTCATCGGTTTTGGCCAGCATGGCTTGCTGCTGTACTTCCATATCGAGTGCTTCATTTAGCCCTGCGTAGGCGTGGGTGTTTAGCATATGTTTCATGCTGGATAATGCCTGAGCTGGCAGGACGCTTAGACGAGAAGCAAGTTTTGCTACCGCATCATCTAATTCAGCAGGCGCCACAACTTGATTGACCAAGTTTAGCTCAGCCATGTCTGGCGCGCTGATTTTGTCGCCCAGCATCACAAGCTCGGTGGTCTTTGCCGGGCCTACCAGCTGGTTTAGTAAATATACACCGCCTGCATCAGGGACGAGGCCGATGTGGACGAATGCTTGCACGAATTTGGCGTTGTCGGCGGTGATACGAAAGTCACAGGTGAGTGCTAGGTTCATGCCTGCACCGGCCACTGCACCTTCTAATTTAGCAATAATCGGCTTATGAATATGGCGTAGCTTTAAGCTGACTTCGCCTGCGCCTTCGACCATGCCCTTTAGTTTATTGGACATCACCTCTTTGTCGATGCCTTCAGACAGCATCTCTTTGATATCACCGCCGCTAGAAAAATTACCGCCAGCGCCTTGTAGGACAATCACTCGAACGTCGTCATCAGCATCGGCTTGCTCAAGGGCGGTCAATACGCTTTTTTTTAGTGGTGTGCTAAAGGCATTGAGACTCTTTGGGTCATTTAGGGTGATGGTGGCGATATGGTTTTCGCTTTGATACTCAACAAGAGAGGATGACATTGGATTTCCTTATATGAATGGTCTTATGACGTTGGCTAATCGTATCGCTAGATGAATCAGAAGATAAATCAGACACATGGCTAGCAAGCTCAAGCTGCTCAATGAAACGCTTTTTTCTGGCGCGCTATGCCTACGCCGCTTGATGCGACAAAAAACAACTTATCATCTCGCGGTATCATGTATAGCGATTGACGATATTGGCTTGTAGCGTCCGCCTTTGTAGATGGCGGCGGCGTGGATCAGCGGCTTTGATTACTTACTATAGCAGCTTGTTCTGATTATAAAAGCAAGTTTTGTGGGCGCTAAAGACACGGCTATATAAAGGTCAAATATGCTAAACTGTCAATACCCAAAATAAGTCACCAACCTCTCTTATTTATCAGACAAGGAAGTGGTTATGCCAACGATCCATATCAATAACACAGACATTTATTACGAAGACAGCGCGCCAAATGATAAGCAAAAACCAGTCATGGTGTTTGCTCATGGCTTGTTATGGAATACCCAGATGTATGACAAGCAAGTGGCATACTTCCAAGAGCACTATCGCTGTATTGCTTATGATTTTCGTGGTCAAGGCCAATCGCAGATCACCAAGTCAGGCTACGATATGGACACGCTGACAGAGGACACATTAGCCTTGCTGGCGGCGCTACATATCGAAAAGTGTCACTTTGTCGGGCTATCAATGGGTGGGTTTGTGGCTCAGCGTATCGCCATCAAAGCCCCAGAGCGTTTATTATCACTTATCTTACTGGAGACGTCAGCCGATCCAGAAGACCCAAAAAACGTGCCGCAGTATCGTAAGCTGGTTAAAGCCATACGCTGGATGGGCATCAAGCGCGTCAGTAATAAAGTGATGCCGATTATGTTTGGCAGTAGTTTTTTGGCAGACAAGTCGCGCAAGTCTGAGCGTAAAGAGTGGCTCACGATGCTACAAGGCAATCGTAAGGGCGGCGTCATCAAGGCGACGATGGGGGTGATTGAGCGCTCAGGTACTTACGATCAGCTAGGTGCGATTACCACGCCGACCTTGATCGTCGTCGGGGATGAGGATGCGGCAACGCCGTATGAAAAGGCCGAGCGTATGCATTTTGCTATCAAAGGCTCAAAGCTTGCGATTGTCAAAGGTGCAGGCCATACCGCCACTGTGGAAGAGCCTGAGCAGGTCAATCGCATCATTGGCCAGTTTTTAGAGTGCTGCGTCTAATATTGCCTTAGCGTTTGCATTGGTACAACACCCAAAAAGCCGCTATCACAGCTGTGGTAGCGGCTTTTTTGATTGATATGTGCGTATCATTTATCTTGATTTTATCAGTGTGTTTACCATAAGGACACGCCCCAATCTCTAGAGGCGAGCGCGATACTCGCTACTGCTATCATCTATCGCGCCAAACACCTCAGCGCGGTTGACGATCTCTGTCGCCCAAGCACGATGCGTGGCAGGCTCGAGCATGGTGTTATTGTACTTAAATACCGCTTTGGCCTCGCTATGCAGTATCGCTTGTGCTTCATCTAAGGTGCTAAGAGAGACGCAGTACGCCTGCTGCACCAACGCAATTTGGCTTGGGTGTATGACGGTCTTGCCGACTAAACCCAAGCTGACATCGCGAGTCAGCTCTTGCATAAACAGCGTTGGCTGATCTAGATACTCAAAGACGGGCGCTGTCAGATAAAACCCGTGCGGTACAAAGCAGCCGAGTAGCTGATAGGCCAGTGTGCCAATAGGGGTGTCATAGACGATGCTGTTTTTTGGGCGACGTAAGCGCAGCGCGGCAAATAAGTCATTGCCGCCGATACGTAGGGCAAAGACTGGCTGATTAAAGGCTTCTTTAAAGCCGATGGCCAGCTCTTGGTTGTGCCGCGGATTAAAGAGCGCTGCGGTCTCGAGCGTCGGCATCAACAGCTGGGTACTGCTAATATTTTGACAAGCCAGTCGCCAGTTGGACAAGCTATACATATCCACTTTTGGCAATACAAAACCATCGACAAGGTCGATATGAGCGTAGTCTGCGAGCTGTTGTAGCATCGCTGGGCTGCGCGGACGCACAAAGACCAAGGGACGTGTCGGTAGCTGGGCGGGCGGCTGGGATTCTAGCGCCGCTGGTTTGCAGGGTTGATTGATTGTATCGACATGCTCAGCCCACGTGTTTAGTAAGTCTTGTAAGCGCTCGAGTGCCAGCTCGACATCGCTATGACCGACAGCGTCCTCTAGACAAATGATAATACTATTAATCGTCGGTAGCTTGTCGCGTTTGATGACCTGCCAGATGTCTTGGCGCGTGGCCGGCATATACAGGCTAGCACCGAGCTGATAAGGGTGATGCGTATGCGGTCTCACCATGGCATGGCGCTCGGTGATGAGGTGGGCATAAGATTGAGTGTGCGCGTATAGGTTTGATTGGTTTTTGGGTATATCGGACATAATGGGTATCGTAGTTGTGATGAATGAAAGGGTAAAACGTTATCATCGTTTCACTCAAAAAAAACAATACAGGACGGCTGGTCTATGTTTTTACTTCTCACACGATAGGCTGAGTAAGCAAAAACATAGACCAGCGCGGCGATGTTATTAGGATAGCGCTTTTTTAAGCTGGCTTTAGCGCGTGTCTGCAATGGAACTATGAGGTTAAAAATGAGATATATTTTTGTCCAGTTAGGGTCAGCTCAAAGCTCATATCAGTATATTAGCTAAGAATGAGACACCTTTTGGCATAAATATAGCCATTTTTAACCCGTAAATCATGAAAGTTGTCATTGAAGACACGCCCTAGTATAAGCGATATGACTATGTATATTAACAGTCGTCTTTGCTGCGTTGTTTGATAAGGGTGATGGCGTGATAGGGTAGTATTTTATCACCTAATACACTGATATGGATATCTCGCTCGTGACATAAATGTCGTAATAGTAGCGTATCGGGATGATCGGCGCAGGCCAGTAAGATACGCTCAGGGTCTCGGCGTAGTATCGCTCTGGTAGCCTCGGCAATGGTTGGCTTGATGCGATTGCGGTTGGTGATGTGATAGTCGGTGGCAATGCTATCGATTAAACCTGCGGTCCGATAGCGTGGCTGCTGATACATCGGCAAGCACTGCATGGGGCGCTGGAGGGTTTGCCGCGCACGATCGATTTGCTCGATAAAGGCGAGGCTGTGATCGATTGCACGCAGCTCCTCATAAAACACGCTGCGGTGTAGTCCTGACTGCGGCTCGGTATACAAACTGCGAGAAATCAGTCCCGACACAGTACTGTTTAATAGTCCCGATGGAATCAGCCAGTCCTCATTGCTTGCTGCCAGCCACGCCACCCCTGCAGGATCGGCCAACGTCAGTAGAGGGACGACGCTTGCGCCTTGATGAAAAATATTGGCAAAGTGCGGCTGATTGGGTTGATTAAAAGGCCGCAAGCTACGCTCAAGCTCTTGATAAATCGCGCCTTTGCCCGTCCAGCCATCGACAAAGACAATCGGGCTGCTTGGATGCGCGTCCAGTATCATCTGCAGCGCGACAGGGTCAAGCCCGCGATCTCGGATGATGCTGATACCATAATGTACACTAGGCAAAGCGTAGCTGCTATCGCTATCTGACCTGTCACCATCTGATAGGGCACGCTGCAATAACACACCGATGGGCAAACCTGCCCGCACTAAGCTGACCAGTACCAGCGGCTGCTCATTATCCACTGTTTGCCCAAAGATATCGTGCAATGTATAAGCCAAATTAGCGATATCGCTTGCCGTTCTATCTGCACCCTGCGCTAGTGCTTGCTGATACAGCTGCTCATGCATGGCGGTCGGTGCCTGCTCTAGTGTCAGCATATCAGAGTAATGACGCTGGCCACTTTGGATCAGCGCTTCTTTTTGGCTGACAGGGACATCGGCGACTGCTTGTTTGTCGACGATGTCGAGTAGTACGGTGACATCAGAGGGCAGGTAGCTGCCTGAGCCGTATTGTGCGAATGTTTGCATATTAGGATGGGTCATAAAGATAGTTACTTATATAAGCGATTGTCATTATTCACGATATCTACAGGCCGTTAGCGGCTAATATTGTCATGCATCTGACCGTGATTTGGCATGCCATACCAGTCCAGCAGCTGCAAAAATGGCAAATCGGCCAAGCTGTCCCCAAAGCCAAAGCTAGGACGCTGAGCATCTAGGTGCTGCGCTAATAAAAACTGCACGGCATGACGCTTATGCACCGCATGCGGTAGGATGGCCAAATTATTGGCATTTACATGGACATAAAAGTCTGTCTCAAAGCCGCGTATGAGCGTTGGCAGTTTTTCTGCCAGCGCTGCCAACGCCTGATGGTCTTTTTGGCCATGCTTGATCGCCAGATAAATTGTCAAGTCCTGATGAGCGCTGCCACGCCCAAAGCGGTCGCGATGCGCGGTAAACACTAAATGGCTACTGGCACTCTGCGCATGCTTGGTAAATACCGCGCTTAGCTGCGCCAGCTTGTCTTGCAGAGGCAACAGTGCGTCATACATATGCTGCTGCCATGCGCCTAGTGGCTCGCCATTAGAGCTTAAAATAACCGCGCCGTGGGTGAGTATTTGCCAGCTATCAAACGGCAGTTTTACCCGTTTGATTTCATGACGATCGCGGGCTGTGACCACTATCAGCTCAGTGCTGGCAAGTAACCAATTAAAAAACGCCGCTTGCCGTTGACTCATAAAACTCAGCGGCTCGCCTTGTTTGTTGACGGAGGCGCAGACCAAGTGTTCAGGTGCAGCGGTAGGCAGCTGCCATGCATCAATTTTGCGCTGAGTTTGAAATAGCGTATCGTCTAGATCCATAAGGGCGTAGGGTTTGACGATATGAGGGCTGGGTTGAAAAAACATCGTGCTCATATTTTACCACCTACTATCAGTACATTGTCTAAATCCTGCCACATCTCATCGACGCTATCAGCCGCAGTTTCCACACACAGTACAATCAAGTCCCACGCCTTTGGCTCGACGTTATATACAAAGTTGGTCATGCCAAGACCATAATGATCACGAAAGCTTAGCATCGTACCGATCGCGCCGCCAAGAGCAATCGGCGAGCGTGTCAGCGCGCCAAATTTGACGGCAGCTTGCGTTTGGCTTTCTAGCCACTCTGCCAACAAAAACGGCAACCAAACAAACTCATTACTGCCTAATACCAATATGCGCGCAGGCCACTGAGGCTGGCTGGGTGATATCTGCTCGCGAAAGCGTGTAAATACCGTTTGGAAGTGCGCCAAATAACGATCAAACCCCTTTGTACTATCGAGCGTTGGGAAGCGCCCCCAATTGCCAGTGTCACCTAACGGCTGGCTACCAGCTTCGGTGGTATCGACGGCTGGCATCGTGATCGGCTCAGGATTGGGGGCATCTGTCCAAGTCCATGCGCCAGACAATAAGTGATGACGATAAAAATCAATATCAGGCAGGCGGCTAGATATAGTGTCTGCGGTATCCGTGGTTTCTTGCTGTTGATTGAGTGACCAATCAACCAGCGTGGTCAGATGTACTTGTGCTAGCTGACTAAGACCAGCGTGACGTAGGGCGGTGACGACATTGACGCAGGTGTTGCCTGTCGAGGCCTCGTCATCGACCATAATAAGCGTCTTACTCGCAAGTAATTGCGCTTGCGTCGCTTGATCTGCACTTTGGTAAATCAAGTGCTGGCTGGCGTGACTGTGATCTTCGCTAAAAGTCGTCAGCAGGCAGGCGCTGTCGTTAGGTGCGGCGTCAGCGCTATGCTGGGCGTGACGGGTGGAGTTGAGCAGTAGCGCGTTGGGGTAGCGGGTTTGCAGCGCTTGATGCACGCCTGCTGATAGACCCACCGCCGTCTCCGCCATACCAATCACCAAAATAGGCTCGGGCAAATGGCTGGGAATCAACGCGGCCAAATCAGTAAAAGCGGTACGCATGGTGCTGGGAGCGACAGGAATATGGCGACCTAAGACTTTTGAGACAAACAAAAATGCGCGCTTAGGATTGATGCGCTGAGCAAAGCCCAATAAATCATTTAATTGATACGCTGCATGGCCGTTATGGCTATTGGTCTGATACGTGAGATCAAGGGTACCGCGAGGTAGCTCGATGGTGGTACGCTGCTTTGGCATTCATTTTCCTTTTAGAGTTATTCAAATATGCTTAGGTTTATACTTGGTTTTTATACTGAAATTTTACACGGAGGCCTTACATTGGCACACTTTATGTCATGTGCGACTGGCACTCATTTTGCGCGGCATCAGCGCGTGTAAATTTATATAAGTGCTTTATTTTCGATTGATTGTAGGTTAACCATAGGCGCATGATAACTGAAATCAGCGGTCGCCGTTTAGGTTTTGTAGACATCTATGATGATAGTCGGGCGCTGTCATTTTTGGCTATTTTTTGACCGTTTTTTAACCAAAAAGCGAGTTCTTTATTGATCATGTTTCAGTTGTAATATTCACATATTTATTCGTCTTAGTCTTAGCGATTAATAAAGAAACCGCCGCCTATAATGGTAGCCACGATACGATAAAGGTGATAATGCCTGACCTGCGCCACGTATCCAATGATAACAAATCCTCACCAAAGCCATGGCATTCAAGCCTTATGGCGATTTTTAAACAATAAGCCCACCCTCCGCGTGAGCGTTTAGCCACCTATCGGATAATCTTGCCATTTATCGGTCAATGCCGGCTATCTGCTTGCGAGGCAATATGTATTCATTGATAATGCAGCCAAAATTACTTCTGTAAAGTAACCAGATAGTAATGAGATTTTGAGCAGCTAATATATAAAAAACCATGTGTTCGCTGGCAATACTGCTATTGCTGATTGATACGTTAAAAAAGTCGCAAAACAGTTGTATGTCTGGCGATATTTTGGTGACCTAATCAGCGCTGCAGTTTACCAAAATAACTCAGCACGAAAAAGTTTGGCTGTATTGTTAAAAAGGAGTGAGCGTTGAGATTCTCTTGTGCACTAGAAACCGCCTCGGAACGCATCCGTTTGGTCAATGTGATTTCACCATTGATCAAAGCTGGCTATCAGCTTGTCTCACAAAGACAAGAGCCGTCAAGCAATGGCGGCAACATCATACAGGTGGTGGCTAAAAGCCAAGTCGCGAAGACGCAAGCGGATTTGATCGCTGACTTGTCTGCCATCGACGGGTGTACGCTGTTTAAGCTGGAAATTGAGGAAGACGAGGCGGCGGTGCCGGTTGTAGCTCCGATACCATCGGCACCTACTGCGCCCACAATAGACGAAAAAAGCGTACTGGCCGTTATCGGTGCGCGGTATCCAGACATAGCCGAGGTGGTCACTCAGTACAAAGCCAGTCTGCCGGCCGAAAGACGCGTCAGTGCCATGCATGAGCTGGGCCGCAAGGTTGGCGGCGGTATCTATCAGCGTGACTATGCGCTTGGTAGTCCGCTCAAGATGTCTGCTGCCATCAGCCGCGAGTTGGTGCCTGCACTCAAAGTGTTTTCTAAAATTAAGGCCCGTGACCATGCCATTACTTTGGTGAAATGTCCGTTTTGTCAGTCATCCGAGCATCAGCATTCAGGCTGCCACTTTGTGGTGGGGTATATAGAAGGCTTTTTGGCAAGCAACCCTGCGGTGGGCAGAGTGCGCGCAGAAGAAACCAGCTGCGGTGCGGGCAGTACCCATGTTTGCGAGTTTACTATCTGGTAAAAGTCACTCATGGGTCAAATAACACCTATGACAAAAAAGTAATGAGCGTCTCAAGTACGGCGACTCATACACATCTTAAGTGGCTTAAATGGCTTGGGCTCACTGTTTATAAAAATGTAAAGGGCGAAGAAATGATAGAAGTTGAATATAACCTAATGTTGGTGCTTGTCTCGTATGCCATCGCTGTGTTTGGCTCGTATGTTGGTCTAAACTTGGCCATCCGAGTTCCGTCTGCTAAGCCTGGCAATGACTTGTACTTTTGGGTAGCACTGTCTTCGCTCGCCATCGGTGGTGCGATTTGGTCGATGCACTATATCGGTATGATGGCCGTGGATATGAAGATGCCAGTGACCTATGATTTGGGTTTGACGATTGTGTCGATGCTGCTGGCGGTACTGTTTGTGGCGGTTGGTGTGGTCATCGTTGGCCGCGGTGTACCAAGTGTGGCAAAACTGCTCGGCGGCGGGATATTGACAGGTCTTGGCGTGGCCGCCATGCACTATACCGGTATGGCATCCATGCAGATGGAAGCAACCATGTCCTATAATACCCCGCTTTTGCTCACCTCGATAGCGATTGCCATTGCCGCATCGATCGCTGCGCTATGGTTGGCCTTTAATCTGCGCGGCAATCTACAACGTTTTGGCAGTGCCTTTATCATGGGTATTGCGGTGTGCGGGATGCACTACACAGGTATGGCCGCGATGGAGATGCAAATGGCTCATACGGGTGAGGTGATGTCTATGGCGCATAGCAGCTCAGACGCTTTTATGTCATCGATGCTTATCTTTATCGGCTCGGCCATCGTCCTAAGCTTGCTGTGGGTCATTGCCTCTAAAAATGCGCCGCAAAAGGCAGCACTGGTATTTGGTGAGTGATATCTCATACTGCAGCCCGATGAGATTAGGGCGTGTCGTCAGCTCAATCAATTCAATTGAAGGCATGCTTTAAGCAAAAAGGTTTTTAGAGTACGCTCTAAAAACTTTTTTTGATGCAGACCCTTATTTTAAAGCAATTATCTTTAAAATAAGGGTCTGCATCAAGGGTAATAAACAGCAGTTTTATTTAATTTTGACACTGGTCATCAAAGAGCGCACCTGACAGGGAGTGATTTGCTCAATGACGTCAGCCAGTTTGGGCTTGTCGCTCAGGCCCAGCCAATAACCAAAGCCAATTTGGGTCAAGTCGACAGCGCTGTGCGCCGTATAGCCGATACCACCTGAGGGGCGGCTGTTAATCTCAAGGACACGGTGCTGACCGTCGCTATCAGCCTTGGTTTGGACGCTAACGATACCGTCGCAGCCAAAGGCACTAATCAATGGAATCACCACTGCCATCACCTCCTGATCGTAGCCGACATGCTGGATTTTTCCTGTCTTATGGCGTGTAACGGCCGCCAGCACCTCACCGTATTCACACACCACATCGATAGAGTATTCTTGGCCTGATAGATAGGGCATCAGTAACATAGGGATAGGGTGCTCATGCACCATCTGGCTATGGCTATATGCGTGCAAAAACTGCTCGGTGCTAATTTTTTTCTCTTCAGTAAAGTACAGATGCTCAAAGCTGTCATAAAGGTCAGCTGCTGCCTTTCCAGTATCAAGCCGCCAAAACCCTTGGGCAAAAATACCTGTGACCGGCTTAACACACAGCGGCTGATCGCCGTATTTATCCAGCAATGCTTCAAGCTCGGCTAGGGTATCAAACCGCCACGCCTCGGCCACAGGAATGTCATGCGCCTGACAGTGCTGCATAAAGGCAAACTTATCATCAATAGACGCTAGGGCATCGACACTGGTGGCCCCTGTCAGTAGGCGGATGCCAGCCGCCGCAAACGCGTCGCGCTTTACTTCGTAGTCTATGCTGTTGCGCCCAGTCAAAAGGACTTTGACCTGCTGCTGCTGGGCTTGTTCGAGCACAAATTGCCAGCGCGGCACATCAAAAGGAGGTATTTGCTTAGGAACATCACTTGCAGACGTTAAAGGCTCACGATACACCGTATCGGCCAGCGCAAAGATCTCAGGCCTATCATGGCGATGTGAAGCAATGATATGCAGTGGTGCACTCGTTTTGGTTTTTAGAGCTTGCAGGCTAGCGAGCATATCGCGCTGGCTGGATTGACCTTCAGCCAACCAGACGGCTAGGGGCGCTGAGTGATGAGTAGCGTTTACAGGGTTGTTCATGAGTCTCTCAGATGCTAAGGGTTAGGGGGATAATATCGTGATTCGATCGTCACTGTTTCTCAAGCACTTTATTTATCAGAGCTTTATTTATCAGCATTTTATGGCATAGGGATAGTGAGCGTACTTTAATATCAGTAGCACTGGGCTTATTTTCAACTGACTGCTACTATAGGGCAATGTATAAGGCGTGTCTTCGATTCACGCGATAGCTATCTAAACGGGCTAAAGATGGCCAAATTTTGCCAAATGTCGTCAAATAGCTGGTCAATATCCCGATACTAACGGCGCTATTTTCCTTGTTTGACCGCAATTTATCTCATTTTTATCACCATTTTGAAATGCAGACATGCCCTAGTATGATCCATTAAGCAATAAAAAATAAGCATTATTACTTATAAGAAGGACAGAATATGAGCCAAAACCAACCGCAACAATTGGTGGCGGGTGCCAACGCGCCATTACCCAATGACCATATCAGTATTCGTATCATAAGCCAAAACGCGGTAGATTGCGCCGCCTATCGCTTAACTAGCGATGGCAAGGTACGCGGTGATGGCGATATGATATTTTATGGCCAGACCCGCAGCGACGACGGCAATGTCAGCTTTCGCGGGCATGACAGCGATGGGTTTTTTGATATCAATTTGCCCGCGCAGCCTGCCAATATCGACAAGATTGCTTTGGCATTCTCTAGCGAGCAAACGCTGGCGCAAATCGGTGATGTGGATATTCAGGTACTGCAGGGCAGCCAAGTATTATTGACCTGCCAGCTAAATGGTACTGGTCGCTCCGAAAAAGCCATTATCTTGGCCGAATGCTACCGCCGGCAGGGCAGTTGGAAGTTTCGTTTTATCGCGCAGGGGTTTAATGGCGGTCTCAAGCCATTATCTGAGCATTTCGGGGTCGAGATTGCCGATGAAGCGCCAGTGCCAAGCCAAGCAGCAACTCAAGCACAAGCGATCAATACACAAAAACCCAATCGACCTGCTCAGGCCACCCCGCCGCCGATACCCGCCAGTCCTACGGTAAATTTAAACAAAATCACCTTAACCAAAAATCAGTCCAGCATCAATCTAAAAAAACGCGACAATTTTGGCAAAATCGCGGTCAATCTCAACTGGAACCAGCGGCCAAATGCCGATCAAAAAACGTCCAAAAAAGGGCTATTAGGCGATTTATTTAAGCAGCACAAATCTGGCGGCATCGATTTGGATGTCGGTGCGATGATTCATCTAAAAAATGGCGAAAAAACCCTGATTCAAGCACTGGGCAATCGCTTTGGTAGCTTGCAGTCGGCGCCTTATGTGTGCTTGCGCGCTGACGATAGAACCGGGCAGGTGAGTGGCGGTGAATGGCTCGATATCAATGGCCAACAGTGGTCGCAGATTGAGGAGGTGTTTATTTTTGCCTTTATTTATGAGGGTGTGCCAAACTGGGCCCAAACCGATGGGGTAGTGACCATTCACGTGCCAGAGCAGCCACCGATTGAGACTCGTCTGACAGAAGGCACCGGCAACCTGCCTATGTGTGCCATCGCGCGACTGGTCAATCAGCAAGGCAGCATCAATGTCGAGCGTATCAACCAATACTTTAAAGGTCACCAAGAAATGGATAAGGCCTTTCATTGGGGCTTTAGCTGGAAGCGTGGACGTAAGTAAGACCTAATCCCAATCTTCAAGTATCAGTATTGAAGCATCAGTATTCAAATATCAATCAGCCCGTCTATGATAAATAGACGGGCTGATTTTTTGTAAACAAAAACAGTTATAGTAAATGGAAATAGTACCTATTAAGCATGCGGGGTAATCGCAGGCATCAAGTCATGAAAGGTACGACCAGAGGCAGTCTCGCCGATGGCGTGCATCTTCCACTCGCCGTTATGACGATAGACCTTGGCCATAATCATCGCAGTATGGCCGCCTTGTGCGGATAGATTATAGCGCGCCACCTCAGCGTTATTGCTGGCATTGACGATACGGCAAAACGCATTTTCGACGGTCTCAAACGTCTGACCGGTAAAGCTATTGACCGTAAATACCAGTGACGTCACATTGCTTGGGACGCGCGCGAGATCGACGTTGATGACCTCATCGTCGCCGTCACCATCGCCAGTACGGTTGTCGCCTGTATGGACGATGCTGCCGTCTTTTGATTTTAGCTGGCTAAACCAAATCGCATCGACGGCTTGTTTGCTGCTGTCGAACATGATGCAAGAGGCGTCAAGATCGATAGAGTCGCCGCCGCTACCACCGCCAAACAATTTACCCAAAAACCCGCCTTTTTGTGCTTGAGGCCCTTGTGCCACATCCCAGCCGAGGCCCAGTTTGACTTGTGTCAGCTCGCCGCCAGCTTCTTTGCTTAAAGAGATTTTTTGCCCTTTTTGTAGATTAACTGCCATGAGATTGTCCTTATAATAATTGTGAGTAAAAACGAACAGCGCCGCGCTATAAGATATTGTCTAAAAAGCCACCACCGCCGCCGCGACCGCCTGAGCTAGTGCCTAGGATGCTTTGTAGCCAGCCTTGGTAGCTGTCACGGTTGCGTGAGCAGATGATGACTTTGCCGCTACCTGAGAAGTTTAGCACCATACCTTCGCCGCTGGTGACGGAGTTGATGATATTGCTCATGATGCCTTTTTTCTTACTGGTCGACACCGACAGTTTATAGTCTAAGTTTGAGTCCCAGCAGACTACGTGACCATTATCGATGATGACGTCTTTGTCTGGTGTCACCTCAATCTCAAACAGCGAGCCAAAACCTGATACCACCACTTGACCTTGGCCTTGGGTCTGCATCACCATAAAGCCGCCGGTATCGCCAAATACTGCGCCGCCAAGGTTGCGCTGGATATTGGCTCTGATATCGACGCCTGTTTGCGCGGCGACAAAAGCCCCATCACTGAGTGTGTATTGCTGCTTGCCAACCTCGATGATTTGCATATCGCCATCTAGCGTTGGTGCAAGCAGGCAGTCTCCTTCGCCGCCCGTCGCTTCTATCTGCTGCTGAAATAGGGATTCGTCATTGGCAAAGCGGCGCATCAACGACTGCATCAGCCCGCCTTGTAGTTTGCCTTTTAACTCAAGATTGGACTCCATCATGACCATGGCGTTGGCTTCACAATAAATAGAGTCGCCCTTTTTTAGATTGCAGTGCAAAAAAGGCTCAATGGTACCGATTAAGCTAAATGTCGCGGCCATAGGGGGCAAATCCTTCTTTTAATCTTTTTGATAGAGACGATGTCACAGGGGCTGATAGATCATCTTTATGCTGCGTAATAAACATAAAGCCATCAAATGTGAAAAATGAGCACACTTGATGGCTTATTTGCTGCCGCAGTCCTATATAGATGGTAACTGCATAGATGGTGACTGCGACGATGGAGGGTTTAAACTTTGATAGATTTAAACCTTGATAAGTTTAGATCTTGATAAGTTTAAACCCAGATAAGGTTAAACGATGGCGTTATACATTTACGCCATAAGAAGCCGCTAATGGGCCAAGACCGCCATTAAAGCCTTGTCCAACCGCGCGGAATTTCCAATCGCCGTTGTGACGATATAGCTCACCGAAGATCATAGCCGTCTCGGTGCTGCCGTCTTCTGATAGGTCGTAGCGAGCGATTTCGGCTTGTCCATTATCATTGACCACGCGGATATAAGCGTCGCCCACTTGGCCGAAGTTTTGGTTACGAGCTTGGCCTTCATAGATGATGGCACAGATGGCGACTTTGCTAACATCCGCTGGGACATTGGCTAGGTTGATTTTGATTTTTTCATCATCGCCGTCGCCTTCGCCAGTACGGTTGTCACCGGTGTGCTCGACCGCGCCGTTGTCTGACTTTAGGTTGTTAAAGAAGATAAAGTCTTGATCGTTACGAACTTTACCCGCTTCATTCAACAAAAAGCCGATGGCGTCTAAGTCAAACTCTTGACCGTCGGTCGCACGCGGATCCCAGCCAAGACCGACTGTGATGTTGGTCAAGCCTGGCGCTTCTTTTGATAAGTTTACGTTGCCGCCTTTTGTTAAGCTAATAGCCATATAAATATCCTATGAATTAATAATTAAGGGTTTTTGGTGTTATAAGTTAAAAATAGGGCAGTCGTGGCTATCTGAGCACAAAAGATCAATAAATCGACCTGTACGCCATATCCTGCCTATCATTACGTCTAATATACTAAGCGATTGCTGAGTAAGCAAGGCGTATTTTGTGTGACTATACAACATATATCTTTCTGTCTACAAAAAATTGAGATTATGACCATGTCCATCGTCGTTTCGCTATTTATCTGATTATCATTTATAATAGCGCGCTCAGGTTCCCTCTACCCTGCTGTAAAAAAAGGCCGCTTTATGACTATTAGTACTGTTTTGACAACCCCGATCGAACCCATTCGCTATCGCCGCGCGCTATTTTGGCTGGTCAGCCTGCATATCTTTATCATCGCCAGTAGTAACTACTTAGTGCAGATACCTGTCGAGCTGTTTGGCTTTATCACTACATGGGGCGCTGTTACCTTTCCCTTTATATTCTTGATTACTGACTTGACCGTGCGTATCTTTGGTCAGCATTTAGCCAGACGTATTATCTTTTTTGCTATGATGCCTGCGCTGGTGATTTCTTATTATTTTTCTGTGGTGTTTTCAAATGGTCAATTTATTGGTCATGAGCATCTGCTGGATTTTAATTTATTTGTCTTTCGCATTGTTCTTGCCAGCTTTAGCGCTTATGTGGTCGGACAGCTGCTAGATATCCAAGTATTCAATAAACTGCGCCGCTTGAGTATCTGGTGGGTTGCACCGCTTGCATCGACGTTTATTGGCAATTTGGTCGATAGCTTTTGCTTTTTTGCCATCGCTTTTTATAAAAGCCCAGATCCTTTTATGGCGTCGCACTGGGTTGAGATTGGTGCGATGGATTATCTGTTTAAAATAGTGATGGGCGTGTGTATTTTTTTACCGCTTTATGGCGTGGTGTTGGCAAAACTTCAGAAGATGCTGGCAGGGAAGTAAACATCATTAGAGATAGTGAGCACCTTAATGCCAGTAGGACGGTACCGGTTTTAAAATAGATTAACGATATAAGGTTGGATATCACGCTAGATAATGAGTGAAGTCTGCAATCGCACATAAAAAACAGGTTATACCAATTGCTTGATATAACCTGTCATTTGACCACTTAATGAAATCGAATGCTGACACTAAACACGGCTGCGTTATTCAAGTGCTTGGCGTTTACGGTAGTTAAGTGATGCCACAAACGCCCAACCAATAAAGGCGATACCGATAAGACCAGTGATCAGCTCTGGCACGTGGAATTTCACCGACAATAGCATGATGATGGCCAAAGCACCGATGGCATAATGCGCGCCGTGCTCTAGATAGACAAACTCATCAAGCGTGCCTTTATCGACTAAGAAGATAGTCATCGAACGGACAAACATCGCACCGATGGCAAGACCAAGCATAATCACAATCACGTCATTGGTAATGGCAAAGGCACCAATCACACCATCAAAACTAAACGACGCATCAAGGACTTCTAGGTATAAGAAACCGATGATACCGCCTTTCATGATGGCGCTGGTGGCCTCAGATCCTGAGGTGCCGCCTTCGTGCTCTAGCTCTTCTTCCAAATCGCCCTCGAGCATACCTGATACCACTTGGACACCAAGATAGACAAGAATACCCCAGATGCCTGCGATTAATACCGCCGCTGATTGCTCAGCGCTGGCCCACGATACCGCAACCATCAAAACGATCAGCGCCACAAACACGCTCATGGCATCGACTTTGCCCAGCTTTACCAAACGGCTCTCTAACCACTCAAACCAATGCACTTCTTTATCATCAAAGATAAAGTTTAAGAACACCAGCAATAAGAAAATACCACCAAAGGCAGAGATCTCTGCATGGTGTGCCATGAGTCTGGCAGAGTATTCTTCTGGGTTATACAACGCCAGATTGATCACTTCCATCATACCAAGGTCAGCAGTGACGGCAACGATGACGATTGGGAATACCAAACGCATACCAAATACGGCGATTAAAATACCAACGGTTAAAAAGATTTTTTTCCAAAATTCGTCCCAGCCTTTGAGGACTGAAGCGTTGACCACCGCATTATCAAATGATAATGAAATCTCCATGACGGCCAAAATAGCAGTAATAGATAGGGTGGTTATCATACCGCCCATACCGCCGTGTGAATATCCCCACCATGCCGCGATTGCAAGGGCAATAATGGTAAAGATAAAGTCTAAATAAAAATGTCTCATGACACATCCTGTCTGGTTGCGTAAAGCTAAGGTCGGCCTATTATAGGCACAAACTGCAAAAAAGTGGTTATCGCTAACCACTTTTTATGGATAATTTTAAACGAAACCTAAAGTATTGCTAGTCGTTTGCCGATGAAAAATTGTGACTGTTTTGCAACCAAAATTTGTGCGTATCATCGTGTCTGACAGTGCGCTATGACTGTCTGATCGCTAGGGTAGAGGGTTATACTCAAAATTAGATATCGACGCCATATTGATGACACATCGCCTGCAAGCCGCCTGAGTAGCCCTGACCGACAGCGCGGAATTTCCATTCGCCATTATGGCGATATACTTCGCCAAACACCATGGCGGTCTCGACCGAGTAGTCTTCTGCTAAGTCAAAGCGAACGACTTCTGTACCTGTTTCTTCATTAACGACGCGGATAAAGGCGTTGGCCACTTGACCAAAGTTTTGATTGCGTGCTGCCGCATCATGAATGGTGACCGTGACCACGACTTTGTCGATATCGGCTGGGACTTGGGTGAGGTTTACTTTGATGACTTCATCATCACCATCGCCTTCGCCTGTACGGTTGTCGCCAGTATGCTCCACTGCGCCATTGTCAGATTTGAGCTGATTGTAGAAAATAAAATCATGATCGCCGCGTACTTTGCCCGCGGTATTTAATAAAAACACACTGGCGTCTAGATCAAACTCAGCGCCAGAGGTAGCGCGCTCGTCCCAGCCAAGACCGATGAGCAGTTTGGTTAGGTTTGGGTCGGTTTTGGTGAGCGATAAGTTACCGCCTTTGTTCAGTGATAAAGCCATGGGATTGTCCTTATTATTAGGGGAGGGAGGCGCAGGATAAAAGCACGGGCTATGTCATGGCACATTTGAGTAGATTAAGCCGAGCAAAACCTATGATGGGATTGGTGTCTGGACAGCCTGCGCTTTTTCGCCGCGTAGTAGTGCTCTATCATAACAACAAAAAATGGCCCAATCAAAGCCGATTGGGCCATTGTGATATTTGCTACAAAACACTACGAAAGCTGGGCAAGCAAGGCAGGTATAGGCCTTTTTATGCCTTAACGATGACGAATCTCAAAGCTTTGGTGGATGGGTTTTTTGATATTAAAATCAAAGCCGATGGTCTTTGGTGTGATATTGACAATATCGTAGCGCTCGCTTAGCTGCTCATCCAACTCAAAACGGGTGAAGTTATTGGAAAAATACAACACGCCGTCCGAGGTTAAGCGGTTCATGGCGCGGTTGATAAGGGCGGCATGGTCGCGCTGCACATCAAAGGTGCCTTGGAATTTTTTTGAGTTGGAAAACGTCGGCGGATCGATAAAGATAATATCAAACTGCTCAGTATTGTCCTTGATCCACTCAAAAATATCGGCGGCGACGAACTGATATTTGCTCCCACTGACATCCAGACCATTTAAGGCAAAGTTTTGCTTGCCCCAGTCGAGATAGTTTTGTGACAGATCCACACTAGTGACTTTTTTGGCGCCAGCGAGTGCTGCATGTACACTGGCCGTACAGGTATAAGCAAATAAGTTAAGTACTGACTTGCCGCGACTGTTGGCTTTGATACGGGCGCGCATGTTGCGATGGTCGATAAACAGGCCGGTATCGAGATAGTCGGTAAAGTTGACATAAAAGTAAGCGCCATCTTCGCGTGCGATATAAAACTTACCGCGCTTTTCGCTACTGCCTTGCTTGCTGTATTGCTCATTACCTGATTGACGGGCGCGGGTTTTGATAAAGACCTGCTCGCGGTTGATATCAAACACCTCACGAATACCCATCAAGGCGAGGTTAAAGCGTTTTTTTGCGGTCTCAGGTGGGATGGTTTTGGGCGGTGCGTATTCTTGCACGTGCGCATAATCACCATATAGGTCGATGGCCACTTTAAAGTCGGGCAAATCAGCGTCATAGACACGAATATTGCTGACATTGTCTTTTTTGGCGAGTTTTTTGAGCTTGACGAGGTTTTTTTGTAGACGGTTGATAAAGTCTTGCCCGCCTTCTACCGTGATGTCACGCTTCTCAAAACGACTGACCAGATGGCCTATTTGTCCAGCGATAAGGGTCCCATAACGAAAATAAACCGTCATGGCACCGTTGTGACAGCGCAGGGTCTTTGGTTCTTTGATTGGTAAGATATCGACCTGCTCGACATTGGCGGCCAAGATGCCAAGCATTGGATTAATGCCACTGCCTGCAAAGCTGTCTTGCAAAATAAGCCCGATTGACTGGTATAAAGGCTTGATAATGTCTTCATCGCCCAAACGCTCGCCATAAGGTGGGTTGGTAATGACAAGCGGATTGCTCAAGCGGCCATCATCGACCAGCGGCTTTAGCACACCGCCTAGCTGGTTGAGCGCGCGCGTCTCGATATCAAGCAGCGGCAACAGTTCTTGCAGCCCTGCAGCGATCAGGTTTTTTTCTGTGGCGAGTATCGCACCGCTATCAGCATCAAAACCCAAAATCAGCGGCAAGGTGTCTGGCTGCTCTTGAGCAATGGCGAGCGCCTCGCGAAAACGGTTTTGGGCACCCTCAATCATCTGCTGCCAGAGCGCATCATCATGATGTTGCCATTCATAAAATCCGAATTGATTGGCTGCTTTATCGATACCGACAGCATAATCACAATGCATCAAGAGCGCTTCGATAATAAATGTACCAGAGCCGCACATAGGATCGATAAGAGCGTTATAAAAAGGCGCGTTGCCTGCGTCGTTTTTCTTATGCCAACCTGCGCTATAGAGTAGCGCTGCGGCTAGGTTTTCTTTTAAAGGCGCGTCGGTCATGGCCACACGATAGCCACGGCGATGCAAGCTGGTACCAGATAGGTCTAGATACAGCTCGGCTTGCTTGTCATTGACAGTAGCAAACACAGAAAAATCTGGGTTTTTGCTGTCGACGTTGGGGCGGCTGTCATATACTTCATTGAAGGTATCGGCGATGGCATCTTTGATACGCAGCATTGCAAACTGCTGACTGACCGCCACGCGCTTATCGACAGACAGACGGATGGCAAAGGTTTGCTCTAAGTCAAACTGCTCAGTCCAGTTGACAGATTTTGCCAAACCATAGAGCTGCTCGGCCACATCATATTCGGTATTGATGTTTTTGCGTTTGATTGGCAGCAGTACCCGTGAGGCCACGCGTGACCAAAGACAGATGGTATACAGATCACGCAAGCCGCCAGTGACGGTCAGACGACCGGTGCTTTTGATATCGCTTTGAATACCAAAGCTGGTCAGCTCAGTCTGTAGCGGCGCTTCGAGCCCATCGGCACAGGTAACGATAAGCTCAAGCGACAACGCTGGCGAAGATGCTGTGGAAGATGCTGGCGAAGTGGTTTCGGTCATACGGATACCTGTGGTCTAAAAGGGTAAATGAGGCACATCAACAATGGCGATGTTTAACCCGTGATTTTATCATATTTCCAGGTAGGATGGTTTAAAGTGATGGGTATTGAGCAAGATAGTCGCGTCTTTACTGCTCATTTTTTGTCAGGGGTAGCGGCTCTGATGACTGTGATACTACCTGCGTGGTGGTGGCAAAGGGCTTGGTGGCGATAGGATAGTCGACGTCCTTTGGCATCAGCAAACGCATATGCGGATAAGGGGTAGAGATGTTGGCAGCATCGAACGCGCGTTTGATGTCCTCTTTGAGACCTTCTTTGATTTTTGGCATACGGGCGACGGCAGCAGGTTTTACCCAAAAACGCACGATAAAGAAAACCCCGTATTCACCAATTTCATCGACTGTGGCTGAGGGCTCTGGACGACTGAGCACCACATCGGTGTCACTGAGGACTTGTAGGATCTCTTTGCGAGCGGTATCGATATCGTCTTCAAAGGCGATACGCACACGAATATCAAACCGTATGAAGTTTTTGGAGGTTAAATTGGTCACCTCAGAGGAGGCAACATTGGAGTTTGGGATAATGACGGTGATGTTGTCCCGCGTCAAGATATGCGTGGTACGCAGGGCGATGAGTACCACCCGGCCTTCATTTTCATTGATATGAATCCAGTCACCCACTTGAAACGATTGCTCAAGCAAGATGGTAATGCCAGCGATGAAGTTGGCAAGGGTGGACTGAGCGGCAAAGCCTACCGCCAGACCGACGATACCGAGACCGGCGACCAGTGAGACGATATCAAAGCCAAACTGCGCCATGACACTGGCCAGACCTAGCACCAGTAGCAGCACAGACAAGATGTTTTTTAGTAGCTGCTCTATCGAGGCATTCAGACCATAATGCTGCAAGACTTTGTGAATGATCTGTCCAGATGAGGTCCAAAGCACATAATAAATACCTGCCCATGTGCTGGCCTTGGCAGTGGCCTTGATGGTTTCAGGCTCAAAGTATATCTGACTCATAATGGCAATCAAACTTGCCACAATCCAGATATAGCGCAGTACCGAACGGACAATCTTGGTGCGCCGCTCATTCAAGTGCAGCTTTGTTTTGCTCTGCTTGAGAATATAAATCGCCAACCAATAAAAAGCCCCAAGTACCGCAAGCAAGATCAAGATTTTGATGGCAGTACTGGCCAAATCGACCACCTGTGAGGACCAGTCGATTGACTCTTCATCAGCAGAGCCGCCAAGCGCCAGATAAAGACTAGTATGCAGATCACGAATGATCTCTTGAAAAAAATCGGTAATACTAGCGATTGGCATTTTTTGGTCCATGCAGTGATGAGTACATGTAAAGGTATTAAGTTACCTGAAATTAGGGAGGCAAGCAAACACAAGATACGCCCTGATCGCCTGCAATGCTACCTTTTTTATCAGGTTTTTTATGAGGGCGTGTCCTTCCTGTAAAACAGTCCAAATCCTTAAAAACTGTCTTCTTGCGTATCGTGGTACTGATAAGGGATTTCCATCTTGTGCTGTACATCGCGCAACGCTGTCCGTAGTCCTTCTAATATTGTAGGGTGATAAAATGGCGTGTCGAGCATGTCTTTGATGTTTAAGTCATTGGTAATGGCTGTCGCCAAAATGTGACCGATATACTCAGCATCAGGGCCAATCATGCTGGCGCCCAGTATTCTGTCGGTTTTTTTGCAGCCGTAGATATGGAGCAAGCCACAGTTGACTCCCATCACTCGACTACGACCTTGATTGTCAAAACTGACGCGGCCGATGACGTACTCTAACTCTGGGTCTTGTTGGATTTCAGGAAGCGACATGCCAACGTTGACGATCTGCGGTGAGCAAAACACGATAGAAAAAGGCAGGGCAGGCGGACGTATATAGGCGTCTTTTTCATTGCCGCAGATCATGTTGCCTGCGCTGTAGCCTTCATCACTAGCAACGTGTAACAAAGGTATGTGTGCATTGGCATCACCCACGATATAGACGTTTAAGTCGCCAATTTGGCCGGTTTTTATACTGAGGTTTTTTGGTCGGTTTTTATCATCAAGCTCGACGCCCAAGTTTTCAATGCCCAGTTGTTTGATGGTATTGCGTCGACCGGTGGCGACCAGCACGTATTCGCCTTGCCACTGGCGCGCTTCGCCGGCACTGTCTTCATAGTTGATAAATGCGGTTTGTTCTGGATGGTCTTGCGTATCGGTATGTCGTGTACCGACGTCTTTGATATCGCTACCTAGGTGCATGGTCAGCTCATGACTCAAGCAATCAATGGCTTTATTATTGATGTCGTCGTCTTTGAGACCGGCCACGCGCTTGACACGATTAAATAGTGTGACCTCGACGCCCAGTCGAGTAAAGGCTTGCGCAAGCTCAAGACCGATGGCACCTGCACCGACGACGGCCAATGATTTGGGTAAGTCATTGAGCTCAAAGACGGTATCAGAGGTGAGCAAGGTCGCACCCAGCTTATCTGCCCAGCCGTCTGGGATAAACGTCGAGCTGCCAGTGGCGACGATGATTTTTTTGGCGTCGATTAGCTCGTTATTGACTTCGATCAGGCCTTGTTGGTTGATATAAGCGCGACCATCGATTTTTTTGTCCTCAGGCCAGCTCTCGACTTGCTTTTTGATATAGCTGGCAAAGTGGCTACGCTCCTCACGGACGCGCTCCATGACCCGTTTGCCATCGATTTGAGTGGTGGCATGCACCCCAAAGTCTGCAGAGTGATTGGCCTCATGGGCGCGGTCTGCAGCAGCAATCAATAGCTTGCTTGGCATACAGCCGACTTGGATACAGGTGGTGGTCCAAAACCCTTCATTGATAATGACGATGTCATCACGGGTTTTGCTGGCTTGCCGAAAGGCATTTTGACCAGCTGTGCCCGCGCCAATCACGGCCACTGATACGGTGCGGGTGATTTTTTGCTCGGCACTATCAGTATTAGACGGTTTATTCATAGTATTCTCAAGTGTTAAGAAATGATTATTTAACCTAGGTATCACAGATGATGTTAGTGATTATTATCTTGTCAGCTGGTTAAGGCGTTAATGTTGCTAGCAGACGATCGGTATAGCCTTTAGCACGCAGGTTGCGCTGTGCATGGGTAAGGGTGCCGTTTTTGTCAAACACAAAGGCAGAGCGTACCAGCCCCAAGGTGATTTTGCCGTACATGTTTTTTTCTTTGATTACATCAAAATATTGGCAAAGCCTTTCGTCAGTATCGCTAATGAGCGGGATGTGTAAGTCATGCTTGGTGATGAATTTTTGATGAGAGTCGATGCTATCGCGTGAGACGCCAACGATATCATAGCCCAAGTCATCAAACTCGTGGAGGCGCGCGGTAAATTCGGTCGCTTGTGTGGTGCAGCCAGGCGTATTGTCTTTTGGATAAAAGTATAATATTAGGCCTTTGTCGGTATGGGCGACCATTTCTTTTAGGCTAATGTCATCATGGATGAAGTGGCCGTCTAGCGCTCTGACGATGGTAACAGGAAAATCAGGTAACTTGATGCTTTCTGTGGTGGGCTTTGCCATGTTAATGTCCTTATGGTGTTATAGATGGTTTGTATAGTATGTATGTCGCAAGTATAGCGAGCTTTATCAGCGTTATCGTATTCTTATTATAAGCAGATTAGCAAAAATGAATAATCAGTTTTACACTTTGTCTGTTTATCCTCAACAAAAAAGACTGGCAATAGCCAGTCTTTTGTACATCGTGCACCCGTTATCTTAAGCAGGTTTTTGTGGCTGCTTAAGGTCTAGACCAACTGTGCATTGCTGTAAGTCTTTTTGCATTTTTTTGACATATGGCAGATTGGAGGGGTCTTTTTTGTTTTGTGCGTAGCTTTCGATTTCCCACATTTGACCGATGGTCATGTTGCTACGGACGCCGATGGTGCAATTGCATAGCTTGGTGGCGGTACTTTTGTCAGCGACTTTATATTTGACCGCGCCATTGACACAGGTATTGATATTGTCTTGCTTGATATCAGCCGCGTTTGCTTGGGGCAACGCAAAGATGGCAGCTAGGGCTAGGGGTAATACTGGCAACAACTTCATAAATATCCTCTTACAGATGGCGTCTGTTTTATAAATTTGGTGTGCGTCGCTGCTATCAAGGTACAGCGATACGCAGATGATATCGTCACTTAGGTTTTGTAACTAATGTCTTGCAATCAATGCAATCGCACATACCATAGCAAGGATAGGGCGCAAAATACAATGATGACATGCTGTGTTAATGCAAGCGAATGTTTCGCAAATGTTGATTGTTGGGCTGCGCGCCTACAAAAACTGCGCTATCTGCGCTTAGGCCTGATAGCGGGTAGGGTCGACGACGCCTGCTTGGGCAAACCCTTGGCGGCGCAGCGCGCAGCTATCACACGTACCGCAAGCCAAGCCATTGGCATCTGCGCGGTAGCAAGAAATCGTCTGAGCATAATCGACACCCAATGATAGACCAAGCTCGATGGTTTTGGCTTTAGACAGCTGCTGCAGCGGTGTCTGAATCGACAAATGATGACCGGTCACGCCCGCTTTGGTCGCGAGGTTGGCCATGTGTTCAAAGGCCGCGATATACTCAGGGCGACAATCTGGATACCCAGAGTAATCGACGGAGCTGACGCCAATGACGATATGATTGGCATCGGTCACCTCGGCCACGGCCAGCGCATAGGACAAAAAAATCGTATTGCGTGCGGGCACATAAGTATTGGGAATGGCGTCATTATCGACCTCAGCGTGCTGCTGATTGGGAAATGTGTCGGTAGCGCCATCAGGGATCGTCATACTGTGATCAGTCAAAGACGAGCCACCCAACTGCGCGATATCGATATCAATGATACGGTGGCTGACCTTGGCGGTTTTGGCGATGGCTTTTGCAGCGACAAGCTCACTGTTGTGGCGTTGTCCGTAGTTAAAGCTGACCGCTGTCACCGAGGCGTAGCGCGCCTTGGCCCAATACAAGCAGGTTACCGAATCAAGTCCGCCTGATAGTAGTACGACGGCGTTTTGCTGATGCACATCTGTGACCGGCTCGTCAGCAGCTTGAGAAGAGGAGGCGGGCGGCAAGGTAGCGTGAGTCATAGTGGCGTCTGTTATTGGTTGAGAAATAGTGAGTAGCTTAATAGTGATGGAGGCTATCTGGCTATTTTAGCAAAAACACCTGCCTGACAGAACCTTATGGCGTCTTTTTAATGGTGCGTGCCTAAAGCTAGCCACCGCTCGTGCCTGTGACAAGTTGCGCGGATAAATTAACGTCATCTTTTCAATCTGTTAGCAAACTTTGATATAATCGCAGCCGTCAGGGCACCTAGGGCATCCAAAATATCCAAAGTTTCCAAGATATCTATGTCAGCGCAGGCTTTAACGGATTGCCGATGAATAGGTTGCCCTTCATGATAGCCATATAATTTTAGTAAAGATATTGAGTAACTTATGACCGCAGCGACCATATTCACGCCAAACGCCATGCCAGAGCTTGTTGATACAGCGGCCAATGCAGGCTTGGGCAATGATAATTTGTACCCTGAGCACGATAGCATAGAAGATGCTGCTGACAATAGCGCGGATGATGACGGTAGCACGTTGGAGCCTACGCAAACAGCGGCGTTTCGCAAACTACAAAAAAAGCTGCGCCGCCAAGTGTCGTGGGCGATTCGTGACTTTAATATGATCGAAGATGGCGATGTGGTGATGGTATGTGTCTCAGGCGGTAAAGACAGCTACACCCTGCTAGACATCTTGCTGCTACTTAAGCGTATCGCGCCGATTCACTTTGACATCGTGGCGGTCAATCTGGACCAAAAGCAGCCAGGCTATCCTGAGGATATTTTGCCCGCTTATCTGAACGAGCAGGGCATCGCTCATTATATCTTAGAAAAAGATACCTATAGTATCGTCAAAAGCGTGGTACCAGAAGGCAAGACTTATTGTTCGGCCTGTTCGCGTTTACGTCGCGGCTCGCTATATGGTTTTGCCAAGCAAATAGGCGCGACCAAAATCGCATTAGGCCATCATCGCGATGATATGCTTGCGACGTTCTTTTTAAACCTCTTTCATGGCGGCGCGCTCAAATCAATGCCGCCAAAACTGCTCAGTGATGACAAGCAAAACTTGCTCATTCGTCCGCTGGCCTATGTCGAAGAAAAAGACATCATTGAGTATGCCAAACTCAAAGCGTTTCCGATCATTCCTTGCAACTTATGCGGCAGTCAAACCAATCTACAGCGTGCCATCATCAATGACATGCTACGTGAGTGGGACGATGCCCATCCGCAGCGTTTGGCGTCTATCTTTAAGGCCATACAAAACGTCGCACCATCACAACTCGCCGACCGTGAGTTGTTTGACTTTGAGACCTTGAGCCTCGATCGTGATAATGAGGAGCGTCTGTTTGAGGGAGATAATATTCAAGCAGGGCAGACTCAGAGCTTGGCCGATATTGGTCTGCCTATCGCGCCTGAGACCCAAACGTTTAATCCTAAGTTTGCCAGCAAACCGCCAGCAGAGAAACCCACAGACAGTCGCTCTACCGCACAGAAGATTCCAACGATTAATCCTGTGATTTAAAGAGAGCCGATTCACTCACACCCGTGTCAGAAAAAAACCAGCGCATTATTGATTAATGGCTGGTTTTTTTGGTTTTGGCGTAAGTTAAGAGCCAACCCTGTGGTTAGCTTTCTGAAAAGACGGGTAGCGGCTCAAAGCTTACCTCGGAGCGCGGTAGCCGTGCCACATCTTGCATACGCCAGTCATCCTTACCATCATTACTCACTTGTAGATAGTATTTGGCTTTTACAGGATCGATATCGACATGAGCACGGTATTTATTGCCTTCTTCGTGCTGGAGCACCACATCGCGATCTTTTTTGATATCGGTGGCATGAGAGATAGACAGCGCCAGCGTCTCAGGATAGGTGAGAGGTGTGCCGTTTAGGAGCTTGCCCGTCTGTAAGCTTTGTTCAGGATAGTTTAAATAAAACACAATATCGCCATTATCAGCAAACTGCATTTTGCCATGCAAGTCCAAATCATGCGTGAGCTTATCACGAGAGATATCATGATAGAGGGTCTTGCCATCCATATACCAGTCGTCACGTACCACACTGTCACGGATTTGGTAGGAGTAATACACAAACCAGATGCATGCGATCACGACCAGCGCTGGCATGCCAATCACAAAGATGACGACCATGTAGTTTTTATACCATGGCTGCGTATCTTGATGCTTAAAGTTTGGTGCTGGAGTAGACATAAAATACCTATTAATCAGATAACGGTTTAGCAGATATCATATCACTAGATACCGTAAACGCTATCACTGGATAATCTAATGGCACACTGCTGCCAAGTGATAAATGAGTCATCCGCCAATCGCTAACCAAACCAATTGTGAGCGACTAACGGATGAGCGTTATAAAAATAGCCGGACCAAACACGGCATCTTGGTACTTTTGAGCACCGAGCCTTGACTCTCAGTGCTTTGCAACATAAAAGCTTTTAAACCTAAACACTTTTAAATGTAAGTGCTTTTAAGCGTCAGCGCTTTCAAATATAAGTGCTTTGAAAAACCAAAGCCTTTAAAGCCAGTATTTACTGACCTTGAGTGGTAAAGATGTTTTGTTTGCTTACCTGATATTTGCCATCTTCGCTGGTCACGGTCAACGTCACTGGTGTTTGACCAAATTCGATCACATCTGGATCGCCATAGATGCTCAGTGGCATATCAAAGCTTTCGCCTGCTTCTAAAGGCACATCGTTAAATCGTAGCGCTAAGCTCAGTCCTTCTTGTGGCACCAAGGCGATCTTATAAGTGTGCGGCTCTTGGGTCTTATTGGTCAGTTTGATGATATAGCTGTTTTCGATCATACCCTGACTATTGATAGAGGACAGCTGGTTGCGGTCACGGCGAATATCAAGCTCTAATGGCACGCGGCCTGTGAGCGCATATAGCACACCGCCGCACAGTATCGTCAGCAATGCCAGATAAGCAAATAGGCGCGGGCGCAGTACACGGCTTGGCTCTTTTTCGGCCAATTGACGCTCGGTCGTATAGCGAATCAAGCCACGTGGGTAGCCCACTTTGTCCATGATCTCATTACAGGCATCGACACAAGCGGCGCACTGAATACAAGCGACTTGCAAACCATCACGAATATCGATACCGGTTGGGCACACCTGCACACACATTTGACACTCAATACAGTCGCCCAAGTCATCAGGGTTGGTGCCTTTTTTGCGAGGGCCACGCGGCTCACCGCGCTCATAATCGTAGGAAACAATGAGCGTGTCTTTATCAAACATCACACTTTGAAAGCGGCCGTAAGGGCATATCTGGATACACATCTGCTCACGCATATAACCGGCATTGGCATAAGTGGCAAAGGTAAAGATAAACATCGAAACCCATACCCACGTTGGCCAATCAGGCACAGGGACAATCCCTATCATCTGCCAGCTTTGATATAGATAATCAGTACCCGCGACATAACTGACAAAGGTCGCCGCTGTAATCACAGAAAACACAAACCAAATAAAATAAACCAACGCTCGCTTAAATGCTTTTTTTGCGCTCATCGGTTCTTTATCAAACTTGATGCGTTTATTACGATCGCCGATTACCCATTTCTCGACATACTGATAAAGGTGTGTCCAAATCGTTTGCGGGCAGGCATAACCACACCAGACGCGGCCCGCATAGACGGTCACCATAAAGAGGGTAAAGGCGGCGATGATGGCGAATGCTGCCACAAAATAAAAATCTTGGGTCAAAAACGTCATGCCAAAGATATAATAGTGCTGTGAGGGGACATCAAACCATATCGCCTGCCTACCGTTGTATCGCAGCCATGGCAATAACAAAAACGCCGCCAGTAGTGCATACATCGTGATGACACGAATATTTTGGTAAAAACCTGTGACAAACCTAGGGTGGACGCGATGCTTGGTGGCGTCGAGGTCTACTTGTTGTACAGGGATCTTATTGGGTTGTTGTGCTGACATAAACGTGCCTCTTTAAAAAAAGAATCAGTCTGCTGGCATGATGAACAAACACCTTGGATAATAAGATGTATGAGTGTGCGATGTTATCAATGTCAGTGGGTAGAGGGCAAGACAATCACCTAATCGATGCCAAGCCAACTACCAAATGATCGATGGTCAATAGCTAAGAGTCGATAGGCAATACGGCATTCGGGCAAGTCATCAATATCTCTGCCTATCAAATATATATTTTAGCATTCTCCCTACTATAAATGGGGTGATAATCCTAAAAAGCAATCTACTGATACCTAATATAGGTGTCTATATATAAAATATATATAAAAAAGGGAGAACTGCAATGACAGTCCTCCCTTTCTGGTAAATCCATTAAACAGTCTCAGCAATTGGCTGATTCATAACGATTAAAATCAGTTAGCAGTAGCTTCTGCTGGCGCTTCAGTCGTCGCAGTTGCTGTAGCAGCTTTGGCTGAATTAACAGGCTTGTCTGATAAAGAGTAGACATACGCGGCAAGCAGCATGATACGCTCATTACCCAATTTTGTCTGCCACTCAGGCATCACACCAGCACGGCCATAACGTAAGGTCTCGCGGATGCTTTCACGATCGCCGCCATAGAGCCAGATATCGTCTGTCAGGTTTGGCGCACCAGTAGAAATCATACCTTTAGCGTCGTCACCATGACAAAGCACACAGTTGGTCGGCTCGTTGAAGATGACCTCACCTTGTGCCACTTTAGTCTGATCTAGATCATAACCTTGTTGGTTACCAGAGATCGATAGGACATACTCAGAGACTGCACGTACGCCATCTTCACCGATCTGATCACGCCATGCTGCCATGCCACCAACCCGACCATTATGCAGGGTCGTTAGGATGTTTTCAGGCGCACCACCATATAACCAATCGTTATCGGTGAGGTTTGGATAGCCCAAAGCGCCCTTGGCATTAGAGCCGTGACAAACCGCACAGTTTTGTAAAAACAAACGGCTACCCACTTTCAATGCATTTGGGTTTTCAGAAAGCTTTTCGACATATGGCGCCAGCTCTGCAACTTTTTGGTCGATCTGAGTTTGCAGGTCAGCTGGTGGGTTGTCGCTACGACGCATGGTCGCTTGCATATCAGCCAATGTCGCTAGCGTCGCTGTTGCACCGCTGGCATCTGCTTTTGCCAAGATATTTTTTTCAAAGTTGTCTGTAAATACTTTGTTGTTGCTCTCAAGCTCACTATATAGCTCGTTTTTAGAGGTCCAAGGCACAGTTTCGCCATCGACTTCTACCGTGGCAAGACCATCCCATTTCGATGGGAAAATTGCTGGAAAAAATATCCAATAAGCAATTGCCCATACGATTGAACCAAAGAATATGACCAACCACCATTTAGGTAAGGGCTTGTCGTATTCTTTAATACCGTCATATGCGTGGCCTGTCGTACCATCGTCTTCTAGTTCTGGCTTGTACTTCAATACCATTAGCAAGACACCGAGGATAGCAGCCCAACACATGATACTTAGTATGGTAATCCAAGAACTCCAAAAAAATGTCATCGTTTATCCTTATTGCGCTGCTCTTCAGACAGAGACTTTACATCCTCGTCATCAAGCGCAAGTTGTGCATCTTCTTCGAAGCGTTTTTTGTTTTTTGGCGAATACGCCCACCATGCAACACCTACGAAGGCAACAAAGGCAGAAACGGTCGCAATTGTTTGTAATTCACCAATACCCATTAGCGCTGTCCTTCCATCGCGGTGCCTAGTTGTTGTAAGTAGGCAACCAAAGCATCAAGCTCAGTGGCACCAAGAACAGCATCTGGCGCGCCTTCGATGTCTTCTTCAGTGTAAGGCACACCGAAGCGATCGCGGAATAAACGCATTTTAGCTTGAACATTTGCACCGTTTACTTCATTGGTTGCAAGCCATGGGAAACCAGGCATGACTGACTCTGGTACCAATGAGCGCGGTGCGATTAAGTGCTGTTTTTGCCAGTCTTCAGAGTAGCGTCCACCAACACGTGCCAAATCAGGTCCAGTACGTTTTGAACCCCATAAGAATGGATGGTCCCACGTTGACTCAGCAGCGCGTGAATACGGTCCATAACGCTCAACCTCGGCACGTAGTGGGCGCACCATTTGGGTATGACAGACGTGACAGCCTTCACGGATATAGATATCGCGACCTTCAAACTCTAGTGCCGTCCACGGCTCCATAGCGGGAAGGGGAGCGTTAACCCCACCTTCCTCAGGACCCTTGTTATCATAAATCAGTGGTACGATTTCAACTAGCGTTGCAAAGCTAATAGCAATAACGATACCGATGACCAACAAGCCTGTATTTTTTTCGATAATTTCATGCGGTGTACCAGCCATGATCGCTCCTTATACGTTAGCTGTCGATGGTTTTTCGACACTAGGTTCATGATCCGTTGGATCCGCGACATCTACAGGCTTACCTTCTGGCATCTTGAGTGTTTTATAGCAGTTATATGCCATAACAAACATACCCGATACATATAAGAAGCCACCAAAAGCACGACCGATATACGGGAAGTGTGAGAACTCAACCGTATCAACGAAACTATATACCAAAGTACCGTCAGGGTTGGTCGCCAGCCACATCATGCCTTGGCCAATACCTGAGATCCACATAGATACGATGTAGAAGATTGTTCCAGCAGTTGCCAGCCAAAAGTGCGTGGTAATTAAGCTGATAGAGTACATTTTTGGTTTGTTATAGATACGTGGTAACAGTACATATAGCGAACCAATGGTAATCATACCAACCCAGCCAAGCGCGCCTGAGTGTACGTGGCCGACTGTCCAGTCAGTGTTGTGTGATAGTGCGTTCACCGTCTTAATAGACATCATTGGGCCTTCGAACGTCGACATCGCGTAGAACGACAATGCCACAATCATAAAGCGAATGATCGGGTCGGTACGCAGCTTATCCCAACTACCTGATAGCGTGAGTACACCGTTAATCATACCACCCCAAGATGGCGCAAATAGGATGATAGAGAACACCATAGCAAGAGACTGCGTCCAATCAGGAAGCGCTGAATAATGCAAATGGTGACCACCAGCCCACATGTATGACGCAATCAATGCCCAAAAGTGAACGATAGACAAACGGTAAGAATAAATAGGACGACCAATCTGTACCGGAACGAAATAATACATCATCCCAAGGAACGCTGCCGTTAGGTAAAACCCTACCGCGTTGTGTCCGTACCACCACTGCACCATGGCATCGGTTGCACCGCCAAATAGCGAGTAAGACTTAAACGCACTAACAGGAATCGCCATACTGTTTACGAGATGCAGTAAAGCAATCGTAATAATGAAAGCACCGAAAAACCAGTTAGCCACATAGATATGTGAGGTTTTGCGTTTGATTAGCGTACCAAAGAACACAATGGCATAAGATATCCATACCAAAGCGATCAAAATATCGATAGGCCACTCAAGTTCTGCGTACTCTTTAGTAGAGGTCAAACCTAATGGTAGGGTAATAACCGCTGAGACGATAACCGCTTGCCAACCCCAAAAGGTAAACCACGCTAAATAAGGCGCAAATAGTCTCGTCTTACAGGTACGCTGCACCACATAATAAGAAGTTGCGAACAGGGCAGAGCCACCGAACGCAAAAATGACCGCGTTAGTATGTAGCGGTCTTAAACGACTAAACGTCAGCCATGGAATGTCAAAGTTGAGTGCTGGCCATGCTAACTGTGAAGCAATGAACACACCAATACTCATGCCGACGATGCCCCATATCACGGCCATTATCGTAAAGAATCTTACGATAGTAATTTCGTACTCACGGTCCACTGGGGCGACTGCTGTGTTTTGTAAACTCATTGGATGATTCCTTTACAGCCCGAATTATCAACAGAATTAACTAACGCTCCGCACCATCTAGAGCTATCTCTTAGATGATCTTAGCGGTACATGCTGTTTTTGGTCTGCCTATTATCCTTAGATTATCACCTATCTGTCTAAGCTTGCGCTTAATAGCAGCGGGTGTTAAAGACCAAAGCGTATTGACGCCAAAGGTATGTAGCTGCTCGATAGTAGGATTGTCAACAATCTGTCAAAATGAATAAGCAGATGCGCCGTTTTGAGCATCAAACATCTAATGAGGCAAAGTATTTATCTTAATTATTACTAAAAACGCTGTACCAATGAAGATAGATACCAATATCCATAAGGTCCTAAAACCTACTGACCGTAGATGTATGCTAGCGGCGGCTGACAAAAAAACATGTTTAGGTAATGTTTAGTTAAAACTCCCGACTCTGTTTAAGGGTATTGTAACGCAATCCTAATCAAATATCATCACACTCATGCGCCAAAATACAAACTCTTTGGTAAAAATCTGAGCAAACAGCGGAAAATCACTGTGTCATTTGTGCATTTTATACCCAGTTTTACGACGATTCTAGAGAGCGTCTGCGACAAAAAATGCGGTGAATGACAGGAAAAAAACATCAACGATATCGCCGCAATTATCTTGTATCAAACCCACGATAGTTGCGACCATGCGATTTGAAGTGGGCAATATTTTTGTAACAATCTCGTCATATGCTGTCTAAATAGGTTTTACTTATCCGCCGCTCGGCCCTTATAATGTGGCTGAACACAATCGATAACCGCGCACCTTTGGTCGCCTAATCTAAGGTGTGCCCTCGTTATTGGTACGAGGCGCGTCTTAATAACAATTAAGGATAATAATATGGCAGTTTTTTTGACAGATAAATGGTTTGAGCAAGTAGAGCAAATGAGCAACGACGCGGGTGAGTTAAATCTGCCGCCTGCCTTGGCAAATATGGTGGTCAATCTAAAAGTGTCTGATGCTGAGCAAGATATCGAGGCCAATTTTGCCAATGGCCTACTGCACCGCGGCCTAAATGAGTCGGCGACAACGACCTTGCTGTTGGATCGTGATATTTTACAATCTATCATCACCGATTTTAATACCAATGAAATCATGGGGGCGTTTATGGCAGGCAAGATTCGTGTCGAAGGCGATATGTCACAGCTGATGGCTGTGCAGACCGCGCGTCCAAGTGCTGAGCAAAAAGAGCTGTATAATCGTATCAAGTCTATGACGACGATGGCGTAGATCTTATATTGAGTGGTTTGTACTCAAGCCATTGATATACAATTCACTCAGATATACAAAAGCCCCTAATTATTTAGGGGCTTTTTATTTGCTCAAACATTCAACTGTCATAACAGCGGGACAATCATCTGTTTATCGGACTACTGTCTTGTTTCATTAGGTTGTATCAATTTTATCAGCTGGCTTTAGACTGCGCCGACGCTTGCTGGTTTTCTTTATAGATGGCGGCTTGGAGCCAAACGTTTGCTTGCACATAGTCGTGAACAGCGATCGTGGCAGTCTCAGGGGTGTTGAGGGCAGCGATACGCACGACGAATGGGTCGGCATCTTGCTCACGCAGTATCACTACATCAAACAACAAAATGGATTTATCATTAAAAGTCGTTTCTTGCTTGCCGAGCACTTGACCTTGGCACCATGCCTCGTCCTCTTGGCCTAAGGTATCGCCAAATAAATACGCGCACATATGACCGAGGTTGATTTCGACAGGCGCCATCTGCTCTTTGGTCTCAGGTTGCCAGTTGCTGATTTGCTCTTGTAGGTCATCTGGGATTTGGCCGTCATTGGCAGCGACGATGTCATTAAAAGCACGGTGATAACGAATCGATTCTTGATCCTCTACCATCACCACTTCGTTTTGTTCGCTTAGCTGGATTTCGTGCGCCCATGCGCTAAAATTGACAAAATAACTGGTGTCTTGCTGATATAAATGGCGATTGGTGGTATAAAGTTGGTCAAAGGCATAAATGATACTGCCATCAGCCGTGCGTAAGCGCAAAACGGCGTCGTGCGAGTGATCGTTGGCAATGATACGCTCGATTTTACAATGCAGCCCGTATGGGCTATCGACGCAGGGGTAGGCGTTGATAAAGCATTCAGGCTTGCCATCTTTCATGGCCAGTACTTGATTGATGTGGCAAGGCTGGTCTTCTGAGAGCAGCAGACAGCTGTCTTTGGCACTGATGTTGTTGTTTAGGCCTTTGGGCATCGCCGCATGTTCGATCATCTTCTGTAGCCACTCTGGGACGTCGTTGCTCATATCGTCTGTCAGAATACGCCAATGATCGGCATGGCCGGCTGATTGCTCGTCGCTCAAAGCGACTTTGGTGGGGGACTGGATGTTTTTATATTGGTAGTTGATGGTCATGAGATACTCAAAATTAAGTCAGCGTGGGGTTTGGACCTAAAGTGACGGGCTTATATACCAATGTATCATATCAAAATTGGGTGATGATAAGCTGCGACGTTTTAGCGAGAGGTCAACAAACCGCAATGAATGAGGGGTTAATGACAATTGTCTTTGGCATATAATATATAGGTATTGCCGCAAGCAATAGCAAGCCCCTCATAAAAAATAATAACAAAAGTGAGTTTTTTCGCAAAAAAAATGGGCAGTTTGTGCGAATGACTGGCACATATAAGACAAATTGTGTCAAACTAGCTCCCTTTTGACGGCTGCGTTTGGCTCGTCTGAAACCCTATTTTTGTGTTTGATTTATATGTGGGTATGGTCAGTGTTCTTAGAGAATAGAGCGCTGCGCCGCCACTTGTTTTTATAACATATATAGAGTCGCACGTAGATAAGATAAAGAGTTTGAATATGTTTCGTCCTTTAGCGTTATTTATCGGCTTACGTTACACCCGCGCAGAGCGTAGTAATCGCTTCATCTCCTTTATATCGCTGATATCCATGATTGGTTTGACGCTTGGCGTTGCGGTATTGATCACAGTGCTTTCGGTGATGAATGGCTTTGATCGTGAGCTTAAGACCCGTATTTTGGGTATGGTGCCGCAAGCCACGGTGGTGTCATCAGAGATTATTAGTGACTGGCAGGATCTGGCTTCTCAGATCAAAGAAGACCCTGAGGTCGCAGCAGTTGCGCCATTTATCCAGTTACAGGGGATGCTGACCTCAAACGGCCAAGTCGCGGGTATCATGGTCACAGGTGTCGAGCCTGAATACGAAAAAGACGTCTCTATCATCAATGAGCATATGGTTGAAGGCAGTATTGACACCTTACAAAGCGGCGAGTTTAATATCGTGTTGGGTGAGGAGATGGTGCAATCGCTCGGGCTGCAGCTGGGTGATAAAGTCACGCTGGTCTTGCCAGAAGCCT
Source organism: Psychrobacter sp. L7 (assembly GCF_002810365.1). Lineage (NCBI taxonomy): Bacteria > Pseudomonadati > Pseudomonadota > Gammaproteobacteria > Moraxellales > Moraxellaceae > Psychrobacter > Psychrobacter sp. L7. Next base: position 288,868 of record NZ_NEXR01000003.1, read on the forward strand.
CTCCGTCGCCTGCTGGTGTGATTCCGCGGTTTAAGCGCTTTACCTTGACGGGGATATTTACCATCAGTCCAGAGGTCGACAGTCTGATGGCGTTTATCCCAATGGGCGATGGCGCCAAACTGCTGCGTCTGCCAGAGGGCGCTCAGGGCGTGCGCATGAAGCTCGATGACATCTTTGCTGCCCCAATGGCAGCAGAAAAAGCGGCGGCCATCGCCCCTGAAAGGCTCTATCCCAGTGACTGGACACAGACGCATGGTAACTTGTTTGGTGCCATCCAGATGGAAAAAGCCATGGTCGGTTTGCTGCTGTTTTTGATCATCTTGGTCGCCGCGTTTAATATCGTTTCAAGCCTTGTGATGCTCGTCACTGACAAAAAAGCCGACATCGCGATTTTAAAGACTTTTGGCGCGTCACCACGTCTGATTACGCAGGTCTTTATGGTACAAGGTGTGGTGATCGGCTTTATCGGTACCATTGCTGGGACGGTATTGGGTATTATATTTGCACTGACGGTCAGTGATATCTTGGGCTTTATCAATCAAAGCTTTGGGCTAAATCTATTTGATGCCTACTTTATCAATTACTTACCATCGCAGCTGCGTTTGACGGATGTGCTATTGATTACTACGGCCTCGTTTGTGCTGAGCTTTTTGGCCACTATTTATCCAGCACGCCGCGCCGCTAAGATACAACCAGCGCAAACGCTGCGTTATGAGTGATAAACTTACCCAACTGTGCACGATACAAAACCAATAGCAATAAAATAAAGGAAATACCATGTCTGCCATCTTAGAGGCAAAAAACATCAATAAAATATATGATGAAGGGGCGGTCAGTACGCAGGTATTGACAGGTCTGGATTTGACCGTCAATGCAGGCGAGCGTATCGCCATCGTTGGCACCAGTGGCTCAGGAAAAAGCACGTTGCTTCACTTACTGGGCGGTCTTGATACACCAACCAGTGGTGAGGTTTGGCTACATGGTAAGTTGCTCAATAGCATGAATGAGACTGAGCGCGGGGCGATGCGTAATGAGTATTTGGGATTTATTTACCAGTTTCATCACTTGTTGGCAGAGTTTACCGCGGTCGAAAACGTCGCTATGCCGCTGCTAATGCGCCCAAAAGTATCGACGACTGATGCTCGAGATCAAGCCATTGCGATACTAAAGAGTGTCGGTTTGGAGCACCGTTTGACGCACAGACCAGGTGAGCTATCAGGCGGTGAGCGTCAGCGAGTGGCGATTGCGCGTGCGCTGGTCACCAAGCCCTCACTGATCTTAGCCGATGAGCCAACGGGTAACTTGGACTATGACAACGCTCAGAGTATATTTGGGTTATTATCAGAGTTACAAAACACCATGCAAACGGCACTACTAATGGTGACTCATGATCGCAGCCTAGCGGCACTGGCAGATCGTCAACTGCTACTACGTAACGGTCATTGGGAAGCCTACTAACGCCCTAGACAAGCTGATACAAAACCCCAATCACAAGCTGATCACTGACAGCGTTGCTTATAGTTAAAAAGGTGACTATGATGAATAAAGATGACGACCCAATCGCCGCGTTTGGTAGTGCCGAAGAAGGCAATGAGCCGTTGCAGCCGTATATCGATCCGGCGCTGTTTGATACCTTAGACAGACGAGCGCAAATAGAGATACTCACACCAATCTTTGATGCGATTACCATCGCAGGCGTGGACTACGACCTAAAGGTACAAGACAGCGCCACAGGCAAGCGCTATGTACTGCTCAATGATGACAAAGTGATTGAGGTCTTTGTCATGGACAGTAATCTGACCGACAAGGTCAAAAACGCCATCGATGCGCACAAAGCGCGTGAAGGCGAGCTATAGCGCGATGGGCTTGCGAATGGGCTTGTTTTCGCGGTATTAGTAATAATAGAAGGACGGCATGACAGAGGCCGTATTAGGGTTTGTCATAAGGCGATTGGTCTGAGGCGTCTTGTTGCCGCTTTTGCCAACTAACGACGGTTTTGTAGCGCCAAATAGCCTTGAACGCCAGACCGCAAATAAGACTACTAACCACGGCCAATATCGTCAGGCCAAGACAAAAAGCGGTCAGTGATACCGTGCCTTTATAAGTGATAAAGGGGTTGGCACCGTCTGATAACGCCCATAAACTAAAATCAGCAATCATCCGACCGATCAGTCGCAGGCTGATCATGGGCACATCGATGATTTTGGCACCGATATAGTAGCCTGCATAAAATATCGGTAGGCTGGTCACAGGGTTGGTAATCCAAGTCAGGCCAAGCGCCATAGGGACGTTGGCACGAAAAATAAGCGAGCCGAGCAAGGCCAGCAGCATTTGCCCTGGCAAGGGAAAAAATGCACTGAGTACACCGATATAGACCGCCTTGTTTAAGCTATGGCGGTTAAAATGCCATAGGCGTGCGTCAGCCAGCTGCGGGGCAAACAGTTTTAAGGTACGGCTTTCTAGGATTTTTTCTGGTGTAGGGAGCAGGTCTTTGAGACGTTTTTGGGGCACAGGATCGCCTTTCATCGTTAACGACAGTCCGCTCAAGCGCATTGATGGACTGAGATAAAGTAGTATTAATAATAAAAATCAGGCTAAAAGTTTTATTAGAATATAAAGGCTAACAATGTGAGATCATCCTTAGCGCAATATAGTCAATTAGTATAGGGTAATAGTCGTATAAATGCTATTGCATGACGTGTCAGTCGTGATGGGTTTATGATCAAATCCTTGAGCAAGGAGTGCTGGTGTATTGGTTGGTAGGTGGTTTGATTATCGTCGTGATGATGGGAGTGCTGGCCGTTGCAGATAGTATGCCAAGCGTCTCATCACTGGTTGATACCATTAGTCCTTCAGTATTAGCCCTCATACTAGTGGTAATGAGCCTTGCGCTTATTATGCTCTCTCGCCTTTATACACCTGCCACTCCAGCCGCGCAATTAACGTCATTTTCTTCTCAGACCTCCTCGCAGTCACCTGTTATTGAGTTATCCATTACCAAACGCCTTTTGCTCATTGCCCGTCATATAGTGGTCGTGATACTGGCAGCGGGGCTAATAGGGGTTAGCGCGTTACAAGCACTGGTCAGTCACCAGCAAGCGGAGTCAAGCAAAATCACTGAGCCACTACGCGTGCAAGCATTGGTGACAATCGAAGGTATCAGTGATAGTGTTTTGGATGCAGCTGCAGACACTGGCTATCGGCAGGTGGCAATCATCACCCACCTCTCGCCTTTGGTCTCTGAGCTGACACCGCAAGATTTGGATAATATCACCGCCAGCCACTTAGCAGGTATACAATCAAATAACAATGAAAATAGCCTAAGTATTAACAGCAATTCAATCAATCTTGATACGCTGCACACCGATAGGCATCGCATATTGCTCAGTGCTTATCCTCAAGCTTCGCGTCAGCCTAAGGCGGCCAAGCAGTTTGCCAATCTCGCTCAGCTAAAACCAGGGGAGACGCGGTGGATGAGCTTGGCGCTGTCTCCATTGGCGACGGCCGAGCAGGCAACCAGTAGCCCCTCTGGCTTTGACAGCTATCGCTGGTTGCGTGGTCGTCATATCGATGGAGTGGCGCGTGTATTGGCGACAGCGACGCAGTCTGTCAGTACTGCTGATACAGAGCGGCTTGTAGCATCATCTTCTCTCTCTCATCTGTCGCGCGTGCGTATGTATATCGATCGCGGACGTTGGCAGCTGCGCCAGCATTTCTATCAAGGCTGGCATGTGCTTACTGGCGATGAGCAACAAGCAAAGGCGGTTACGCTCAGCTTACTGACAGGGGATAGGAGTCTTATCAATCGCGAGACCAAAGAGCTATACCAGCTGGCGGGCATCTCGCATTTACTGGCGATATCAGGCACCCACGTTTTGTTTTTGGCCATTGTATTGGCAGGTGCAGCGGTGATGATGGTCAATCAGTTATATCCCGCCTTGTATCGTCACGTACCGCGCTGGCAAGTGCGCTGGTGGGTGATGATTGGCGCTGCTTTTGTTTATGCGCTATTTACTGGGTTTGATGTGCCTGCTGCTCGTACCGCCTGGATGCTATTTGCTATAGGACTGATGCGCCTGAGCTTATTGCCTATTAGTACCATGCGGGTATTACTAGCGCTGGCTGTTCTTATGGCGTGGCGCGATCCTTATGTATTATGGCAGGCAGGCTACTGGTTATCCTTTGTCGCAGTGGCGCTATTACTTAAGTATGAAGACAGATCACATCACCATCATACATTGGTCAGCACGCAGACAAACATATCATCGGCGCATCAGGATAAGGCTAGCGGCAGGCTATGGCTGCGGCAAGGATGGGGCGTAGCCAAACGCGTCTTTAAGTTACAGTTTTGGTTGTTTATTGCTTTATTGCCCATCACATTGCTACTCTTTGGCAAGGCCTCATTATGGGGTCTTATCATCAATATATTTGCCATCGGTTTATTCGGCTGGGGCATTGTACCGCTGAATTTATTGGCAGGCTTGATTTATCTGTTATCACCGACGCTGGCAGATGAGCTATGGACGTTTGTCACCGCCATTATCCTGAGTTTGCATCAGCTAATCGGTTGGTTGACGACATTGCCTGCATTGTCTGCCGCGTGGTTGTACACACCCATCAACATGGCTATCGTGCTGATGATGGTATTGGTGATACTGCCTTGGCTGTTGCCACGAGGGTTCATCAGTCGCGGGTTAGCATTGCCGCCTTTGATGCTGCTCATGATGACGGTTTATGCCAATCAGCAATCATTAATGGCTGTGCCGACGCTTTATCTATTGCCGACTGGCGATCAGTATATAAGCGCCAGCGTGCTGCAATACCCCATGACGGATGACAGTGGGGAGAGTGGTGAAGATGAAGTCAGTTGGTTGTTTTTGGCAGATCACAGACCAAGTGATGCACCGACCATGCCAAGTAGGCTTACCGCAGAGGCATTGTCTGCCACTGTGGCGCAGCAGCTGGGTAGCTTATCAATACAGCGCTTGCACGGTGTCGTGGTACAAAGTAGCAGCGCCGCTTTGGGTCAAAGACAAATCAATGAAAATCCGCCAAAGGCCTTGCAGGCTTCTGCCTCTGCGTTGTTGCCTCTGACAGTGCTGCAGCTAACGCAGCATTTACCGACTTATCAGTACTGGCAAGCAGGGCGTATCGATCGATGGCCAGCCTTGCAAGCCGCTTATCAAGTCACTCATCCCGCCGCGGCAAAGTCTTCTATCAGTGCGCAGCGCTGTGAGGAGGGCAAAACATGGCAATCGGCCAACAAGGAGCTGTCCATCACCGCGATGACAGGTTGGCGTCAGATAGAGGACGCTAGCGTGTGGGACTGTACGATAGCGATCGATCTTAGCGGTATAAAGAGTAGCCGTATGCCAATACAAGTGCTTAGGTATAACGCGGCTGCACCGCTCAAATCTTCTGCCGCTAGCGTGCAAGCATTTCTTGATCGATTAGCGGCTCAGCCATCTGACTCATCACCGCCGCAGCGCCATACACCGCCTGAACGCATCATCTTAAATGCCGATAGCCATGCACGAGTCTGGCAGTTATGGTCGCTGATGTGTACAGATGAGCGCGCAATGTCGGCACAGAGTAGGTGGCTCGGTCACAGCACGTCGTCTGTCACCGCCGATGTACTAGAGCGCCAGCGTGTCGGGGTAGTTATCACGCATGATGATAAAATATTGTCAGCTGCACTGCCCTTAGAGACAAGAGAGACAAGTATGGCGTCACCCTAATAAAGATACCGCCATAAAAACAAGGTTTGGCTGATCAGTGTTACAATATAGTGATATTTCACCGTTATACTATATTTCACCGTTATACTATATTTCACAGTTATGCTATTGAACCATGCTAAAAATAGCACCATACTTAGCAGCACTATTCACAGCTAATATCAATGGATGACATCATGGGCAAAGTATCGCGGCCCATGTGTGCTTATATGCTGTTTTTTATCGTTTTAGATTGTTTCTGACTTAGGAAGTTATATGCCCAATTGGCCACCAGACCCTAACAAACGTCCTGATAATACCCCAAATCAGCCAACGCCAATACAGCAGCCAAGCCAACCAAGCGGGCAAGAATGGCGACTACTAGAAAATACTTTGTTGGCCAGTGTGGTCGAGCAGCGCCGCGCCCGTCGTTGGGGGATTTTCTTTAAACTATTAACCTTTGGCTATATTTTACTGATATTTTTGACCTTGGGCCGTGGTTGCAGCAGCAAAGCGCCAACGGGGCTCGAAGGTGTCGATACCAGTAAGCCGCATCTGGCTGTGGTCGAGCTACAAGGGGTCATTAGTAGTGGCGATGTGGCCAACGCGTATGACGTCAATGAAGCCCTGACCCGCGCCTTTGAAAACAGCAATGCCAAAGCGGTCGCCTTAGACATCAACTCGCCTGGTGGATCGCCCGTACAGTCTGATGAGATTTGGCAGACGATGATGAACTTGCGTCAAGAATATCCAGACAAAAAGCTCTATGCCGTCATCGGTGATGTCGGTGCCTCAGGCGCTTATTATATCGCGTCTGCTGCTGATGAGATTTATGTCAATCCGTCAAGCCTCGTCGGCTCTATCGGGGTGATTATGCCAAGCTATAATATCGAAGGCTTGATGGATAAGTTTGGTGTCGAAGACCGTACCATCACCGCAGGCGAGTACAAAGATATTTTAAGCTTGTCACGCCCACTGACCGACTATGAAGAAAATCATGTCGAAAAAGTACTGGCCAACACTCATAAGCACTTTATCAACGCTGTAAAAGAAGGCCGCGGTGACCGTCTAAAAAACCCTGAACAAAACAAGCTATTTTCAGGCCTTTTTTGGACAGGTGAGCAGTCCATTGAGCTGGGTTTGGCAGATAAAAAAGGCAGCATCGCCAGCTTAGAGAAGCAGCTAGAGCTAGACAATGTCGTCAACTATAGCCCAACCGATCCGTTCCAGCTATTTATGGACCGCTTTGCTGTTAAGTTGGGCGCTGGCGTGGGTTCGAGCATCGGCCTCGATGTGTTGCCACAATCAGAGGGCAACGCGCAGATGCGCTAAGTACTGTATGTTTTCATACTATTGTGTATGATGGTTGAGGCTGGGCGTATGCTCAGCCTCATTGGTATGTCACATTCATTATCTGTCATACCAATGATAAATCATATAAATAATCTAAACCACATTGTCACATTTGATCAGGATCTGATGAGAGCTTGTTATGAATGATGAAGTCGAATTGCAGACCTTTAGCGCCGCACTGCCCATCTCAAAAATAACCCAGAAGCCTGTGCTGCATTTTGCCCATGCCAATGGTATGCCAAGCGCGGTTTATCAGCCGTTTTTTGAGCATTTATCTGAGTTTTTTACCATTGAGTATATCGCTAGACTGGGCGATACTCCTGGCTATCCGGTGGATAATCATTGGCGCAGTCTGACGCAGCAGGTTATTGATAGCATAAAAAACGCGTGTGACAAGCATGGCGTGACTCAAGTGGTGGCAGTGGGTCACTCGCTTGGCGCGATGTGTACCTTGCAGGCGCTGTACCGTGCGCCTGAGCACTTTGCCCAAGCGGTGCTGATGGATCCGCCATGGATTTATGGCAAAACCAGTCTACTTTGGCATATGGCCAAAACAATAGACAAACTGCCGCTGATGAATAACCGCCTAATGGACGCATTGTCGCCTTCTGGAATATCGAAACGTCGCCGTGATGTTTGGGACAGCCGAGAGGAAGCCTACGAAAAAATGCGTCATAAAGGTTTTTTTAAGAATTTTGATGAGCGCAGCTTTCAGGGCTATATCGAGCATGGCTTGCACGAGCGCGCCGATGGCAAGGTGACACTGGCCATCCCCAAAGCCAGTGAGGTGGCGGTGTTTCGTACCAATCCTTCTTGGTATTGGCTGACGCCCAATCGTGGCCCTAAGGTACCTGTGACGTTGATTATCGGCGAGGATAGCTTGTTTTTAAAGCGCCACTTCCCGCAGCAGGTTCAATCGCGGCTAGGCATTGCGTACCAGACCCATGCAGGCGGCCATATGTTCCCACTTGAGTACCCAGAGTCGGTCGCGCAGCACGTACTATCATTGATTGAGCAGCAACTAAAACCTAGCGGTGAACACTAACCACCTACATCGCCCACGGCGGCAGATACAGGCTATAGTCGATTCTGAATAAAGCAGATACATTATATGTCAACGTGGCACTGGTATAAATTTTCCTTGCGTGCTGTGCCTGCGCTGCTCGATGCTGCATAAAATTTATCCCAGTCCCACTGTATCGTTTTTATACTGAACTCACTATAGAAGCTCTAAATAGTTAGGCAGCTTGCTACTTTAAGTGACGATTTATGCAAAAAAACACGACCAGCGCCCATCAAACCTCTATCACAAAACACCCGCCGCTGTTTTCGCGTTTGGGCGCGTTTGTGCTGACGATAGGGATGGTGATGGCATTTTTTATCAGTCAGCTGTTAGGGGTTTATATCGCTGGTAAGTTGGTATTGCCTACTGGTAAAAGCGCCAGCATAGCCGATATTTTTTATTTTGGCAGTAATGATGGCACGGTCGTCAGCCTCTCTATCCTCATAGGCTGTGTCTTGCTAGTCGCTATGAGCGGTTTGCTGATTGGTATCAGGGGCGGCAACGTACGTCAGTATCTGGCACTAACACCGTTTTCACTCGCAGTCGGCATGGGTATGCTTGGGGTGTTATTGCTGTTTATGGTTGGCAGTCAGGCCTTGACGTATGTGTTGGGTGAGACGCCGCTGGTGTTTGTCGATCCGCTGTATCAGTCTGTCAGCTCGGTGTGGCTATTGGTGTTTGCGATGGTGATCGTCGCGCCTTTTTATGAGGAGCTGATATTTCGCGGGCTCCTGTGGTCGGCAATCGTTGAGCAGTTTACAGATACAGATAATTTATCACATTCATCGCCGCGCGGTGCAGTCGTTGCAAGCATCGTGACCAGTTTGATATTTGCGGTCATTCATGTGCAGTACGGCGTCTATGAGATCAGTACCATTGTGGTATTGGCATTGATATTTTGTTATGCGCGTTTTAAGTCAGGCTCGCTGCTGCTGCCGATACTACTACATATCATCAATAATGGCGCTGCTATGTGGCAGTATCTGGCGCAAGTGGCTTAAGTAGTAAATTATTAATTGCTAATTACTGCGCGAAACACCAAATTACTTAAGTTCATGTGGTGTCAATCCATGTGGTCTTAATCAGTACGGCTATACATCAGGATTGAGCGCCAACACCTCATCAGCTGCCCGCTTGACATCGTCGAGCGTTAGCTGCGGCTTGCCGCTTAAGGCTTGTCGCCATTTACGCGCGCCCATTAGCCCTTGAAATAAACCCAGATAATGCCGCGTCATCGTAGGCAGGGCTTCGCCTTTAGCGATTTGTGTTTCTAGATAGGGGAGGAGCTGCGCCAAAACCTCTGAGCGCTTGGGCGTAGGCGCACCCCACAGACGATTGGCCTCTGCCAGCAGGTAAGGGCTGTGATAAAACGCCCGCCCAATCATCACCCCATCGACGTGCTGCAAATGCGCCTCGATATCTTTGATGGTGTCGATACCACCATTGATCTCGATATCGAGCGTAGGGAAGTCTTGTTTGAGGCGGTACACATCGTCATAGCGCAGGGGCGGTATTTCACGGTTTTGTTTGGGGCTCAAGCCTTGTAGCCAAGCGGTACGTGCATGGACAATAAAGCGTGTACAACCAGCCGCTGCTACTGTCTCGACAAAGTCCACCATAAACTCATAACTGTCAAAATCATCAATACCGATACGGTGCTTGACGGTCACAGGAATATCAACCGCAGCCTGCATATGCTTGACCAAGTCAGCAACCGTCTCAGGCTCCGCCATCAGACAAGCGCCTATTTTATTGTGCTGCACACGATCGGATGGGCAGCCCACATTGATATTGACCTCATCATAGCCATACTGCTGGGCAAACTCAGCACACTGCGTCATCTCGCTATTGTCGGCGCCGCCCAGTTGCAACACCAATGGATGCTCAAGCGCATCAAAGCGCAGATGCCGATCGCGATTGCCATGGATTAATGCACCCGTGCTGATCATCTCAGTATAAAGATAAACATGCGGATTAAACAACCGCGCAAAGTAACGATAATCTGTCGTTGTCCAATCAATCATAGGGGCAACAGAGAGTCGTTTATTGCTCATATCAACCATAGGGGTGGGGCCTTAATAAAGAGTCGTTAAATGTGTAGGAGTGGCTAAATGTCTAAGCGTGGTTTGGTTTATGGGGGCTTAAGCACATAAAAAAAGTGTCATGCAGCTACCATGACACCGTATGAATGGTCCAAAAAACTAGAAAACAGCCGTGGCTGTACCTCGTTAAGTTGTAACTAGATCACATGCTCAATCTTTTTAAACTCGGGCAAGTTGTAAAAATAAAGGCCCATGATGATACCGATAAAACCGATAAATGCAACGTAGAGAGCCGGAGAGAAACTCACTAGAGTCGTGGCATAGCCGAGCCCAAAAGGGATTGAGATACCGACGATGCCGTACGTGACATTATAACAAAGTGCCATACCAGTTAGGCGTACATTGGTCGGAAACAGCTGTACCAAAATAGCTGGCATCATGCCAATAATACCTGAGCAAAAGCCTAAGAGGGCGTACATGATCAAGATATAATCGCCACCAGCGTCTAAATGATAAAAGAAAGCAAAAATCATGGCGATAAGTAGTGCGGAGCCTGCGGCAAGAATTTTACCAAAGTTTTGGTAGTTCGATAAAATCCCATAAAAAACACAGCCAAAAATCATAAACACAATGCCCAGACTGTGTGAAAACCCAAACAAGTCCGCATCTAGGTTAAAGCGCAGCTTGATCAAATCGGGCAGTAAAATGACAACGACGGTGGTGATGCTAGAGATGATTAAGGTCAAAATCATCCCAATAAAGACTGAGTGTTTGCAGTGCTTAGACAGCAGCGTCAAGGGTTTGGCGACATAGTTTGGTGGTTTTGATGCTAGCATGGCCGTAAAAAACGGCGTTTCACTGACCAAGCGCCAGGCCAATAGCGGCAAAAAGCTCAGTATGGCTGCCACAAAAAACGGTAGTCGCCAGCCATAGTCGACCAATTGCTCAGTGGTCATAACGTTCGACAACCACATAAAAAACGCATTTGAAAACAACACACCCACAAAAAAACTGGCCGTGACATAACTACAAGCAACCGACAAATACTGACGGGGCACGTGCTCGGCCACAAATACCCAAGCCAAGGGCACATATAGACCAAATGCCATTCCTTGTATGAGCCGCAGCAAGATAAACAAAGCAGGCGATATCAGTCCCCACTGTGCATAGGTCGGCAAACAAGCCATGACTAGCAAACTAATGGCACTGACGAGCATAGTGACGAGCAAAGTAAACTTACGCCCTTTGATATCTCCATAGCGTCCCAGCAAAACACCGCCGAATGGACGAGCAAGATAACCGACGGCAAACAGTCCTAACCCTTGTAGCCGAGCAACATTGGGATTGCTATTGACGGGGAACAGCGCCGACGCCACGATATCTGAGATATATAAATAAATCAAAAAATCAAAAAACGCGACGGCGCTACTAAAGCAAATAAACAATACCATGTTTCTATCTTTAGTAGACATCAGGGCATATTGAGAACGAGTAGGCATAGTAAATCACGCATCCACACCACAAGCTAATGTGGTCGTTAAGCCGATTATCCTCTAGATAATCCGCATGATAAAAACTGACACTTCCAGATAAAAAAGGGAAGCGTCAAGACAGTCATATTCAGAGTGTTTCGCTTAAGTGTTTCGCTATTTTTGGCCCATTGAAATAATTATCGAGTGCATAAAAGCCCCCGCCCGAGTACTACAATAACCAATCAATCGGCAACCAAGACATGATGGTCAGCCAGATATGGTCGCTCATGTCGACTCGCGGCTCTGAGTCGTACACTACCTTTTCGCCGTTTTCCATGGTGTGCCACTGCAGGCGACCGTTATCTAACAGCTTTACCTCATAAGCTTGATTGAGCAAGTCATCACTGAGCGCGCCATGCAGCTGTCTTGCCAGCTCGTCGTCGTTGATGATCACGCCCATCTCGGTATTGATATTGGCAGAGCGTGGGTCGACGTTATATGAGCCGATAAACACTTGATAGTCATCAACGGCAAAGGTTTTGGCATGGAGGCTGGTTGAGGATTGACTGCGGGCTTTCCATAGCTTGTTTTCACGCTTTTCTTCACCAGCGGTGGATTTGAGCTCATAGATTTTTACGCCTGAGCGCAGCAGCGCTGGCCGCCACTGGCTGTAGCCTGAGTGCACAGCGGTGACATCCGTTGCATCAAAAGAGTTGGTCAAGATTTTGATATCGATACCAGCATTGGCCAGCTGTACTAAGGTGTTGACGCCGTCTTTGGTCGGGACAAAATAAGATGAGATGATGGTCAATTTTTTGGTCGGGCTGCCGAGCAGGGTACGCAGTTGATGCACCAAATTGGTATCGGCAGGGACGGCCTTGCTCAGCTTGCCGACATCATCACTCAAAAACTGCATGTCTGTCCAACGAAACGGCACCCGCTTGCTCACTAAGTCCTCATCTATGGTCGACTCTTCAATCGCTGCTTTATAGACGGTCAAGCTGCTATTGGCATGGTCTTTTTCATCTTGACCAATCTTGTCCAGCGCTGCCAAAAAATCAGTGGCTGCGCCATCGCCAAGGGTCGCGAGCGTTTCGATGTCAAACGACAGCGGCGACGACCAATAGCTGGCAAAACTATTATCAATATCGGCCACGACTTTGCCGATGAGCAAGACATCCAGATCAGCAAACTGGCTATTTTGATCGTTACTTAGGTATTCATTGCCGATATTACGTCCACCGATGATGGTAATCTGCTTATCAAAGGTCATACTCTTATTGTGCATGCGCCGATTGATTCTAGGCAGGCCTGTGACGTAGTTTAGGATTTGAAACTTACGGTGCATCAAGGGGTTGATGATGCGTACCGCGATATTTGGATGACTGGCAAAGCGCAATAAATGCTGATCAAATTCAGCATCGTTATTAAAATCATCAAGTAGCAAGCGCACGATTACCCCGCGCTCAGCCGCTTCCCACAAGTCTTTGAGCATTAGCTGGCCGGCTTGGTCATTGTGCCAGATATAATACTGGGCATCGATGTTGCGGGTGGCCATACCCGTCAAGATGCTGCGAGAGGCAAAGGCATTGGCTCCAGTGACAATCGGGTGATAGCCTGATAAGTCTGGGTGGATATCGTTTTGTTCGCTGATGGCGGCGACCAAATCTGTTTGCTTGGCATTAGATGATAGTGTTTGCTCGGAGGGTTTGCTGTTTTTTGCTTGATACAGTGCATGGATGCGTGCAGACAGCGCTTGGCTTTCGGGCAGGTGCGGCTGCTTGGGTAGGCTCTGACAGGCGCTCAGTCCCAATGTCAGTCCGAGGGTTAGGCTCAGTGAGAAGTTGGCTGGATCTATACTAAACATCGACATGACGGATTTACCTTAATGAGCCTGTATTTACGGATTAAGTCGTTTGCTGGGTGTGGTCGGACAGCGACCTTATCGTTACGCTGTCTATGACCACAAAAAATAGAGGTTTTGAAATAATAGCATTGATTAGCAAATCGATAATAGTACTGCGTCAGGTAAAATCTGAGCTTAACTCGAAATCGACGCTAAGCTTAGCAGTTGTTGCTATATCTGCCTATTATAAATACGTTATTTTTGTTAAATGGCTCAGCGTGTTGTAGCGTCTCTCCAAGGTGATAGTGGGTCTGCTACGCGCTCGTATGCCGCTGGACTGAGTATGCAAAAATACGATTTAGCTGACCTTTGAAACCAGATGTTTGGAATAAGTTGACATGCTATGATAAGGCGGATAGGTAAGTTCGACAAAGATATGCCGTCACTTTACCAATCACCCCTTATTAATTTAAGGCGTGCCCTCATCAGCCCGTGCAGATGATAATCGACTGAGTGGAGGACACGCCCCAGTACTCACCAAGGCAATGGAAGATATATGAGTCAGTCGCACACGCAGGATGATAAAAAATTAAATACACTGGATCCAAACTGGCGCAGCGATGCGCTCGATTTAGGCCTTGATTATGGTATGCAAACCATCGCAGTACGAGCTGGGCACCATCGTACCGATGAAGGCGAGCATTCAGAGGCTATTTTTACCACCAGCTCCTATGTTTATGCGTCGGCCGCCGATGCTGCTGCGCACTTTAACGGTAGCAAAACAGGTAACGTGTACTCACGTCATACCAATCCCAGCGTGCGTACGTTTGAGCGGCGTTTGGCTGCGCTTGAGAATGGCGAGCGCGCGGTAGCCACCGCTTCAGGCATGGGCGCGATTTTGACCATGTGTTTGGCCTACCTAAAAGCAGGCGACCATCTGCTGGCGGCCAATCAGCTATTTGGCTCATCGATTGGATTGTTTAATAATTACATGACAAAGTTTGGGATCGAGGTCAGCTATGTCGATTGCTTCGATAATGACGCGTGGGCAAAAGCGGTGCAGCCAAACACCAAAGTGATATATTGCGAAAGCCCAAGTAATCCACTCGCGCAAATTTGTGATATTGGCTATTTAAGCGAGCTGTGTAAAGCCAATGGTATATTACTTGTCGTTGATAATTGCTTTGCGACGCCGGCGCTGCAGCGGCCATTAGATTTGGGCGCGGATGTAGTGATTCACTCGGCGACCAAGTATCTAGACGGTCAGGGCCGAGTGTTGGGCGGCGCGCTGGTCGGTAGTGATAAGCTGATGCAAGATGCCTTTACCGTGGTGCGCTCAGGCGGTATCAGTATGAGCCCGTTCAACGCGTGGGTCTTTACCAAAGGGCTTGAGACACTAAAGCTGCGTATGCAGGCGCACTGCCAAAACGCCAATCAAGTGGCAGAGTTTTTGGCCAATCATCCCAATGTTAGCACCGTGCATTTTTCAGGCTTAAGCGATCATCCCGCTCATGCGCTTGCCACGCAGCAACATCATATGCAAGGTGGCTACGGCGCTATTATGGGGTTTGAGGTGCAGCCGCAAGCCCGCTCTGATGCGGGTATCAGGGATGCAAAAGCAGCTGCTTGGCATGTGATAGACGCCACTCAAATGCTCTCTATCACCAATAATCTGGGCGATGCCAAAACCACCATCACTCATCCTGCCACCACCACCCATTTTCGCCTGAGCGCTGAGGCGCGCGCAGAAGCGGGTGTCAAAGACAGTCTCATTCGTTTGTCGGTTGGGCTGGAGGACGTGGCAGATATCATCAAAGATTTGGCGCGCGGCTTAGACAGTTTGTAAAGATAACGGTATAATCACCGTCAACGCATAAACGTGACGTGATGAAAACCGACGCATTACGTTACGTATTTCCATAAAATACCAAGAGGCGATTATGAATATTCAAGCATTGATGCAACAAGCACAAACGATGCAAAAGAAAGTCGAAGCAAACGTTGAAAACGCCAAAAAAGAGCTGGCTAACAAAGAAGTACAAGCAGAAGCGGGCAGTGGTCTGGTCAAAGTCACCATGACTGGTCGTCACGTGGTCAAGCGTTTGACCATCGATCCTAGCTTATTAGAAGACGAGCCAGATATGATCGAAGACCTCATCGCTGCTGCGATCAATGATGCAGTACGTCAAGCCGATGAGCTATATGAGCAAACCATGGCGAGCGCGACCTCAGGCATGGGTCTACCACCAGGTATGCAAGGCTTGTTTTAAATAGCTCAAGGGCAGGCTAAGCAAAGCAAGTATCTGGCATGGTTCTAAAAAAACATGTGAAATATAAAGCCTTTAGCCGCCAAAAACAGCACGCTGAACACAAAAATGGGGTTGTTATCGACACGATACGACCCCATTTTTATAGCTACGATTTATACATGAAGTTAAAAAAGGAAGACACTTTGCTGACAGCCAAATTCGATCAGCTGGTCAAACAGCTGCGTATCTTGCCAGGCGTGGGACAAAAAAGCGCCCAACGTATGGCGCTCCATTTGCTGACCAAAAAACGCCCGCAAGGCATGGCGCTCGCGCAAGCGCTGGATGAAGCAATGCGAGATATCGTTGAGTGCCAGCGCTGCCATAGCTTCAGTGATGAGGCGATTTGTCCATTATGCCAAGATCCGAGGCGTGATGATGGGCTGTTATGCGTGGTCGAAACCGCCGCCGATGTGATGGCGATAGAGCAAACGGCAGGTTACCGTGGTCGTTATTTTGTCTTAGGTGGCCATCTGTCACCACTAGACGGCATCAGTGCTGATGATTTAAATATCGATCAGCTGGTGTGGCGGGTCAAGCAGGAGCCAGTGGCAGAGCTGATATTGGCGACGGGTACCACGGTCGAAGGCCAGACCACCGCGCACTTTATCAGTGAAGCGGTCAATCGTCATGTCAGTAAAATCACTCGTTTGGCGCAAGGCGTACCGATGGGCGGCGAGCTTGAGTACCTCGATAGTATGACCCTCGGGCAAGCCATGCAAAACCGCTCGTTTTTATAGTTTTTTGCTACTGCGATGCCATGCAGGCTTTTTTTGTGAGACAAAACGCGGCTTGTGCCCATTTTAGGGTATGAAGTTGTTATAATTACAGGCTGGCAAGTTTTATTATTGTGCTTACTTTTCACTATCGTAAAACGCACTTGGCGTTTTATTCTCTCTTATCTATGCAGGTATCTGCCCGTGTCCAACCATATCTCAACCGCTGTTACTCCATCCAATCATTCAAAGCCTGCGGCTACCGCTGACGAGCCGGCGATGCCAGTCAATACCGGCGCAGGGTCAGTAGACCTGCCGCCTAAGCCTGACATCGATGCTTTATTAGACATCGCAGAAGACGCCGATGTGACATGGGTACGTGAGCAAGAGGGTTTGGCTGACGTGATAGAGGCGTTGGCGACGTGCGGGCGCGTGGCGTTAGATACCGAGTTTATCAAGCGTGATACCTACTATCCGCGTTTGGCTTTGGTGCAGCTCAACACAGGCGATCATATCTATCTATTAGACGCACCGCGACTACAATTGGACGAGTTTTGGCAAGCGTTGATGAAAGTGGATGTGGCGATTTGGCATGCCTGCGGCGAAGATTTGGGTATTTTTTATCTGTTGTCTGGCTGTCCGCCTCTCACCAATATCTTTGATACGCAAATTGCACTGTCGTATTTGACGGGTCAATTACAAATGGGTTATCAGCAAGCGCTTGATGACCAGTTAGACATGCATATCGATAAAGAACAAAGCCAGTCTGACTGGCTACAGCGTCCGCTATCGGATGAGCAAGAGCAGTATGCGATAGACGACGTACGGTTTTTGCCCGCGCTTTATCTAAGTCTTGAATACGAGCTAAAAAAGCAAGATCTCTTTGACTATGTATGGGCGGATTGTCAGCTTTATGCCAGTGACTTGTATGACGCGCAGCATGTGGCCGACGATGAGATGTATTTAACGATGGCGGATTATCGTTATACCTCTGAACAGATGGCGATACTACAGGCGGTGGCGACATGGCGCGAGGAGCTGGCGCGGGCGACCAATCAGCCGCGTACCTTTGTCATAAAAAAACAAGCGGTACGTGAAATTATCACCGAAAAACCCAGCAGCATGCGCGAGCTTGCGCACAAAACCACCATGCACCGCAGCATGCTACGCCTCTATGGTGAAGAGCTGCTCAAGGTGATTAAGGAAGCCAAAAACCTGCATCCTGCTGAGCATCCTGCCTGCTTGCTACCGCCATATCGCTCTAAAAACAAAGTCCTATCAAAAGCGGTGCAGCAAGCGATCGATACGCACGCAGAAAAAATCGGTGTGCCTGCCAATGTCTTGATGCGCAAAAAATGGCTGGCGCAGCTCTATGAAATCATTGCCTTTGATAAAGACCTAACCGAGCTGCCAGAAGGCTTAAAAGGCTGGCGCAATGAGTGGGTGATGCAAACCTTGATACCGGTGATTAAAGGGCATAAAACCGAGCTACAGCAGGGTATGGGTATAAAAGCTTAAGATAATCTCATCTATGAGGTTTGGTTAGGCTTAGTGTTTTTAATGTCGAGCATTTTTAGCGTTTAAACTGTCCATGTCGTAAAAAATATTGGGTCTGCTCGGCGACCGCTTTGTCGACCAGCATCCCAGTGTGCGAGACGGGAAGGACGATGTGGTCAGTTGCGGCCGCTATTTTAGTTTCTTCTATATATACCGTGCCATCGTGTAGCAGATATTCTGCTGATGGCATGTTATCTGCCTGCCGCAGTTTGCGATTATGATACTGTAAAAACAACTGCCCTAAGCCATAAGGGCGATTACCTGCTATCACGCCTAAGGTAATATGCTCCGGTAACGGTGCGACGGTTCCATCTAGTGCATCGATGTAAGAGCGTCCCACCACAGCTGGGGTTAGGCGCCAAATATAATCTGCACAAACACTACCTAAATGCGGTGTCCCGAGCGTTATGCAACGCCCAATTTGCCATTGTGGATATTCAGCGACAAAATCACGAATAATCAAACCACCCAAACTATGACCGACCAAATCGATTGGCTCGTCAGGATAATGATGGTTTTCTAGCCAGTCATTTAATCGGGCACTATGAGTTTTGATGCCGTCACGCATACTGCGATAGCCAAATTGATAAGTATCAAATCCTGCTACTTGTAAGCGTTTGGCCAATGGTCGCATAATCCAAGCGGTTTGGTGCAGACCATGGATGAGAATAACTCGGTTTTTTTGTGGCATGCTGACTTCCATTAAAAATGATATCTATTA
The DNA here is from genome assembly GCF_002810365.1 of Psychrobacter sp. L7. Classification (NCBI taxonomy): domain Bacteria; kingdom Pseudomonadati; phylum Pseudomonadota; class Gammaproteobacteria; order Moraxellales; family Moraxellaceae; genus Psychrobacter; species Psychrobacter sp. L7. Next base: position 307,661 of record NZ_NEXR01000003.1, read on the forward strand.
AAAACGTACGGTTAACAACTTGATGATATGAATAGTATAGCGCTAAATATCTCAAGCCAAATAAAAACCTCCAAATCAGCTACTGACTTGGAGGTTTGTTTTTATATCAACTGTTTATAGTTGTTTGCAAACTACATATAGTTTTCGATGCTTGGGCAAGAGCACATAAGGTTTTTATCGCCATAGGCGTCATCGACACGTGCCACACTTGGCCAGAACTTATGAGCGCGGATGTACGGCAGTGGGAATGCAGCGGTATCACGGCTATATGGATGCGTCCATTCTTCACTGGTAATCATCGCGGCAGTGTGCGGCGCATTGACCAATGGATTGTCTTCTAATGTCCAACCATCTTCGCCAGCTTTGGCCTTCATAGCCTCAGCTTTGATAGATTTAAGTGCACTGATGAAGCGGTCCAGTTCCTCGACAGACTCAGACTCAGTTGGCTCAATCATCAACGTACCCGCAACTGGGAAACTCATCGTTGGTGAATGGAAACCATAATCCATCAAACGCTTGGCGATATCGCTCTCAGTGATGCCCGTCTCTTCTTTTAGCGGACGGATATCGATGATGCATTCGTGCGCAACGCGGCCGTTTTTGCCCGTATAAAGAACAGGGTAGTGGTCTTGTAGCTGAGTGGCAACATAGTTGGCATTTAAGAGCGCAAGCTCCGTGGCTTTTAGCAGACCATCGCGGCCCATCATGGTGATATACATCCAAGAGATGGGTAAGATACTCGCTGAGCCATAAGGCGCTGCCGATACCGCTGAGCAGTCTTTTTGCGCGTTGTGTACAGGGCTTAGCGTATGGTTGGCCATAAAGGGGGCTAAGTGCGCCTTCATGCCGATAGGGCCCATGCCAGGACCGCCGCCGCCATGCGGGATACAGAAAGTTTTGTGCAGGTTCATATGTAGTACGTCAGCACCGACATCAGCAGGCTGCATCATGCCGACCTGTGCGTTCATGTTGGCGCCATCCATATAGACCTGACCGCCATGCTTATGAATCAAGTCACAAATATGACGAATGCCTTCTTCAAACACCCCGTGCGTCGATGGATAAGTAATCATCAACGCACCTAGGCTTGCGCTATGCTCTTCACATTTTGCCGTCAAGTCCTCAATGTCTACGTTACCGTTTTCGTCAGTTTTGACGACGACGACTTTCATGCCCATCATCATGGCCGTTGCAGGGTTGGTGCCGTGTGCCGACTGCGGGATCAGACACACATTACGCTCTGTTTCGCCCAATGATTCATGGTAGCGGCGAATGGCAAGTAGGCCTGCGTATTCACCAGAAGCACCTGAGTTTGGCTGCATCGATACATCGTCAAAGCCGGTGATGGCTTTTAGCTGATCTTGTAAGCTATCGATCATGGCGATATAGCCGGTGACTTGGCTGCGCGGTGCAAAGGGGTGCACGTTGGCAAATTCAGGCCAAGTAATCGGTAGCATCTCACTGGTGGCGTTTAGCTTCATGGTACAGCTGCCAAGTGAAATCATACTGCGGTTCATCGCCAAATCTTTGTCTTCTAGCGACTTTAGGTAGCGCAGCATTTCGTGCTCGGTGTGGTGCGAGTTAAACACCGGATGGGTCAGGATGTCATCGGTACGCAAGTGCGCGCTATCGAGTGACACGCGGGCTTCTGCTGGCAAGTCATGCGCTTTACTGACAAACAACTGCGTTAGCGCCTTAAAGTCTTGCGCGTCGCTGGTTTCACTAAAGGCCACGCTCAGCTTGGTCGTACCTAGACGCCATAAGTTGTAGCCGATGTTTTCTGCGTTTTCAAAGATTTGGGTGGCCAGCTTTTCTGAGCCGCAATCGATGACCACGGTGTCAAAGAACTGCTCATGCACCACGGTAAGATTGCTGTCAGCCGCAGATTTGATCACATCAGCAAAGGCAGTTGCAAACGCATGGATGCGAGTGGCGATACGTTTGACGCCGCCTGGACCATGATAAACCGCGTACATACCTGCAAGGTTGGCGAGCAATACTTGTGAGGTACAGATGTTTGAGTTGGCTTTTTCGCGGCGGATATGCTGCTCACGTGTCTGCAGTGCCATACGTAGCGCGGTATTGCCTTGCGAATCTTTTGACACACCAATGATACGGCCAGGTGCTGAGCGCTTGGCTTTGTCAGAGAAAGCAAAATAGGCGGCGTGTGGACCACCAAAGCCCATTGGAATGCCAAAGCGCTGGGTACTACCAAGTGCCACATCTGCGCCCATATCGGCTGGTGACTTTAACAACACCAAGCTCATGATGTCGCTGACGACGCTGACGTAGGTTTTGTTTTTCTTGACCGCGGCGATGACGTCGGTTAAGTCTTTTACATCGCCCTCAACACCGACGTATTGGAAAATCGCGCCAAAGTAGTCGCCTGATTTGGCGGTTTCAAAATCACCGACGATGACCTCCCAACCGAAGTACTTGGCACGAGTATTGATGACATCTAGGGTCTGCGGATAGATGCGCTCATCCACAAAAAACTGGTTGGATTTGCTTTTGCTCACGCGCTTTGACATCGCCATCGCTTCTGCCGCAGCCGTCGCTTCATCAAGTAATGACGCGCCTGCCATCTCCAATCCTGTCAAGTCGATACATACTTGCTGGAAGTTAAGCAATGCTTCTAGGCGACCTTGGGCGATTTCTGCTTGATAAGGCGTATAAGCGGTATACCAGCCTGGGTTTTCTAGCACGTTACGCTGAATGACTGCAGGCATACGTACTGGCGAGTAGCCTTGACCGATGTAGCTTTTGTTTACCGTGATGTCGTCTGCCATGGTGCGTAGCTTGGCAAGTGCAGCATGCTCACTCATCGCGATTGGTAGCTCAAGCGCTTTGTGCAAGCGCACAGGCTCAGGCACGGTATCGTTGATAAAGCTTGCCATATCTTGATAACCAACGGCGCTGAGCAAGTCAGCTTGTTTGGCATCGTTTGAGCCTAAATGACGATAGACAAATTCAGCTTCGTTAAATAATCCTTGGAAGGTATCAAACGTTGGGTTTTGAGAGATAGTCATGACATTCCTTGGTTAAGGGAGTGGTAAAGGAGATGGCTAAAATAACGGATATTAATAGCTAATATTAATAACTAATGACGGGTTTAGACGTAATGAACAAATTGAGCTTGATCAAAGCGAAACTGGGTGTTGTAAATACCATTGTCAGCGCGCTCGCCTGCGCCAATCATCATGACGATATGGTGGTCGTCGCTTAAACCTAATAGTCGCTTCATCGCAGGTTCATCAAAGCCGCCCATTGGACAGCTGTCAAAGCCATGTGCACGTAAAGCTAGCATCAGATTTTGGGCGGCAAGAGCGGTATTGTTGGTGGCCCAGTTTTTGGTGTCTTCAAAGGTATAGTAAGGCGACTTAATTGGCCCTTTGAGGCGTCTTGCGACCTGAGTTGCACCCCATTTGGCTACAGAGACGATGTTGGCAGGGCCACGCAAAAAGTCTAAAGTGACGATTTTGTTGTAGTAGTCTTTTACCTTTTTTGGGACAGGTTTATCAGGGTATTCACGCAATATCTGCTGGGCGTGGTCTTGCCATACGTCAGTACGCGCCACCACTGCAATGAGACGCGCTGAGGTTTTTGCCGCGTTTTGGTTCATGCAGTTTTTTATCGCACGTTTGCGTGTGTCTGCATCATCGATGACATAAAACTCCCACGGCTGCAGATTGCTTGAGTTGGGTGCCAGCATGGCCAGACGCAGACAGTCTGCCAGTACGGCATCTGGTATCGGTGTGTCAGTGAAACGACGCACCGAACGACGAGACTCTACGACGTCACAAAACGCCTGTAGCGTCGCTGTGCGATCGAGTGTGGCAATGCTGGTTTTTTTGTCATTGTCAGGGGTCATAAGAGAGTCCATGCTGAGGATTGAGTGACCCACTTGCGCATCATCAAAGCGGGGCTGGGGCTATAATTGCGAATCGCGTCCGCATCTAACAAGTAAATCGTCGCGATAAATCAGATTATTACCAATCAGAACCTATCAGATTGTTTAGCAGTCGTGTTTTTGCCGCTGTGTTTTTCAAAGCGGCTTAAAAACGGTCTAACAGTAGGATAAACAGATACCAGCTGCCGCCAGTATCCGCCGTGTTGCTTATATAAATTTAAACAAAGACTGAGTAGAAAGATATAAATCTGAGTAGATTACAGCTCGTTTTCGTACTCTTCAGCAGTCATCAATGCTTCGTAATCGGCGATGTTGTCCGGTTTGATTTTAAAGAACCAGCCTTCACCGTACGGGTCAGAGTTGATGATTTCTGGATCATCTTCTAGTGCTTCGTTGATCGCAACCACTTCACCTGAGATAGGCGCATAGACGTCAGAGGCTGCTTTTACAGACTCGACCACAGAGATTTCGTCGTCGACGGCGAGGATGTCGCCTACGTCTGGCAATTCGACAAATACCACGTCGCCGAGTAGGTCTTGAGCATGGTCAGTGATACCAACAGTGATCGTACCGTCTTCTTCTAAACGCAGCCACTCGTGACTGGCGATGTATTTTAGTTCTGCTGGGATGTTGCTCATGGGGTCTCTCCTAAGTGAGGATGGTGAATAAAATAATGGACGTTAATGATAAAATTTATCAGCGATATCAGTCAAACTGCTGTTTGCCGTTACGGACAAAAGGGAGTTTTACGACGCGCACATCGACGAACTTGCCTTTGCCGCGCAGGTCGACCTGTACGCTATCTTCATCTGATAAACTGGCAGGCACGCGTGCAATTGCGATCGAGTTTTTTAGGCTAGGGGAGAAGGTACCGCTGGTGATGATACCGGTTTGCTCATTGTCTGTGCCTTGGTTGATGGTCACGGTCATGCCCTCACGCAAGACGCCGCGGGTGGTCAGTAGTAAGCCGACTTGTTTCATGGCGGTGTTGTCATCTTTTGCTTGTTGACGCTTACTGACTAAGGCATCACGACCGATAAAGTCGCGCTCATCTTTTAGCGCCAGCGTCCAGCCCATGTTGCACTCATACGGGCTGGTTTCTTCGTCCATGTCGTGACCGTAAAGGTTCATGCCCGCTTCCATACGCAAGGTATCACGCGCGCCAAGGCCAGCAGGTTTAACGCCATTAGCTTTTAATTGCTCAAAGAATGCTGGCGCATCATCACCATGCATGATGACCTCGACGCCATCCTCGCCTGTATAACCGGTACGAGCGACAAACCAATCTGCGCCTTCGATATCGGTCAAATCAGCGCCGACAAAAGGCTTTAGGCCTGCTAACACATCAGCCCAGCCTGGTTTTGCTTGTGTAAGTTTTTCGACCGCATTGGGGCCTTGTACGGCAATCATGGCCAGCTCTGGGCGCTCGGTGATGCTGATGTCAAAACCTGCTGCGACTTTGTGAAACTGTGCCATGTCTTTATCACGGGTGGCCGCGTTTGAGACGATGCGATATTCGGTCGCGTCTTCATTCATTAGGTAGACGATTAGGTCATCGATGATGCCGCCTTGCTCATTGAGCATGCCTGAATACAGCGCTTTGCCGACGGTTTTTAGTTTGGCGACATCATTGGCCAGTAGCTTTTGTAGCCATGCTTTGGCATCTACGCCTTTGATATCGGCGACGACCATGTGCGATACGTCAAACATACCGGCATCGGTACGTACCGCTTCGTGCTCTTCGATTTGTGAGCCATAATGGATGGGCAGCTCCCAACCAGAAAAATCCACCAGCTTGCCATCGCTATCGACGTGAGACTGATAAAGGGGCGTGCGTTTGGGGGCTGCGGTGTTTGTGTTTGGAGTGCTGGTATTGTGAGTATCGGTCATAACAAATCCTTATGGAGCATCAGCCGCATTTGATAATCAGTCGTAACTTATCAAAGTAGCAGGGCAGAGGTGCATTATCATAGTGAGTAGCAATCTTGCAGGGCGCAAGTATCGCAACCAAGGGTGGTACAAAAAATAGAGCAATCAGCCAAACAGACGCCAAACGTCGGTTTAAGCAAAAGCCCTATCTGTCCTGTCACCTGAGATTTTCAATACGGCACATCGTCGTGGTCTCTAAAGCCTTTGCTTTACTCTTGCCATCGCGATGCTGTCGCATTTTCTCCCCTTCGGTGGGTAAGGCGTCGTCCGTCCTTACCGCTCTCCAGATTTGTTATGCCTTATGTTTGTAGGCCACGCGTTAGGTGTCGCCGCAAAACAATCATGACATGTGTTTTTCAGTCCTTTTACCTGAGCGATTGGCAGGGTAGATGCGCCTTCGGTGGTCTGTGGATAATGCTCAATAGGACATTACCATGATGGGCGGATACGTATCGTTGCCGGTCTTTTATTTCAATGACCTGATAGTAGATAGGTATGCCTGCAGACTCTCTCCTGAAAAACGCTTTTATTATGAAAGGTTCACCGCCCTTTTACAAGTCATCTGCGCCATTAAAGTCGATAATTTTGGCAAAAAGTCTTTTTTGCCGCAGCGATTGTCAGTAGTAAGGCATGATGACAGCGCTATATCGGTGTTTGTCCTCTTGAGTGCGTCGTCAGTTTTTAGTCGGTTTACCATAGCAGAACGTAAAGCGACTACTGATGTTTGCCCGAAATATGCTAACCTATGGCGATAGATTCTGATAGGTTGTTTTTATGCATTGCGATATTTATAAATTTCCCAAACATGATGATATGTACATCTACATTGCGCGTCCTGATTATCCAGATGATACTGATGAGATTAAAGACTGGCTGGGGGTATTGCCCAAAGAGTTTCGTGCGGGGCTAGGGCGTAGTCAGTTTGTTATGCATCTGGATTTGGCCGCCACCTCGAAGCTGGCTCGCGTCGATAAGGGAGAGGTGCTGGCAAAGCTCCAAGCACAAGGGTACTTTGTGCAATTGCCGCCGCAAGATGTCATGCGCCGCCAAGCAGAGCTACGCGCCCGCGAAGCACAAGATAGTATTTATGACTGATGGCATTCAAAGCTAATGGCACTTAAGGATAAAGGCATGCAAGACTCAGACGCGTGTCTTTGCCTTTATCGTGTCGATTGAGGACACATCCTAGGAAGTCGTGATAAACTGATCTTCTGTTAAGTACACATGTCTATTATATATTTTGTCATATTGAGGACACGCCCTAGTACGGCAAAACTTACCCAATACCACTAGACGCTGCTGGCGCTACTGGTGATAAACGCAGGTAATAAAACACGCATGGACTGGTTAAAAAACATATTGCATCGCTTACCGCTTGAGAGTATCAGTGATATCTTAGGAGAGATTGCTATTTGGTGGGGACAGCTGGTAAAAGATGTCCCACCCGCCGATCTGCCCATGTATGCCTATCTTGGGGGAACGGTGATCGTGCTGGTATTATGGCTGCTGGTGGCGCGCATGTTGCCGCGTCCACTCGGCGGTATGAGCTGGATGGTGTTGTTTGCCATATTGCTCGCGCCCGGTACCGCGCTCGATGACCCTAGCGAGATTGCCCCTGCCAGTATCAGTGTGGTGTATGCGGTGATGATGAAAGACTACGCAGGTGCCATTGCCAATATGTTGCCCATTATGGTGGTGCTGGTGGTGGGCTTGTTCGTTGGGTTTGTCTGGCAGCTGATACGCGGTGCTTTTGAGTCGAGCCTAGACAAAGCACGGAGCCGCACCGCAGCTGATACGCAGGCGACCATGCAGCTGACCGCAGGCAATTATCTGGCCGAAAACGCTGAGGTAACTGAGCATGCGAAGGCTCATGATCACGCACCAGTAACTGAGACTGACAAAACGCTGGATCTCAAAAAGCGCGGTGCCAAAAATGAGGGCATACTGTCTAAACAGGCCAATCCCAACGATACGATAGACAAAGGGTAAGAAGCTGGGCGTCAATAGCGGCGTGGTTTAATTTGCTCGATAACTATAAGCTCGATAACTATAAACTTAATGACTGTAAAAAAGACACCATGTGTGTCTTTTTTTATGGCTAATCATTATGCGCCATATTTAGGGCGTAAGAAGCGCTGATCGGAAGGATGACGAACGCATGAGTATTTTGGCAATTCATCAGCCTATGCTACTCTAATTTGTGAGTGCTATTTTATAAAATGCTTTATTGATAACGATAACTGAGACTTTACTATGACGACCAAGATGGACAAGACCAACCATACCTTTACCGGCACGCAAAGCTATATCGCCACCGATGATTTACAACTGGCAGTCAATGCAGCGATGACACTACAAAAGCCGCTGTTAATCAAAGGTGAGCCTGGTACAGGTAAAACTTTGCTTGCAGAAGAAGTGGCCGCAAGTTTAGGGATGCCGCTGATTACTTGGCATATCAAGTCAACCACCAAAGCTGAGCAAGGGCTGTATGAGTATGATGCGGTCTCACGCTTGCGCGACTCGCAGCTCGGTGACGACAAGGTGTATGAGATTGGCAATTATATCAAACCCGGTAAGCTTTGGGAGGCTTTTACCAGTCAAGAGCGCAGCGTCCTATTGATTGATGAGATCGACAAAGCCGATATCGAGTTCCCCAATGACTTGCTACACGAGCTTGATAAAATGTCGTTTTATGTTTATGAGACAGGCGAGACCATCACCGCCGAGCAGCGTCCAGTGGTGATCATCACCTCAAACAACGAAAAAGAGCTACCCGACGCATTTTTGCGCCGCTGCTTTTTTCATTACATCGATTTCCCTGATGAGCACACCATGCGTCAAATCATTGAGGTGCACTTCCCCAATATCCAAGAAAAACTGGTCAATGATGCGCTGGATATCTTTTATAAGCTGCGCGGTATTCAAGGGCTTAAAAAACCACCATCAACGTCGGAATTGGTCGATTGGTTAACGTTATTATTGGCCGATGATATGGCACAACAAGAGCTAGAAGAAAACTTGCGCGGTGAAAAGTCGATCCCGCCGCTATATGGCGCGCTACTCAAAAACGAAGCGGATGTGAGCTTGTTGCAACGTTTTGCCAACATGATGCGTCGTTAGGCGTATGGACTGACAGCGTTATCTGGTGTCATATCGCTGTCAGCATGATGATGCCAATCAAACCTTATCAGCCAATAAGTGATGCGTATTTTATGTTTATCAAATTATTCTATACCCTGCGGACTTACGGCGTGCCAGTCAGCACGCGCGAGCTGCTCGATCTAAACGCTGCGCTCGAGCAGGGGCTGATGATGCAGCCACATCCTGAAAACCCAGCACTGTCTACCTTTGCCAGTCGCGAGGATATGTACCGACTGATTCGCCTCTGTATGGTCAAAGATGAGCGTCATTTTGATAAATTTGACCGCGCCATGGCCGATTATTTTGAAGGTATCGACAGCTTAGATATCGATGAGCTGATGAACAAGCTGACAGATATCCCAAAAGAGTGGCTCGATCTCAAGCTAGATCCCAAAAATTTGACCGAAGCGCAGCGGCGCTTGCTCAAAAAATACGGCTCGCTTGAGGAGTTGATGAGGGCGCTTGAGGCGCGTCTAAAGGAGCAAAAAGAGCGTCATCAGGGCGGAAGCAAATGGGTCGGTACTGGCGGCACCTCACCGTTTGGCGCTTATGGTGATCATCCTGAAGGGGTGCGCGTCGGCGGTGAGTCGCGTAAACGCAGTGCGGTCAAAGTCTGGGAGCAGCGCAAATATCGTAACCTCGATGACGACAATCAGCTGGGCACGCGCCAGATTCAGATGGCGCTACGCAACTTGCGCCAGTTTGCCCGTACTGGCAGCGCCGACGAGCTCGATATCCATGAGACCATCAAGCGCACGGCCAAAAAAGGCGTACTCGATATTCATATGCAAGCTGAGCGCCGCAATCGCGTTAAAGTGTTGATGCTGTTCGATGTCGGCGGTAGTATGGATGTCCATGTCGAGGCGCTAGAAAAACTGTTTTCGGCGGCAAAAAACGAATTTAAGACCTTAGAGTTTTTTTATTTTCATAACTGTCTGTATGACTACGTCTGGAAGGACAATAACCGTCGGCACAGTGCCCCGATGCCGACTTTTGAGCTGCTCAATACCTATGGCCGTGAGTATCGCGTCATCTTTGTCGGCGATGCGTCGATGTCGCCCTATGAGCTGTTTTCGGTGGGCGGTAGCGTCGAGTATATGAATAACGAAGCGGGTGTAGTGTGGCTAAAGCGTGTGCTTGAGCACTTTGATAAAGTGGCGTGGCTCAACCCAGAAAACCCCGCGTACTGGCAATATACTCAGACCATCGGTGAAATAAAAAAGCTATTTGATCATAAAATGTATCCGATGACGCTGCATGGGGTTGAAGAAATGACCGACTATATGGCGCGTTGATTTTATAGCAGGGTGTTGATATATTTGGGTTTTTAAAGATGGTTAGCGGCTTTTAATGCTGATATTTGTCTTTATAAATCATTAGCATAGCTGGAATTAGTGTTTTTTCATGAGCAGTCATTGATATCATCATGGCTGCTTTTTTTGCTTAAAAAACGGCTGAATGGCGATAGCGCATTGGTATACGTAATAAAATATGTTAACATTCATTTAAAATGAATCTTATAAAGTGTGTCAACTAACTATTTAAGTCAAGTAATTTTTAATCACTTTATAAATACTTGTGAAATGACTCATTTATCAGTAACAACCTTTTTATATAGCAATCACTAAGAGAGTTATCATGGCATCACCAAAAACCCTAGAAATCGTCACAGCCACCGTACCTGTACTCGAAGAGCACGGCACCGCCATCACCACGGTGTTTTATAAAAACATGTTTGACGAGCATCCTGAGCTGCTGGATATCTTTAATGAGACCAATCAAAAGCTTGGGCGTCAGCAGACGGCGCTGGCGATGACGGTGCTGGCGGCAGCAAAGCATCTGGACAAGCTGGCAACACTACTGCCGCAAGTCACTCAAATCAGCCATAAGCATCGCGCCCTGCAGATTTTACCTGAGCATTATCCTATCGTTGGCAAGCATCTCATCGGCGCGATAAAAGAAGTGCTGGGTGAGGCGGCAACGGATGAGATTATCCATGCTTGGACAGAGGCTTATGATGAGATTGCTTCGGTGTTTATCCAAATCGAGCAAGGCATGTATGAGTCTGCGCTGTGGCAAGGCTTTGCGCCGTTTACCGTAACGCAAAAGACCGCGGTGGCGACGGATATTGCTGCCTTTACCGCGGTGCCCAGCAACGAGTATAAAGACGGCGATACGGCAAACCATCAAGCGATTGATTTGCATAAAATGCGCTTGAGTGCTGGACAATATATCACTGTAAAAACAGACCCCAAAGACAGCGATCACACCGCTTTGCGTCACTATTCTCTGTACTCAGCAAATACCGAAGAGGGCATCAAGTTTGCGGTCAGACGCGACAATCGCAACGCGCATCATGGCTTGGTCTCAAACCATCTGCATGACCACATAAACGTCGGTGATACGATTTTGTTATCGGCACCAGCTGGCGACTTTGTGCTGGAGCAACACCTGATGACCCAAAACGAGGTGCCACTGGTACTGATGAGCGCAGGCGTAGGGGTGACGCCTGTACTGGCTATGTTGGAGGCGCAGATTATGGCCAATCCAAAGCGGCCGATCATCTGGGTATATGCCTGTCAAAACAAAGCCCATCACGCCTTTGCAGACAAGGTCGAGGCACTGCTAGCAAAAGCTGAAACGGTAGAGAGGCATGTTTTTTACTTTGAGTCAGGACAGCTATTGGACGCTGCATGGCTTGCCAACCTACCTAAGCCTGCGGACATTTATGTCTGTGGCTCAATGCCATTTATGGAGAGTATGATCGATGGGCTCATGACGCTCGATCATGGCGTGGATAGTGTACATTATGAGCCGTTTGGCCCTAAAATGAGTTTGGGTAGCTAAGCTTGCATCGACTTTTCCCAGTGGCGGCTTGATCAATAAAATGTTAACGCCCAGCGCAGTCATGGGCGTGTCACATAAAAAAGCACCTAAATATTTTTATTATTTAGGTGCTTTTTTGCGGTTATATTTTAGGGCGCGTCCTCATTTAGATGGCTGGCGATTGAATTGAGGACACGCCCTAATAGGGTCTAGTCAGAGCTGTCGACCAGTCCAATCATCACGCCCATCTGTTTTTTATCGTGCCGATCGATGCTGGGCGCGTATAGGGCCGAGGCCACGCCACCATCCAAAAACAAGGCATTCGGGCAGCCCAAGTAGTCCTTAAATAAGGTCGCAAATTGATAAAAGGTCACAGGCTCGTCGCTATGGACAAACCGAATGCTGCCATCACGACAAACGCCAGCCCCGTTTCTGATTTTAGCGGATTGGCTTTCGGGGTTAAACTTTGGGTGTATCTGATCATGAAGCACCAGCATCGGCCCTGATTGAGTGGCATACCATGGCTGCACTTGCCCGCCGTTTAGCTGCTCGCTGAGTGCTTGAGATTCTGTGATCTGCACCTTGCCGTCACGCTCCCACCACAGTACACCATTGGGCAATAAATGAAAATTGCCACCGCCTGACTTTAGGTTTAAAGCGCGCTTTTCTACCCCTTCGATGACAGTATAGCCAATAGGGGCAAAACGCTCATTATACATGCCAGCATTCATGGCAAAGCTGAGAGTCTGGCCGGCTGGTAGCGCCGCCAACAACTCATCAAAGCTGAGTAAAGGCTGCGTACTATCAGGCTGTTGCCAAAATAGCTGTAGCGCATGCCGCTTATCACCCAGCGCTGACGCCTCAATCGCACAGGCGCTATAAGCAAACGGCGCCTGCTGTACCTGACAGGCCCACTGCAATGAGTCGCTAGCAGCGTCAGTGGCTGCCGGGGAGCAGGCGCTGAGGCTCAGCGCGAGTAGGGCCACGCTTGCTAGCGTGCCGAGTGAGGTGGCACTTGGCATCAGTCGACGGCCTTTATTTGTGAGTACAGAACACCGCTGGTCAGCTGTGATACGCGACTAGTCATGATCAGGCGGTAAGTCGCGAAAGGTGTTGTTGACATTACCGATGAGCATGCCACCATCGATGATGTCCTCGGCGATAGCCGTGGTTTTTTCAGTTGGCGCATTGGTCTCTTTGCCTTTATCACGCGAGTCTTTGTTATAAGCGATAAGGGCGTCGTTGTTGGCCAAGAAGCTATCAGGATTGGCCATCACCCACATCTGATTAAAGACATCGGCACGCGCACTTTGTTCTAGCAACGCGCCTTGGTCAGCAAAGTAAAAGAACTTTGAGAGAAGTTTGATTTGACCATCATCGAGGCGGCGCGCGATATGGTATGGCTGCAATTGGCTTGGGTGCTGCAGACCCACTGCGCCGACGATACTGGCTAGGGATTTGAGGGTGTTTTTATGGAAGTTTGCCACGCGCTCAGCTTTGCTCGGTACATCCAGCGCTTTTTGACGATAAGGGTCTTGCGTTGCCACGCCGACAGGGCAAGTATTGGTATGGCATGAGCGCGACTGAATACAGCCAACCGCAAACATAAAGCCGCGAGCAGAGTTACACCAGTCAGCACCAAGGGCAATCATACGGGCAATATCAAATCCTGAGACGATCTTGCCACTGACACCGAGCTTGATTTTGTCACGGATGCCTGCACCGACCAAGGTATTATGCACCAACAAAAACCCTTCGACCATGGGCATGCCGACGTTGTCCATAAACTCAACAGGTGCGGCACCTGTCCCGCCTTCTGCGCCATCGATGACAATAAAATCAGGATAGTTGTCGGTTTCGATCATGGCTTTGACAATCGCCATAAACTGCCAAGGCTGACCCACGCAGAGCTTAAAGCCAACTGGCTTGCCGCCCGATAGCTCACGCAGCTGCTGCCAAAATGCGACCAGCTCACGCGGCGTGCTAAACGCGCTATGTGATGAAGGCGATACGCAGTCTTGACCCATGGGTACTTGGCGGGTTTGGGCTATCTCTGCGGTAATTTTTTCGCTTGGCAAGACGCCGCCTTTACCCGGCTTGGCACCTTGTGAGAGTTTGATTTCGATCATTTTTACTTGGGGGTCGACGGCTTTTTCGGCAAAAGACTGGGGGTCAAAGTTGCCATGGTCATCACGGCAGCCAAAATACCCCGTGCCAATCTCCCAAATCAAATCGCCGCCAAACTTACGGTGATAAGGGCTGATGGCACCTTCTCCCGTATCATGGGTAAACCCGCCCATCTTGGCACCTTGGTTGAGTGCCATGGTAGCGTTGGCAGACAAGCTACCAAAACTCATCGCCGAGATATTAAATACCGACATATCGTGTGGCTGCAGACAGCGCTCGCCGCCCACGATGATACGGAAGTCTTTGTTTTCTAAAGGTTGGCTGACCGCTGATTGCAAAAACCACTCTTTGCCTTGCGTATATAGATTGTCCAAAGTACCAAAAGCATTGGTATCGCTGACGTTTTTGGCGCGTTGATACACAAGGGCGCGCTGCTGACGCGAAAACGGCACTTGTTCTTTGTCATCTTCTAACAAATACTGGCGAATCTCAGGACGAAAATCCTCTAGCACATAGCGAATGTGACCTGCCACAGGGTAGTTGCTCAAGATAGAGTGCTTGGACTGAATCAAATCATAAACGCCAAGTGCCACGCCAAAACCACCAAGAAATATGAGCCACCAGTTGACTAGTAATAGCCCCGCCAAAAAAATCAAAATGGCAGCACCAAAGGTGCTATAGCGCAGCAGCAAGCCCATCAAATAAGGTGAGCTGGTCTTGGGTTCTGGGTTCAAATTGGTACGAGATTGGGGCATAACGACACTCAACAGTAATACATAGATATTAAAAAAAGCGATAACAATTCACAGAGATGGCCGACAAAAAACCACTCTGTTATTATCATCGCTATTAGATGTAGATAAAGCGCTCAAACTGCTCGCTTATATTATGCGCCTATGATATCACTGCTGGGTGTTAATTGGGTAACAGAGTGCTAATAACTGGCAGTTTAATGCGTATATTTTTCTGGGTGCGCATGTGAACCAATCCTTTGCATCTCACTCGCCGCGGCCGATCTTGAGCGCCAGTGCTTGTAGTTTTGGCACGATCATCTTTGCATACTCATCAGCATCCCAGTTGGCTCTGGGCACACTAGCATTTAGCGAATAAGCGTATCGCCCAGTGGCGACGTCAAAAACCCCAACCGCAACTGCCAATATATCGGTAGAAAACTCTCCGTCAGACAATGTATAGCCGTGCGCATCATAATGTGCCACAGCGGCATCCAGCGCCGTTTGTGCGTGCTGATAGTCTGTGTCAGACAAATGCGCGCGTAGGTTGTCTTTGATGACAGCTTGCCGAGCTTTGGTGCTGACGGCATAAAACGCGCGTCCAATCGCTGTACGAGCCACAGGCACGGCAGAGCCGACTTGTAGATTGACCGACAGGCGGGCAGGGCTACGACAGCAAGCGTGATAGCGCATCTCTCCTTCGACTTCGGTGGCCAGATTCACCGATACTTCATTGCTACTGGCAAACTGCCGTAGCAGCGGCTCGGCGGTCGCCACCATATCGTGACGACTCCATGCCGTTGCACTCAGGCGCACGGCACTACTGCCCAGCTCATACTGTCCGTGCTCTGTCGTGCGCAAAAACCCAAGGGTGAGAAGCGTATGAATCAGGCGAGTCACCGTGGCTTTTGGTAGATGAGTCATCTGACAAAGCTGTTGGTGGCTCAGCTGCTCGTGCTGCTCAAATGCGGCCAGTAGTATCAGCCCGCGGCCAAGCGCGGTGACAAACTGACGGTCATTGTCGTCTTTGCTTTGGGTGAGAGTGTTATTCATACGCGTCAGTAAAGAGGGGGCGGCTGTTAGAGAATTAGACATTTTTGCCTCATTTTTTTGATAAAGGTTTACAGCGTGACAAAATTTTGCTTAAATAGTTTATATTATGAAACTAAGTTTCGCATAGCGGAATTGAAAAGTCAATAATTGGTTGAGTCCGGTTATCAGCGTTATTACCATCCATTTATTATTACTCATCGATCAGGACGATCGATATCAAGGAGACCCACATGGCAACATCTACGCGTCCAAGTTTTGATTGGCAAGATCCGTTTTTATTGCGTGACCAGCTCACTGACGAAGAACGTATGGTGACAGACAGTGCGCGTCAGTTTTTTCAAAAAGAGCTGATGCCAAATATCATCGACGCCAACCGCAATGAGCATTTTGACCGCAACATCATGCGCCAGATGGGCGAGATGGGGCTGCTGGGTGTCACCATCGAAGGCTATGGCTGTGCAGGTCTGTCGAGCGTCGCTTATGGTTTGATTGCCAAGGAAGTAGAGGCGGTGGACTCAGGCTACCGCTCGGCGATGAGCGTACAGTCAAGCCTTGTCATGCATCCTATCCATGCGTATGGCACAGAGGAGCAAAGAGAGAAGTATCTACCAAAACTGGCAACGGGCGAGTATGTCGGCTGCTTTGGTTTGACCGAGCCGGATTCAGGCTCAGACCCTGCGTCTATGTCGACGCGCGCGCGTGCGGTTGAGGGCGGCTATGAGCTGACAGGCAATAAAATGTGGATCACCAACAGTCCCATCGCCGATGTGTTTGTCGTTTGGGCAAAAGACGATGCAGGCGACATTCGTGGCTTTATCTTAGACAAAGGCATGAAAGGCTTGTCCGCACCAAAGATCGAGGGCAAGTTCTCACTACGTGCTTCAGTGACAGGCGAGATTGTCATGGATAAGGTGTTTGTCCCTGAAGCCAATGCTTTCCCAGATATCCGCGGACTCAAAGGGCCTTTCGGCTGCTTAAACAAAGCCCGTTATGGTATCGCATGGGGCTCGATGGGCGCAGCTGAGTTTTGCTGGCAAGCGGCGCGTCAGTACACGCTAGATCGTAAGCAGTTTGGCCGCCCACTGGCCGCAACGCAGTTGGTGCAGCTCAAACTTGCCAATATGCAAACAGAGATCGCTCTTGGTTTGCAAGCGGCACTGCGCGTTGGCCGTTTGATGGATGAAGACAACGCTGCCCCTGAGATGATTTCACTGATCAAACGTAATAACTGCGGTAAAGCGCTAGACATCGCTCGTGTGGCACGTGACATGCATGGCGGCAATGGTATCTCTGATGAGTTCCATATCATTCGCCACGTCATGAACCTAGAGGCGGTCAACACCTACGAAGGCACGCACGATATCCACGCCTTAATCTTGGGGCGTGCGCAAACAGGCTTGCAAGCGTTTTATTAATCAGTACCGCTGATCTTATGTATGTTACTGCTTGGCCTAGTGCTTGCTGAGCAGTGGCGTACATTTTTTAGTTGCGATGCGTCATTTGTTTATCTGGAGCGATAGGTCATGAGATGACGCATCACAATTGTATGTATATAAAAAATAGCGTATACGCGCACACCAAATGATAAGGGATGATTATGACTGAGATGGCAAAAGGGGCATTGCACGGTATCAAGGTGCTCGATTTATCAAGAGTATTGGCAGGTCCTTCTTGTACGCAGGTACTTGCAGATTTGGGTGCTGAGGTCATCAAGGTCGAGCGTCCCAATGTCGGTGATGAGACACGGCACTGGGCACCGCCTAAGTTCAGCGACGGCACATCAGCCTACTACGCCACCATCAATCGCAACAAAAAATCCCTAACGGTCGATATCACTACCACAGCTGGTCAAACCATCATCAAGCAGTTGGCTGCTGACAGCGATATCGTCGTCGAAAACTTTAAGGTAGGCGGCCTAAAAAAGTACGGCTTAGATTATGACAGTCTCAAGCAGGGCAATCCGCGCTTGATTTATGCATCCTTGACAGGATTTGGGCAGACAGGCCCTGATGCCAAGCGTCCAGGTTATGACTATATCATTCAAGGGCTATCAGGGCTGATGAGCATCACAGGGCCAAGTGATGGCGAGCCGCACAAAGTCGGGGTGGCGGTGGTGGATCTGTTTGCAGGACTGCAGCTGACCATTGGTATCCAAGCGGCACTACTGGCGCGTCAGCGTACCGGTCTTGGTCAGCATGTCGATGTGGCCCTGTTAGACAGCGCCTTAGCCATGCTGGCAAACGTCGGCATGAATCATTTGGCGTCGAACCAAATACCACCAAGGCTCGGCAACCAGCACCCCAATATCGTCCCCTATCAAGTGTTTGCGGGGGCAGGCGATGCACACTTTATCTTGGCGTGTGGTAACGACAGTCAGTTTGCCAAGCTCTGCGCGCTACTCGGTGTGGATTGGCATACAGATAGCCGCTATATGACCAACCCTGCCCGTGTGACGCACCGTGACGAGCTATGTGAGGCGCTGGCTGAGAAGTTTGCACAGCAGCCGCGCGCATATTGGTTGGCGGCTTTGGAGCAGGCAGGCATTCCTTGTGGGGCGATCCATAATATCAGCGAAGCCCTAGCCATGCCGCAAGCGCTGGCCCGCGAGATGGTGGTCGATTTTAGCAAGCAAGGCAGTCCGGTGCGCGCGCTTGGTAGCCCGATCAAGCTGTCGGCCTCGCCGGTCAGTTATCGTACGCCGCCGCCGCGCCTGAGCGAACATACCGATAGTACGCTTGCAGAGTTGGGCTATGACAGCGAGATGATCGCCAAGCTAAAAGCTGATGGCATTATATAACCGCAATATCGAACAATCGTGTTAAACAAAGGAGTGTTGAGCATGAAAATATATAGCCACGAAAACCTGAGCCTGCATCGGCCCTTGCCGTATTTTTCTTATGGGCAGATGCACGAGCCGCTAGAGATACCAGAGCGGATGACTGAGCTGCTAAAAGCGCCAGCCGCATTAGGGCTTGAGGTGACCACCGCTACCGATATCGGTATCGGCCCTATTTTGGCCGTGCATGACTTCGGTTATGTTGAGTTTCTCAAACATGGCTATGAGGAGTGGCTGGCAGTAGAGGAGGATCTGGGCGCGCAGGTGCAAACGGGTGTGTTTGTGCCTTATGACAACCCAGGG
Source organism: Psychrobacter sp. L7 (assembly GCF_002810365.1). Taxonomy (NCBI): domain Bacteria; kingdom Pseudomonadati; phylum Pseudomonadota; class Gammaproteobacteria; order Moraxellales; family Moraxellaceae; genus Psychrobacter; species Psychrobacter sp. L7. The sequence continues at coordinate 326,517 of NZ_NEXR01000003.1, forward strand.
ATCGGTATCATGGCCAAAGCCGCCAAATACCAGGCCGACGATAGCGCGCCCATCAGTGAGCATTCTTGGACGTCTATCTATTGGTCGGCGCAGACGGCCCTCAATGCCGCTGAGGCCTTACTCAATCAAGATACAACACATGATAGACATAACACAACGCACGCGGACAATCATATCCAGCTTTGCTTTTCGCGGCCGCCTGGTCATCATGCTCGTAAGAGCGCAGCGGGTGGGTTTTGTTATCTAAATAACGCCGCCATCATCGCCGAGTACCTACGGCAAAAATACGAAAAAATCGCCATTATAGACACCGACATGCATCACGGTCAGGGTATCCAAGAGATATTTTATGATCGTAGTGATGTGCTCTATACCTCTGTCCACGGTAGCCCCATCAATTTTTATCCAGCGGTCACCGGCCACGAGTTTGAAAAGGGGCGGGGCGCAGGCTATGGCTACAATATCAATTTTCCCATGGCGCATGGCACCGATGAAGCGGGGTTTTTTGCCTATGTGGATAAGGCCATCGACACCGTGACGCTATACGACCCTGATGTCATCGTCCATGTGCTGGGGTTTGATGTGTACAAAGACGACCCAGAGGCCAGATGCGCGGTGAGTACCGAAGGTTTTACGCGATTGGCAAAAAAGATGGTCGCTTTAGGCAAACCGCTGATTGTCTTGGTCGAGGGCGGTTATTACTTACCAAAACTCAATGATAATTTACAAGCGTTTTTGTCAGGGCTGATGCTAAAGGACTGACAGTAAATAAAAGAGTAAATGGATAAGGCAAAGAGGCAGGCAGGTATTGGTAGCGTAAATATCGCCGTAGCAGTATTTGCGCCAAACGCAAACGAGGGTTTATGGCTCTGCTTTAAAGCCCAAACGCTGCTCAATCTGTTCGGCCAGCTCAATCAGCACGGTACTGACGTCAGCGCGCTTGGATTCGTACTCTGCTTGCAAAAAACTAACCGCCATGCCAGCGATAGCATGGCCTGAGGCGTTACGGATATAGGTGCCAAGACAATACATGCCCTCACGCAGTTGCCCATCATCAAGTGAGATGCGGCTGTCTTTGATGGCGGACAGCTCGGTCGACAAATCGGTAAAGTTATCGACGCCATGCGGCGTGATAGGTTTAGGAAAGCCGCTGGCATAGATGGATTGGATGCTGTCCATCGACAAGGTGGAGAGCATGGCTTTGCCTGTGGCCGAAAATACTGCAGGCACGCGAACACCCGCGCGAAAAGTAAAACCAAGCGGCGCAGGGGATTCATGACAAGCCAAAAACACCACTTCTCCCAAATCAAGCTTGGACAACGTCACGGTATGCTGGAGCAAGATGGGGTAATGTACGATAAGGTCTTTGAATAACTGAATAACGCCTTGCTGCTGCTCGTATTTGCCCGCCCAGTACATCAGATATGAGCCTAAATGAAAGCGGTTGTCGCTGTCTTTATAGATGACGTGCTTGGCCAGCAAGCTTTGCAGGATATTGTGAGTGGAGCTGCGCGGTAGATCCAGCGCCTTAGCAATATGAGCGGCCGTCAGTGGTTGGCTGCTATCGGTGATCAAATCTAGTATTTGAAAGGTTTTGTCCAAGGCAGGGACGGCGGCTGTGCTCATAAGTAACCTATAAAAGTCAGTAAAATGAAGGTGATAAAAAAATAACGCCATAAATTATCATGAAAATGATAATAGGGGTTGCAAATGGTTGGGCATCGTTCTTATAATGATGTCTCATATATAGAATGATTGTTCAGTATATTGAACAATAAATCAGTTATCAATCATTATTTATATAGACTCTTTTTATATAGATTATATAAACTCTGTTATCGACCGTCATTTATGTACCGCGATAGAGTTGCAGCGTTATCTGCACTCTATCACTGACAAGGAGCGTCACAATGTCACAACAGCCACATACGTTACCACTCTCCAACCCAGACTTGCTCAAACAGCAGTGCTTGATTAAAGACGGCTGGCATGTCGCAAGCAGCGAAGAGACGCTGGATGTGAGCAATCCGTTTAATGGCGAGCTTATCGGTACGGTACCAAGCTTGACCACTGAAGATGTCAACGATGCCGTGGCCACCTCTCACGACGCCCAAATCGCTTGGGCTGCCAAAACCGCACAAGAGCGTGCCATCCTACTACAAAAGTGGGCTGACCTGATCGATGCCAATAAAGAAGATTTGGCCATCATCATGACCGCAGAGCAAGGCAAGCCCTTGACTGAGTCACGCGGCGAGGTGGGTTATGCCAACAGCTTTATCCGCTGGTTTGCCGAAGAAGGCAAACGCGTCTATGGCGATGTCATCCCTGCCAACCAAGCAAAATTGCGCCATGTCATCCTAAAGCAGCCCGTCGGTGTCTGCGCGGCCATCACCCCTTGGAACTTTCCAGCGGCGATGATTACCCGAAAAGCGGCACCGGCGCTCGCAGCAGGCTGCACCATGATCATCAAGCCTGCAACCGAAACGCCATTTTCGGCGCTAGCCCTTGGCGCATTGGCTGAGCAAGCAGGTATCCCAGCAGGCGTCATCCAAGTGGTCACGGGAAAATCCTCCACCATCGGCGATATTCTCACCGGTGATGCACGCATTCATAAGCTGTCATTTACTGGTTCTACGGAAGTGGGTCGTACCTTGATGGCACAGTGCGCGCCAACCATCAAAAAACTATCACTTGAGCTGGGTGGTAATGCCCCATTTATCGTTTTTGATGATGCTGATTTAGAAGCCGCCGCTGATGGCTTAATCGCCTCTAAATATCGCAACGCCGGTCAAACCTGTGTCTGTGCCAACCGCGTCTATGTACAAGAGAGCATCAAAGACAAGTTTCTTGACGTGTTTGTCAAAAAAGTCGCTGAGCTCAATGTCGGTAACGGCATGGACGAAGGCGTGGATATTGGCCCGTTGATCAACAAAAAAGCTTTGGAGAAAGTGCAAGCGCTGCTAAAAGACGCTTTAGACAAAGGCGCGACGCTTATCACTGGCGGCAGCACCAACGGTGCTTCAGAGCTGACTTACAACCCAACCGTCATCACTGATATCAGAGCTGAGATGGATATCGCCTCTGAGGAGATCTTTGGCCCCATCGCCACCATCTTTACCTTTGACGACGAAGCAGATGTCATCCGTCAAGCAAATGACACCATCTACGGCTTGGCCGCTTATTTTTATAGTGGCAGCTATGCGCGCTCATGGCGTGTCACAGAAGGGCTGGAATACGGCATCATCGGTCATAATACCGGCCTTATCTCCACGGAAGTTGCCCCATTTGGCGGTGTCAAGCAATCAGGTTTTGGCCGCGAAGGCTCAAAATACGGCATCGAAGAGTATGTAGTGACCAAGTACTGGTGCTCTGATGTCAGTGCCTAATCGCACCTAGCATACGCTGCTTTTTATTTAACCATTTCATCTTAATGCGGCATCGTCGCAGCTCAAGGGGCTCAGACACTCGTCAGAGTGATGCGTCCCATCTATCGTTTATACTTCCCATAAACCGCCATGACGCAACTGGCACCTACGCAAAAAAGAAAGAAAAAGGACATTCTTATGACAATCACCAATCAATCATTACTCGAGCGCCGTAAAGCTATCCTACCAACTGGACTTGGTGTGGCCTTTCCTGTCTTTGCAGAAAAAGCCAAAAACTCAGAAGTTTGGGACGTAGAAGGCAATCGCTATATCGACTTTATCGGCGGTATCTCTGTACTTAACACCGGTCACAGCCACCCCAAAATCACCCAGCGTGTCCATGAGCAGCTAGACAAGTTTACCCATACCGCCGCGCAAATCATGAATTACGAGTGCTATGTCGATCTGGCCGAAAAGCTCTGCGAAAAAGCGCCCATCAGCGGTGACAAAAAAGCCTTGTTTTTGACCACTGGCGCAGAGGCGGTCGAAAACTGCGTCAAGATTGCTCGTGCTAAGACTGGGCGTCCAGGTATCATCTCTTTTGTCGGTGGCTGGCATGGTCGCACCTCCATGTGCATGAGCTTGACAGGTAAAGTATTGCCATACAAAAAGAACTTCGGTCCGATGCCAGGCCCTGTGTTTCATGCTTTGTTTCCAGCAGAAGAGCTAAACGTCACCGAAGCCCAAGCCCTGCATAGCCTTGAGATGATTTTTCAAGCAGACATCGATCCTAGCGAAGTGGCGGCGATGATCATCGAGCCGGTACAAGGCGAGGGCGGTTTTCACCAAGTGACGCCATCATTTGCCAAAGCGCTGCGCGAGATTTGTGATGAGCATGGCATCGTTCTTATCTTTGATGAAGTGCAGTGCGGCTTTGCTCGTACAGGCACCTTGTTTGCTGGTGAGCAATTGGGCGTTGAGCCAGATCTTATGACCAGTGCCAAGAGTTTGGCAGGTGGTTATCCTATCTCTGCGGTCATCGGCCGCGCTGATATCATGGATGCGCCGCAAGTTGGCGGTTTGGGCGGCACATACTCTGGCAACCCGCTTGCCTGCGTGGCCGCTTTGGCCGTGATGGAAGTCATCGAAGAAGAAAACCTACTGGCGCGTAGTGTGGAAATTGGCGATAAAATCGCAACTTTCTTAAAAGACTTAAATCTAAGTACTATCGGTCATATCCGCTATAAAGGTGCGATGCTGGCGTTTGAATTGGTCGATAGTGATGGCAAGCCGGATGCCGCAGCAACTGCTGATCTAAAAGCCAAAGCCTTTGAGCAAGGCTTGCTGCTTGCTTCTTGCGGCATGTACGGCAATGCCATCCGTGTGATGGTGCCGCTGACAGTCGAAGATGAAGTACTCCAAGAAGGCCTAGATATCATCAAAAATATCTTAACCGCCTAGTGTATGTCTTTAACTCAATCGGTGGTCATCTGTCTTGGCTTACGATTGAATCCTGTATGGTGTGATGTACCCTTGTCAAGCAAGCGGTGTTCTTGGTTGGCAGGGCTAGGTTTATACAGCAAGATTGCCCATGATGGCACTCGCTTTGAGTACATTTTTTCTAACGGCGCCTTGCAAGTCAAGACGCCGTTGCTGTTTTTGTCGTTTGCCTATCAAGTAAGATGCAAACGACGGCATGGACAAAAAGGGATATATGATAATTATGAAGGGTACTATCCCGCTAAACAAAAAATAGTGTAACCATCAGAGGTTCACACGGATGACACACAGACAAGGAGCAGGTTATGTCTGAATTAAAAAAATCGTTAGGGACGCTAGATATTATTGCCTTAGCATTCGGTGCTATGGTTGGCTGGGGCTGGGTAGTCTTGGCTGGCGGTTGGATTTTGTCTGCAGGAACGTGGGGCGCAATGCTGGCGTTTTTGATAGGCGGTTTGGCCGTGATACTAATCGGTGTGACGTATGCTGAGCTGGCCGCTTCTATGCCGATTACAGGCGGCGAGCATACTTATACGCATCGAGCGCTGGGGGTAAATGTCTCCTTTATCTGCTCATGGAGCATTTTATTTGGGTATTTTTCGGTGGTGGCGTTTGAAGCGGTCGCTCTGCCAACGGTGGTCGAGTATTTTATTCCCAATTACAACCAAGGCTATCTTTGGACCATCGCCGGCTGGGATGTCTATGCCACGTGGGTGGGCGTTGGGATGCTGGGCTCGATCATTGTCACTTGGCTAAATATTCGCGGTATGGAAGTCAGTGCATGGTTCCAAAAAACAGCGGTACTGGGTATTTTATTTGTCGGTACGCTACTGTTTATCGGTGCGGTACTGTTTAATCCTGAAAATACAAACTCTGTACAAGCTCCCGCCTTTATCGCTGGTATCGGCGGTATTATGGCCGTCATCGTGATGGTGCCCTTTATGTTTGTCGGGTTTGATGTCATCCCGCAGGCAGCAGAAGAGATTGACCTGACGCGTCCCAATATTGGCAAGTTTTTGATTGTCTCTATCATTGTGGCGGTGATGTGGTATGTAGGTATTGCGTGGAGTGTGGGTACCACTTTACCGCTGATACAAGCAGAGAACTCAACGCTTGCGACAGCCGATGCGATGACCAATGCTTGGCAGGGCAAGTGGGCTGGTATCTTATTGGTTATCGGCGGTGTACTGGGTATTTTATCCAGCTGGAATGCCTTTTTGATCGGTGGCAGTCGTCTACTTTATGCCATGTCTAAAGCACATATGTTGCCAGCGTTTTTGGGCAAGCTGCATCCTAAGTATAAGACACCTTCCAATGCGATCTTATTGATCGGAGGTCTTGCGACGCTTGCGCCATTATTTGGTCGCAAGATGCTGGTGTGGATCGTCGATGCGGGCGGTTTTGGGATTGTCATCGCTTATAGCTGTGTGGCGATCTCCTTTTTGGTGCTGCGTTACCGCGAGCCTGATATGGTACGTCCATTTAAGATACCGGCAGGCAAGCTGGTCGGTATGGTGACGATTGCGCTGAGCATTGGTCTGTTGATGCTATATATGCCAGGCATGCCATCAGCGCTAACTGCAATTGAGTGGTGGATCTTCCTTGGCTGGACGGTGCTGGGCATTGTGTTATATAGCTATGCTCGTATCAAATACCCTGGTATCAGTGAGTCGATCATGGCAGAAGAGTTGCGCCAATTAAAGATCGTCAACCAACTGTGGCTCAAGGATAACCCGCCTAAACGCTAAGATCGGTAAAGAGAGCCGCTCTGAAAATAGAAAGAAAGCTTAAAAACAGAGAGCTTCTCATCGCCCAAAACAGCAGCCTGACAGTTTATGTTAGGCTGCTGTTTTGTCATTGGGCGTGGCCAAGGTGCATTAAGACTTGTCGCGAATCAGCTTATGGTTTAAAAACTCAGTGATACCCAGCGTGCCAAGCTCGCGGCCAAACCCTGAGCGTTTGACCCCGCCAAATGGCGTGTTTGCTTCGCTACCAGAAGGGGCGTTGATGGTCACCATACCGACGTCTAGCTTGTCGGCGATATCAGTGGCCAAGTCAGCATCTTGCGTCTGAATAGAAGCGCCAAGACCAAATGGCACGTCGTTGGCGATCTGGATAGCATGCTCGATATCACGTGCCTTATAGATGACGGCGACAGGACCAAACAACTCCTCACGGTAGACATCCATCGATTCATCGACATCGGTCAGCACGGTAGGCGCAAACCACGCGCCGGGTTTGTCTTTGATCATCCCGCCCTCGATCAGTACCGTGGCACCGGCTTTGATGGCGCTGTCTAACTGTGCTTGTAAGTTGGTCGCGGCGGCTTTTGAGGACATCGGGCCGATAAAGGTACGCTCATCAAGGGGGTCTGCCAGTTTGATGTCGCGGACGGCATTGGTAAAGCCCTCAACGAACTTGTCATAGATCGACTCGATGACGATCAGGCGCTTGGCTGCATTACAGGCTTGTCCGGTATTGCCAAACCGCCCTGAGATTGCCCCTTTGACGGCTTGCTCGATATCGGCATCGGCCGCGACGATAAACGCATCTGAGCCGCCAAGCTCTAAGACGACTTTTTTGAGCGCGCCGCCAGCTATTTTGGCGACCGCTTGGCCTGCGCGCTCAGAGCCTGTCAGCGAGACGCCTTGTACGCGCGGGTCTTCGATGATAGTGGCGGCTTGCTCGTTGGTGGCAAACACGTTGTTGTAGACGCCCTTAGGCAAGCCTGCGTCCTTTAGAATGTTGACGATGGCTTCTGCAGTTTTGGGGCACTGCGGCGCGTGCTTTAGGATAATGGTGTTGCCCGCCATGAGGTTTGGCGCGGCAAATCGTGCGACCTGATAATGAGGGTAGTTCCACGGCATAATGCCAAGTAACGCCCCGACAGGGTGCTTCTCGACAGAAGCGCGACCGCTATCAACTTCGATGGTACTTGGCGCAAGTAGCTGCTCGGCATTATCGGCATAGTAGCGATAAATCTCAGCCACCAAGCCAATCTCACCTTTGGCCTGCGCTACGGGTTTGCCCATCTCTGTGGCGACGATGCGCGCCAGCGTATCTTGACGCTCAAGATACAGATCAGCGACCTTGTGCAATAAAGCGCTGCGCTTGTCAAATGACACTTGACGCCAGTCTTGATAAGCGTTATCGGCTTGCTCAATGGCGTTTTGGATGTCTTGCTCAGCGGCGGCCGGATAAGTGGCTTCTACTTCGCCCGTGGCTGGGTTATTTACTTGATAGTCGCTCATATATATTCCTTAGTTAGCGTTAAAATCCGTTTAGGTTTTTGCCTATTCGCTTAAGTTTATCTGTTTAAGCAAGGCATTTGGGTTGCTGCTGGGTAATACAGTGGATATTACCACCACCATAGACAATCTCTTTGGTACGTACGCCTACTACCTGATGCTGCGGAAATATTTTTTCAAGCTGAGTAATGGCCAAGCTGTCATGGGCATCATCATATTGCGGCACGATAATGGCATCATTGCAGATCAAAAAATTAGCATACGAGGCGATACAAACATCGCCTGCATGGCGCGCTTTGGCATCGTCAGATTGCTCAATCTCATAGTCATCGGGTAGGGTGACAGGTACTTTGGTGCAGCACAGCTGATGTACCGTCAGGCGTCGGCCTTTGGCATCCCTCATCGCAGATAGCTGCTGATAGGCTTTTTGGGTCGCCTCATAAAAGGGGTGCTCAGGGTCGTCGGTGTATAGACAAACCACCTCACCGGGACGGGCAAAGCACGCGATATCGTCGATATGGCCGGTGGTCTCGTCGGGGTCGATACCGTCATCGAGCCACAGCACTTTTTGTACATTCAGATATGCTTTTAGCTGGTCTTCGATTTGCCGCTCGCTGAGCTGCGGATTGCGTCCAGCGCTCAGCAAGCACATACGAGTCGTCAAAAGCGTGCCTTCACCATCGACATGAAACGCGCCGCCCTCCATCACAAAGCCGTCAGTACGATAGCGCTGGATATCTAGATACTCGCACAGGCGTGCGGCCAGTTTGTCATCGTCATCCCAAGGTGAGTACAGACCGTCATAGTCACCGCCCCAAGCATTAAAGGTCCAATCACAAGCGCGCAGCTCACCTTTATCATTGAGCAAAAATGTCGGCACGATATCACGCGCCCATGCGTCGTTGCTGGGCATAGCGATGACCTCGATATCGGCAGCTAAGCTTGCGCGGCAGGCGAGATAATCAGTAGGACTGACCAACACGCCGACGTCACAAAACTCACGAATCGCCCGCGCGACATCGGCATACGCGGCCTTCGCCGGAGCCGCGTTTTGCCGCCAGTTATCGGCCCTGTATGGCCAAATTATCCAGACTTTTTGTATCGGCGCAAACTCTGCTGGCATAAAAAAGCCGTCTTGCTGCGGCACAGAGTCTGTGATTAATAAATTGGAAGATAATGACATATAAACGTACCTCAGGTTCAGGCAAATCAGTTTGCAATCTTATGACAGTCTTATGAGCCAGTATGCCATTAGCCATGTGTGAGCAAGGTGGCGTACATCGATGGGCGGCGATCACGAAACACGCCCCATTGACGCCGATCGATTGCCAGCTTATCTAAGTCAAAAGTCGCCGTGATGACCTCTTGGTTATCTGTTGATGCTTCTTGGATAATCTCGCCGCGCCCATCGGTGATAAATGAGCGACCATAAAACTGCAGAGTGCTGTCATGAGTATTTTGGCGAATGGTCTCTGTGCCGATACGATTTGCGGCCACCACAGGCATTAGGTTGGCCGCCGCATGCCCCTGCATACAGCGTTGCCAATGTCCTTTTGAGTCAATGCCCAGTGTGGGCTCATCACCAATTGCTGTCGGATACAACAAAATCTCGGCACCCATCAGCGCCATACTGCGCGCGCATTCAGGAAACCACTGATCCCAGCAGATACCGACGCCTATCTTGGCGTACTTGGTTTCCCAGACTTTAAACCCTGTATCTCCAGGGGTGAAGTAAAATTTTTCGGCATAAGGGATACCGTCTGGTATGTGGGTTTTGCGATAGGTGCCCAGTATCTCGCCATCGGCATCGATGATGGTGACGCTATTAAAAAAAGTATTGCCCGATTTTTCATAAAAGCTAATCGGTAGCACCACTCCTAATGCTTTGGCCAGTTTTTTGAAATGCGTGATAGCGGCGTTATCTTCGACTGAGCTCGCCAGTTTAAAATAATCAAAGTCATGTACTTGGCAAAAATAAGGCGTCTCAAACAGCTCTTGTAGCAAGATAATATTGGCGCCAGCGTTGGCCGCTTTGGTCACCAAGTCGGTGGCGGCGGCGATGTTTTGTTGTATATCCCAGCCGCAAGTCATCTGAGTGGCCGCAACGGTAACAGTACGCATATTTTTATTCCTTGTCAGTATCAAATCTAGGTCAGTATCGAATCTAGATTAGTATCAAATCTAGCCATTTTGGGCCCATGTCGCTAGGCATTGCTTACCTTGAGGGCCAATCCTAACGACAGAGTGGTAAATAATGGGCAACGACCAGAGCGTCCTTCCCCATCTGTCCGTTATTTGCCGAGCAGTCTGCATCGCGCAGTACTTAACATGATATCGACCAGTATCGCTCATATATTGTCTGCTCGGTAGCCAAGCTTATGCCATCATAAAGCCCAAACCTAAGAAGGTGATGACAGATAACACCGCGCCGAGCATCGCATAAGGGAACTGGGTAAACGCATGCTGCATGGGTGAGCAGCCAGCGCCTTGGGCGGCGAGTAATGAGGAGTCACTAAAGAAACAAGCATGACTACCAAATGATGAGGCAGACAGCAGCGCGCCGATCATAAGCGGGGTGTTGACGCCTAAGGCCAATGAGATCGGAAAGACAATCGGCATGGCAAGGACGTACAGACCCCAGCTCGATGAGGTGGCAAAGGTCAAAAACGCCATGACCGCAAAGATAACCGCAGGGAAAATGACAATCGTCATATAAGGGGTGATGGCCTCAATCACATACGTGGTCATGCCAAGCTCATCATTGATGGCTTTTAGAAAAAACCCGCCAATGACGGTCGAGAGAGGGTAGAGCATGACTTTAAAGCCTTTAAATACCGCCTCCATCTGGGTCTCAAAGCTCAAAATACCCTGCACCCAGTAGAGAACAACGGTCACAAAACAAGTCAATAACGCCCCGCGCAGCAGATCAATCTCAAAATAAACGGTCGAGATAATCAGCAAAATCATGGGAAAGGCAAAGTTCATGATATTGGCTTTAAATGATAGCTTGCGCTTGGCCTTGACGTTTGAGACCAGCTGCTCTTCTACAAAATCCTCTGGGACAGGCTTGCCTGCTTTGGCACGCGCCTCGGCCTTTTTCATCGGTCCCCAATTACCAAGGACGCCATACGCCACCAAAAACACGATAATTAAGGCAAACCAAGCATAGGCCATATACGGAATCGCACTGATATAAAGCCCGATGCCTTCACCATCTCCTGCCACGCCATTTTCTTCTAGTAGGCCCGCAAAATATACTGCCCACGTCGAGATAGGGACGATGATACACATAGGCGCTGCGGTTGAGTCGACGATATAAGCCAGTTTTTCGCGTGAGACGTTATAGGCATCGGTCAGTTTTTTGACTGATGTCGATACTGCCAGACAGTTGAGATAATCATCAATAAAAACAATCACCCCAAGGGCAAAGGTGGCAAGCAAAGACTGCCGCCGTGATTTGATGATTTTTTGGAGCCATTCGCTAAAGCCATCGAGACAGCCGCTAATCTCAAGGAGCTGAATCAGCCCGCCCATCAGGCCGCAAACTAAGATAATCCAAATAATGGTCTCATTACCCAAGACCATCGACATATTATCAGCAAACGGCGATACCAGATCGAAGGGGTTGAGCATCACAAGACCTGCGACACAGCCTGCGATCATGGATTCAAATGGCCGTCTAGAGACGATAGCGGTGATGAGTACCAACAAGGTGGGTAATAAAGACAACGCGCCCCAAGACTCGCCTGGGTCGTGGTTGGACGATAACCAAGCAAACGCCAGATAGATGGCGACTGCGGCGATGACGGTAAGAAAGACTCGTTTGTTATGATATTGCCCCTCGACAGCATCATTGAGTTTCATGTTCATACTTACGCTCCCTGTAAAACTTTGTTTGATAGAACAAGCTCTATTTTATGATTGACGCCCAGTAGACAGCAGGCAAACCCACTTTCTACCAAGCTTTATCACAACAATCCGTTGTTATGATAAGGGGGTGTAGCAATAGACCAAACGCGAAAACGGGTGACTTAAAAAGCAAGACTGACGCTTGATAAGTACCTCGTCTTGAGGCGCTGAGTACACGTCAAGGGATTGATACCATCATAGGCCTGTGGTGTCTTTTAGCGCATACCACCAAGAGCCCATCACAGAGTAGGGCACACGTAGGGCGCGGCCACCAGGAAAGGGAATCCAAGGTATTTTGGCAAAAGTATCAAACTCTTTGGTTTTGCCATTGATGGCATCGGCGAGTATTTGTCCAAACAGATGCGAGCCTGTGACGCCATGTCCACTATAGCCATGAGCAAAAAATACCCGCTCATGTAGTTTGCCCATCTGCGGCACTCGCGAAAACGACAAGGCAAAGTTGCCGCTCCACGCATAGTCAATCTTGACATCGCGTAACTCTGGGAAGATTTTGTTCATATTTGGGCGGATTTTGGCGGTGATATCGGCGGGGTCTTGGCCGCCATAGACCGTGCCGCCGCCAAACAGCATGCGTTTGTCCGCTGAGAGGCGATAGTAGTCAAGAATATAGCGCACATCCTCGACACAGACATCGGTCGGTAGCAGCTGATCGGCCAGCTCGCCTAGCGGTTCGGTGGCGATAATCTGCGTCGAGACCGGCATGACGCGGTCCGTCAACTTTGGAATGACTTTATTTAGATAGGCATTGCCGCACAGTACCGCCTGCTGACAGGTCACTGAGCCAAACTCGGTAATGACTTTGATGTGGTCATCGGCATACTCAATATCCACCACTAGGGTGTTTTCGTAGATGGTGCCGCCGCCTTGTTCGATTGCTGCCGCCTCACCGAGGGCGAGGTTGAGTGGATGCAGATGGCCGCCTGAGTGGTCGATGACGCCGCCGACATAGGCATCGGTTTTGATATGCTGTTGAATGCCATTTTTGTCTAGCATTTCACGATCATGCATACCGTGGCGCTCCCAAAGGGCATGCGTCTCTTGTAAGTCTTTTAGTTGACCTTTATTGAGGGCGGCAAAGATGTTTTTTTCTTTTAAATCGCAGTCAATATTATAATCAGTGACAAACCGGCGAATGATTTGGCCACCGCGAGTCACCAGCTGACCGACGAAGTCAGCATTTTGTTGGCCATAGGATTTTTTGATTTTTTGTAGGCTGGCGTTTAGGCCATTGACGATCTGACCGCCGTTGCGCCCTGAGGCACCCCAACCGATTTGCGCGCCTTCGAGGACGACGACTTCATGGTCGGTCTCGATGAGGTGCAGCGCTGTTGATAGGCCACTATAGCCACCGCCCACCACACAAATTTCTGCTTGAATGTCGTTTTTGAGCGTCGGTCTGTCCGGTTTTGGGTTACGACTGGCGGCATAATAGCTGTCAGGGTATTGGCCTTGATTTGAATAATGCGGAATATTGCGCGTGTTGTTGGATGACAAGTTTTGCGGCATTGCTGCATGAGCATTGAAGTTGCTATTTGACATATCAGACATCCTGTAAATAGGTGAGGTATTCAAGGTTGGTGACTTGCTGGGCGAAGCGTTTGGCTTCTTGCTTTTTGACCGCGATCAACAGCTCGATCATCTCGCGTGGAAACAAAGAGTCGATGATATCGCTACTTTCAAACTTACGAATGGCTGATAACCAATCTAGGGGTAGGGTCTTGAGCTCCGTATCGTCATAGGTGATGCTGTTGATAGGCTCAGGGGCGGCCAGCTTATTTTCGATACCATATAGCATCCCTGCGAGCACGGCACTACAAACCAGATAAGGATTGGCATCAGCGCCAGAGACGCGGTGCTCGATACGGCGCGCTTTTGTATCGCCACCAGGGATACGGACAGCGGCTGTACGGTTTTCGTAGCCCCATGAGATATTGTTAGGGGCAAGGGTGCCGGGGGTGAAGCGGCGATAAGAGTTGACATGCGGGGCAAAGAGCAGGGTACAGTCGGCCATGGTTTTGAGCAGGCCTGCGACCGCATGACGCAACATGTCAGAGCCTTCATCTGTACCATCATCAAAGATATTATTACCGTCCTTGTCCAACAAGCTGCAATGTACATGAAACCCATTGCCGGACTGTAGGCCAAACGGTTTTGCCATAAAGGTTGCTGTCAGCTGACGGCGCGCGGCGACAGATTTGACCACTTGTTTAAACAATATCGCATCATCAGCGGCCTTTAATGGGTCGTCGACGTGTAGTAGGTTTATCTCAAACTGACCACAGCCGTTTTCGGCCAAGGCGGCATCGACAGGGATATCAAGCTTTTTGCACTGGGCATAGACTTCATCTAAAAACTCATCAAACTGCAACAAATCATTGATGCTGAGAATGGAGGTTTTGTTGAGACGTAGGCCGCTTTTGGGTCTGATAGGCGGTCTGGGGGTTTCGCCTTCGGTATAGTCGACCAGATAAAACTCTAGCTCTGTCGCCATCACCGGCGTCAGGCCCAGCGCTTTGAATTTTTTGCTGATGTGATCGAGTACATGTCTGGCGTCACCATAATAAGGCTCATCGTCTTCGGTGTATAGCCAGACTGGTAGTAGCGCTGACGGGGCGCTGGTGTTGAGTAACGGGTAGGCGGCGCGGCCGGTAGGACGGGCGATGGCATCTATATCGCCGTTGCACTGAGAGGATTCGATGACATCAGCACCCCAGATATCGACGCCTAAGATCGACAGCGGTAAGCGTATTGCGCCCTTTTCTGCTTTTTCCATCTGATTAAAAGGGATACGTTTCCCGCGAAGTAAACCATTAATGTCGCCAGCGGCCACATAAACGTATTCGGTGTTATTGTCAGATTCGACCATTCCATTGGTTGTCGTCATGTCTATTCTTCCTATGAATTTTATTGTTACTGAGGTTTTGCTTACTCCGTTGCTGATGACTTCCAATATATGTATGAAAACTATAGTTGTCAATTTTTATTTAAAATTATCATAAAATTGCTAATTCTGATGGTTTTTATATCAATACTCTTTATATTGAGTTTTATAGTTTACATTTTATGAGAAGTTGTGTTAGATTTTAGCTAAACAAAGGATTGCATCAGGCAAGAGAGCGTATCTGCCTAGATAAAGCGACGGACAAAGGAACGCAATTATGAAAAACGCCAAACCGATCATCGCCATCGTGTCATGCTACAAAATGATCGACGGTCAGCCCTCACAAGCGGTATATCAAAAATACATCGATGCGGTAAACTTCTACGGCGGCAACCCCATTTTGCTGCCCAATACCGCAGCGGACAGCAGCAACTTTGAGGCGTTATTGGCTATGGTCGATGGGATCTTATTGACGGGCAGTTATAGCAATGTGGCGCCGACGCGATACGGAGCGACGCACCGCGAAGCCAAGCAAGATCTTGGGCGCGATGAGCTGAGTTTTAAGCTGCTCGCCTACGCCGACAAGACAAACACGCCGCTGCTGGCAGTGTGCCGTGGCCTGCAAGAGATGAATGTTCATTTTAAAGGTACACTTCATCCTGATTGGCGCGAGGTAGAAGGGTTTTTTGAGCCGCACCTAGAAGACAGCAGTCAGCCGCTCGAAGTGCAATACCAGCCCGTCCATGACGTCGTCATCGAGCCTGCAGGTAGGCTGGCGGCATTTGGCAAAAAATGGCATGTGAACTCCTTGCACAAACAAGCCATCAATAAAGTCGGCGAGCGCTTGTTGGTAGAGGCGCTGGCACCTGATGGCCTAGTCGAGGCGATAAGCTTATCTGAGCATCCATTTATGATTGGTGTGCAGTGGCATCCTGAGTTAAACTATGAAAAAGACAACTTGTCCAAGTTTCTATTCACGGAATTTATTCACTATGCCAGCAAACAACGCACTGAATAACGAAGAAGATCATATAGATACAAAAATCCCTGATGCCAGCTGTGACGCCAGTACCGATACCGACAATGAGGCGAATAACGATGCCGCTGCCAGTAAAGGAATCGATAATGAAGGCGATGATAAGGGGGCCGATGACGACAGTGTTTGCAGCGATGATGATGCAGGAGACGAAAGTCTGCCGAGCGCCGCGCCCGCCGAGACAGAGGCGTCTGCTGAAGAAGATATCGGCAAAAAAATCAACCAATTACGCTTGGCCAAAGGCTACTCACAGCGCAAGCTGGCCAAGCTGTCAGGGCTGACCAATACCTCTATCAGCTCTATCGAGCGCAACAAAGTTAGCCCAGCGGTCAATACGCTAAAGGCGATTTTGACTGTGCTTGGCTCTGATCTGACCACGTTTTTTAGTGATGAGTGGAAAGAGCCAAAAGCCCGTGTGGTGGTCACACCAAAAGACTTGCTAGAGCTGAGTGAGGCGGGTAGTCGGGTGTCGCTAAAACAAGTGTATAACTGCAGCACCACAAAAAACTTGGGGTTTTTGATTGAGACTTATCAGCCCAATAGCTCGACAGAAGAAAAAATCGCCCACGAGGGCGAGGAGATCGGCACGGTTATTGAAGGCAAGATTTTGATCCGTGTCGAAGAGACCACCTATCTGCTCAATCAAGGCGACAGCTATGTGATCGATACGATGAAGCCGCATACTTTTATTAACCCAAGCGACAGCATCACCCGTATCGTCAGTGCGCACACGCCGACGACTTACTAAGTCAGCGCTGCTATCATGGTGGGTTGTTGTTTGATGCTGTGTCGTCTGCTGCCTTAGCGCTTGAAGTGTCTGAACGTAAAGTGTCTGAATCTAAAGTGGTCGGCTCTGATTCTGATTCTGGCTGTGACTGTGTTTCTGGTTTCAGCTTGGGTTTTTCTTTACTCAGCTTAATTTTTGTATGGTTATCGATTGGGTCGATTTTTACATAAGTAGACTCAGGAATGGATTTTGCTACTCGCTTAAGGCTTTTATTGATTCGTTTGACCGCTGCGTCGTCCTGTGCCGCTTGCTCCTCAGCCAGCGCTGCGTCATAGAGTGATTGATAAACCTCAAGAGTCGCCTCAATCATCTCACGCATGGTAAATTTGGTGGTCATCTCAGGGCGCGTGACACTCTCTAGCTGATTGCGAACCGCTTTACAAAGCGCCTTGGCATTGTACTTTTTGACCAGCCCTTGCGGATATAACGGCTGTAGTATCTCACTGAATGCCGCTTGATCCCAGCCAATGACGGGGGTGCCTAGGTGAATCGCTTGTAGGGCGTTGATACCAATGGACTCAGGCTCATTGGCGAGCGCCATGACGATATTGGCCGCTGATAGCCACTCGCGCATGTCATTGCGCTTGCTACCCACGTAGGTGATGCGCTCGGCCAGCCCAAGTGTATTGGTACGCTGCCGAAAGTCCTCGTGTGCCACGTCACCATCTCTATAATCATCGTCCATGATGATGACATGAATATTGGGGAACTGCTCCTGCAAATTGCCCAAAATATCAATCAGCCACTCTTGACCATATTCATTGCCAATGATGGTGGGAAACACCAGCCATTTTTTGTGCTCAAGCTCAGGATACTCTGCAAAGGTGTGCCGTAGCCAATAGACAGACGGATTGTGCCGATAAGGGTAACGGCGGGTGTCGACGCCGCGGTAAATACGTTTGATGACCTTGGGTCCTGCGTCTTCTCGGCGCAGGCCTTTTTTTAGGTAGTTGGTGACACTATCGGAGACAGTAATGATGATGTCGACATCGAGCAGCGCTTGGGAGTATTTGTTGATCGGATAAAAGCCGTACATGGTCGACACCAGTTTGGGCATGCGCTTTAGGCGCGCGCGGCGCAAGGCCAGATGTAGTATCCATGCAGGCGTACGCGAGTGCAAATGTATCACATCGGGGTCGTATTTTTCGATCAGACGGCGTAGGGCGTTGACGCGCAGCAACGACAGCCACGATTTTTTGTTCATATGTAGCTGATGATAATGGTTGCCATCACGCTTGAGACGTTTGACCAGATCGTTTTCTTCATCGGCGCTTGAGACGATGATAGAGGTGTGACCGTTTTTGACCAAGGCGCGGCCAAGATGAAAAATACCACGCTCGGATTCATCATGCTTTAAAGACGATAATAAGCGCATCACTTTCATAGCAGCGAGGGTCACCAAATCAAATATGAAGTTGCTATTGTCAGTTAAAAGTGGCAAAAACTCAACCACGAAGATAAAGGATGGGACCGAAAAACATTAGCGCCGCTTTTGGATATGCTCGGCATTGGGTGGTATTTGTTTTTCGCTCAAGTATTTCCAGTAGCGCTGCGGTAAGTATTGCCGATGCAGGCGTGGGTTTTTGCGCTCAGTTATATTGACGTTGGTAAAGTAGCCTTGCCAAAACTGCTGATAGCGCCGCTCATCTGCGCTATGAATGCTGGCAGGGCGGCGCAGGACGGCATCATCTAGATCAGTGATGGTCTGCAAGGCGGCAGGGCGCGTGGCTGTACTGTTGCTTTTGTCATAATAAATGCCGTAGCCGCGCGTTATATCATAAATCGCCCAATACTGGTCTTGATAGCGCTGCCGAAAATGCTCACCTATGAGTGGCAACACATTAAAGTCCGGCTCCACGCGGGCGAAGTAAATATCATCGGTGGTGTGCTCAAAGCGCACAAAGGCTTCCATACGGTGTTTTTCACGGCCGACAGATTTGACCGTTTGCACCAGCTCGAGCACATGCAAATTGCCGACATCCTGCATGATATGGCGATTGGGATAATCGATGGCGTATTTGACCACCCAAAATAACGTCGTGCCGATGTGCTCTTTTTCTGATAGAAACCCCCAAAGTAAGTTGCGTATACCTGAGCGGCCGAGCAGCTGGGTTAGCTTGACTAGCACGCGCTCTGCATGTTCTTCATTAGGCACAACGCTGGTTGCTTGAGCAATCAATGAGGGTACATAACAGTCTTGGGCAATTAATTGTAGTGCTTCATCGTCATATAATTTATTAGCATAAACATAGAAGACAGCACTTAACCAACCTTCAAAACTTGGCTCATAAAGCACAATACTGGGTGTCAATTGATCAACAGGGTACGCGGTGTTTGGGGTCAGCTCTGGCATATATGCTCCTTTTTAAAACAGTGCTAATTGCCCACTACGCTGATCCTTATATTTGGTCTGTGTTTGCGCCAGCACATATTGACGAAAGTTGTCACGGGTCAGATGGGCGAGATGCTCGTTTTTACCAGTGGTGGCAATGAAGTATTTGGCACGATTGACCGCCGCGCCCATTTTTTTGAGATGATAAAGGGTCAACTGATTAAACTTACGCGCTGTCACAATCTTTTTGGCGGTTTTGGTGCCGATACCTGGGATGCGTACAATCATCTCGTAGCTTGCCGTTTGGATATTGACAGGGAAATGCTCACGGTGGCGTATCGCCCAAGCGAGCTTTGGGTCACAGTCTAAATCAAGAAATGGCGACTCAGGCTCTACGATTTCATGCGCGCCAAAACCATAAAAGCGCATTAGCCAATCCGCTTGGTATAGGCGGTTTTCGCGGACCATAGGCACCGGCGTACCGATCGCTGGCAGGCGATTGTCAGAGAGCATCGGCACGTACCCTGAGTAGTAGACGCGTTTAAGATCATACTGCTTATAAAAGTGACTTGATAACTGAATCACTTGTAAGTCGGTCTCGTTGCTCGCCCCAACTATCATTTGACTGGTTTGACCCGCTGGAGTGAACTTTGGTGCTTTTTTGTGCGTTTTACGGCTCTCACGAATCGTGACGATCTCTTCTTTTACCGTCTGCATCGGCGCTTTTAGCTCGTCGTGAGATTTTTCTGGAGCAAGCAACGCCAGCCCTGATTTGGTAGGAATCTCGATATTGACGCTCAAGCGGTCTGCATAAAGCCCCGCTTCTAACAATAGCGCTTTTGACGCGCCAGGGATGGTCTTTAAATGAATATAACCGTTAAAGCGCTCACGAGTACGCAGTATCTTGGCGACCTCGACCAGTCGCTCCATGGTGTAGTCGCCATTTTTAAAGATACCTGAGCTGAGAAACAGCCCCTCGATATAGTTACGGCGATAAAACTGCATGGTCAAATCCACCACTTCTTCCACCGTAAAAGCGGCGCGCGGGGTGTCATTACTTTTACGTGACGTACAATAAGCACAGTCGTATATACAGTGATTGGTCAGCAGAATTTTGAGCAAGCTAACGCAGCGACCGTCTTCGGTATAGCTGTGGCAAATGCCTGTCTTTGAAGCATCACCCAGACCGCCGCCTTGGTTTTTGCGCGTGCCAGCAGAGGAGGAGCAAGAGACATCGTATTTAGCGGCGTCCGCTAAAATATTAAGCTTGCCTTGTAGTCGTTCATAATTGATGGTTGCCATAAGCGTGATCTACCAAATCATTTATAGGTATGTATTTTAGCAAAATCAGGCTTAAGTCGTTGTATTTATAGGATAATATATAAAACAACACGTCAGGTAGTGTCGCAAGATACGTCATAAACAAAGCCTTGCCGACTATAAAATGAGCCAGCAAGACCTTTTATCATTTTCAGAGTGATCAAATAACCAGACTCTAAAATCTAGTCTTTACTGAACTTTCGCACGTATAACGACAGTTTGAGCAGCATTTGGGCTTAGATCAACCAAATTCCACTTAAGACCAGAATAGTTTTCTTTGATGACCACGGTATTGCCAACTTGCTGGATGGTCTGATAGCTGTCGCCGCCAGTGGTGGCCTGCGTGGGTAGCGGGCTATTTAAGGATAGCAATTGCACGCCATTTGGCAGCGATACCATGGCATTGATGTCAGTGACGGGTTGTGCGGTGGTATTGAGATAAGTGGTGTGATATTCAATCACATCGCCTGGGGTGATATGGTTGGCAGGTACGGCTATTTCGCGGCCGTCACTGTTTTTTAATATCTTCATAACCTTGGTCTGTGCATTGACAATGCCAGGCGTGCTAAATGTGGGCGTCAATTGCAAGGTATCTACAGAGGTGGATACGATTTGCGTCGTTGCGCGTGGTTGGGTCGTTGCTGGCGGGTTAGTCACGACGGTGGTCGTAGGAGCGGTGATGACATCGACGCGGCTGGTTTTTTGGGTCAGCTGATCGCTGACAGGTACGCTAGTGACCGTGGTGCGGCCTTGGGTCACGACCGTGTCGTTGCCACTTTGGTGCACCGTATAGCGTGGCACTGTGGTCACTTGCGTGACCGCATAGGGCAGACCGTCTTTCATCGTAATGCCATTGGGCGTTGCTGTAATGGTAGCTGTTTTGCCATCAGCGTACTGCTCAACGACGGTCGTGCTACTGCCAGCAGATGCGTTGATGGTCACTTCAGGCGCAGCATGTACTAAGTTGGCCGCAAGCAATGCGCCGGTAAAAAAAAGAGCAACCGCCATCGCTACAGATGCTTTTTGGGGGATGGTTTTGTGGGTAGTAACCACAGGTATCGATGTCAAGCTCATAAAAGACTCCTTAAAAAATAACAGTCAATATCACCAATCATAAAGCGGCAAAAGATAACGGCCTAAACAAAACCCCCGCTAAATGACACGGTAATACATGCCAAATAACGGGGGTATCGAGTACTGATGACAGTCAATTATAACCACGCTGATAACTGCGCTGCTTGACTATCAAGCCGTCATTATTTTGAATAATGGTGCATCAATGAGCCACTTTATTGGGGATTTGCACGCAAACTTGTCATGATTATGCGGCAAAACAAATTGAGTATAAAAGTGGCATTGTGTAACTGCTATAAAAAAGGTGTCTATAATATCTGCTATTTATGAAGCAGATAAAAACCGGTCCTATTGGTCATAGATGACTTTCATGATTTCGTACTCTACCACACCTTTTGGCGTTTCGATACGTACTTCATCACCTTCAAACTTGCCAATCAGACCGCGAGCGATGGGTGAGTTGACAGAGATTTTGCCTGCTTTAAAATCCGCTTCATCGTCACCGACGATTTTGTATTGTTTTTCTTCTTCGGTATCCATGTTTTCGATGACCACGCTCACACCGAATACCACTCGGCCATCGTTTGGCAAGGTCGACGGGTCAATGACCTGTGCGGCGCCGAGCTTGGCTTCGATGTCGCGAATACGCGCTTCACAAAACCCTTGCTGCTCGCGTGCGGCATGGTATTCAGCGTTTTCTTTTAGATCACCGTGCTCGCGGGCTTCGGCGATGGCGGCAGTGATACGAGGGCGATCGACACTTTTTAGCTGTTTTAGTTCGGCTTCTAGCGCCGCGTGTCCTTGGGGAGTCATGGGGTAACGTTGCATGTTTTTTCCTTAAACCAATAACACCACACCACCTCAGATGAGATGGTGTCTGTGTTGTTGCAATGGGTTTGATATATAAAGAGTTATATTGTATCAAGCATAAAGATACGATGAGCGGTGGCAAACGCAGCGCAGGCTACGACGGGTAGTCCTTGCTCATGTCTGACTGGCTCGGCTGGTCTTTATACACGATACGAAAAGGCTAAACAGATCATGGGTCGGCGCATTTACCAACGGGCAGATGCGCGCGTGATCTTACATAATAAAAAGCATAGTCGCAGTTTAGCCACTATGCTTTTTGGGTCTATCTTGGTAAACGTCTTCTCAAGCATTATTGTCGTATCAAAACGCTTGACACGTTTTGTCGCTGCGTTTTATTTGCTTGACGATAATGCTTAATCTACTGAAATTATTGGGCCGCGTCAACCACCTTTGCTTGCTCGTGCAAATCTTGTAGCTTATAGACATCAAATGGCAAGTCGATGGCATAAGATTTACAGACAGCATCCGCTGCACCTAAGGTCGTGACATAAAATACTTTATTTTGTAGCGCGCTGCGGCGGATAGAGAATGAATCCTCTTGCGCCTGCTTGCCCTCGGTCGTATTTATAATAAGGTCGATTTTGCCGTTTTTCAAGGCATCAACGATATGCGGACGGCCTTCGGTGACTTTGTTGATCTGAGTGCTGGCAATACCGGCTTCGCTGAGCACCTTTTGCGTACCCGTCGTTGAGACGATATTAAAGCCAAAATCAGCAAGCTGACGCGCGATAGGGGCGATTTGTGCCTTGTCGCTATCACGAACCGAGATAAAGGCCGTTTTGGTTTCGCCTTCAACAGGAAGGCCTGGCAGGCGCTCGTTACTACCGATAATGGCCTTATAAAACGCTTCGCCAAAGGTTTTACCAACGCCCATGACCTCACCAGTCGATTTCATCTCAGGGCTCAAGATAGGATCAACCCCTGGGAACTTGGCAAACGGGAAGACCGCTTCTTTTACTGCGTAAAACGAAGGAACAATCTCGGTCGTAAAGCCTTGGTCTTTTAATGAAGTGCCAGCCATACAGCGCGCTGCCACTTGCGCCAGTGAGGTGCCGATACATTTGGAGACAAACGGCACGGTACGAGCGGCACGTGGGTTCACTTCTAGAATGTAAACCGTTTCGCCTTTTACTGCGAATTGGACGTTCATTAGGCCGACCACGCCAAGCTCTTTTGCCATCGCTACCGTCTGTGCACGCATGGTATCGCAAAGCTCATCCGATAATGAGTAAGGCGGTAATGAACATGCCGAGTCGCCAGAGTGGACACCTGCTTGTTCGATATGCTGCATGATACCGCCGATCACCACATCAGTGCCGTCACACACACAGTCGACATCGACTTCGATGGCATCATCTAAAAAGCGATCTAATAGGACGGGCGCTTCGTTTGATGCTTGTACAGCGGTACGCAAGTAGTGTTTTAGCTCGTCTTCGTTATAGACGATTTCCATTGCGCGGCCACCCAAGACGTATGATGGGCGAACGACTAACGGATAGCCGACGTCTTTGGCTTTCACCAAGCCGTCTTCTAGGCTGGTCGCTAGCGCGTTTGATGGCTGCACGAGGTTTAGCTGCTGAATCATGTGCTGGAAGCGCTCACGGTCTTCAGCGCGGTCGATGGCATCAGGGCTGGTACCGATGATTTTTACGCCAGCAGATTCTAATGCGCGCGCCAGTTTCAATGGCGTCTGTCCGCCAAACTGCACGATGACGCCGTCTGGGTTTTCGATACGGACGATCTCTAACACGTCCTCTAACGTGATTGGCTCAAAGTAGAGGCGGTCTGAGGTGTCATAATCGGTCGAGACGGTTTCTGGGTTACAGTTGACCATGATGGTTTCATAGCCATCTTCGCGCATGGCGAGGGCAGCATGGACACAGCAATAGTCAAACTCAATCCCTTGACCGATACGGTTAGGACCACCGCCGATCACCATGATTTTCTTGTTATCGGTTGGGTTGGCCTCGCATTCGCTGTCATAGGTTGAGTACATGTAGGCGGTGCTGGTGGCAAACTCTGCCGCACAGGTATCGACGCGCTTGTAGACTGGATAAACGGCCAAATCCCAGCGTTTTTTGCGTAATTGCTTTTGTGATATGCCGAGCAGCTTGGCCAAACGCAGGTCTGATAAGCCTTTACGCTTAAAGCTACGCATGTTTTCAGCGTTCAAACCGCCAAAGCCTAAGGTTTTAACCTGTGCTTCAGTTTTGACGATGTCTTCGATTTGTACCAAAAACCATGGGTCAATTTTGGTGTAATTAAAGACGTCATCGACACTCATACCGACGCGGAAGGCATCAGCCAGATAATAAATGCGCTCAGGCGTTGGGATGGTTAGACGGTTGATAATCTCAGAACGCGCTTTGTCAGCCGGTACTTTTGCCAAATCGATTTGCTCATCAAAGCCGTCTGAGCCTGTTTCCATGCCGCGCAGGGCTTTTTGCATCGACTCTTGGAAGTTACGGCCGATTGCCATGACTTCACCGACTGACTTCATTTGCGTCGAGAGGATATTGTCTGCTTGTGGGAATTTTTCAAAGTTAAAACGCGGGATTTTGGTGACGACATAGTCAAGCGCCGGCTCAAAGCTGGCAGGCGTTTTGCCGCCTGTGATGTCATTTTGCAATTCATCTAAGGTATAACCAACAGCCAGTTTGGCAGCGATTTTGGCAATCGGGAAGCCTGTGGCTTTTGAGGCAAGGGCAGACGAGCGTGATACGCGTGGGTTCATCTCGATGACGACCATGCGGCCCGTGTCCGGGTTGATACCGAACTGCACGTTTGAGCCGCCAGTTTCGACGCCAATCTCACGCAGTACCGCAAGAGAGGCATTACGCATGATTTGGTATTCTTTATCGGTCAGAGTCTGCGCAGGCGCGACAGTGATAGAGTCGCCCGTGTGTACGCCCATGGGGTCAAAGTTTTCGATGGCACAGATGATGATGCAGTTGTCGTTTTTGTCACGCACCACTTCCATCTCATACTCTTTCCAGCCGATGAGTGACTCATCGATAAGCAGCTGATGGTTGGGTGATAAATCAAAACCGCGCTCGCAGATTTCGATAAACTCATCGCGGTTGTAGGCGATACCGCCGCCTGAGCCGCCCATGGTAAATGAGGGGCGGATGATGCATGGGTAGCCCATTTTTTCTTGGGTAGCAAAGGCTTCTTCCATGGTTTCAGCGGTTTCGGCGCGTGGGCACTCAAGGCCGATACGCTTCATAGCTTGGTCAAACAGCTCACGATCCTCTGCCATCTCAATTGCGTCTTTGGTCGCGCCAATCAGCTCACAGTTATATTTGGTGAGGATACCGTGCTTGTCCAAATCCAGCGCGCAGTTCAGCGCCGTTTGGCCGCCCATCGTCGGCAAAATAGCATCAGGGCGCTCTTTGGCGATGATTTGCTCGACTGTCTGCCAAGTAATCGGCTCGATATAGGTGGCATCTGCCATTACAGGGTCGGTCATGATGGTCGCAGGATTTGAGTTGACCAAGATGACGCGGTAGCCTTCCTCGCGTAGCGCTTTACACGCCTGCGCGCCTGAGTAGTCAAACTCACACGCTTGGCCGATGACGATAGGGCCTGCGCCAATGATAAGAATGCTTTTTATGTCGGTACGTTTTGGCATAGTTAGGGCTACCTTCGTTTGGGTGATATTTTGAGTAATCTATAATGTAACGATATTATCAGTTCAGCTTATCGTGTTTGATATGGTGTCGCTTGAACCACCCTTAGTGCTTCAAGCGTTATATTTATTATTTATGGGTCAATATTAAGCGTTTAATCTTTGGCCGCTGCCATCATCTCGGCAAACTTATCAAACAGTGGCGCAGCATCATGCGGGCCAGGGCTGGCCTCTGGGTGACCTTGGAAGCTAAACACTGGCTTGTCGGTCAGTTCAATACCTTGGTTGGTACCATCGAACAGTGAACGGTGAGTCGATTTGACGTTGTCAGGTAGCGTGTCTTCATCGACAGCAAAACCATGGTTTTGACTGGTAATCATCACCGTCCCTGTGGCCAAATCTTGTACAGGATGGTTGGCACCGTGATGTCCAGTTTTCATCTTGATGGTGCTAGCGCCGCTGGCCAGACCGATCAGCTGATGGCCTAGGCAGATACCAAAGGTCGGAATATCTGTCTCGGTGATGATGTGACGTACCGCGTCGATAGCATAGTCACAGGCGGCAGGGTCGCCGGGGCCATTGGATAAAAAGATACCGTCTGGGTTCATCGCCAGTACGTCTGCGATAGGCGTTTGTGCTGGTACCACCGTCACATGACAGCCGCGATCGACTAGCATACGTAGGATGTTGGTTTTGCTACCGAAGTCATAAGCGACGACGTTGTATTTAGAGTCGATGTGAGTGCCAAGCTGCTTAAAAAAACCGCCTGTACCGCTATCATGGCTACCAGGTGCGTCACGGTTTAGCAGTGTGTCGGACAAATCCCACGTCCCTGCTGTCCATTCGAAGTTTTCTTTAGTGCAGCACTCTTTTGCCAAGTCCATGCCTTTGATACCAGCAAACTCTTGTGCCAGTTTAATGGCTTGTTGCTCATCATCGCGGCTGATTGTTTCACCATTAGAGGCCGTCATGATACAGCCGTTTTGTGCACCTGTATCACGCAGTAGACGGGTCAGCTGGCGTGTATCAACCTCAGCGATGGCGACGGTGTCATGGGTTTGGAGATAGTCACTGAGCGACTGAGAATTACGGAAGTTGGAGGTTGCCATGGTGGCATCGCGGATGATAAGACCGTCGGCCCAGACTTGGTGGCCGTTGCCAGACTCGGTGTCTTCGCTGTTGGTACCAGTATTACCAATATGCGGGTAGGTAAGGGTGACCAGCTGGCGCGCGTAGCTTGGGTCAGTTAGGATTTCTTGATACCCTGTCATGGCTGTATTAAACACCACCTCACCGACACGATGACCAAGGCTACCGATACTGACACCGCGAAAGATCGTACCGTCTGCTAGTGCCAAAATTGCTTGTATTTCTGCCGATGAATTCAAGGTTTGCCTCCGCTATTATTTGTGAGTTCTGTGACGATGCTTGTGGTTGGCTGTCGGTGAAAAGCCTTTATTTTTAAGGTCTTGGGAATAATAAATCTCAAGAAAAATATAGGCTGCACACAAAAATCGCCCACAAAAAAGCGAGAAGACATTATCGATGGAAACTACAAAACTCACTAGGTAGTGAATAGGTAACTTGCATCATGTCCGCTCGCTTAGGCACAGATTTTGCGCATTATATACAATATAGACGCAGATAGCCAGCTGATTTTTTAACACAGTACAAGCGCTGTGCCAAGTTATCAGGATTAAGTTGGCAAGATGGCGAGCGGCTACGATGAATAGCGCTGGATTTCTACAGTTGTCTTTGCCACAATGAGTCGTAACATCATGAGCCGTAACATCGACCAATTAACCACAGCGTTTTTTAGTAGGACAAGGAACCGTTATGATTTACCAGTATATAGATAAGACCCCTGAATTTGCTAGCCCCTTTCATGGCTGGGTGGCTGATAGCGCACAAGTGATTGGTGATGTGTATTTGGGCCATCAAGCCAGCGTCTGGTTTGGTGCGGTGATTCGCGGTGATAACGAGCGCATCCATATCGGGGACTATAGTAATGTACAAGAAAACAGCGTCATTCATACCGATGCAGGTATCGAAGTCAAAATAGGCAACTATGTGACGATTGGGCATTTGGCAATGCTGCACGGCTGCGAGATTGGCGATAACAGCTTAATCGGAATCGGTGCGGTGGTGCTCAATCATGCCAAAATCGGTAAAAACTGTATCATCGGTGCCAAAGCCTTGGTCACAGAAGGGAAGGAAATCCCAGACAACTCACTGGTCATGGGCGCACCGGCCAAAGTGGTGAAAACCCTGACGGATGAGCAAGCAGCGATGTTAAAACTATCGGCCATGCACTATAGTGAGCGCTGTCAGAAGTTTAAAACTGGCCTCAAAGAAATAGCCATGCCTGAATGATAAGAAGTCATAAATGGCGGATATGAGTGGCTCATTTTGTCGTTTCTCACCTTATCCTTTGTTCGTCTTATCGTCGCTGATATTGTGGTTGCGCGTATTTACGTCATGAGCATCATGACCAGCCAAATAACCGCAAAGATAGCAATACCGATCATCAGACCTCGAAAGATATCATGGCGTATAGAGTAGTCGTCGAGATAAGCGTTATTGCCAGCTTGCGGATTGTGTAAGGCATTGACGCTCTCGGCACCTGCGTTTTTGCCGACAAAAAACCCAATAATGGCACCCAAAACCAGCAGGATGGGCGTAAACAACCAAAAAATATCACCCGTGCCTAGATTGAATAAAGAGCGAATCACGACGATAGCAAGATCGATAAATAATCCGCCAGCGCCATACAGCAAAGCTGTCAAGAGCGCATATAAGATACGTGCCATCGGAGACTGATAATCCTCTCCTCGTTGCCGCCGTCTAATCTCTTTGATAGAGCGGGCAGGGCGTCTCGGTCGACGAGCGGTGGTGGACTGGGGATTGGGCGTTTTCATAAGGTTCTCTGTTTTTATTATAAAGTTAGCATAATTTTGTTTACTAAACAGTAATATTCACCAAATATTACCGAGTCATGGAAGATGGGGTGCCACCAACTATCACCCAACTTTTAACCCTTCTTTACCAATCATCGTTTTTATAAATCACCATAAGGTTTTATTATGCAGGCAGCACAACCGATAGCAAAAGAACTGGCGCTTTTTGATTTGGATCATACTTTGCTCGATGTCGATAGCGACTATCTTTGGGGCGAGTATATCGTCAAGCACAATCTGGTCGATGAGGCCGAATATCGTACGGCCAATCAAAAGTTTTATCAGGACTATATCGAAGGCACGCTCGATGCCACTGAGTACAATGAGTTTGTCGCCCAGTTTTTGAGCAGCTTGCCGATGGAGAGGCTACACGCGTTACGCGAAGACTATATCAAGTCTGAGATCGAGCCGCACATCCGCCCAAAAGCAATGGAGGTGCTCTGTCAGCATGTGGAAAAAGGGCATGATGTGGTGATAATCTCCGCGACCAATGATTTTGTGGTGTCTGCCATCGCAAAGCGTTTTGGGGTCGAGGCTGGCAATGTATTATCGACGCCGCTTGAGATAAAGGACGCCCGCTATACCGGCAAGCTCACCGACAAGCCAAACTTTAAAGAAGGTAAGATTTATCATCTCGATAAGTGGTTAAATAAGCAGCAGCTCGCTGGCGTTCGTTTTGAAAAAACTTATGCGTATTCAGATTCTAAAAACGACATCCCGCTGCTAGAATGGGCGGACGTCGCAGTCTGCGTGTCTCCTGATGACGCGCTGCATGCTCATGCGCTGGCGCATCGCTGGGCGGTCGAAGATTGGTCGATTGAGGCTGGTCAATGAGCCGCTACCAGGCAGCGCACAATTAATCCATTATGTAACCGTAATCTCATTTAAAATAGCGCCCGAGTGCGACCTTTATTTTTTAGCAAAAAACAGGACTATTTATGGAAATCAATCCGTATCAAGAAAAAATCAAAGACTTATCTGAGCGAGGACAGGACCTTCGGAGGTATCTTTGACTTCGATGGTAAGCAAGAGCGCCTAGAAGAAATTAATTTGGAATTAGAAAACCCCGAGCTATGGAACGATCCTGAGCGCGCGACCAAGATTAATAAAGAAAAAAGTCAGCTTGATGGTGTCATCGATGTGGTGATATCGCTTGAGACTACCTTGGCAGATGCCTCTGCCATGCTCGAGCTGGCAGTAGAAGCAGAGGATGAGTCACTACTGAGCGATGTGCAAGCAGAGCTCGACGATGCTGAAGAACGTGTGGCAGATTTAGAATTCCGCCGGATGTTTAGCGGCGAGATGGACCTAAACAACTGCTATTTAGACATTCAGTCGGGTAGTGGCGGCACCGAAGCACAAGACTGGGCTGAGATGCTGCTGCGGATGTATACGCGCTGGGCGGAGTCGCATGGCTTTAAGGTCGAGGTCATTGAAGTGTCGTCTGGTAGCGTCGCTGGGATTAAATCAGCGACGATCGAGATCAAAGGCGATTATGCGTTTGGCTGGCTGCGTACCGAGATTGGTGTGCATCGCCTAGTGCGTAAGTCACCATTTGATAGCAACAATGGCCGTCATACGTCGTTTGCCGCTGTTTTTGTTTCGCCTGAGATTGACGACAACGTCGAGATTGATATCAATCCAGCCGATCTGCGTATCGATACCTACCGCTCATCGGGCGCGGGTGGTCAGCACGTCAACACCACTGATTCTGCGGTGCGTATTACCCACGAGCCAACTGGCGTGGTGGTCACGTGTCAAAACGAGCGTAGCCAGCATGGCAACAAAGCCACTGCCATGAAAATGCTGCGTGCCAAGCTTTATGAGCTTGAGATGCAAAAACGTATGGAAAAACAGCAAGCGGTCGAAGACAATAAGTCTGACGTCGGCTGGGGCAGTCAAATTCGCTCGTATGTGCTCGATGACTCACGTATCAAGGACTTGCGTACTGGCGTTGAGACGTTTAATACCAGCGCGGTACTCGACGGTGATCTCGATCAATTCATTGAAGCCAGCCTTAAATCTGGACTATAAGGCTTATTAACACATTTTAAACACCATTACTTAAGGAAAAGTTATACCAAGCGTAAATAGTTATTTTGACGATAAAATCACGTCGATCGCCTTTCAGACAGCTACTCTGCCAGCGACTGTCGGCGTGATGGAAATTGGGGAGTATGAATTTGGCACCAGTGAGTTTGAGACCATGAGTGTGGTGAGCGGCGCGTTGACCGTTAAACTGCCAGAAAGTAGCGAATGGCAGACCTTTGACGCCGGTCAACAGTTTACTATTGAAGCGGATAAAAAATTTCAAGTCAAAGTTGAGGTTGAGACCGCTTATTTATGCACTTATGGTAAATAAAGCTTTTTAGATTTGTCGTCGTCATATTGACACTAGCCATAAAAAACGCTAAGTATTAAATGCTTGGCGTTTTTTTTATGGTAATTGGACGGCTATTTACACATCAATTACACTTTGCTTGTGGCAAACAAACAGCAAAAATAACTGCAATTCATTATGCTAAAGCGTCTATTTTATCAATCGAGTATTTTTTATGGCGAAGTTAGACCAGCAAACAACCCCGCAAGATGTACGCCATGATTATGAACATTTAGCACGCTTGGCAAACCTGCGTTACGTCAGCGACGATGAGCCGGGATTTACGCGCAGGCGTTGGGGTCGCGGTTTTACTTATAAAGATGCCATCGGCAACACGGTCAAATGCAAAAAACTTCGCGCGCGCTTTGAGGCGCTAGTCATCCCGCCGATGTGGTCAGAGGTGTGGATATGCCAAGATGAAAAAGGGCATTTGCAATCGACAGGCCGCGATGACAAAGCGCGCAAGCAGTACTTGTATCATCCCGAATGGAATCGCGTGCGCGATCACGCCAAGTTTGCCGCGATGATAGGGTTTGCGACCGCGTTGCCCACGCTGCGGGCGCAAGTTGAGACAGATTTAGAAGCAGCGCCGCTATCACGCGCCAATGTATTAGCCGCGGTGGTCAAGTTATTGGAAACTACCCTCATTCGTATCGGTAATAGCCGCTATGCAAAGATGAATAAAAGCTATGGCCTGAGTACGCTGCGCAGTAAGCACGTGAGCGAGACGGATAACGGTCTGGCATTTGACTTTGTCGGCAAAAGTGCCAAAGAGCACCATATCGAGCTACAAGACGAGCGCTTGATTGAGATTGTGCAAGCCTGTAGTGAGCTGCCAGGGTATCAGATTTTTAAATATTTAGATGAAAATGGTGACAAGCAAGTTGTGGATAGCAGCGATGTCAATGACTACTTGCGCCGTCATCTGTGTGCGGATACAGAGGCGCACAAACAGCCGAGCAGCGATGACTTGGAGGATCTTACATCGGGCAGATTGTACAGTGCAAAGGACTTTCGTACTTGGATGGCCAGTGTACTGGCAGCGAGCTATCTGTATGATGAGCTGCAGACCTCGGCGGGCCGGACAGTCTTAGCCAGCGCTCCTGCTAGCAAGGCGCGTCAGCAGCTGGTTACCGATATGGTGAAGAGCGTGGCCGAAGAGCTTGGCAATACGCCAGCGGTATGCCGTGCTTCTTATATTCATCCGATGCTTATCGAACGGTTTTTGGCAGGTCAGTTTTTTGAAGCATACAAAAACGCCCGACGCGGCCGTAGCAAAAAGCACCAAAGCTGTGAAGAAAAAGCGCTATTAAGCTGCCTGTGTACTTGGCAATAACCTGTGAGCTTAGCAATGAGACGCTATGTCGCATAAGCCTGCTATGGCGATGATAAGTCACATGCAATTGCGCTGAACGGTCGTGACTACATAAAGAAATAATATAAAAATGATACGCTATGTATTGAAATAATAAGTAAAATGCGTTACTAATAGCGTATAGACAATAAAAACCGCCCATAGGATAGGGCGGTTTTACAAGTGAGACAGTGGTGTTTTGATTCATGAGCATTTTTACCCATGATGTCATGCGCCGCTGTTGTCACTTGTCATCAATGACCTGCAAGTGCTAAAGGATTGGCTTATGACTACCTCATCGACCCCCACGACAACTCACACCGATACGCGCCAACACTACCGCGATTATTATCAAAACTTTAATATCAATAACTTATTGACCGAAATATATGGCGAGCATCTGGACGACCAGCGAAATGCCTACATGGCCTGCTGCGGGCGCCATGTGCGTGATGGGCGGGGTGAGCATCTCGCACTTGTACACGAAGACACAGCAGGCAACGTCACGCGCCTAAGTTTCGCTGAGCTTGATAAGGCCAGTGGTCACGTTGCCAACTTGCTCCAGTCGTATGGCGTGCAAGCTGGCGATCAAGTGGCGACCATGCTGCCGCGCACACCTGAGCTGCTGACTATTGTATTGGCGACATGGCGTATTGGTGCCGTGTATCAGCCGTTATTTACCGCTTTTGGCTATGAGTCGATCAAGTACCGTATGGATAAAGCCAATACCAAAGTGGTATTTACCAACCTTGAGAACCGCGGCAAGTTTGAGGATTTGGCTGAGCAAGCCAAAATGGTCTTGGTGGGCGGCAACGATAGCCAGCAGGACCATGGCTGGGGTGACGATCTTTATGAGGAGGTGGTAGCAGCGCAGTCATCTACAGCGGAGCCTGTGCTCTTGGAGACAGATGCGCCGTTTTTGCAGATGTTTACCTCTGGGACCGTCGGTAAATCTAAGGGCGTCAGCGTCCCTCTCAGCGCGCTCTCGGCTTTTTATCTATATATGCGTTATGCCATCGATTTGCGCGCCGATGATAATTACTGGAATATGGCCGATCCTGGCTGGGCCTATGGGTTGTATTATGCCATTACAGGGCCGTTGCTGATGGGCATCACCACCCATTTTAATGAGTCAGGATTTGATGCAGAAAACACGCGCGACTTTATGGTGCGTCATAAGATTACCAATTTGGCCTCCTCGCCCACTGCCTTTCGTATGATGAAATCCAGCGGCGTGTTTGAGCGGGCGCATGACGATAGCGATGCCGCGCTATCCCTACGCTGCGCCAACTCGGCAGGCGAGACCCTAAATACCGAGGTCGTCAACTGGGTGGAGACCTATCTAAACTGCAAAGTCTGTGATCAATATGGACAAACTGAGACGGGAATGACGTGCTGCGAGCACCATGCTTTGACCCATGAGTGTCCTGTCGGCTCAATGGGTATGGCGCTTCCAGGGCATACCCTCGTCGTGTTGGATGATGACATGAATGTCTTGCCTGATGGTGAGCAAGGCCAGCTGGCAGTGGTGGTCAGTCAGTCGCCCGCGTTTTATTTCCGTGGTTATAGCTGGAATGAAAAAGACGCCTTTGTCGGTGATTACTACCTAACAGGCGATGTGGTCGAACGTCATAGTGACGGTAGCTATTGGTTCTCAGGGCGTGATGATGACATTATCATCACCGCAGGCTACCGTGTGGGGCCGACTGATGTCGAAAACACCGTGCTGGAGCATGATGCGGTGGCAGAGTCGGCTGCCGTCGGCGTACCTGATGAAGTGCGCGGTCATACCATCAAGTCGTATGTGGTACTAAAGGACGGTATCGAAGGCTCAGATGAGCTGGCCAAAGAAATACAAGCCCTGGTACGCAAGCGTCTATCGACACACGCCTATCCGCGTGACGTTGAGTTTGTGGCAGCATTGCCCAAGACCCCAAGTGGCAAGATTCAGCGCTTTTTGCTGCGTAGTTTGTCTGCGGCATAAGCCAAGAAAAACGCGACGATATCAAGACGCGGCCATATTAAGGGCGACTGTACGTCAGTCGCCGCCTTATTAGCTATATTAGCTTAAGATGAGCACTGCATCATGCACTGTCTCAAATATTTTTCCGTACAATATAAAGACTACCATGCAAAGAATACCAGACAAATAAAAGGAAGGATTATGCAAATTGAACAACACAGCTTTTTGGTAACGGGCGGTGCATCAGGCCTTGGCGAAGCCGTGGTACGGGCGATCGTCGCTCAAGGCGGCAAGGTGGTCATCGCCGATTTAAATGAATCGGCAGGACAGGCATTGACTGATGAGCTGGGCGCAAATAGCCGTTTTGTACGCTGTGATATCACCAGCGGCGAGGAGGTGCAAGCAGCAGTAGACACGGCCGAACGAGCCTTCGGTGGTCTGCAAGGCTCTATCAACTGTGCGGGCATTGCGGTGGTACAAAAGCTGCTCGATCGTGAAAATACACCTGCCGATCTCGAGGCGTTTAGCCGCGGGGTTCATATCAATCTCGTGGGGTCTTTTAACGTCGCGCGTTTGGTAGCGGCTAGCATCGCTAAGCGCGTGGCAGCAGGCGCTGACGCGTCAAACGCAGACAACGGTATTATCATCAATACCGCCTCTATCGCCGCCTTTGATGGACAAGTTGGGCAAGCCAGCTATTCATCATCAAAAGCTGGGGTGGTCGGGCTGACCTTGCCGCTTGCACGCGAGCTGTCGCGCCACGGCATCAGAGTCATGACCATCGCGCCTGGTGTATTTGCCACACCGATGATGGATACCATTCCCGAAAAGGCGCGTGAACAGTTAGAAGCAGGTGTGCCGTATCCTAAGCGTTTGGGTGCTCCAAACGAGTTTGCCAAATTGGTCACTCATATCATTGATAACGCCTACCTAAACGGCGAAGTGATTCGCCTTGATGGCGCGATTCGCATGGTGTAATCGCGCTTTTAGCGTATTCATACTTTTTGCACATATTTGACACAAATTTTTGTTATTTTATAAAAACCCATTACTGGTGGATTATAAAAGGCAAAGACTGTGTCATTTTTTCGTTTATACCCCAAAAAAATCATCCTGCTGTCCTTGGCGATGCTTATTTTGCTCGGCGCTGGCTGGGCCGGCCTGACAGGCTACAAAGCGCTCGCTGCAGCAAATCACTCTGACAAAGGCCATCAAACTGACCTTGCAAATATCACGATTGACAAAGTCTATGTCGATAAGTCCGAGCGCGTACTCAAGCTGATGAGTCAAGGCGCAGTCATCAAAACCTATGCCATTGCGTTAGGGGATAATCCAGTCGGACATAAACAACAAGAAGGCGATGAGCGTACGCCGACTGGTGATTATACTTTGGACTATAAAAATGAGCATTCGATTGCGTATCGCTCTATTCATATCAGCTACCCGAATGCCACCGACTCTGCGCGTGCTAGAAATAAAGGGGTGAATCCAGGCAGTGATATTATGATTCACGGTCAGATGAATGGCTTTGGTCATTTGGCGTGGCTCAACCAGCAGCGTGATTGGACGAATGGCTGTATCGCGGTGACCAACGATGAGATGGATGAAATTATGGCATTAGTTGCCATCGATACACCGATCGAAATCGTGGAATAAACTCCTACTTGGCGACCATACGACCATGTGTATAACGGCTTTTTTTTAAGAAGTGATGTCTTGAAGCGCACGGTATAAAACCTTATGAATAAGGATAAGTTTATATCATTGCTATTAGTAAGGTTTTTCTGGTTTATACCTTGAAATACAAGGTACTATACCCTATATAAATATCAACTAAAGGCGAGTAGGCGAGTCTAATACTTATAACAGTCTGCTGCCATTTTGACCAATAACATATAGAAATATCAAAGGATAAATCGATGAGATTTGAGAAATTTACCCAAAAGCTGCAAACGGCCATCTCCGAGGCGCAAAGCCTGGCTCTAGGACGTGATCACACAGGCATAGACCCTGTGCATTTGCTGGCCGTATTGCTACAAGATGAGTCTAACTTATCTATCTGTCAGCAGGCCGGCGCGTCTATTCCAGCGCTAAAAAACGGCGTTGCCAAGGCGCTCGATAATCAAGCAACGATTAGCGAGCCGACAGGTGATGTCAACCTAAACCCAAACTCAGTGAAGATTTTAAACCTAGCCGATCGCCAAGCGCAGAAGGCAGGTGATGACTTTATTGCCACTGAATGGGTGATATTGGCACTTGCTGAACAAGGCGAGACCAAAAAAATCTTTGAAAATGCAGGCGTGACAGCCAGTCAGTTAAAGGCTGTGATCGAAAAGTTACGTGGAGACGAGACGGTGGACAATCAAAATGCCGAAGATCAGCGTGATGCGCTAAACAAATATACTATCAACTTAACTGAGCAGGCTGAGCTGGGTAAGCTAGACCCTGTCATTGGCCGTGACGAAGAGATTCGCCGTACCATTCAGGTGCTCTCGCGCCGCACCAAAAATAACCCCGTGCTCATCGGTGAACCGGGTGTCGGTAAGACAGCCATCGTCGAAGGCTTGGCGCAAAAAATCATAAATGGCGATGTGCCAGAAGGACTGCGCCGTAAGGAAGTGCTGTCGTTAGACTTAGGCGCGCTTATTGCGGGGGCAAAATTCCGCGGTGAGTTTGAGGAGCGTCTCAAAGGGGTGCTAAGTGACTTGGCCAAGCAAGAAGGCAACGTCATCTTATTTATTGATGAGCTGCACACCATGGTCGGCGCTGGTAAGTCAGAAGGCGCGATGGATGCAGGCAATATGTTAAAGCCTGCACTGGCGCGCGGTGAGCTACACTGCGTCGGCGCGACGACCTTGGACGAGTATCGTCAATACATCGAAAAAGATGCCGCGCTTGAGCGCCGCTTCCAAAAAGTGCTGGTCGATGAGCCAACGGTTGAAGACACCATTGCGATTTTGCGTGGTCTAAAAGAGCGTTATGAGCTGCATCACGGTGTCGATATTCAAGACAGCGCGATTATTGCGGCAGCGCGCATGAGCCATCGTTATATCACCGATCGCAAGCTGCCTGATAAAGCGATTGACTTAATTGATGAAGCAGCCAGTCGCCTGCGCATGGAGATGGACAGCAAGCCTGAAGCGCTCGGTAAGCTAGATAGCCGTCTGATTCAGCTAAAAATGCAGCGAGAAGTACTCAAAAACGAAGAAGATGCCGGCGCACAAGCAGAGCGTAAAGTGCTTGATAGCCAAATCGAGGAGCTAGAAAAAGAGTACGCCGATCTCAATGAGGTTTGGCAAGCGGAAAAAGCGCTGGTTAAAGGCTCTCAGCAGCTAAAAGACGAGCTGGACAAAGCGCGTATCGCTTATGACAAGGCCAGCCGCGAAGGCGACTACGAGACCATGAGTAAGCTGCAGTACGAGACGATTCCGCAGCTTGAGCGCCGTATTACAGAGTCTGATTTGGCCGAGCAAAAAGAGCTGGCAGGTGATAATGGCGGTGCCAAACTGCTGCGTAATAAAGTCACGGATAACGAGATCGCAGAGGTGGTGGCAGCCGCGACGGGAATTCCTGTCAGCAAAATGCTACAAGGCGAGCGTGACAAAATGCTAGCGATGGAAGACAAGCTGCATGAGCGCGTCATCGGTCAAGATGAAGCGGTCGAAGCCGTTGCCAATGCGGTGCGCCGTAGCCGAGCTGGTTTATCGGATCCGAATCGTCCCTCAGGGTCGTTCTTGTTCCTTGGACCAACGGGGGTTGGTAAAACTGAGCTGACCAAATCACTGGCCAACTTCTTGTTTGATAGTGAGGATGCCATCATCCGTATCGACATGAGTGAGTATATGGAGAAACACAGCGTCAGCCGCTTAGTGGGCGCGCCTCCAGGCTATGTCGGTTATGAAGAAGGCGGCACCTTGACCGAAGCGGTACGCCGTAAGCCTTATAGCGTGATATTGTTTGATGAGGTCGAAAAAGCGCATCCTGATGTGTTTAATATCTTGCTACAAGTGTTAGACGATGGACGTTTGACCGACTCACAAGGCCGCGTGGTCGACTTCAAAAATACAGTGATTGTGATGACCAGTAACTTAGGCTCACACAAAATCCAAGAGATGGTCGGCGAGAGCTATGAAGACATCAAGTCTGAGGTGATGGATTCGGTCGGACAGCATTTCCGCCCAGAGTTTGTCAACCGTATCGATGAGATTGTGGTATTCCATCCGCTTGGCATGTCGCAGATGGCTGGTATTGCTGACATTCAGTTGCAGCGTCTACGTCAGCGTATCCAAGAGCGTGAGATGGATATCGAGCTGTCAGCCGATGCGATGAACAAACTAGTCGCTGTCGGTTACGATCCTGTCTATGGCGCGCGTCCACTAAAACGTGCGATCCAGCAAGAGATCGAAAACCCACTGTCATTAAAGCTATTGGCTGGTGACTTTGTCGCAGGTGATATCATCAAAGTCGATGTCGGCGCAGATGATCAGCTGACATTTGATAAGCTCAGAATGAGCTAAATCAAGCGCTTGTTTTTCATTGAGTTAGTTTAGCGGTCTCTGCTAGCTAATGAAAAATCCAAAACCCCTTATCTGCCTATTTTTATATGGTCAGGTAAGGGGTTTTTTTTGTGCCAACATTATTTACCGTTTACACACCTTGATTGTGGTATAAATAATGATAAAGCACATAAAAAGACGGCAAGATTAAGGAGGTAAATCAGGATGATTATTATTAAAAAAAGAATAAAAACGCCGTGGCTACTATCGCTCGTGGTAGCGTCACTGCTGTTTAGTGCCTCTGCATGCTCCAATCCTGCAGCCGTCAATACCGATGCCGATCTGACAGAATACAAGGACGGCCAAGCCGCAGCGCGCGATTTGGCGGCCAATACCGAAAGACCTATCTTTGATACAAAAGCGCTCGCCAGCTTTAATGAG
Source organism: Psychrobacter sp. L7 (assembly GCF_002810365.1). Classification (NCBI taxonomy): domain Bacteria; kingdom Pseudomonadati; phylum Pseudomonadota; class Gammaproteobacteria; order Moraxellales; family Moraxellaceae; genus Psychrobacter; species Psychrobacter sp. L7. The sequence goes on from NZ_NEXR01000003.1 coordinate 366,079, forward strand.
CCTTGGGCAATGACAGCACTACCAACGGCGGATAATCAGTCCCCCAAGCTCTTGGTGACCCAAAAGACCGGCGAGCTGTTTGTCGTTGATACTGCCACGGGTAGCAAGACAGCCGTAGCGGGTATACCAAAAGTAGCGTATGGCGGGCAGGGCGGTCTGGGTGACGTTGTCCTAGCGCCTGATTTTTTTACCTCTAAGCAGATATATCTCAGCTATGCTGAGGCAGGTACAGGCGGCGATAGGGGCAAGTTTGGGGCAAAAGTTATCAAAGCGGCACTAACGGGGCTGGATACTGAGACGCCAAGCTTACAAGCGCTGATGCCTATCTGGGAGCAAGCCCCAAAGGTACGCGGTCAAGGCCACTATAGCCATCGTTTGCTCTTCTCCCCTGATGGTCAGTATCTATATATCAGCTCGGGTGATCGCCAACAAAAAGCCCCCGCGCAGGACATGAGTGGCAACTTGGGAAAAATCATACGGCTACATCCAGATGGCTCTGTGCCAAAGGACAACCCGTTTACCGATGATAAGTACGAGATTGCCAAGCAGTTTTGGTCGATAGGTCATCGCAATGTCCTTGGTATGGTATTTGACGATGCAGGCAGACTTTGGGCGCATGAGATGGGGCCGCGCGGCGGTGATGAGTTTAATTTGATCAAAAAAGGTCGTAACTATGGATGGCCGGTCGTCTCAAACGGCCGCAATTATAATGGGACTGATATTCCTGATCATGATACGCGGCCTGATTTTGCTGCGCCTCACATCACTTGGACGCCTGTTATCTCACCGTCCTCAATGAGCATTTACGCATCTGGCCGTCATAACGACTTTCCTGCATGGCAAGGGCATGCGCTTATCAGTGGCTTGTCTTCACAAGCGCTGATGGTGGTGCACCTTGACAGCAACAATGGCAGTAAGAAGGCAGGTGAGCGCTATCGGTACGATATGGGGGAGCGGGTGCGTAGTGTGTTGGCCGTCGATGGGCGAGTTTGGCTGCTCGAAGACGGCAAGGATGCCAAGCTGTTACAGTTGGTCAGTCGGCAACCTCTTTAGGGTGTGTTGAGTGAAATTGTGTAATGAATTGATAAATAAAGGTTGGTTTGTTAAGGTAGGCTTCTTTAGGAGGTGAGATATTAACGGATGAATGACGTAAAAGTTGAAAGAATGGGGCCTTTCCCAAGGGTCAATAAGCCAGTCTTTATCACATCAAGTATTTTGATTGTTGGTTTTATTATATTTGGGGCGCTCTTTACAGAAGCGGCAGGCGCTCTATTTGGGTTTTTACAAAGCTTTATCACCACCAACTTCGGTTGGTTTTTTATCCTATTGATGAACGTGGCGCTGGTATTTTGCCTATATCTGATCGCGAGTCGTTATGGTGATATACGTTTGGGTAAACAGACGGAGCGTCCGCAATATAGCTTGGTCTCTTGGATAGGTATGCTGTTTTCAGCAGGTATCGGTATTGGGCTGGTTTATTGGGGCACCGCCGAGCCATTATATCATTTTATGGCACCACCGCTGGGTGAGGCTGAGACCGTGGAGGCGGCCAAGCAAGCGATGAACTTCTCGTTTTTGCATTGGGGGCTGCATGCATGGGCGATTTATACCATCGTGGCGCTATCTTTAGCGTACTTCCACTTTAGACGGGGGTTGCCGCTGTCTATACGCTCGACTCTGTATCCGATATTGGGGCAAAAAATCTATGGACGCTGGGGCCATACTGTCGATGTTTTAGCGGTGTTTGGCACGATGTTTGGGGTAGTCACTTCGCTGGGGTTGGGGGTGATGCAGATCAACTCAGGCCTCGAAAACCTATTTGGTTTTCCTAACAGTGTCGGTGTGCAGTTTGCCATTATTGCCTTTATCACGCTGCTGGCTTGTGGTTCGCTGATGTTGGGCCTTGATAAAGGTATCAAGCGCTTAAGTGATATCAATATGGGTCTGACAGGCTTGCTACTGGCGTTTATGGTGGTTTTGGGCCCGACACTATTTATCTTTGATAGCTTTTTTGAAAACGTCGGAAACTATCTGGCCGCGATGGTGCCACTGAGCTTTTGGGGCGAGGCGTATAGCAATACCGATTGGCAAAGTAGCTGGACGATTTTTTATTGGGCATGGTGGGTTAGCTGGTCGCCGTTCGTTGGGGTGTTTATCGCGCGTATTAGCCGTGGTCGTACCATTCGTGAGTTTACCCTTGGCGTGCTGCTCATTCCCATGACGATTTTGTTTTTTTGGTTTACGACCTTTGGCGGGGTGGCCATCCATATGGAGCTGCTCGCCGCCCTTGATCCCGCTTTGGTGAGTCCAGGATTGGTCGACGCGGTAAATGCAGACTTCGGCAGTGCAATTTTTAGACTGATTGAGTACTACCCACTGACCAAGCCAATTACGTTGTTGATCGTCATCATGATTGTCCTGTGGTTTGTGACTTCCTCTGACTCGGCCAGTTTTGTCATCGACATGCTGACTGCTGGCGGCGATACCAATCCGCCCAAGATTCAGCGTTTGTTTTGGGCGACGATGGAAGGTTTAATCGCGGCGATTTTGTTGGCTGCAGGTGGATTGGACGCATTACAAGCCGCTGCCATCGTTGCAGGTCTGCCATTTGCATTGGTCATCTTTGTGATGATGTATTCGTTATGGCGCGGTTTGAGCCGTGATCGCTTGATTTTGTACCGCGCGCAGCAGCAGTATATTACGGATGAGTCTATCGATCGCAATACCGCTGATGAGTTTGTCGATGAAGAGTTACTAAAGGGTCCGCCAAAGATTGTCAAAGGTGACTAGTGTTTATGTGCAGGCTAGCGCCGCGAAAAACAGTGTTAATTCACCGTGTTAAGTCACCTATTAAACAGTCATGCCGCAATAGCTCTGAGAGTTCAAGGCTATTTTTTTGTATCAAAACTTAACAATCGAGGGCGAGGTTTGATAAATGGGTAACATATTGTTAAGGTAACTCACCCTAACATATTGGATAACTAAGATGAGTGAACTCAAAATAGGTCGCTTAGGGCCTTTTCCGCGAGTAAATAAACCGGTATTTATTGCGTCTGCAATATTGATTGTGGGGTTTATTATATTCGGCGCTTTGTTTCAAGAGCTAGCAGATACGATATTTACTAGTGCACAAAGCTTTATCACCAACCGCTTTGGTTGGATGTTTATTATTCTGATGAACGTGGCCGTGGTGCTGTGTTTGTATTTAATCTTTAGCAAATACGGTGATATCCGCTTAGGTCATCAAACCGAAACCCCGCAATATAGCCTGCCATCTTGGATAGGTATGCTGTTTTCAGCGGGTATCGGTATCGGTATCATGTACTGGGGCACCGCAGAGCCTGTCTATCACTTTATGGCGCCGCCACTGGGTGAGGCTGAGACAGTAGAGGCTGCCAAACAAGCGATGAATATCTCGTTTTTGCACTATGGGATACACGCTTGGGCCATTTATGCCATCGTGGCGTTGTCATTGGCTTACTTTCACTTTCGCCGTGGTTTGCCTCTATCGATTCGCTCTAGTCTCTACCCGATATTGGGCCAAAAGATCTATGGCAAGTGGGGACATACGGTCGATACACTAGCGGTCTTTGGTACCATGTTTGGCGTGGTTACTACCTTGGGTTTTGGCGTACTTCAGATTAACTCTGGACTAGAGGGGTTGTTTGGTTTACCTAATTCTGTCACCATGCAGGTTATCTTAATTGCCTTTATCACCATGCTTGCCTGCGGCTCATTGCTAATGGGCTTGGATAAGGGTATCAAACGCCTAAGTGATACCAATATTGTTTTGACCTTTGTGTTGTTAGGGTTTGCTTTTATCATGGGGCCCACACAGTACATCATGGACAGCTTGGTCGAAAACACCGGCAACTATATACAAAACATCGTCCAGCTCAGCTTTTGGAGTGAGGCCTATAGTAAAGGTGATTGGCAGTCTTCATGGACGATATTTTACTGGGCATGGTGGATCAGCTGGTCACCATTTGTTGGGGTGTTTATCGCGCGTATCTCTCGTGGTCGTACCATTCGTGAGTTTTTGCTCGGCGTGTTATTTATTCCGATGATTATTTTGTTTTTCTGGTTCACGACCTTTGGCGGTGTCGCAGTAGACATGGAGCTGCTCGGTAACCCTGGGTTTATCGAGGTGGTACAAAACGATTATGGTAGCGCTATCTTTAAGCTGATGGAGTTTTATCCATTTACCAAAGCCACGACGATGTTGATTGTTCTGATGATTGTACTGTGGTTTGTGACATCATCAGATTCGGCCAGCTTTGTCATTGATATGCTGACTGCTGGCGGCGATACCAATCCGCCTAAGATTCAGCGTTTGTTTTGGGCCATTATGCAAGGTCTGGTAGCAGCTATTTTATTGGCAGCGGGCGGGCTTGGCGCCTTGCAAGCGGCGGCTATCGTCGCAGGGTTTCCCTTTGCTATCGTGGTATTTGTCATGTTGTATGCCATGATACGTGGGTTCAACCGTGATGAGTTGATACTGTATCGTGCCGAACAGCGCTTTATCACTGATGAGTCGATTGAGCACAATACCGCCAATGAGTTTGCGGATGAAGAGCTACTAGAAGGTCCGCCAGAAATTGTTAAGGGTGACTAAATGATCGCTTATTGAGCGAGAAGTGACTAGGGCGTGCCCGTAATACATGCTCTATATGGAATAAAAATATTTTAATACGCATTAAAGCCCCAGTCTCTTTGGAAGCTGGGGTTTTGTTTTTAGTTTTGTTAGCAAAATAGGGGCAAAAACCCCCTAGCACGGCATCATATTTTATTTATATACAAGGGCATCTTAGCAGCATTAGATTTGATAATTCATCGACGCCTTGATATGGTGACGCTCTTTTAATTTTGGAAAGATCTATGGATCATGTGAAAGTTGGCCGAGTCGGCCCTTTTCCGCGAGTAAGCAAACCTGTTTTTTTGACCTCAGTCGTTTTAATCACGCTATTTATTATTTTTGGCGCACTGTTTAATCAGCAAGCAGAAACGGTGTTTAACCAAGCAAAAGCCTTTGTGTCTTTGCGTTTTGGTTGGTTCTTTATTGTCGTGATTAATACTACCTTGTTAATGAGTGTCTATATGATACTCAGTCGATATGGTGATATTCGTTTGGGGCATCAAAATGAGGAGCCTGAATACAAACTGCTCTCGTGGATAGGCATGCTGTTTTCAGCAGGTATCGGTATCGGGCTGCTGTACTGGGGCACCGCTGAGCCGCTATATCATTATATGGCGCCGCCGCTGGGCGAAGGGGAGACAGTCGCTTCAGCTAAGCTTGCGATGAATATCTCGTTTTTACACTATGGTATTCATGTTTGGGCGCTTTATGGCATGGTGGCTCTGGCTTTGGCTTACTTTCACTATCGCCGCGGCTTGCCGCTGGCTATCCGCTCGACTCTATATCCTATATTGGGCAAAAGAATCTATGGCGGCTGGGGTCATACAGTCGATACCTTAGCCGTATTTGGTACGATGTTTGGGGTGGTGACGACCTTAGGGCTTGGGGTGCTGCAGATTAACTCTGGTCTTGAGAGTTTGTTTGGCCTTCCAAATAACACCAGTGTCCAGATTATCTTGATTGCCATCATCACTGTTTTGGCAGGGATGTCGCTGTTTTTAGGCTTGGATAAGGGCATCAAGCGTCTAAGCGATATCAATATCTTTTTGACCATTATCTTATTGAGCTTTGTGATTATCTTAGGGCCCACGCAGTTTATTTTTAATAGCTTTGTAGAAAACATCGGTAACTATGTACATCAAGTGATTCCATTGGGGTTTTGGACGGAGTCTTATGAAGGGCAAGAAAACTGGCAGGCTTCTTGGACGATTTTTTATTGGGCATGGTGGATCAGCTGGTCGCCATTTGTGGGTGTGTTTGTCGCACGTATCTCTCGTGGCCGTACCATTCGTGAGTTCACCTTAGGGGTGTTATTGATTCCGGTGGCCATATTGTTTTTGTGGTTTACCGCTTTTGGGGGTTCTGCTGTTCATATGGAGCTACTAGCGGCGGCCAGTCCTGATTTGCTCAGCCCAGGTCTTGTGGAGGCGGTCAGAGCCGATACTGGTAGTGCGATATTTAAGTTGATGGAGTCTTATCCACTGACGTCGGTGTTTAATTTACTGATTGTCGTGATGATTGTATTGTGGTTTGTCACTTCCTCTGACTCGGCCAGTTTTGTGATAGATATGCTGACCTCAGGCGGTGATACAGATCCTCCAAAAGTTCAGCGTTTGTTTTGGGCAGGTACAGAAGGGGTTATCGCTGCGGTACTGCTGGCGGCAGGGGGGTTGACCGCGTTACAAGCCGCGTCTATCGTGTCAGGCTTACCTTTTGCTGTGGTGATTTTGGTCATGATGTATTCGCTATTACGTGGATTAAGCCGAGACCATCTGATTCTCTATCGTCAACAGCAGTGGTTTCTTACCGAAGAGTCAGCCGAGCACAACTCAGCAAATGAGCTGCCTGATGAGGATTTTTTAAAAGGTCCGATTGAGCTAAAGCGAGAAGACTGATCTTCGTGCGCGACTATTTGCCTTTTAAGCATATCTTATTGTTTTACAAACACCCAGCTTAGCAAAAGCTGGGTATTTTTATGGCTGCCGTTATTAATAGCCAACAGTGAAGTGCCAGTAGTGAAGTGAGGGGCACGGTGCCTATCGGTATTTTGACAACATCGTCATAACGTCATCATAAAACCGTCGTTTATAAACACTCGCCTTTGACATAGCCTATCGCCTCAGGGGTGCTACAGGCAGAGCAAGCGTTGCCAGCGGTACGGTAGCTTATCAAGTTGCCAGTTTTACCCTTCACACAAACAGGATCGTACTGCGCGGTGCACATGGTTTTTTCAGGGTCAAAGGGTGGGCACTGCGAAAACACACCATCGGGTAGTTGATGAGAGCGGGTAGGCTGGGCTGGTGTGCTCTCAGGAATTGTTATATCAGGCAAAGAGCTACAGCTTGCTAAGGCAAGTAGTAATGGCAGGCCGAGCATATATTTGATAAGTGGCCGCTTTGCTATAAAAGCCCAAGCGTTGCTCATGAAGGGGGGCATCATTATATCTCCTTATATAAGTGCAATAACGTCCGATTGTCTTACGTGGTAGCGTTGTCTACCGTTTGTTGTCTACCGTTTATAGTAGCGTATTTATCATCAACCATCCAGCCGATAGACCTGAAAAAATATATAGGCAATAAAAAACCCAAACTGATGATCCAGTTTGGGTCTGGTACTTATGATTATGATAAAACCAAGTGATGATTATTCCGCTGGTTGGTCATCTTTATTTAGCTGCACATATTTATCGAAGTTTTGGGCATAGTCAGTGAGGTTGTCGCTGAGCATTTGACGATACTGCTTGACATAAAACTCGACGATATCGTCTTTTTCTTTGGCAAAATCTTCACCCTTCACAAAGCCAATAGACGCAACCGACGCGCTATAGCGGGCGGCGGCATATAGTAAAGAAGCGCCGACTTGGCCGGAATGAGCATTGGGGCCTAGCTGGCTGTTGGCAACCCCGATGATGGCATCAGCACGCTGATAAAACGCCTGCATTTCAGGGGTAATCTCAAGGCTTGCATCAACAGTGTTGTCTTGAGCGTTGTCTGGATTGGTATCTTGAGACATAAGCGACTCCTAATAAGTATCGGTGGTTTTAAATGGATAATATCAATATATCAATGCGACTCAGTCGGCGATTATAAGCCTGCGTCTGCTTTTAATATCTCAGCTTTATCGGTTTTTTCCCACGTAAAGGCAGTTTCTGAGCCTGGACGGCCAAAGTGACCAAAGGTGGCGGTTTGCTGATACATCGGCTGCAACAAGTTGAGCATACGAGTAATGCCATAAGGACGTAAGTCAAAGTGTGTGCGAATCAGACGAATGATCTCTTCGTTGCTGATCTTACTGGTGCCAAAGGTGTTGACGGAGATTGAGGTAGGTTCGGCGACACCGATGGCGTAGCTGACTTGTACTTCACAGCGATCAGCCAATCCTGCGGCCACGATGTTTTTGGCGACATAACGTACCGCGTAGGCCGCGCTGCGATCGACTTTTGATGGATCTTTGCCACTAAAGGCACCACCGCCGTGACGTGCCATACCACCGTAAGTATCCACGATGATTTTACGCCCCGTCAGTCCTGCATCACCGACAGGCCCACCAATCACAAACTTACCTGTGGGGTTGATGTGGTAGCGTGTGCCCGCGTGCAGTAGGTCGGCTGGTAGCACTTGCTTGATGATAGATTCCATAACGGCTTCTTGCAGATCTACTTGCGAGATGCTTGGGTCGTGCTGCGTGGACAATACCACCGCATCGATCGCCACCGGAAGATTGCCGTCATATTTTAGCGTGACTTGTGCTTTGGCGTCTGGACGCAACCAAGGCAGCTCGCCTGCGCGGCGTAGCTCGGACTGACGCTCCATCAGGCGATGAGCAAACTCAATCGGTGCTGGCATCAAGACGTCGGTCTCGTTACTGGCATAACCAAACATCAATCCTTGGTCGCCGGCACCTTGCTCTTCAGGGCTGCTGCGATCGACGCCCTGCGCGATCTCAGGCGACTGTTTACCCAGCATGTTGATGACAGCGCAGGTCTCGCCATCAAACCCTAGATCTGAATGATGATAACCAATACCATTGACCGTATCACGAACGATGCGCTCCACATCGATGTTTGCGGTGGTGGTGACTTCGCCGGCCAATATCACCGCTCCTGTCTTGACCAAGGTCTCACATGCCACACGGGCGTCTAGGTCTTGCTGTAAAATGGCATCAAGAATGGCATCTGAGATTTGATCGGCCATTTTATCTGGGTGGCCTTCGCTCACAGATTCTGAGGTAAATAAGTTGTATTCGCGCATAATTAGATCGCTTAATTGAATCGATAAAGGTAGGAAAAGCGGCACGGTTTAGCGTGGCTTTCATTCATATTGGCCGCGTGATTGCTCAGTTGGCGGATAATGGGTATTGCTAAATAATTGACAATCAATATCGGTCGTAATATTTATTAAAATCAGTTTGCCGCCGCATAGCGTTAACCATCGAGCAGTCATTATGGATAGCATAAATGATGAATAGCATAAATGGCACTGAACCGCCCAAAAACACAGGCACATAGACGTGCCACGCTTATCATCTCAACGCTTGAGCAGTCACGCCTGTGCCCTCTACTACTGACGGTCACCGTCGTTGTCATCTGTTAGCACAAAAATAAGGGTATTCTACCTTGAAACGTCGCAAAACTCTAGTGAGCGACGTTTGCTGTCACATAAGAAATGCTCAATAAAAGGTTTGGGGCGATCAAACGACAGAGTCATGGCTATTGGTATGATCCTCTGTTTCATGCCAAGGGGTTATAGCTCTACAAATTTGGCTTTGTCTTTAAACATACACTCATCATAAACCGGGCAAGCACCGCATTTTGGTGTGCGTGCTTGGCAAGTATAGCGCCCGTGTAAGATCAGATAATGATGAGCATCGACGATAAAATCTTCTGGAATACGCTCAATGAGCTTTTTTTCGACGATTAATACGGTTTTGCCCGTGGCCAGCCCTGTGCGGTTACCCACTCGAAAGATGTGAGTATCGACCGCCATTGTCGGCTGACCAAAGGCAGTGTTGAGCACCACATTGGCGGTTTTACGGCCGACCCCTGCCAGAGACTCTAAATCTTTGCGGTTATCAGGGACAGTGCTATCAAACTTTTCAATCAGGTCTTGGCAGGTCTTAATGACGTTTTTGGCTTTTGAGTTATACAGGCCGATGTTTTTGATATAAGACTTTAGCCCTTCTTCGCCAAGCGCGAGTATGGCCTCAGGCGTATTGGCCACAGGGTATAGTTGCTGGGTGGCGATATTGACGCTCACATCCGTTGCTTGTGCGGACAAAATCACGGCAATGAGTAGCTCAAAATTACTGTCGTAATTGAGCTCAGTGACGGGCTCCTTAATCGTCTCGGCCAGCTTTTCAAAAAAAGGCCGCACGTTGCGATTGGGCATACGTCTGGAGGGCGGGGTCTCAGCCGTTTTGTGTTTGACCGTTTTACTCATGGTGTTTGACTTTATTTGATATGTTGTTGTTGGGCGTGAATGATCGAATCATTCATTAGCATAATTGTGCCAGCTCGGCTTGTAATGTCTCAAGCTCGGCTTGTTTTTTGTCATTGGCGCGCACCGCAAGCTGCTTTTCTAACTTTTTGATTTTGGTGCGTAATTTGGCCGCGGCAATGGTGTTTTTTGCTTGAGCTTCGCTGATGTCAACAGCTTGGCTGGTGGCGTTATTGAGTTTGGCCTCGACCATACTGACTACCGGCTTGGTGTTGCTGCTATCGCTTAGCTGCTCCGCGACGCGGCCTAAGTGCGTATGATAACGCTGGCGCAAATCTTCTTGCTCAGCCTGCCGCTCAGCGTCACTAAGCGTACGCTCGATAGTGACCAGATCGATACAGTCAACGGGGCAGGGCGCTAGGCAAAGCTCACAGCCCGTGCACAAGTCGGTAAAGATGGTATGCATGTGTTTACCAGTGCCGACGATGGCATCGACGGGGCAGGCAGGGATACATTTGGTGCAGCCTATACAGTCCTCTTCGCGAATGACAGCCCGCACCTCAGTTGGGCGCTCGGAGCTGGCATCTATCGGCCACTGTGAAGGAGCAGCGGCGGGGGTTTGGCCTTGCTGATAACGCTCTGTATCGACAATTTGTGCGATCGCATCCGTCACGGGCTGGCCGCCAGGCACGCATTTATTGTATGGCTCGCCATCTACAACGATGGCGGCCGCGTATGGCAAGCAGCCGTCGGGATGCTCGCACAGGCCGCACTGCGTCTGTGGCAGGCAGGCATCCACCGCTGCAATCTGCGACGAGACATCAGCAGGCAGCGTGTCAATTTGTAGGCCATCAAACAATATGGGCAGATTGATCAGACGGATAGGGGCGTTACTTTGCATGTTATTAAAAACCTTAACACCAGTACAAAAAGGGTGTTGGTATATAGTTGATCTCTCATAACGCTGCTGGCTGGTTTACGAGCGTTTCGCTTGCCTGCCTTTATGAGCGTGATGAAAGTATGGCTATTGGTGGGTGATAAATGATCATCGCTGCGTTCAGGCGGTCATTTTAAATGGATGATAACAAAATCACAATATTGGCGCATCCTCGTCCGCGCATCATCTTTGCCAAAAAGTTTTGCCGAGATGGGCAGGCAAGGTTATAGAGCACTGGTCAAGGTCAAATCTGGTCAAAGACGCTGGTAGTCATGCGTCACTATCACGTTGGCGCGTTGATGACACATTGGCATATTGACACATTAGCGCGTTGATACATTGGGCTAAATGATGAACGCAATCACCTATGATGGCTAAGCCATGCCTTGCTCACGGAGGATCTGCTCAATCAGCTCATAAGCAATACTGCCTTTCGCAGGTATCTTGGGCAGGCTTGAGAGATCAAAGAAGTCTGCATGTGACAGCTCATCTTCTTGAATAATCAGCTCGCCACCTGCATACGTAGCACGAAATCCGAGCATCAAGTTTGACGGATATGGCCACGGCTGACTACTGACATAGCGGATATCTGTCAGGTGAATATTGACTTCTTCATACACCTCGCGCACCACAGCGTGCTCAAGACTTTCTCCCACCTCAACAAACCCTGCAATCAGGCCATACTGCAGCGGCTGCTTTTGTTGACCATAGCGATGATGATGCGCCAGTAAAATTTGCATTGCACCTGTTTGCGGGTTGGGGCGGGTAATGGCAGTGATGATGCACGGCTGGACACGCGGGTATTGGCGCAGCTTGCAAGTCGGGCAGACCATCGCTCGCTCACCCAGTCGCGCATGAACGACTGGCGAGGCGCAGCGGCTACAAAACTGCGTGTCAGCTTGCCAGCGCAGCAGCTGTATGGCTTGGCTGAGTTGGTCGCTCAAGGCCATGGGTAGCTGGGTGAGCAGCTGGCGATACGGGATAAAGGCATTACCACTACTTTCAGCGATGAGAGGTAAGGCGATATGATGCGCGGTGGCATACTCATAGGTCATGGCGCAGGTTGCGCGCGCAGTAAACGCATGAGTTGGCTTATTAAGCGTCGTATTATTGGCGTTGGCGTTATGACGGTTGTCATCCGCTTGCCAATGACTGGGCGCGAGGCTCTCAAGCAGTGTGACACATCCGAGCTGATAGGCGGGCACTGCTACATCATCGGTGGCCGCGGTACCAGACGCCAGATAGTCAACGTGCCACGGCCACCACCCCTCAGGCGTTTGACGGCACAATACCGTATCATCACTAAAGATAAAAGCGCAGGTCATATCAGGGTTCCAAGCGATCGCGAAAGCAAATAAAAACAAGTCTGTACCTGATGAGATACAGACTTATAAGACAGAAATAACGGTCTATTTTACCTAATCATAAAGCGGGAAAGCACAGCATAAGGGCAGTAGGTAATGAGTAGCAGCCAGCTTGTCTTGACTAGGTTAGGCTAGGCTGCTAGCAGCTGGCTTAGGCTTTGCTGTCCGACATCAAGCGCTTGCTTACTCACAGGACGGTTATGTTCAAACCCATCTAAATGGTGATCGATTGCCATGATGACATCTGCAATACATGCCAGCGTACCGTCTTCGATGCGTCTGCCACTCTCGATACGCTGCTCGATATAGTTGGCCAATTGACTGAGCATGCTAGCAGAGGTCGGCAGCTGCAAGAAGCGCACAGCACCGGCCACTTGGCGCATCATCTCAGGGATGTTTTGGATATTTAGCATATCGCGTTCAGGCTCGGCCAGATAGTCATTGATGGCTTGCTCTGCATTGGCGATGGCCATACGGCTTTCTTGTATCAAAGTATCATTGGCTGTATTTAGCTGATGCAAAGAGATGTGAGGGTTATTTAGCGGTAAGTAAATCGCCCCTGGTGTGTGCATCTCGGCCATGGCGATGGTGGCGTTTTCGGCATGCATGAGTGCCAGCAATAGACGATCGAAGTCCTCAGGCGAGGGTGCTTGCCAACGGCCGACCTCCTCGGCTGCAGCGCGCAAACTGTCGGCAGCATTTGACAATCCAAGCAGACGAAGTGCTGAGCCTAAGGCTGCTAAGTCTTCTATGATTTTGGCTGTTTGCATCTCAGCGCTATTGACAGAGTCGCCGCGCGCGTAGCTATCGACCTCTTCTTTGATGGTATTGATCTGCGTCTGAATAATGGTGTTTAGCGTATCAGTAAGGGCGCGGTTGGGACCAAATAAAAACCGTCTCATTTGCTCAAGTTGCGGCTCTTCTAGCCGGTTTTGCGCATATTGCTCGCGTAGATGCTGTGCCGCTTTGTTATCGCGCTGACAAGCAAAGCTGACCAAATCAGCAAAACGCGTATCCATCACAGGCAGATAGCTTTGGAATTGCTGCTCTAGATAAATCAGCGTGTGCTTTTGGCTTAACGTGAGCGGTAGGATGGCCGCGATGTCGGTGGTGGCCGCAGCGGCCGCTTGCCAAAACAAACTGCTGGTCTTGGAGGCAATCAACGCGCAGGCCGCGCTCATGGCATTGAGCTTTTGCTGCGCATCTGCGCTGACAGTACCATCTTGGTTTAATAAGGCAACGCCAAGACCGCTACGATAAGCATCTGTCAATAGCTCGTTGTTTAAGCCAAGCTCATGCAGTGGTTGGAAGTTTTTTTCTGGATTGGCAATGATGACGCTACTGCTACCAAAGGCTGAAAAGAAGTCAGCGGTGATAGGAGCGTGCTGGCCATGCGCGTTTAGCTTATTGATCACAGGTAACAATAGCGTCGGCTCTACCGACTCTGTCAATAAGACAAACTCGATATAGCGATCTAGTGTCATGATGGCCTCTGACAAGTCCATGATCAAATCGACATCGTTATTGTCGCCGCTGTCGTATAGGCGCTGTAAACCATTGGCAATGGCGGTGTTTAGCGCCTCAGCACCAACCAAAGAGATGAGTTTGAAAATACAAGACAGCTGCTTTAGGACGATGATGGAGTCTAGCAATAAAGGCGCTTGAGTATTGTCATCATTAAACTCGCTAAGATGGGTCTCGGTATCTTTGAGCGTCACGACAATCTCATCATGCAACAAATGCAGTGAAGGTAAGTTAAAGTCAGTAACACTAAGCGTTGGGGCGGTTAACTTCATTTGCGCAGACTGGTCCATAAGTGTGTTTCCATAACGTACTGATAAGAGTAACGATTGTTCAAATACGAAGTAACAAAGCGTTTAAATGAAAAAGCGTTTATTAGTAATGTTTTAACGCTTAATATAATAATCAAGACTATATTATACAAATGTCGGATTAGAAAGTGGTTTTAGTGACCGCTACATATTGTTTTTGAGGGCAGGGAAGTCTTCTGCCAGTGACTCATACCAGTGCTGGCTTGCGCTCTCATCCATAGGCGACTGTAGTAATAGATCTGCCAGCTCCGAAAAATGGGCATGACCGGTCTGTCCGCCGTCGGTTTGTGTGTCTTCTTCGATGGCGAGAGCGACCTGTCCACCGGTCATTGCCAGATAGACCTCGGCCAAGATCTCCGAATCTAGTAATGCCCCGTGAAAAGTACGATCTTGCTTACCGACGTCTAAGCGGCGCACCAACGCATCTAGCGTGTTCTTTTGTCCTGGGTATTGCTGCTTGGCCATCGCCAAAGAGTCAGTGACCTGTATGCGCTCGGCGAAGTCGTGCAAGCCAACTTTGGCAAACTCCATGCTCAAGAAGTTGATATCAAAGGTGGCGTTATGAGCGATGACCTCAGCGCCATCCATAAAATCATACAGTGCTTGTGCGACTTGGTCAAAGGTCGGCTTGTCTGCCAAAAACGCCTCAGAGATACCGTGAATACGAATCACTTCTTCGTCCATCCCGCGCTGTGGATTGATATAGACGTGGAGCTTTTCGCCCGTAAACTTACGGCCGACCAGCTCGACGATACCCACTTCGATGATGCGGTCACCCTTTAGAGGGTCAAGACCTGTGGTCTCAGTATCCATGATAAGCTGACGATCAGAGTCATGGCGGTGGATGGGCTTTGGCAATAGTGGCTTGAAGTAAGGGTTAGCACGACTGGTATCGCCATCAAACTTGGGCATCTCTTCTGCGCTAGCTGTTTGTGTGTCAGCTTGGCTGACTGAGGCGGTGTCAGTATTTGGCATGTGCATGTTTGGGTTGGCGTCAGTCATGGTTGCTTGCTCTGTTGGTCGCTGAGTGTGGCTAGAGATGATTGGATGGTCAGCGAGGCTATGGGTATCTTGGCTTTGCGAGCTGTCCGCTGGCGTCTCATCTGTATCGTCATCGATCATATCAAACCCTAAGGGGTCAAAGGTTAGCCAATCGTCATGGCGGCGCTGGCTTGCCTCAACCATCAAGGAGTCTTTTTTTTTAGGCAATTCAGTTGTTGCCTGTACCTCACTGCTGGAGGTCACCCCCAGATTGGCCAGCTCGTCGGCTTTTTCGTTGCCAGCATGTCCAGCATGTCCTTTGACCCAGTGCCAAGCGACATCGCGCTGTTGACAGAGCGCATCTAGCTGCTGCCAGAGATCTTGGTTGGCGACTGGTTTTTTGCTCGCCGTCTTCCAGCCTCTTTTTTTCCAGCCAGCGATCCAATCAGTGATGCCGTTTTTGACATAGCTTGAGTCTGTCCAAATCTCAAGGGTATGCGCTTGCGGGCTGTGCGTTAAGGCTTGTATCGCGCCCATTAGCTCCATGCGATTGTTAGTGGTTTGTGCTTCGCCGCCATATAGGTCTTGGGTGCGGCCATCACTAAATATCAGGTGCGCCCCCCAACCGCCAGCACCAGGGTTGCCCTTACACGCACCATCGGTATAGGCAACCGTCGTGTTTGCTTTGGCCGCGAGCGGATCGGCCGCGTGGTCGGTATGGGTATGAAGCATCGAATGCGGACTGTCTGACATAAAAGCTGAGCAACCTGATAAATGATAACGGTAAGAATAAAAAAAGAGAACGTAGCGCGTGTTTTGGTCGTTTTAGTAAAAAACTGCGCTGCGTATTTTGGGTCTGAGTATAGCAAATCTCAGCTTACTATGGGTAATTATGGGCAGTGCTGGGGCACAAAATCTTTGCTGAAGATTAGGGCGTGTCCTCAATTCAATCGATAGCCATCTAAATGGGCTAAAAATGGCTAAATCTGGCCAAACGGTGTCAAATAGCTGACTAATATCTCGATATTATCTGCGCTATTTTCCTTGTTTGACGGCGATTTATCTCATTTTTATCGCTATTTTTAAAATGAGGACACGCCCTAGATGGTTAGGCTATCTTTTTGGTTTTCTGTTAAAATAAGCCGCGCCACCGCCGGATAACGGTATAAGACGTATTGTCCCCTTTATTTAATCCTTGCCTCTCACGCATAAATGCAGGATAACGCCCTCATGCTATTACGCTCAGCTAATCTTTGTAAAAAATTTACCCCGCTGCTGGTTGCCACTGTCGTAAGCAGCGCTATGTTTTTGACCGCGTGTAACGACAACGACACGTCAGATGAGACGGCGGCGGTAGTGCCAGCAGATTTGTCGGTGTTTGAGGGATGCTATACCGTCAGTCATGATGAGCCTGCCCAAATAAAAATCAGTCAACAAGCGGGCGCGTGGGTCATGCAAATGAAAGAGCCGGCAAGCAGTGGCCGCGTTTGGGACACGCCTGAGCCATTAGAAGCCATCAAAAACAGTGAAGTCCCGCAGTTCTTTTCGATCGATCCTGATAATGTCGATGCGGTCATCGGTCGCCCTGATAGGGTACTGGTCTTGGCACATGCCAAACCCGCTTATGCCAACATCGATCCGCTGCTAGATAGTGAGTATCTGTCCTATATTTACCGCGGCGCCAATACCATCTATCAGGTGGCATGTGATGAGGTCAATACAGATATTTTGGCCAATCCGCATGCCAACATTATCATCGATAATGTCAATGAGAGCCGATAAGCCGATCTTTGGAGAGCCTCTAACGAGGTCTTTTGGGCAGTTAAAAGCACGCGACGACGGTTAATAGAGGCGCTTACAAACCTCTCAATAATGTGCTCGTCATGTCGCTGTATTATCATGTATCTTTATTATGAATAGTTAGTTGAGTCAGGTCGTATGAATTTTTTTAGTTATGTGGTGTTGGGCGGGTTTTCTTATGCTGCTGGTTGGGCGGTCAGAACCTATATACTTGATAAAAAGCCCAAATCTGAGCAGCCTTATAACCTCAAGCACCCAACCATTTTAGCCTATCTTGGCAGTTTTTTTATCGTGATGTTGGTGGTTTCTTGGCTGATAGGTCGCTACTTGCTCGGTCATATTGCCATTGATTTGCCTTTTATCATAGTCAATAGCTTGGTGGCGACCTTTGTGTATTCATTTGGCCTAAATCCAGAAAACGCCAATTATGGGGTGCCAGATTGATAGGAACGGTGTCAAATTCAAATAGCTGACTAATATCTCAATATTATCTGCGCTATTTTTCAAATGAAAACACGCTTTAATAAAACAGGGTCAATGACGCTTACATTGACCCTGTTTTATTAAATGCTAGCTATCAGCCATGATGACTGGTAGTTGTGATTTATTTATCTTTGCTGGATTGTTCTTTGTCTGACTTTTTGGTGTCTGACTTTTTGAAGGTTGGTTTTGAGTCCTTGTCTTTGTCTGCAGATTTGTTTTCAGTAGCGTTTTTAGAAGCCGTTTGTTCATCCTTCCATTTTTTGTATTTCGTTAAATCCTTGTCTATCATTTTAAGACAAAACTTGAGTACCAAGGCGTCATCGATATGACCAATAAATGGGATAAAATCGGGAATGATGTCGATGGGGTTGAGGACATAAAGCAAGCCAACCGCCGCCGCTGAAATGGTCTTATAAGGAATGTTGCGATAATTGCCCTGATAGTAGTCTTTTACTAGGCTCATCAGCAGCAATAAGTCTTTGGCATAGCCTTCAAGGCCTTGTTCTTTTTTGAGTTGGTCGTTTAGTTTGTCTTCTTTGCCTACGATGAGCTTTATACTATCCATCAGGCTTTTATTGTCTTTTTCTTTATCGGCCATACTAAGAGTCCTTATATGAATGTTAGGGTAGATGTTTTTGGCTAATGGTATTTTGATCTATTATTGTCGTACCCTTTACTATAGCAAGAGTCATGACGTCATCCAAATAAGACGATGAGTGGTTCTGTATCATTTTGTTGACTGTGTGCGCAGCTGAAGATGCCACGTCAAGTGGCCTAAAACCCTGACGCTAGCCAGAACCTGATGGCTGTAACCTAACAATTGTAATCTAATGGCAGCTTTGAGCTGCGTTATAAGAAAATAGCGGTTTAATAAACTATTACGAAATAAAGTATTGCTGAATAAAGTCGTCATCGATGACAATAAAGGTAGCATTATGACCAAGATATCCTCCGCCCTCAATCGTCGCCAGTTCCTGCGTCAAGCTAGCCTCTATGCAGGGGTGGGGTTGCTCGTCACGCGTGCCGTGGCGCACTCATCTGTACAGGCGAACCCGCCAGAGAGCCACCTGCCACTGACCAAAGATGATCTGCCAACGGCTGTAGAGGAGCGTGCTGCTGAAAAGGCAATGGCTGAGAGCTTGCCGGCAAATCGTCTTTGCATCACACCAAGTATTGAGACGCGGCTGTTTGCCAGCTCCAACGTCGGAGGTAGCCAGGAGCGTAATGCGCGGGCTTTAGAGCGCTTGGCCTGCGCGGGTTTTCAGGTAGATAACCCTGCCATTACCGAGCGGCAGTATTTGCGCTTTGCGGGTACGGATTCGCAGCGCGCCAGTGATTTGCAAAACATCGCCACTGGTGCAATCAAAGCGCCTAAATTGCTACTTGGGGTACGCGGTGGCTATGGTGCTATGCGCCTATTGCCTATGGTGGACTGGCCGACGCTTGGGCGCATTATGAAGGAGCGCGGCACGATACTGGCAGGATTTAGCGATGTGACGGCGATTCAGTGTGCGCTGTTGGCAAAAGGTGGTATGAGCTCGCTTGCGGCACCGATGCTCTATAGCGAGTTTGGCAAAACCAAGCCTGATGAGGTTAGCTGTCGCCAATTTGTAGAAGCATTAACCACTCCCAATCTGACTATCGATATACAAGATGCGTCACTCACCAGTCCTAATCTACCCAGTGTTTTAGCAACTGCTGATCCCAAAACGCTAACCGGCACTATGTGGGGCGGCAATCTAAGTGTGGTGTCGGCGCTGGCGGGTAGTGCGTACTTACCGCGTATTGACGGCGGTATTGTGTTTTTAGAAGACGTCGGCGAGCAAGCCTACCGTATCGAGCGCATGCTTTATGATTTGTATTTGGCAGGGGTGTTTAAAGGTCAGCAGGCGATTGTATTTGGCGCGTTATCGGGTAGCGGTGAGGACAGTTATGACAAGCGTTATGATGTCGCTACTGTGATTCGTCAATTGCATCAGCTGACAGGATTGCCGATTTATAGCGGCATGCGTTTTGGTCATATTGGGAAAAAGCACAGCTTTCCACTTGGCGCGACGTGTCAGATTAGTGCCAATACAGATGGTGGTTATCAATTGACGTTTAGTGATTACCCAACGATTAAAGCAGATGCCATTCATGTCGAAGGCTTGTGGCAGAATATTTAGTGGTTAAAAATATAATAAAATAAAGGTCTAAATCGCCAGTCGTGAAAACTTCTCTTGATACTCTTTTGGGGTTAGCTCGGTGGCGCGTTTAAACAGCCTAGTAAATGATGAGATATCATCATAGCCGACTTGCTCAGCGAGCGATTTTATCGTCACATCGCCCAATTCCAGTAAGCGCTTTGCCTGCTCAATACGCACTGCTTGAATATACTCAATCGGGCGCATCGTAACGGCAGCTTGAAAGCGTCTGTTTAACGTGCGCGGGGTGATATTGACCATGGCGGCCAAATGGCTCACCTGTATCGCTTGCCTAAAATTTTCCTCGATAAATTCTTGTACTTGCTGAACCAGCTGGTCAGCGTGCGGCTTATGCAAAGTCACGTTGGTATAGCTGTTTTGATTACCGCGTTTACTATCAATAATCTGAGTTTTTGCCACTTGGGTAGAAATTTCACGCCCGCAATAACGCTCGATTAACAATAATCCCAAGTCATAAAAGGCGCTACCGCCTGCCGCACAGAATATATTGCCCGATTGTTCTTTTGACTGGCTTTTTGATTGAGTAACAAACTGGTTTTCTTGTAAATCCACCAGTGGAAAATCCGCCTTAAACTTATTGGCATAGCCCCAATGAGTGGTCGCGACTTTGCCATCGAGCAAGCCTGCCTTTGCCAAAAAAAATGCGCCACTGCAATTGCTGGCGATATCGGCTTTGGTACTCGCCAGTCGCTTGATATGTACAAGCAACTCAGCGTTCTGACTCAGCACTTTATCGATGGAATCGCCAATCGTTGGGATTAATAATAAATCGCAGTCCGTCACCTGCCGAATATCGCAATGCGCTTGCATGATTAAGCGATTGCTGCATCTGATATCGACGCCGCCAAGGCTGGCAATCTGCACCTTAAACCTTGGTTCTACCGTCTCATCCAAAAAGCGCTGCCAGCTGACACCAGTAAATGAAAATAAATCCAACGCCCCTGTCAAAGCGCTGCCGAGTACGCCATCGAAGCCAACGATGATGACGTTAAAGGGTTTAAAGTAGGGCATGGCTACGTAATTTCCTTTAAAAATGTTTATTAAAAATGACGTTTTTCGACGAGGTTTTTCTAATTTAACACATGAGTATTGTCTTATTTGACCATGATTATGTCATAAATGACAATACGGTAAGGCGTTAAATTAGATTACTATCAAGTCATCAACAAATTTAATGAGCCAGCGAGGGCACTATGGCAGCAGATACGCTTATCAACGACTTTGAATTACCGTTTCAACTCTACGATGTATTGAACGCAGAAATCTTAACCAAACGTCCTAAGTTTGCAGAACACAGCCGCGAAACCTTTGACGCGGTATTGGGTACCGCCAATAAAATCGCCACCGATTTGTTTTTGCCGCATAACCATGTGGCCGACAAGAACGAGCCACAGTTTGATGGTAAAAAAGTCAGTATGATAGATGACGTCAAAGTCGCCTTTGATGCGTTTCGTGAGTCGGGCTTTATCGCCGGTCGTTATCGCTTTGACGATGGTGGCATGCAACTGCCTGAGACGGTGATGACGGCGGTGGCAGGCTACTTTATGGCCGCCAATCCGTCGACCACGGCTTATCCATTTTTGACCACGGCGGCGATTAACGTCATCTCACATTTCGCCAGTGATGAGATTAAAAATGCCTTTATGCCGCGCATGCTAACAGGCGAGTTTACCGGCACCATGGCATTGACCGAGCCGCATGCAGGTTCATCGCTTGCTGATATCAAAACCACCGCTGTCAAACAAGATGACGGCAGCTATCGTATCAAAGGCAGTAAGATTTATATCTCAGCAGGTGATCATGAATTGTCTGACAATATCGTGCATTTGGTATTAGCCAAAGTGCCGGGTGGCCCCGCTGGCGTCAAAGGCATCTCGCTATTTGCCGTGCCCAAGTATCGACTCAATGATGATTTGTCAGTCGGCGAGCGTAATGACGTCCATTTAACTGGACTTATTCATAAACTTGGCTATCGCGGCGCGACGTCTACGGCATTGAGCTTCGGTGATGCCGGCGAGTGTCACGGCTATCTGATAGGGGATGAGCATTTTGGCTTGCGTTATATGTTTAAGATGATGAACGAAGCGCGCATCGCGGTTGGTTTTGGCGCGGCGATGATTGGCTATCGCGGTTATCAGTACTCACTCGATTATGCCAAAGACAGAACCCAAGGCAGAATCGCGCCCAATAATAAACCTGAAGATGCAGCAACGGCAATTATTAATCATGGTGATGTCAAACGTATGCTCCTTGCACAAAAAGCCTATAGCGAGGGCGGCATTTCACTCTGTCTATATGGCTCCAATCTCATTGATCGTATCAACACCTGTGAAGACGCCACGCTCAAAAACGAGCTATCAGAACTACTAGATTTACTCACACCAGTGCTCAAAGCATGGCCGTCTGAATATGGTCCAAAAGCCAATGATTTAGGCATTCAAGTATTGGGCGGGGCAGGCTATACGCGTGAATATCAAGCCGAGCAGTTTTGGCGTGACAATCGTCTCAACCCCATTCATGAAGGCACAAATGGCGTACAGGCGTTAGATTTGTCATTTCGTAAGTTATGGCAAAAAGGTGGACTTGGTATCCAAATTCTACAACGTGAAATCACCCAAGATTTAGAAAATATCAGCACACCAGAAACTGCGAAACTTGCGGGTAAACTGATGCCTTATATGGGTCATTTGCATGAAGTGCTCGTGCATTTAAGCAAAATCCTACAAACGGAAAAAGCCATGACGTTGACGGGTAATGCCCAAGCATTGATGAATATCTTTGCCTCTATCGTCGTGAGCTGGATTTGGATTCGCCAAGCGAGTAAAGCGGAACAATTATTAAATGATACGGCCGACGTTGATAAGCAAAACTTCTATCATGGCAAAATCCAAGCAGCAAAATACTTTATTGATTGGGAATTACCGCTAATCAATCGCGATATTGAGCTGTTAAATAATGACAATGCAGTCTGTACCAATATGCAAGTAGAATGGTTTTAAGAGATTGTTTGGTAAGTTTTTAACATAACAATATTTATTAATAGGATGCTAAAAGTGATGCTGGGATAAATTTTTCGAAGCCTCTGGAGTGCAAAGCGCACAGCAAGCGAGAAAAAATTATACCAGCATAACGCTCCTTACTATCTTTATCTTATTTTGAACAAACGATTTTCGAGCAAACGATCCCAATGACTTTTTATACAATTTTAAAGGAATAAATAATGACAGCTGATAACGAACAGATCAATAAGCAGTGGCGCTTAAGAGCAAGACCAATTGGCGAACCAAGTGCGGAAACTTGGGAATATACCGAGACAGAACTGCCGACTATCGCAGATGGTGAGCTGTTGATAAAAATCGAATATATCTCAATAGATCCGGCGATGCGTGGCTGGTTAAACGATGCCAAATCGTATATACCGCCCGTACAGATTGGCGAGGTGATGCGCGCAGGTACCGTGGGTAAAGTCATTGAAAGTAAGCATGAAAAGTTTGCTGTTGGCGATTATGTCGCAGGTCATAACGGCGTGCAGTCCTATGCCATCAGTGACGGTACTGGACTACATAAAGTCGATCCAAACCTTGCGCCATTGTCTTATTACTTGGGCGTGCTCGGTATGCCGGGTATGACGGGCTACTTTGGTTTATTAAAGACGGGTCAACCAAAGGCGGGCGAGACTGTCGTCGTCTCTGGTGCTGCCGGCGCGGTCGGCGGCTTGGTTGGGCAAATCGCCAAACTCAAAGGCTGCCGCGTCGTCGGTATCGCTGGTGGTGCTAAGAAGTGTAAATTCTTGGTCGATGAGCTGGGCTTTGATGCGGCGGTAGATTATAAAAATGAACATGTGAAAAAAGGCTTAAAACAGGCCTGTCCAGATGGCGTCGATGTCTTCTTTGACAATGTCGGCGGCGACATTTTAAATGACGTCCTCACGCAAATTAATCTGCATGCGCGTATCGTGATTTGCGGGGCGATTAGCCAATATAACAACACCACAGAGGTCAAAGGACCATCAAATTATCTGTCACTGTTGGTCAATCGTGCGCGTATGGAAGGCATCGTCGTCTTTGATAATATCAAAGAATACCCGATAGCGATGAAAGACATTGCAGGCTGGATTGGGTCAGGTGACATTAAAGTAAAAGACCATATTGTCGAGGGTATCGAGACCTTCCCAGATACCTTGATGATGCTGTTTAAAGGTGAAAACTTCGGCAAGCTGGTACTTAAGGTAGAGGGGTAAATCATGACAGTGAATACAAATGGAATTGCATCAGACGTAACTGGTAAACGCATTTTAATCACCGGCGGCGCGTCTGGCATTGGCGCTGCCAGTGCGCTACTGCTCGCCAGTCGCGGTGCGAAAGTCGTCATTGGCGATTTGGCAGAAGAGATGGGCGCAGCCGTTGCTCAGCAAGGGCAAGACGCGGGCAATAGCATCGTCTTCAAAAAGGTCGATGTCACCAGTGGCGATGAAGTGCGTGCGCTATTTGCTTTTATTATGGAAACGTTTGGTGGTCTTGATGTGGTGATAAATAACGCCGGTATTGACCATAAGCCAGCACCAATGCACGAGCTAAGTGACGATGATTTTGATCGTAATATCGCCGTAAATCTAAAAGGCGTTTGGCATTGTATGCGTGCTGCCGTTGCTTGCATGGCGACCAACGGCGGCGGTCATGTGATTAATGTGGCCTCCATTGCTGGTTTGCGTTCTGCGCCGCTATTATCCGCCTATAGCGCGGCCAAGCATGGCGTTATGGGGCTGACCAAGTCTGCGGCTCATGAATATGCGCGTGTCAATATCCGCTTTAACGCCGTTTGCCCAAGCTTTATCGATACGCCGATGGTGCGTAATACTATGGCAAATATGGATGAGCGCGCCCAACAAGCAACCATCAAAGCCAGCCCAATGCGCCGATTGGGTGACGTTGGTGAAGTAGCGGGTGCGATTGTGTGGCTGGCGAGTGATGAAAGTAGCTTTATGAATGGTCATGCCTTTACCCTTGATGGTGGCATGTTGGCTTAATAGTCAAATAACTGCCAAACCATTACGGCGTTAGCCTCGCTCGATGTACTATTTGTACTATCTATGCTCGGCTGCCTTGTAATGTATTTGCAGTTTTTCGACTATAATTTATGAAGTGGTTACGATAAAAAAATTGAAAACTGAATAGCTAGTTCAAAATATAAGGAGTAATGATGAAAGATTTATTTGATTTAACGGGTAAGATTGCGTTAGTGACAGGCGCAAGCCGCGGTATTGGAGAGTCTATCGCTCGTCTATTGGCATCTAGAGGCGCGCATGTGATTGTCTCTAGCCGTAAGATTGATGCGTGCCAAGCGGTCGCTGACAGCATCAAAACTGACGGTCATAAAGCCAGTGCCTTTGCTTGCCATGTTGGTGATATGGAGCAGATAGAGGCAATTTTTGAGCATATCAAGAGTGAATTTGGCCGTATTGATATCTTGGTCAATAACGCCGCGGCAAACCCTTATTATGGTCATATTTTAGATACCGATCTGGGCGCGTTTGATAAGACGGTAGAAGTCAATATTCGTGGTTATTTCTTTATGTCGACGGCGGCGGGTAAGATGATGCGCGAGCAGGGCGGCGGGGTGATTTTAAACACCGCTTCGGTCAATGGCTTGGTCGCCGGTGATAAGCAAGGTATCTATTCAATTACTAAAGCGGCGGTGATTAGTATGACCAAGGCCTTTGCCAAAGAATGCGGCCCTTTAAACATTCGCGTCAATGCGCTGCTGCCAGGTCTGACCGATACCAAGTTTGCCTCGGCCTTGACCACCAATGATAAGGTCTTAAAAATGGCACTACATGCCATTCCGTTAGGACGCGTGGCCGATCCGGACGAGATGGCGGGCACGGTGTTGTATCTGGTGTCTGATGCGTCGAGCTATACCACGGGTGCGACGGTGGTCGTCGATGGCGGTATGCTTGCCTAATTATTTGCTGAGTCACTGATAGCCAGTTGAAAATAATTAGTCATTTGCTTAGCTTTGTCTTAAATAGTAATGAGTGATTGGCCGTAACAGCACAGCTTGTACGCAAAGTAAAAAACCGCCCAGAGGTGAGTCTCTAGGCGGTTTTTATTTTTTATACGGTTTGTAAATGGCTTAGCACTTCGCTCAGCGCGATCAGTCTTTTAGCACTTCGGCCATGGCATTGGCGACATAGTCGACGTTGTTGACGTTTAGGCCTGCCATACACATACGTGAGTTTGAGACGATATAAACCCCAAACTCTGTTTGTAAGCGCTCGATTTGCTTGGGGGTCAATCCTGTGAAGCTAAACATGCCGTTTTGCTTGGTGATGTAGTCAAAATTGCGCGCTGGCACGTTGGCTTCTAGTACTGATTTTAGCTTGAGGCGCATGGCTTTGATGCGATCACGCATGCCGTAAACTTCGCCGACCCACTGCTGGTGCAACACTTCGTCGTTCATGACGATATCGACCACGCGGCCACCGTGTGATGGCGGGCTGGTGTAGATACGGCGTACGGCGTAATTGAGCTGGCCAAAGACGCGCTCGGCCTCTTCTGCCGTAGGGCATACCACAGACAAGCCGCCCACGCGCTCACCATATAGCGACAAGTTTTTGGAAAATGAGTTGCTCACAAACACAGGTAAACCCAGCGCCACAGCTTTGCGAATGGCATAAGCATCGTGGTCCATATCTTGCCCAAAGCCTTGATAAGCGATGTCCATAAATGCAATCAGCTCACGCTGTTTCATGATGTCCAATAGCTCATCCCACTGGGCATGGGTCAAGTCCATACCAGTTGGGTTGTGGCAGCAAGGATGTAGTAGCACCACATCGTGTTTATTTAACTTTGCAATGAAAGCTAGCATCTCATCAAACTTAATGCTGCTGGTGGCAGTATCGTAGTAAGGATAGGTGCCCACCTCGACATCCGAGCCTTCAAAGATAGCAATATGGTTGCTCCACGTCGGATCGCTCACATAGCACTTGGAGGCAGGAAACCATTCATGGATAAACTCAGCGCCGACTTTTAGCGCGCCAGAGCCGCCCAATGTGGCAATGGTAGCGACGCGTTTTTCTTGTAGCACCGCGGCGTCCTTACCAAACAGTAGGTTTTGACAGGCGAGGCGATGCCCTGGCAATCCTGCCATCGGCAGATAAGGTCTGGGCGAGATGGGGTCAGCGATTCGTTGCTCGGCGGTTTTTACACACTCAAGTACTGGCAGTTTGCTATCTTCATCATAATAGATGCCGATGCCCAAATTGACTTTGTTTGGGTTGCTATCAGCAACAAATTTATCTACTAGACCCAAGATAGGGTCACCCGCATAATAGTCGACGCGTTCAAACATTTTGATTCTCTACAAATAAGATAAAATAAGGTCTCAAAATCATAAACTACATTGTCGCTGAACTCAATGTTAGAATGAACGAATAATGACAAAATACGTATCAATATACATTAATGAGAGTTGGAATGACATCACGTACAGACGATACTGCACATACCGAAAACACTCACAATGCCAATACATGGCTATTTGTACCGGCAACGCGCATGGACAGAGTGGCCAAAGCCTTTGCCAGTGGCGCAGATGCTGTCATTGTCGACTTAGAAGATACCGTGGCTCTAGAGGATAAAGCGTCAGCGCGCAAGGCGTTACAAGAGTATTATGCTCATGCCGACTATCGGCCCGTGTGGGTGCGTATCAGATCAGTCAAGCAGGCAGTGATGAGTTTGCCAAAGACATAAAAGCCTGTGAGCGGATGCCCAATCTCGCTGGCATCATATTGCCCAAGGCAGAACAGGCCACAGATATCGAATCCGTCCATCATTTAACTCGACTGTCTGTCATTGCACTGATAGAAAACGCGCGTGGTCTGTATCAAGTCGATACGATGGCAAAAGCGTCGGGGCTGCGTGCTTTTAGCTATGGGTTTTTGGATTTGTGTAATGATTTGAACGTACAAGTAGGAACGCCGGCGGCAGATATTATCGCCAATCAGATTCGCTATCAGCTTATCCTTAGCTCTAAAATCCATCAGTTAGCGCCGCCCATCGATACCGTGTATCCTGATTTTCAGGATGCCAAAGGATTGACCACGCACGTGCAGCTCTGGTCGCAGATGGGGATGGCAGGGATGCTCTGTATCCATCCCAAACAAGTGGCCGTGGTACAAAACGCGCTGATGCCAACCGCTGCCGAGATGGAGTTCGCTCGGCGAGTGGTGACAGAGTACGAGCGCCACGGGCAGGCGGTATTTAAGGTAGAGGGCGAGATGGTCGATGCGCCGGTGATTGAGCGCTGTCAGCAGTTATTAAAAAATAGCCGTTAAATAAAATGCTGACATCACAAGGGCCTTGCGTTTAAGTGATGTTAAAAGTTATGTTCAACGCCATGTCAAAAATCTGTCAAAAACCATGTCATAAAAAATGCCTAAACATAGTATCAATATACCGCTCGATGGCCTCTGTATCAGGGTTGACCTGCGCATAGGTACGCAAGCCGATGAGCTGGATTTGGAAATAGCGTGCCAGTTCGGCAGGGTCCTGATCACAGCTGATCTCGCCATGGTCGATCGCTTGCTCAAAGGTGTTGACAAAAGAGGCTTCTACCTGCTTTAAGATACTAGTCGCGTGGGTGAGCAATTTTGGACTATCGTTTTGTGTCAGCTCGCCGATGGTTTTGACCACCATGCAGATACCGCTGGGCGCACAGCCTTTGCTACAGATGGTGACGCTTCGAATAAAACGCTGTAGGCCTGCGAGCACGGTTTTTTCTTGGGCAATACAGTTGGCAAGATTGGCCGCGCCTTGCTCAGCATAGCGGTTTAAGGCTTCTGTAAATAAGCTGTCTTTATTACCAAACGCGGCATAGATGCTGCCAGGGCGCATATCGACGACATCTTGTAGGTTTCGCATCGAGGTGGCGTGATAGCCTTTTTCCCAGTAGAGGTTTTTGGCTTTTTCGATCACCTCATCACGATTGAACTTGGCTTGTGCACTCATGCGGCTCCCCTTAAAAATCTCTGTCTGATTAGGGCGTGTTGAATGTTCACAAATAGGCACTGCTGATCGCTAAAATTGTTCCAGACAAGGCGCAAAGCGACGATAATGCAGATGCCTTAGCTAGATTTGCAACGCAGTATGGCGCAATTTTAGCATCAGCCGTAGGGACAGGACTCTTTCTTGCCGCTTTATTGGTAAAAATAGACGCTTAGAGCGACTAAGCTTACTATTTTTACCTTCAAATCGTCTAAAAAATAGTCTCTGTCAGTGCCATGGTTGACTGTTCAACACGCCCTAAGTACATCAGCGTATCACTGTATCGTTTTTATACTGGATTGACTCTATGTTGTTAATCATTTTTGTCTAAAAAACGCCATTATTATAAAGTCATTTGCCTTATCAAGCGGCCAAACTTTGGCGCAAATTAAAGCGGTTTTTGCGGCTGTAATAATAAAGCCAGTCCAATGGCGACAAAGGCGGCAAGACCAGAGACCATATAGCTGATGCGAAAGTCGCCCGTCAGCTCTGCAAGATAACCTGCTGCCACGGGTCCAAGCGCTTGACCACCCGAAAAGGCAAATGTCAGCGCTGCAAGCGCACTGGCTGCTGCAGCTGCACCAAAATAATCACCAGCGCAGGCGGCCATAATGACAGGAACGCTCCAGACCACGAAACCAAACAAAATAATCGACAAATATAACCCCAAATGCCAATCCGTTAAGCCGATTAACAGATAAGCGATGGCAAGAAAGAAAAATGCCAGCGCGAGCCCAAGGCGACGGCCGATGTGATCAGAGATCCAGCCAAAAAGCATGCCAGAAAAGACACTCAGTAGACCAATCCATGCCCAAATACTGCCTGCAGCCGCTTCACTGAGCTGATAAGAGCCCACCATACTGGTCACGATGAAGGTCACATAAACCATATAAGTCGCGCCATAAATAGCAAAGATAACGCCCAAATGCACGAGTAGCTTGAGGTTACTGCGCTCTAGATTCTTTTTGTTTTTTACGGGCGAAGTGGGTACACGCCCGAAAGGGCTGCGCGTGACATCGTCTGGATGATTGCGAATCAACGCAAAAGTAAGGCACGCCACCACAATATTGATCAGCGCAAAAATCAGCCAACCCGTCTGCCAAGACAGTAAGCTAAAAAAGGGCAATAGTTTTGGGACGACAAAGCCCGATAGAATAATGCCAAAGCCAGGGCCTGCCATCACCAGCCCCAACGCCAGCCCGCGATGCGACGGAAAGAACCAGTGTGACATGACGCTCATCATCGGTAAGACCACGCCGCCGCTGCCAATACCAGTGAGCACATAAAAAGCGCAAAGCATAGGAAAACTGGTGGTAAAAGCCATACCAAGCATAGAGGCTGCGATGACCACAAGACTGGCCGTACC
This sequence comes from Psychrobacter sp. L7, assembly GCF_002810365.1. Classification (NCBI taxonomy): domain Bacteria; kingdom Pseudomonadati; phylum Pseudomonadota; class Gammaproteobacteria; order Moraxellales; family Moraxellaceae; genus Psychrobacter; species Psychrobacter sp. L7. The sequence goes on from NZ_NEXR01000003.1 coordinate 396,161, forward strand.
GGTTAAACGAGTACCAAACCTAGGTAGAATAAGCGGACTTAAAAGCACAGCGACAAGATAACCGATCAGATTGGCAAAACCTAATATACCGCTTTGGGTGTAGCTCAATGCCAAAGACGCCGACATCGACGGCAGCAGCATACCAAAGGCAAATCGTCCTAAGCCCAGCCCGCAAAACATCGCTATAGAGCCTGTAACGGCGACAACCCAAGCATAATGTAACCTGCCTAAGCTAAGCGGCGGCGTGCGATTGCGCGGCTCTGATGGCAAGCTGTCCTCACGCATGTTGCTTCTCCGAAAGACCGAAGAAATTGGCGCTTATGTGCCCCATACGCATGATACACAAACCAAGTACCACCGCTGTCTGGCGTAAAAGATTGCCCATTTTACACTTATCCTTGTGTGGGTAATGCAGTACAAAAAGTCCGGTAGCAATGAGTATAGCTTTGCCTGAACACTCGTTCAATAGAAGTTATAAAAGTTTATGCAAATTGCTGCTGTTTATGTAAATTACTAGGGCGTGTCTTTATTTCAAAAATGGTGATAAAAATGAGATAAATTGCCGTCAAACAAGGAAAATAGCGCCGTTAATATCAGAATATTGACCAGCTATTTGACGACGTTTGACAAGATTTGACCATTTTTAGCCCATTTAGATAGCTATCGCGTGAATTGAAGACACGCCCTAAGATATGGTGATGAGTAGCATAAAAAATGCCAGACCGTTTAGTAGGCTGGCATTGTATTTAGGTTCGAATCATCTAGCCTTAATTAGCCGAGTCTTTTACTCAGCTCAGGAAAGCGTTTGATCATAAATAGCATCAGTAGCAGCGCCGCACTAGCGATGGCCGCCCCGACATAGCCCACGCTTGATAGCGACAGATGCGTCACCGCGTATCCACCAAAGAGCGCCCCCGTACCAATTCCTAAATTAATAATACCCGAAAACATCGACATCAGCATGTCTTGGGCATTGACATCGACCATGATGACTTTGGCTTGCATGGAGATGATCAGTAGCATCAGCGCCGCGCCCCATAACAAGGCAATTAGGCTGAGCACCCAGATCGAGGTCACCACATATAGCAGTACTAGCATAGATAAAAGCATCAGTATCGTCGAGACCAGCATAATCCGCGTGTTAAATCGATCACCCCAACGGCTAAATATGACACTGCCGGCAATCCCTGCGACACCGAATAACAGTAAAATGATCGTCGCTGAGTTTTCGCTCACTGAGCCGACCTGCCGCATAAACGGCTCAATATAAGAGTAGGCGCTATAGTGAGCGGTAAAGACCAATAGGATAAGCAAGTACAGGCAGACCAATAATGGGTTTTTTAGCAGTTCTGGTATTTTTCTAAAAGAGCCTTGAAACATACTGGGCAAGGTCGGTAACAGCTTGGCTTGTAGCATAAATACCACAAAAGCAATTACCCCAATCCCGCCAAACGTCGCGCGCCAGCCAAACCATTGACCAACCAAACGCCCCAACGGCACCCCTAGCACCATCGCCAATGAGGTACCCGTCGCAAGCACGCTTAGCGCCAGTGCTTTTTTGCCTTCTGGTGCTACTCGTATGGCAATCGCCGCGGTGATGGACCAAAATATCGCATGCGATAGCGCGATACCTACGCGGCTGATCAGCAGCACATCAAAGCTCCAAGCAAATACGGACAATACATGACTGGCGATAAATACCGCAAACAATGCTAGGAGTAAGCTTTTACGCTCAAAGCGACTGGTCAGTAGCATCAGCGGCAATGACATGGCCGCAACGATCCACGCATACAGCGTCAGCATCCAGCCAGTCTCGGCAGTGGTGATAGAAAAATCTTGGGCAATGTCACTGAGTAGGGCGACGGGGACGAATTCTGTGGTATTCATGATAAAGGCACTGACGCCCATCAAAAATACTTGAAAATACTGAGTCCGGCGAGCATCTAGGCTCGCCTCAATGTTGTGTTTCATAAGATCCAATACAAGAAAATGCTAGGGCGTGTCTTCACTCGATGAGTAAGAATAGTTAAGCAAGAATAATTAAGTAAGAACAATAAGGACACGCTCTAATACGATAAGAAGATTAGCCAATAAGGGGGTAAAATGCTGGGTGGTAAACACCTTTAGCAATATAAGAATGGCGAGGCAAGATACCAAGACCGCGGCATTAGTTAAAGGACTTTTTTGCTAAGGATTGTTAATTTGATATCGAACGGACGATATCGCGTCAATCGCGCTCATCTAGATCGTATATCTAAAAACCTCTAAATAAGAGATAATAGCCGCTATAAAACCATCAATTCATACAACAAGGCCGTCCTGCATGACCAAAGAAAACCCTTATCACTTTTTGCCGTTACAACCCACTGGCAGAAACGAGACCGACAACGTAAACACCTATGCTCCTGAAGACATGATAAAAATATACGAGCAGCAGTTTCTCACGCACGTGCCTGAAGACCAGCTAAGCGAGTTTTTGCCTGCACTAAAGCAATTTTATGATATCGATGACAATACGTTGGACATCGCTGCGGTCATCTTTGATGCCATAGCGGATGCGGCGATTATCTATAATCACAAGGTAAAAGCAGGCGGTTATCAGATATTAGGCAGCTTGGTAACAGAGCAGCTGGAGTACGAGCAAGCCGAAGACAGTAATGAAGGCTCAAATTCAAATGACAGCTCAGACAATCAAGCCTATACCATAGACTGTATGCGTACGTTTTTTATCAATGATATCGAAATACCGTACCACTTTAATCTATTTATCCAAGGCGACGGTTATTCTACCTTGACCGAAAAAAACACCGTGCTAGAAAAGATATACTGGCTGGTCCATGGTGAGTCTGAAGGCGATTTAGACGATACAGCAACTTCTTTAGAATCTATTAACGAGGCGCTAGCCAGCTTACGCATCAGAGCGATGGATCTAAACACCATCCATCAGTTGCTCAATTATATAGAAGATCATCTGCTCGATGACGACATGGCAGACACGCTAAATACTCTGATAGATGCCGCTGAGTAGGTCTTGTCTTATGAGTATGACTCATGACTCACCGTAAGTGTGAATACGCGACAGCCGTTGTCGCAGATGATATAAATACACTGTATTTTTATCAATCTTTATATTATAGTTATTGAGTCAGGCAGCAATAATTTTAAAAACCATAACCGGATATAGTTAATTCACTTTAAAAACGATACAATGCAGCTGGTATGAATTTTGCGCAGCATCTGTCAGCGTAGACACAGTAAGCAAGGAAAATTTATACCAGTTGCCCGTTCATATGAGCGTATCGATTTTATCTAAAACTGACTATAAACAACAACTGGACAAACAGTGAGCCCTCGGGGCGCAATGCCTCACTTTTTCACTGAGTTGTCTTTAATGATGCTATTTTCGTTTTATCTTATCTTCCTTTGCCTTTACAAATCCAAAAATCATAGTTGTTAATAAGCATAAAGATTGAGCACAAAAACGCTCGTGAGTCTGGCAAACATGCTGACGAGACGATAATAGCAAACTGCGTCAAAAAACCCGCTTCATAAAACAACTGCTTGACCAAAGCGATTAATCTACTTTCCTTTATAAATACTAACTGATAGATAAGCGACGTCATTTAATAAAATGGCGAACAGACTCGGCTTGCCGAAAACAAGGATATCGCCAAGTGCTGCCAAACAATAAAACCAGCAATTCGACAAACTATGCAACAAGCAATGCAAAACTAAAATAATAAGGATATGACAATGACAAAGTTAACGTATGAATTTGAGCAAAAACGCGTAGACAATATGCAGTGGGCAGGTCGCTCAAAACTGTCTGGGTTAACGGCATTGGCCAGTGAGCAAGGGCGAGTACGAAAAAAACCCTTGTTTTATCTCGAAAGTGTGTCGGTAGACAATTATGTAGATGACATTTATTTTGTGAATAATAGCGATGAGACGCTGAGCTTTGTCGCGCTATTTATGCCTTATCGAAACATAATAGAGGCAGGGGCCAAGCTCGGTGATATCAGTGAGGAAAATCTAAATAAAGTAAAGCTTTATAGTGATGACATGGACCGTTTATACACCGATGTACTACCCAACCAAGGCGTGCGTATCGGTAGCAGTCATATCATTTATGACAGTGATGCGTTGATGCAGTGGCTGATACACCTGCCCTTTAAGGGGGCTAAGACGCATTACGCCATTTGGCGCTTTAACGTGGTGGAGAAAGGCGGTATAGGTGGGTCTTATCCACTGCTATGGGAGGATTTTAGTAAGCCCTTACCTATGGTGAGTAGCGAATGTCTATTTGAAAAGTCCGAAATGCCGATAGAGGCCAGTGTTTACGAGGAGCGTTGTGTGCTGCTTGAGCGGCTGATTGACGCATTTGGGGTGACCAATGCCATATTTATCTTAGCGATTAACGATGTGCTGTATCGTTACTGCGTGGGCTGGAGCGCGCCTTATAGCGAGTCGGATATACAGGCGCAAGACATCGCGCTCAAACTAAAAAAGCAAAAGCCAAAAGATGCGCAAGCGGTAAAAGGTATTATCCAAGCTGTTTATGACTTTTGGTTTAATGAGGGTTTTGCAAAAAATATCTCGATGCAGGCTTGTGAGGAGGTTTTGGCTTTATACCAAGCGCAGGTCGCTATAGTCGATTCTAAATAAAAGAATCATACGTTTATTGATCAGCAAGGCCGATAAAAATTTTCTGGCGTGCTGTGCCTACGCAGACAGAGGTTGCAAAAATTTCTATCAGCCTTGCTATAACATTTTTATAGTGAACTGACTATAGCCAAAAAGCAGTTTAATCTAATTTAAATCTATAAGCCAAGCTGTTGAAAAAAATAAATAATTATTAAAAAAAGGAGAACGCTATGATGTTTCCTATCGAAAACAATGACACGTTTTTGTTGTTTTTTCATGGGCTTGACTCAAGCAATGAGACCAGCAAATATACCTGTATCACCCGTGAGCCAAAATATTGCCAAACGGTCAATTACCGAGACAACTTTGCAGAAGTATTTGAGATTTATGATGCCTTGATTCGTGAAAAAATAACACAGTATCCGCGCGTGGTGCTGGCAGGGCATTCGCTGGGCGGCTGGTTTGCCAATCATTTCGCCCACCAATACAACTTGCGGGCGCTATTGGTTGCGCCTTGTATCTATCCGAGTGAGGTGTTGGCCGATCGTATTCCAAACATCTCTGATATGAAGCTGTCTTTTCCGACATCAAACACCGAGATGATGCGAGTCATGATGGAGGTCGACGATGAAAGCTTGGATGTGGCGGTGGCTAGACGAACTTTGGTCAATCTGCCTGAGAGCTGGGAAGTCGATTACTTCGACGGCGGTCATCACCGTATCGCCCGCAGTAGTGATATCTGGTATCACTTGGTTCACCTATGCGAAGATCCGATCGTTTGGGTGGATGACGCAACCTACTATGGAGAGGACTAAAGAGCGGGGGTGAAAATTAAAGGATGGACTTCATCTAAAAAAAGCAGTTATTTGAGAGTAAAATAATTATTCACAAACAGACACACAGTTCCGTATTTATTTACGCTTATCTGATGTGCTATCATCATAAAACGATTTATCGTGGGTTTAACAGTTTTGTATTGCCAATCACTATTGACGACGATGATGTCAATTGAATGATGGCGTACAAACCTTGCAACTTCCAGCACGATATAAAACAACTCTGGTAAAGCGCATGAGCCTGTACTCCGACATCCTCATTTGTGCCTGATTTTATTATTTTTCGTCGGAGTTATAGGAATCTAAGGTGTCCACCATCATGAGCCACTCATCTCATCTTTCTAAATACACTCGTCACTATCGCCCGCAGCACCCGCTTGCTCAGTATATTGTTACTCAAATCAACACGCTAGAGCTGCGTGCACCAGATATCATCAGAGCCATGGGCTATCCGTTAGGCCATACCATACCTGCTTGTGAGCGCTTGCGCCATGTCTTGTGTCATCGTCATCTTGGGCTTGATGACAGTTATATGGACAGATACTTTAGTGCTGATGCGTTTTTGGCCACGCTGTTTGAGATACTTGAGCTACCTTATGAGCCATTTGCAGAAGATATCGCCCAGATTAAAGCTCAAGTGGCGCAACGCTCTGATACTTTGCCTCACTACCGCCTGCGAGCGCAGGTCGATTTTGCGTTTGTTGACGGGGCCAATTGGCTGTCTCGATGGGGGGCGGCGTTGGCAACTGAGGTGCATTTGCCAAGTGGGTTTGTGACATTAGATGAGCGCGAGCGCAAGGCGGCGATCAAGCAGAGTATCCGTGAGCATTATCGGCAGTTTGATGGTCATCTGCCTTACAACGGGGTGATTCAGGGCTATCAGCTGATGGTGCTGCAGCAAGATGAGGTCATCGAAAAAGTAGCCTATGGACTGCCGACCTCTAGCAGTGTGTAAGAATTTACTCAATAATCTCGAAAATAGTTTGCATAAAGCCTCACTAAATGGTGGGGTTTTTTTGTGGCACTGACTTGTTCGTAGTGTCTTGCGCAAGTGCTATTAGTGGCCTAGTATGAGTCTCATGCCAAAGCCAAAAGGTACGAGTTTTACCTTTATTTATTCAATATAAACCACCCACCATGTCAAGGAAGACACCATGAGTATCGAAAAATTTACCCCAAACTGGATGACCGAAGAGCATCAGATGGTCTATGACAGTGCGCTTAAAATGTTTAAAAGTTGGCAGTCAAAGGACGAGGAATGGCGCAAAAACGGCATGATAGACCGTGCTGCGTGGGAAGAAGCAGGGGCGATGGGGTTTTTGTGCGCATCCATACCCGAAGCGTATGGCGGCGGTGGCGGTGATTTTGGTCATGAGGCCGCGCTGCTGTATGCACAGGCAGAGGCCAACCAGCCAGGCTTTGGCGGCATGGTGCATTCGGGCATCGTCGCGCCGTATATCTTAAAGCATGGCACTGCTGAGCAAAAGACAGAGTGGCTACCTAAAATGGCAACGGGCGAGTATGTCGCGGCCATCGCCATGACCGAACCTGGCACAGGCTCTGATCTACAAAACATCAAAACTTACGCAGTCAAAGACGGCAACGACTATATCATCAATGGCTCCAAGACCTTTATCACCAATGGTCAGCATGCCAACCTTATCTTGCTAGCCTGTAAGACGGATCGCGAAAAAGGCGCGCAAGGCGTCTCGCTCATCGTGGTAGAAACCGACAAGGCCGAAGGGTTTGAGCGTGGTCGCAATCTCGACAAAATCGGTATGAGCGCACAGGATACCTCAGAGCTGTTTTTTAGCAATGTCCGTGTGCCACAACGCAATTTGTTGGGCGCTGTTGAGGGTAAAGGTTTTATCCAGATGATGGAGGAGCTGCCACGTGAGCGGCTTATTATTGCCTTATCTGGGGTAGGCGCGATGAAGCTGGCAATTAATTTGACGTTGGACTATGTCAAAGAACGTGAAGCCTTCGGTAAGCCGGTTTGGCGCTTTCAAAATACACGCTTTAAGATGGCCGAGTGCTACGCAGATTATCTCGCTGCCAGTAGTATGTGTGATGCTGCTGTCGATGCCATTCTGGAGGACAAGCTGACCGTACCGCATGCATCACTGATCAAATACTGGGTCACCCAAAAGCAGTGTGAGGTGATTGATGAATGCGTGCAACTGTTTGGTGGCTATGGCTATATGACCGAATACCCCATCGCGCGCCTGTATGCTGATGCTCGCGTGCAAAAAATATACGGCGGCACAAATGAGATTATGAAAGAGCTGGCCTCACGTTTTATGTAAATGGTGGTCACTTATTCTCAATCTGGGTTTATGGCTGGGTGTATTTAAGATAAAGACAGATGTAGATTTGTTAAGGATTTAACAATAAAAAAGGGATTTTTATGACTGAGACTGCGTATATTTATGATGCGATTCGTACCCCGCGTGGTAAAGGCAAAAAGGATGGCAGCTTATACCAAGCGTCACCGATTTGGCTGACACGCACGTTACTGCAGGCGCTGCAGCAGCGTCATCACTTAGACACCAGCCTAGTCGATGACGTGGTGCTTGGCTGCGTGACCCCTGTTGGCGAGCAAGGCTCTGATATTGCACGTATCGCGGTGATAGATGCTGGCTGGGCGCAAAATGTGGCGGGCGTGACCTTATCTCGGTTTTGCGCCTCGGGCCTTGAGTCTATTAACTTAGCTGCCGCCAAAGTCATGTCAGGTATGGAGGATATGGTGGTCGCAGGCGGCGTAGAATCCATGAGCCGCGTGCCGATGGGCTCTGATGGCGGTGCTTGGTATATGGATCCGAGGGTCAATGAGGCGACGCATTATGTGCCGCAAGGCGTTGGCGCTGATACCATCGCCACGCTAAAAGGCTTTAGCCGCAGCGACGTCGACGCCTTTGCCACCGTGTCGCATCAACGGGCCGCGCACGCTTGGGAAAATGGCTATTATGACCACTCTGTCGTCCCTGTCTCTGATATCAATGGCATGCTGCTATTGGCGAAAGACGAAACCATTCGCCCAAATACCAGCACTGAGGCGCTAGCGGCTCTCAATCCTTCCTTTGCGAAATTTGGCAAGATGGGCTTTGATAGTGTGATTTTGGACAGATACACCACCATCGAAGCTGTCAATCATGTGCATCATGCAGGCAACTCGTCAGGTATCGTCGATGGTGCGGCGCTCTGCTTGGTCGGTAGCGCTGCCGCTGGTAAAAAGGCAGGACTCAAACCCCGTGCCAAAATCACCATGGCCTCAGTCATTGGCTCAGAGCCAGCCATTATGCTGACAGGGCCGACGCCTGCCTGCCAAAAAGCCCTCAAAAAGGCGGGCATGCAAGCCTCCGATATCGACTTGTGGGAGATTAATGAGGCGTTTGCTGCCATACCACTCAATACTGCCGATGACTTGGGTATCTCTCTGGATATCGTCAACGTCAACGGTGGCGCGATCGCCATGGGTCATCCGCTTGGAGCCACGGGCGCAATGCTGATGACCACCGTCCTTGATGAGTTAGAACGCCGTGATCTCAACACCGCGATGGTTACCCTATGCGTCGGCGGCGGGATGGGTATTGCCACCATCATCGAGCGTGTATCGTCTTGATAAATAGCGCCGATAGGTTTTTAGGGATTTATATCGAAGTAGAATAATATTAAAAGGACTTAATATGATCACAAACAGCATAGATGCCATCAATGCACTGAAGCACTTTTCTGCCGAATTTGATAATGGAGTTGTTACTGTCACAATCGACCAAAGCCACCGCAAAATGAACGTCATCGGTGATGGCTTTACGGACGCCTTTGCTGTGCTGACCGATAGCTTTATCAATGACGAGATGGCTATAGGCTTGATCCTGACATCAGCAAAAGAAACCTTTGTGGTGGGCGCTGATATCGACCAGTTGGCGAGTATGAAAACTGCCGAGCAAGTCTTTGAATTGGCCGAACATCTCAAAGACAGCTTACGCAAACTTGAAACTTCAGGTAAGCCAGTCGTTGCCGCGTTAAATGGCACAGCGCTGGGTGGCGGTTTGGAGCTGGCATTGGCCTGTCATTATCGCATCGCGATTGACGATCCCAAGATCTCACCTAAACCCAAGCTGGGTCTGCCAGAAGTGAAGCTCGGCTTGCTACCAGGGGGCGGCGGTACTCAGCGCCTACCGCGTTTGATCGGTATTCCGGCAGCGCTTGAGCTGATGACCCAAGATAAAGCGTTACGTTCAGCTGCTGCTAAAGGCATCGGTCTGATCGATACGATTGCCACTGATCAAGCAGATATGCTACAGCAGGCCAAAGACTGGATAAAAGCCAATCCACAGGCGCAGCAGCCGTGGGATAAAAAAGGCTTTAAAATCCCAGGCGGCGACAGTCAGCATCCCAAAAACGTGCAGCTATTTTCTGTAGCGCCGGCTATAGCCAATCAAAAATCCCACGGCAATTATCCAGCGATTACCCATATCTTATCTTCTGTGTTTGAAGGCGGCCTTGTAGACATCGACACTGGCCTTGAGCTTGAATCACGTTTTTTTGCTGCTTGTGTGTTATCAAGTGAGTCCAGAAATATGATCAATACCCTTTGGACTCAGCTAAACAGTATCAAAAAAGGTCAGTCGTGTCCTGATGGCTTTGATCGCACGATCACCAAAAAAGTTGGCATATTAGGGGCGGGCATGATGGGCGCGGGCATTGCTTATGTCACTGCCAAAGCGGGCATCGACGTGGTACTGCTCGATACCGATCTCGCAGTGGCTGAAAAAGGCAAAGCCTATTCTGCCACCATTTTGGATAAAGCCATTAGCCGTCGGCGCTCGACAGCTGAGAAAAAGCAGACACTGCTAAATCGCATCACGCCGACCACTTCTTATGAAGACTTAGCAGGCTGTGACCTTGTCATTGAAGCGGTGTTTGAAAACCGTGAGATTAAAGCCAAATGTACCCAGCAAAGTGACGCGGTGATTGCTGAGTCGGCTGTCTATGCGTCTAATACCTCGACATTACCGATCACTGGATTGGCTCAGGCCAGTACGCGCCCCAAGCAGTTTATCGGGCTGCATTTTTTCTCGCCAGTCGACAAGATGCCACTGGTGGAGATCATCATGGGCGAGCAGACCGATGATGCCACCTTGGCAAAAGCCTTTGATTATGTGCTGCAAATCGGCAAAACACCGATCGTCGTCAATGACAGTCGCGGTTTTTATACCTCACGGGTATTTGGCACTTACGTGTCAGAGGGTATCGCTATGCTAGGTGAGGGCGTACATCCACGCAGTATCGAGGTCGCTGGCCTAAAGGCAGGTATGCCGATGCCGCCACTGGCGTTGCAAGACGAGGTGTCGCTCAGTCTAGCGCTGCACGTGAGCGAACAGCAGCAGCTAGATATGGCTGCCGAAGGTAAGCCCGTATCCGTGCGCCCTTCGTACGAGATACTCAAAACACTGGTCAAAGCCCACAAGCGCCAAGGTAAAAAGACCGGCAAAGGCTTTTATGAATATCCTGATGAGGGCGATAAATACCTGTGGCCTGAGTTGCTGAATTTATATCCACCACGCGCCCAGCAGCCAGCCCAGCAAGAGCTAATCGATCGCTTGATGTTTATTCAAGCCAATGAGTCGGCTAAATGCTATCAAGAAAATGTCGTGCGCTCTGTCGCGGATGCCAATATCGGCGCTATCTTTGGTTGGGGTTTTGCGCCGCATCACGGTGGTACGCTTCAATTTATCAATGCCATGGGGCTAGAGGCGTTTATCACGCGCAGTCGTGAGCTTGCTGAGCAATACGGCGAGCGTTTTCAGCCAGCGCAAATAGTGCTCGATATGGCGGCTAAAGGTGAGGTGTTCTCTGATGACTGATGTAACGACTGACTTAACGACTGATTCAATCTTAAACTCCATGGCAGACTGCTTACAAGGGCTGAGAGTGGTCGATTTGACGCGTAACTTACCAGGGCCATTTGCCACGCGCCTGCTGGCCGATTTGGGTGCAACGATCATCAAGATCGAACCCAAAAATGGCGACCCTGCTAGAGCCTTCGGTGAGCTGTTTGCCGCATTAAACCATGGCAAAACTACCGAAAGACACGACTTTCGGGACCCCAAAGGCATTGCGGCTATCAAAGCGCATATCAAAGATGCCGATGTCATGCTCGATAGCTTTCGTCCTGGTGTGTTAGCAGGCATGGGATTGGATGCCAAAACGCTGTATACGCTTAATCCAAAGCTTGTGATGGTATCAATCACTGGCTACGGCGTGACGGCTAAAGCGTCCAATGAGAGCGCTGCGATAGATGCGAGTGCGATCAATCACCCACGAGCCAGTCATGATTGGGCGCATAAAGCTGGCCACGATATCAACTTTATGGCGATGAGTGGTGTCCTTGACCAACTAAAAACCGCAAGTGGCGAGCAGGCCATGCCCAATGTACAATTTGCAGACTTGGCAGGCGGCAGTGATACTGCTGTCATTGCGCTGCTCGCTGCAGTGTTTGCCGCGCAGCGTACCGGCAAGGGTCGTCATATCGCGGTCAGTATGACCCATAGCTTATACCAGCATCTGGTCATGCCCAAGGAAACGGGCGCGCTGGTCAAAAGCTTTTCAGGAGACATGCCTGCACCGCATCTTGATTTTTTGGGCGGGCTATTGCCTTGCTATCGTTTGTACAGAACCCTTGATAATCGCTATATGGCTGTTGGCTCATTGGAGCTGAAATTTTGGCAAGGGCTGTGCGAGGCGTTGGCACTGCCAGCACTAAAAGACAGCCATTGGCAGCTTGGCGTTATGCCAAACTCCCCTGAGAGCCAAGCAGCAGCAAAGGCTGTGAGCGATGCCTTTGCCAGTCAGACACTCGCCCATTGGCAGCGGCATTTCGCACCCATTGATGTTTGCGTTACCCCAGTGCTTAGCTTACAAGAAGCCAAAGCGCATCCGTTATTTGTCCATCAAGACAAGTACTACTCAACGCCTGGGTGGCAGCTGGTCGAGTGAGACTGTATGCAATGTGTAGCGGTTGGGGAAGATAAACGATAGGCTAGATAAAAATAACAGTGACCAAGGACGTCTTTAAATAAAAAGGAGTTTACTTATGAAAGCAATTACCCGTTTTTCCAATAGCTTGATGGAAAAATACTTACCTGATCCATTTTTGTTTGTGTTGATATTAACCTTAGTGATTTTTGTGATGGGCTTAGGGCTCACTGAGTCATCTCCTATAGAGATGGTCACATATTGGGGCGATGGATTTTGGGCGCTGCTGGCGTTTTCGATGCAGATGGTGCTGGTGCTGGTCACAGGATTTGTGCTGGCAAGTAGTCCAATATTTAAAAAAGGCTTGGGTCACATTGCCGGTTTTGCGCATTCACCCAGTAGTGCGATTATATTGGTCACCCTCGTGTCTCTGGCAGCAAGCTGGATCAACTGGGGTTTTGGTTTGGTGATTGGCGCGCTATTTGCCAAAGAATTGGCAAAGCGGGTTCATGATGTCGATTATCGTTTATTGATTGCCAGCGCTTACTCAGGCTTTATCATCTGGCACGCTGGGTTTTCAGGATCGATTCCGTTGTCTATTGCCACAGAAGGGCATCCGTTTGTTGATACCATTGGTGTTATTCCAACGAATGCCACCATCTTTGCTGGCTACAACTTAATTATCGTCGCGGCATTGGTGATTATCGTGCCTCTACTAAACCGCATGATGATGCCAAAAAAAGAGGACACGATTACGGTCGATCCAAAGCTGCTGGTGGATCCTGTCAGTGAGACGCTACCAGATAAATCAGATATGACACCTGCTGAGCGTTTGGAGAATAGCTGGGTTTTATCGATGGTTATCGGTGTGTTAGGTATTGCTTTTATTGTTTATTATTTTGTCCAAAATGGGTTTGCCCTAACGTTAAATTTGGTGAACTTTATGTTCTTATTTCTCGGCATCATATTTCACGGAACGCCCCGCAACTACTTGATTTCTATTCAGGAGGCGGTCAAAGGTGCAGGCGGTATCATCGTTCAGTTCCCGTTTTATGCCGGCATCATGGGGATGATGACTGCCTCTGGGCTGGCAGGGGTGATATCAGAGGCCTTTGTCAGTGTGTCGACGGCGCAGACGCTACCGCTTTTTGCTTTTTTGAGTGCAGGATTGGTCAACTTTTTTGTCCCCTCAGGGGGCGGGCAATGGGCAGTGCAAGCGCCCATTATGTTAGAGGCGGCCGACATGCTGGGCAGTGATCCGTCACGAGTGGCGATGGCGGTGGCATGGGGCGATGCGTGGACCAATATGATTCAGCCGTTTTGGGCACTACCGGCTTTAGCCATTGCAGGACTCAAAGCCAAAGACATCATGGGTTTTTGTGTCATCGTGCTGCTTGTCAGTGGTGTGGTGATTGGGCTTGGCCTATTGTTTTTGTAAATGCTGCTTTTATAAATGTCGTTTGTATAAAGTATAAATAAAGCCAGACCTTACCTGCTTTAGGGGTGAGGTCTTTTTTATGTTAGTCTAGGGCGTGTCATCGATTAGCACGTATAGTCGCTTGAAAACAAAACGACTAAGCCTCGCTGTCTAAGTGATGACATGCCCAGTGATTTTGATTTTATTGTGAGAAATATGATGAGACCTTCTTTGCCGCTCTTATATTCTTTTCGCCGCTGTCCTTATGCTATGCGTGCTAGGCTTGGCCTTGTGTTTGCAGAGCAGCAAGTGATGCTGCGCGAGATTGTCCTAAAAGACAAGCCGCCGCAGATGCTAGCGATTAGCCCAAAAGGCACGGTGCCTGTGCTACAGCTTGCTGATGGTACTGTGATTGAAGAGAGCTTTGATATCATGATGTGGGCGCTAGGCCAGCATGATCCAAACTGCTTGCTTGACGCTCAGATGTTGTCTCAGGCCAATGCCCTAATCGATAAAAACGATAATGAGTTTAAGCATTGGCTGGATCGCTATAAGTATGCGGATCGTCATCCTGAGATGAGCCAAGAAGAGTATCGCCAGCGCGGCGAGGCGTTTTTGCAGATATTGGAGACGCAGCTGACCAATAGCACTTATCTACTCGGAGATGGCATCAGCGTTGCTGATATTGGTATCATGCCCTTTGTCCGTCAGTTCGCCCATGTGAATCGCGAAGTATTTTACCACTTGCCGTATCCACACCTGCAGCGCTGGCTGAAGCATTGGCTGGCGCATCCGCTGTTTTTGCAAGTGATGACGAAATATCAGCCATGGCAAGAAGGAGACGAGGTAGTGATTTTCCCATCCTAGCTCATCTTAGCTTTGTCCAAGCCCAGTTTTAGTCTGGGATTTAGTCATGTCGCCAATATACCTTGACCACCACATCAGTACGCTCAAGCCCCAGCCTTTTTTGTAATAAAGGGCGGAGCGCCTTTGCGGTTTTTGCCTCTAGCGCGCCCCATACTTTGTCGATCTGCAATGGCTGCTTGGTTAAATAATCCGCCAGTTGTCTGTCGATCTGCGGTGCGACGTTTTGCCCTACCGAGGCAGGATTCATTATCATAGGCAGTACGGTAAAGTGACGATCAATATGACGTCGGGCGCTGTTTTTGCTGCTGTCTCTGGCATCGATGCTCAGTGTGATGTCATCAAAATACTCTTGGTCAGCGGCATCTTGGGTGACACAAATGATCAGCGGCGGCGTTGGGTTGTCCCATAGCTCTAATAAACGTGCTGCTGTGGGCATGGAGGTCTCATCGACGATCAGTAGTGTCTGTCCTGTGTGTAAATGCGCCACTTTTTCAGGAAACTCTCGTTTGGTGACCACGGTGTCACCTGCCTGCAGTGCCATGGCCCAATTGCCGCCTGAAGTATCGCCATGCAAAAAAACATCGACCCATGCTCGCACGCCATCAGCGCTCCGCCATGCTTTTCTTAAGGTGTAGTAGACCTGCGCTCTAGCAGGCTGCGTGGTGTTTTTGCTAGGCTGGCTGCTGCTGGCTGTCCTCGCGTTATGCGCCAAATCGAACAAATACGCGTAGCCTGCCTCGTTTGTAGGCACGGTATCTGGGCTAGAGCTGTCATGACGATGGTTTTGTGAGTCCATACTAAGCTCAAGACGCAGCATGTTTTCACTGACTTTATAGCTGCGTTCTACGACAAAGACTTGCCGAGTCAGCTTGATGGTTTTTTTACCCAGTTTTTTATCTGCTCGCTGCCTCAGCAAAATATACTGCTCTTGTAGCTCATCGACTTGCGTGAGAGGGGCGGCAAAACCAATAAAGAAAGACTGTGGTTGCCGGTGCCTGTCTTTGGAGTCGATAGGCCGCGTCGCCAAGGGTTTGGCTTGCAGGCAGATACCTTCTGCATAAATCGCAGTTAATTGCGCCTCTGTATGCTCAAGCTCAGCTGCCGATAATGGGCTAAATGCCCGCAAAAACCCAAGCAGCTCATCGATGTGTTCTTCATTGATGTGAGCGATGATGCCTGCCATCTCAGGGTCGTTTAGATCGGTATAAGGGCGGACTTGATCGTCTAAGTCGGGGGTGGTTACAAAAGAAAAGGCGGGGGTCATAGACATACTCACAAACAACAAACATTCAAAAAAGTACTTATATTAAAGGTAATGATAATTGTTTTTGTTATCATTTACGAGTTGAATTTACTAAATTTCTAAAAAGTAGACAGACTGGCAGGTAAAACGATTTATATCGTCTCTTATAACTGGGATAATGTGGTTGTAGTCAAATCTAAATAAATCAGATACATGGCTATGTTTATTTTAGAAACCTCTTTTACTGATATGTCGAATGAGAACCCATAAGTTATGAGCACTGATGTTAAGACCCCTTTGACTTTTAGAAGATATCCATCGACGACCGCTTTGCAGTGTTTTGAGACGGCAGCTCGGCATTTGAGCTTTACCAACGCCGCGCAAGAGATGCACATGACGCAAAGCGCTATCAGTAAGCAAGTCGCGCAATTAGAGGAGATGCTGAACCTGTCGCTGTTTTATCGGACGCCGCACCGCATCTCCTTGACGCCCGCTGGCAAGACTTACTATTTAGAGGTGTTAGAGATTCTCAAACATATCGAGGCGGCGACTACTAGTCTAATGTCAAACAATGATAATTCAGAAGTGCTGAAAATCGTCTCGCATCCGACCTTTTGCTCGCGTTGGCTGATGCCTGCGCTCAACGGCTTTGGCAGGGCTCATCCGTTGATTAATCTAAATATTAAAGAGCTGGCGGGGCCGTTTTTTTCTGAAGATCAAAATGTCGATGTGGCGTTTTTGTATGGTGATGGGATTTGGGGAGGGATGGAGTCCATCAAGCTGTTTGATGAGTATAATGTGGCGGTTTGTCATCCGGATTATTTGGCTGGCAAAGCGCCTTGTACGAGCAACATCGCTCAGTGCACTTTACTACAGCTCAGCTCTCGCCCCAGCGCTTGGTATGAGTATTTTAGACAGCAGGATATTCGTATCGAGGGCACCTTTGTCGGTCCACGTTTTGATACTTTTCATACGACTATTTCGGCGGCATTACTCGGCTATGGTATCGCCTTGGTGCCACTGCGCCTAGTGGCACCAGAGCTGCAGTCAGGGGCCTTGGTGCGTGCATGGAATTATGCAGCAAAGGGTCGGGGTGCTTACTATATATCTTATCCATTATCTTTGGGTAATTCGCACAAAGTCAAAGTTATTGTAGAGTGGATCTCAACTTACCTGCAACACTCAAACGACCCTCAGCAGGACATAGAGTGTGCATGGTAAGCTAAAAAATAAATGCATGCTTTTGGGTGTCAGCTCATTGTCAATGCTTTGTTGATGAGGTTTGATAATCGATGGGCTAAGCAGGTGCTGCTACCAGCTTGCTACCTGCCTGACCACCGGCCGACTTATGGCCGGTTTTTTATGCCAATGACAAAAAGGAATGATGCCACAACTATTCTTCGTTTGCTGATGATAGGCGGGTTTGCTCAAATTATATCTATCTAGTCAAGGAAGATAAGAGACAGCCATGGAGCAGCAAAAACACCTGAATAATAAAGGATACATACTTGTGAGCCATACCTTTATCAGTAGCGATGATATTCGCCACAATTTTTCTATCGCCATGTCAGAGATGTACCAAAAAGAAGTGCCGTTATATGGTGACCTCATCGATTTGGTGAGCGAGGTAAATACCGACGTATTAAATAAACAGCCTGATATCAGGCAGCAGCTTGTGCACACCGGAGAGCTTGATAGGCTAGGTATGGAGCGCCACGGTGCGATTAGATTGGGCACCGCCGCTGAGCTAAGCATGATGCGCAGGCTATTTGCGGTGATGGGTATGTATCCTGTAGGCTATTATGACTTGGCGGCTGCTGGCGTGCCTGTGCATTCTACGGCGTTTCGAGCGCTTGAGGCATCGTCATTAAATAAAAGCCCATTTCGCGTATTTACCTCTTTACTGCGCTTAGATTTGATCGATGATGAGGCCTTACGGCAAGAGGCGATGGCGGCGCTAGATAAACGCAAAATCTTTACAGATAACGTTATTAGCTTGATTGAGCGCTTTGAGGAGCAGGGCGGGCTGATGGCGGCAGACGCTAAGCAATTTGTTAAAGAAGCGTTAGAGACTTTTCGCTGGCATGACAAAACGCCCGTGTCAAAAGCGCTTTATCAGCAGCTATTAAGCCAGCATGGACTTATCGCCGACGTCGTCGGTTTTAAAGGCCCGCATATCAATCATCTGACACCCCGAACCTTAGATATCGATGCGGTACAAGCTGGTATGCGAGCAAAAGGTATCCCGCCAAAAGCCATTATAGAAGGGCCGCCAAGACGGCGATGTCCTATTTTATTACGTCAGACCAGTTTTAGAGCATTAGAAGAAGCGGTTAATTTTAAAAATCCAAAAGGCGGCTATCAAACGGGGCATCATACTGCGCGCTTTGGCGAGATTGAGCAGCGCGGTGTGGCTTTAACGCCCAAGGGCCGAGCGCTGTATGACCAACTGCTTAGCCAAGCACGCCGCCAGTTAGGGGCGACGCCAAATGCCGATAACGCCTTGGAGTATTATCAGATTTTAGAAAGTGCATTTGCAGCGTTCCCTGATGACTATCAAATGCTACACGATGAAGGGTTGGCGTATTTTTACTATCAAGCGGTCGATAGCGATACAGATAACGCGCAAACGCTAGATTCTATAGACGTAGAAAACATAGACGTAGAAAACGTAAATGACCCTTTATCAAAGCAAGTGGTTACTGATTTGCTTGAGCAAGGGGCTATTCGTCTTGAGCCGATTGTCTACGAGGATTTTTTGCCCGTCAGTGCGGCGGGGATTTTTCAGTCCAATTTGCATGACGACAGCACAAACGACAGTGCAAACAGCAATGAAAACGACGAAAACAGAGGCAAGCAAAGCAAGGGAGAGGTTTATTCAAATAAAGAAGCCTTTGAGAAAGCTTTGGGCGCTCAGGTTTACGATGAGCTCGCGCTTTATCAAACGCTGCAAGCAGAGAGTCTCAAAGCATGTCTACACAGGCTGATGCAACTTGCTGAATAAAAAAAGACAGTAAGCAGGGCGGGTATGCCCAGAGGTTTGCCTGCCATTCCAAAAAGGAATGACAGTAAGAAATTAATTATTTTGCAACTTGCCTAGGTGCAAGTTAAGTTAATAACTCTATCAAGGAAGCATAAACCAATATAAAAGGATTGATTATGATAAAGCAGTATATGGCCGCGATGGGTGTCAAAGAAGCGCAATATCAAAATGGTGACTTTGAGGTAACTAGCCCGATTGATGGCTCGGTGATTGGCAGCATAACCTTGGACAGCGTTGATGAGGTCGATACCAAGATTGCCAATGCCAAAAAAGCCTTTAAAGAATGGCGCGTGGTGCCTGCGCCAAGACGCGGTGAGCTGGTGCGTCTGCTTGGTGAAGTGCTGCGCGAGCACAAAGAAGATCTAGGGATGCTGGTGTCATATGAGGCCGGCAAGATTAAAGAGGAAGGCCTAGGCGAGGTGCAAGAAATGATCGATATTTGCGACTTTGCCGTTGGGGTGTCGCGTCAGCTTTATGGTTTGACGATTGCGTCAGAGCGCCCAGGCCACCACATGCGCGAGACATGGCATCCGCTCGGGGTGATCGGTGTCATCTCTGCCTTTAACTTTCCCGTTGCGGTTTGGTCGTGGAATACCGCGCTGGCTATCGTCTGCGGTAACCCTGTGATTTGGAAGCCCTCAGAAAAAACCCCGCTTGTCGCTTTGGCCTGTCAGGCACTGTTTGAAAAAGCCTTAGCCAAATTTGGCGATGCGCCAGAGCATCTATCACAAGTCTTACTCGGTAAAACCGATGTCGGTAACGCCTTGGTTGAGCACAAAGACGTGACTTTGGTGAGCGCCACCGGCAGTACGCGTATGGGCCGAGAAGTCGGGCCAAAAGTTGCCAACCGCTTTGGCAAATGCTTGCTTGAGCTTGGTGGTAATAACGCCATGATTTTGGCTCCGACTGCGGACTTAGATTTAGCCTTACGTGGTATTTTATTCTCCGCGGTTGGGACGGCAGGCCAGCGCTGTACGACATTGCGCCGTCTATTTGTCCATGAATCTATCAAAGACGATATCTTACCGCGCATCAAGTCCGCTTATGAAACCGTCAGCATCGGTCATCCACTAGAGGGCAATCTGGTCGGTCCACTGATCGATGAAGACAGCTTTAATAATATGCAAGCAGCATTGAGAAAAGCGCGAGAAGCAGGCGGCACGGTCACAGGCGGCGAGCGCGTCCTTGCAGACAAGTATCCTAACGCCTATTACGTAACGCCTGCCATTGTCGAGTTTGACGAGCAAAACGATGTCGCCAGAAGCGAGACGTTTGCGCCGATTCTGTATGTCATGACCTACCAAGACTTTGATGAAGCCATTGAGATGCAAAACGATGTGCCACAAGGCCTATCATCATGCGTGTTTACCAATGACTTGCGTGAAGCGGAAACCTTCCTCAGCGATCGCGGCAGTGATTGCGGTATTGCCAATGTCAATATCGGTACCAGTGGCGCTGAGATCGGCGGGGCGTTTGGCGGTGAAAAAGAAACCGGCGGTGGCCGTGAATCTGGCTCTGATGCGTGGAAAGTCTATATGCGCCGCCAGACCAATACCATCAACTACTCAAAAGAGCTGCCACTTGCCCAAGGCATTAGCTTTGGTTGATAAAAAGGTGAGTACAGACTTTTGCTAATCTGATGTATTTATAAATAAACTGCCAAGCCTAATTTATAGAAGCTTGGCAGGCCAAAAATAATAAGCAATCATGGATTGGTTGCCACTCCCATCGACGACTACTAAGGAAGGTAGAACTATCATGATCGATGATAAATCGCACGACCCCGATATAGATGGCTATGGCCCATCTTCTAACTTTTTGCTTGATATTGCCCCTCTGTTACTGACTGCTATCATTCTGATGATACAGTTCTTTGTATTTAAAGATTTTACCCCTCACATTCCTCTCGCTTGCGGCATATTAATCACCGGCTTATTTATGAAGCTGCGTGGTCGTCATTGGCAAGGTATGGAAGAGCGTTTTTTAAAAGTCATCAAAATTGGTTTACCTGCGATGATTATCCTGATGGGCGTGGGCATGCTCATCGGTGCATGGATTATCGCTGGGACGGTTCCGACCATTTTGTATTACGGCTTTAGTATCTTTTCCCCTTCCTCGTTTTTATTTTCTGTTTGTATCATTTGCGCCATTATCTCTGTCGCTACGGGTACCTCATGGGGGACTGTAGGTACCGTGGGTCTTGCGATGATGGGTATCGGTTTGGGGCTTGGTATCCCAGCACACCTAACGGGCGGCGCGATCGTTTCAGGGGCCTTTTTTGGTGACAAAATGTCGCCGCTATCAGACACCACCAACCTAACGCCTGCTGCTGCTGGCGTCGATCTTTGGGATCATATCAAAGGTATGTTACCGACGACCGTTCCCGCCATGATTACCGCTTTGGCTATCTATGCGTGGATAGGCATGGGGTATGGTGATGACAGTATTGACCTGTCGTCTATCCGCGCATTACAAGACAACCTTGCGGCCAATTACAACTTAAGCATCGTCACTTTGCTACCAGCGTTAGTGGTCATTGTCGCCGCTGTGATGAAAATGCCTGCGATACCGACGGTGTTAAGCGGGGTGCTGGTAGGCTCTGTGATTGCTGTGTTTATGCAGGGTGTGGCGGTGAGTGAGGTGTTTGATGTGTTACAAAACGGCTTTGTCAGTGAGACAGGCTTTGAGGTAGTGGATCAGCTGCTGTCAAAAGGTGGTGTCATGTCGATGACGTGGGTCATCAGCTTGACCATCTTTGCCTTGGGTTTTATCGGTGCGCTTGAGCACTACGGCACGCTTAGGGCTATCATGGCAAAGATTAATAACTTTGTAAAATCGCGTCTGGGTCTGGTGTTTACTACGTACGGCAGTGTGCTTAGTGTCGGGACACTCATCGGTGATGTTTATACCACTTGTGTTTTGCCAGGCCGTTTGTTGCAAGACAAATATAAAGAGATGGGCTATAAACGTACGACATTGACGCGCTCTATCGAAGACGCGGGGACGCTTTTGTCGCCCCTTATCCCATGGAACATGGGTGGTAGCTTTGTGGCAGCGACACTCGGTATCGCCACCTTGACCTATGCGCCTTTTGCCTTTGCCTGCTGGTTGTCGCCTTTATTTGGCCTGCTTTGGGCGTTCCTTGATAAGTTCATACCGCGTGAAGAGCCGGCCACAGCAAAGCTCGACACCAATGCTTCACTAAGTGAAGTATGCTAAAGGGAGTCTAGTATGTTGCAAGAGCAGTGTTTGTGGAACATAACGACGCCTACTATTGACGCATATAGCCAAATGAGTAGCGATACCCAAGCGGCTGTCTGCGTCATTGGCGGCGGCTATACTGGACTGTCTGCAGCGATTCATCTGGCTGAAAAAGGCATCAAAGTCGTCTTGCTTGAGAGTCAAAGTATCGGTAGTGGCGGCTCAGGGAAAAGCGTGGGTCTGGTCAATGCGGGTACGTGGGCGCGCCCTGATGACTTGAGCATTAGCCTAGGCGAGGCAGATGGTGAGCGCTTGACCGAAGCGCTTGGTCAAGCGCCGGGTTTGGTGTTTGACTTAATCAAACGCTATGATATCGACGCGCAAGCGACCCAAGCGGGCAACATTCATATGGCGCACAATGCCAAAGGCGAGATTGATGTCGATATCAGATACGAGCAGCTCAGTCGCCGCGGTGCTAATGTGGAGGTATTGACAGGCAGTAAGTGTCATGAATACTGCGGTACCACCAGTATCAATAAAGCCTTATTAGACCACCGCGCGGGTACTATCAATCCACTGGCTTATGTCCGAGGGCTTGCCAAAGTCGCTGCAAGTCTTGGCGTGACGATCTATGAACACTCTGCTGTTGAATCACTAGAAAAAGTAGGCGGTCATTGGTACGCCAGAACGGCCAAAGCATGTGTCAAATCTGAGCGTGTGATTATAGCAACCAACGCTTATACCGAAGGCGAATGGACAGATATCGCCAAGACTTTTTATCTGGTTTATTACTATCAGATTGCATCCGAACCGCTGAGCGGTGCAGCGGCAGAGCGCATATTACCCTACAAAACAGGTGCCTGGGACACACGTCTGGCGCTATCTAGCTTTCGCCGTGATAACGATGGTCGATTGCTATTAGGTACCGTCGGTGGCATGCAGATGAAGCCCAAATCCTTTTATCAATCGTGGGCCAATGCGGTGCAAAAAAGCTACTATCCAGATCTGCCCGCGTTTGACTGGCAGTATGAATGGTGCGGTAGCTTTGGCTTTACCCAAGATCATATCTTTCGCGTGATGGAGCCAGACGAAGGCTTGCTGATGGCGACGGCTTATAATGGTCGCGGCATTACCACTGGTACGCTTATGGGTAAATGCTTTGCAGACTATATCGTGACCGGAAAAAGAGACAGCATTCCTCTGCCTTTCAAGACTTTAGAGGAAGCAAAGGTGACTTTTGGCGGTATCAAGTCTGGGTTTACAGAGCTTGGCCTCACACTGTATCACGCTGGTCAATGTCTCAAGATCATCAGATAGTTTGGTTATTTGCATAGTGAGGTTATTGATTTAGTTAAAATGATAAACCGTGATAAAAGCTCTAAAAATGGTGGGTTGCTTATTAGCTTTTTTAATGTCACATTTAAGAATTGTTCATAGTAAAATAACAAAACAGATTAAGGATAATTATGCAGATTTTAGACATTCATACCGTAAAAAAACAGCTAACCATGCCGATGGCCATCAGTGCTATCGAGGAGCTGCTGAAGAGACAAGGCGAGCATCCGAGCTGGATTAAAACACCTGAGCGCCTAGTCATTCCTACTTTTCAGGAGAGTGATGCACACACCTCAGGCTCGCATTTGTCGATGCCGTCAGTGGTTTTTGATGGTGAAAACGAGTATGCAGTCGTCAAGCTGGTCACCATCTGTCCCGACAATCCTCAGCGCGATAAACCAACCACCATGGCCGCCATCACTGTCTCAAATAATGAGACAGGCGATATGCTGGCTTTTTTGGACGGAATATATATCACCCAAGTGCGTACCGCCGCGCTGTCGGGGATAGCGACTAAACATCTGGCAAATCCACACAGTCGGGTGGCAGCAGTGGTCGGTACAGGCGGGATGGCATATGAGCAGCTAAACGCTATTCTCACAGTACGTCCAGATATCACGCACGTAAAACTATGGAATAGAACGGCGCAGACGGCGCATCAGTTTCGAGACAGGTTTATACAAGAGTATCCACAATGGCAAGTTGATGTTCAAGTTTGTGAGCATATTGAAGAGGCGATCAGAGACGCAGATATTATCAATCTGGCCACACGCGCGACGGCAGGACTATTTGAAGCGGCGCAGATAAAGGCAAATGTTCATATCAATGCGGTGGGTGCTTATCAGGCCACGATGAAGGAAGTTAGCAACTCAGTGATAGAGGCCTGCGACTCTGTGATCATTGACGATGCTGAAGGCGGCTTACATGAAGCAGGGGATTTGATACAAGCGCATGAAGACAGTGATAGTGCTTGGACATGGGATAGGCTCACTGGCACATTAGGGGACTTGATCAATAAAAAAATTAGCCTCGATGTGAAGGAAGATAAAGGTATGACGCTGTTTAAATCAGTGGGCGCAGCCAGCTTTGATGCAGCCGTCGCTTTACAGGTAGCAAAAAAAGCCAAAGCAAAAAGCTTGGGTCAATGTGTCACGCTATAAGGGCTGAGTATTTATCCTTATACAATCAATCCAACGTAACACTGACACACACCATGTCATGTCCGTATTTTAAAATAAGTGAACTTAAGTGTCCTCAACTCAATCAATAGTCATCTAAAAGAGATAAAAATGGCCGTTATAAAATATCCGTAACTCTTTTTACCTTTTATATTCTCCTGACTTTATCAATGGCTATTGATAATCATAGGCTTAAGAGTTGACAATATTTCAATAAGCACTATACTTTTCTCACGTGGCAGCCCATAACTTTTGTTGATAATGCTGTTGTTTTACGCTCAACCTAACTACGATGAGAATCCCAGTTATGCTTTCACAACGCGCTCGTCTGCATCAGCTCTATGTAGGTGCAGATGTCCTGCCTTTTGACGCCTTATACCCAGTCACCTTTTTATGGCAGAGTAGTATCCATCAACACGCGGTGGGCAGTATACTGGCTTATACTCAGTGTTTTTTGGATAGCGACGCTTGTTTATCACTCATCGGCACACCAGTTTGTCTCACCACGCTTACCGCCGCTCGCAAACCCACTTATCGCTGTGGACATATCAGAGCCGTCCACTACCAGCACTCAGATGGTGCTATTCACTTTTATAGCTTAGATGTTGCCAGCCCAGATTGGCAACTCACTCAGTCTATCCATACCCGCAGCTTTGTGAACCAGTCTACGCTCGATATCATCACCGCGATCCTTGGTGATTATGACTTTGAATGGCAGCTCTCAGACCCACTCTTATCATCAGAACAGCTGACCGCACCACTCGCCATGCGCAGCCAATTTGATGTGAGTGACTATGAATTTATCACAGGATTACTGGCAGATATCGGCATATCGGCTTTATGGATAAACGGCGACTCAGCCGACAATCTTGGTCACTGGCAGCTAATCAACACTTTAGAGGATAGCACGCTTGAGCCAGTAAGCTACCGCTATGCTGCGTCTTCCGTACAGTCCGGTAGTGATATCGTGGACGAGCTACAGATCAGAGCCAAGCAACGCGGCACCTCTATTGTGGCAGTACGCGCTGATGGGTTGTCAGCGGATACTCTCTATGAAGGCCAAGCTTATGACGATTCTGCACTGGCTATGCAAGATAAGACCGTCTTATTAGGGGCGCCGTCTCGAGTCGATAGCGATGCTGCTGCCACTCGTATGGCCAAGCAGTGGGTCGCTGCTAATACCTGCAATAGAGAGTATTACACCGCTGCTGGTTCGATGCGCGGCATGCATATCGGCAATCGCGTGCATATCGATAACTTATCGACTGTTCACACTTTAGCAAGCTATTGCACCGCACTTACTATGATCGGCATCGAACCAGATAGCGACAGCGTCTCTTACCATCATGCTTCTTTTATAGCGGACTGGCTCACTCGTACTAGTAAGCACGCCCATCAAAGCAGCCAACAGCAAACCGACATCTTGTATACGGTCAGCACCGTCCATCAGTCGTATGCAGCCATTCCCCAATACGGTATCGACATCGCACAAGACACCGGAGTTTGGGTAACCGCCACACTATTAGACTCTGCTATTCCATACTGTCCCTATCCCAGCAAACTCGCCTTTGTCAGCAGTACCTATACAGGCGTTACCCAAGCCCGTACCGGTGATCAAACTACCTCAGCGAGTCCAAGCTACGCCTCACAGGTGACCGATGACGGTCTGCAGCGCACCATCACCACTCCGGTATCTGCTGGTATCAGCCCGCACGACGATGGGGTGACGCCACCGCTGCGCAGTTTGCAGTTGTCCTCAGGTGCCACTCACGGCTGGCAGTTTGCCCCAAGACTCGGACAGTCGGTGCTGCTCAACCACTGGTACGGTGATAAAGACAGCCCCGTCATTAGCCGCAGCCTCTATGACGGTATTGGTATGGGCGACACCGATGATAAAGACATCACTTCCCGTGATAGCGGACTCTCCAATCGCCACAACCTACAAAACGGATCCTCACCAAGATGGCATGGTGGCGGTCTGGGACATTCGCAAATCAAGGATGATGACGCGCATAGCGGCTGGATAACCGGTATCGCTCAATACGGACTTAACGATCAATCTGAAGTCAGTCTTCTCTTTGATGACACTCCAAACCAGATCAGCATGCAGTGGTCGGTCAACACTGCTAGTCGTGCCAACGCCCAAACCCCCACCAGCACCAGCAGTGCTACTTTCTCACCAGATGAGCACATCCTTGAGCTTGGTGTCCTACGCCATCGCTACAGCAACCATCAATCGACAAGCAGCGGACAGGGTATAAACCTTGCCACCGATCACGGGCTACAAGCCACAGCGGATAGCGGAGTCTTGCTCTCCACCTTTGGTATCCGGCACAGCCAATCCGAGCATGAATCGGCGTGGGTCAACGACGCAGGTCAGCGTCAGCTGAAACTGGGTGCTGAGCTGAGTGAGACCCTGATGGAAGCCAAACAAGCGCACTTGCAATCCACCCAAGAGATCAGTAGTGCGAACGCGTCTATAAAAGCCTTTGAAACCGCAGCGCAGGTGATCGATGAGACGCTAAATACGGAAGTGCTTGGCGCAGCTGATGTACTTCTAGTCAGTCGTGACAGTATCCTCGCCTCAAGCAGCAATACCCTATGGACAGCCAAGACCATCGTACGCCAATCAGGCGCTACCCAATCGGATGTGGTGGCAGGCAACTATACCTTAACGGCAGATCGTATCGAGTCGCTGTCAGGGATAGCCGGACAGGCTGCGCTATCAGGACTGCATATCAGTGCTAATACCAAGCCAGTAGCGATACAAGCACAGGGCGGTGAGCTGCAACTGCATAGCCAGCAATCCATGACCATCGGTAGTGAGTCAGGACAAGTGAATATCGCAAGTCCTAAACGCATCAAGCTGCAAACCAGCGCGGGGGCGTCGCTGACGATTGATGAGAGCGGGATTAAGCTGGTGTGCCCGGGGGAGATTAAGGTGAATGCGGTGAAGAAGAGCTTGGTGATGGGAGCTAAAGTCAATGCGCCGATGATTGCTTTGCCAACGTCGGGGTTGTTTAGTAAAGCGTTTGATCTTAAAAAGCTGTTACCGCAAGACTTAATAGATCAAGGCATCAGCTATAAGCTTATTAATCACTCGAAAGGTACAGAGATTGAAGGTAAGCTTGATGAAGAGGGTCAGACCTTAAGGGTATTTGGCGATAAGGCTGAGAAGGTTGAGTTAATATTAGATAGTATTTCAATTAGAGAAGATGACAGTTTCGAGTTAACTCCTTTAGATGATGAATATAATTATGATGACGGTGACTGTGGTTGTTAGTCTCTGATAATTAGCCGTTTAGGAAAAGAACATGGAAACTTTTAATAAATACAGAGATATTAATTTGATAATTATTATATATAAGATAATGACAAGTTTGATATTTCTTACACTTGTACTATTAACGTATGAAGCTAACGCCCAATCAAATAAAAATTTTAAAAACTATGTTTTAAATAACTCAGGCAACGCAAAAACGTTTAAAATTCGAGCTATAACTTGTTCTAACAATACTTGGGATTATTGTTTTACACCTGTATCAGTTGAAATAAAAGATAGGTTTGATTCTAATTGGCATCAGACGATAAATATTAATACTGCTGTGCCTTCCTTACAAGAAATGAACACTAGGCTATCTTCAGATACTCGTACCAGACAATACTCTAAATATGAAAGATACACTTTTATATTTGGTGATTTTAATTATGACGGTTATACAGATTTTGCCTATATATCAGGATTACTAGGAAATTATGGAAGCCCTTCTTATACTTTTTACCTATATAATCAAAATAAAAAAACTTATGAATCCGATTTACAATTTTCTGAGTTAACTACTCAAGGTAGATCAGTGCCAGACTTCAATTACGTTCAAAAGGAAATAGTATCCTCTGAAAAAAATGGATCTGGAAACCTTTCGAGCTACTACCATATCAAATCTAATGAACCACAGCTATTTAAAGTTATTAGCCGAGATTATATAAGTAAAGCCGACAAAATATATTTAAAGACGACTACTAAAGTTTTGAATAGTAATAATGAATGGACGTCTTCTATAAGTTACGATGAATATACTGATTAATGTCAATTAGGTCGAAATATGGCTACTAAAAAATTTGAGATTTTAAAAGCTGAGTCT
This sequence comes from Psychrobacter sp. L7, assembly GCF_002810365.1. Lineage (NCBI taxonomy): Bacteria > Pseudomonadati > Pseudomonadota > Gammaproteobacteria > Moraxellales > Moraxellaceae > Psychrobacter > Psychrobacter sp. L7. The sequence goes on from NZ_NEXR01000003.1 coordinate 425,048, forward strand.
GTCAGACTTCTTATAAAAACTTGCTTTGAAAATGAAGTAACCCAGCATGCTCAAATTGCATGTGTATTAGCTAATTGCCAACATGAAACTCTGAATTTCTTGTATTCAGAGGAAATTAATGGTAGAAGTCAAGCGAAATTATTGGGATATAGAGGGGGCATTGAATATTTTGGAAGAGGGTACATACATTTAACTCACATAGATAATTATCAAGAAGCAGATAGTAAACTTGGTCTTGGCGGAAAACTGACTCGTAATTTAGACTATGCTACCAATCCTAATATAGCAGCTAAAACGGCTGTAATAGGTATGCGAGATGGTTGGTTCACTGGGCTAGGACTTGAACGATGGCTTGATGGTGATAAGGGCTGGATTACTGGAGATGGTCTTTCTTACTATTATGCAAGACAAATTGTAAATGGAGATTTTAAAACAACAAACACTGCAGAAATTGCTAAAGAATGGAGCTTAAAAATCCCCTCAGTTGTCAATGACATAGACGGGTATTCAGTGTTATCAGTTAGCTTGATTGATATTAGAGAAGCGTCAGTTCCTGGCTCATTGATTGAAATAACTGTTGCTGAAGACTCGAGCTTTTCACAAAAATTTACAACTAACAAAGAGGGAATAATTCCATATATATATGCTCCTCTCAATTCTACTTTAGAATTTAAAATTAATAATCGAACTTGTAGAAATAAATTATTAATGGATAAAAAATTAAAATCTACTACTTTGGTCAATTCTAACTGTAAATTTAATACCGATACCAAACCGCATCAGGTAGTTGATAATCCAAATGATAAAAATTCAAGTGAACCAGATAAAGATAATACTGTTTCTAATCAGCTAATTGAAACTGAAAGTGATAATCAGTCGAAAGTAGATAGTGTGACTTTCAACATCAAACTAGTCGAAGGCGATACAGGAAAGCCCCTACCCAATACAACCTATTATCTTGAGTATAAAAACAATATCAAACCCCATAAAACCGATAGCTCAGGTATCGAATCAGGTGTAACAGCTGATGTTAGCCAGTCTATCGGTGTCTATCTTGATGACGACGACGGTAAAAAGCAATCCATCTACAGCATGTCATTTCCCGTAACAGGCGACTTAAACGGACGGACTAAAGTAATCAAAGTCCCTGTCGTTTCTTTTAGCATCAAATTTGTCGACAACAACAATCAACCCATACCCCGTTACGAGTTTAAAACCCTATATCGTGGCAGAAAATCTGCTATAAAAAGAGCCAACCGTCAAGGTATTAGCACTATACAAGCCCTTGCTGGTCAAAAGCTTACCGTTATCGATGGACAAGATAGAGCTCAAACAACCGCCATCGTTACCTATGGCTCTAAACAATGGACTATGATCATAGGCACAGACATCACCGAAGAAGATATCAGCGATACCTTGAGTCAAGAAGCATCGACTACTCCAGAGGCCAGTAAATAAGAGGACAAGCCAAAACCTCAAACAGAGCAAAACCCTGTCATCAAAGTAGAAAAGCCAAAAGTAACAGAGGTTGAAAAAAAGACAGAAACAGGGCCGATGCTTGAGGTTTCCTCAGATGAGGCTAAAATCACAATAAAGTTCGTTGATGAAGCAACGAATAAGCCCTTATCAGGACTCTCGTATTGGACGCAATCAGATAAATACGGTAAAAATCCATCAGTAACGAGTGGTGATGGTACAAGAGGTAGAGCACACAATTCGCTAGTAGGTGTTGATATAACCGTACTGGTGTATGAAGACGGTAAGGAAGTTAAGAAAGATGTCATTACAGCAAGTGCCGATCGAAATGATATTCCTTATGTTTATAAGGCTAAGAAGCCTGAGACAACATGGTGTAATCCATTAGATAGCTGCATAGTTAGAACTGCTCGTTTAGCATCAAGAAAATCTGCTACATACGGAAAGGTTAGAAACGGTGGTACACGAAACCACCAAGGTGTAGATTTTCGTGCAGTTCCTGGCGTACCTATCAAAGCGGTTGCTGAAGGAAAAGTTATTATAATTAATGAATCTTATAGCAGCAAATCTAATTTCGGAGCATATCTAGTATTAGAATGCGAACTTAATGCATTACCAGAGTTTCAAAGATCTCATGCTAAAAAAAATGTTAAAGGTAATAAAGTATGGTTTTTTTATGCTCATCTTAGTCAGATCAATACCAAGTATAAGAACAAGAAAGTCTCAGCTGGTACAGTATTAGGTAAAACTGGAGCTAGTGGCAATGCTAGAGGTATGACCACTATTGCTAAGGGCGCACATTTACATTTTGAAGCTAGGCATGTCTCTACAGGTAGCCCTGGAAGAGGGTTAGTTGGTAGGTTTGATCCTCTACCATTTTTTCCAAAAATCCCTCCTGCATAGTGGATTGAATGTATTACTAATAGCTCTTTCAAATTTCGGACAGTTAATTATGCAATATAGAATCGCTTTTACAATGTTTTTTACTATATTAATTAGCGCATGTAATAATAACGCTACTACGCAAAACCCAGATGTCCAAACTACCAAAATTCAAACTGAAAAACTTTATCAGGAATTTCAAGGTGGTGAAGCAAAAATTCAACAACATCCAAAAACTCAAAACACTAAATTACCAGGTCAACAGAAGCCCCCTATTACAAATGAAGTTAAAGTAGGTGAAATTATTAGTTTGGATAGTATTAAAAGTATATCTAGTTTTGAAAATGAGCTAAAAGAAATATCAGTTGTTGAGGACTGTGGAGGCTTTCTTGCTCAAGAAGAAAGTGAATATGAAAGTATCCTTCAATATGGGAATATGGCAGTAAACGTAATGAACGATCAAGCGGTTGTATCAAAAGTCATTGGGTTTCCTGATAACTTTAAGTTTAATTACAAAGGACTTGTAGTTGACAGCAATTTCACGTCCAAGGATTTAAACTATGATGACTTTGAAATCTTTAAAAATGAACTTAATTCGTCACAAGAGATAATAGGTATTGAATTTACAGATATAGAAACAGTTTACGACACTTTATTTAGTTTACGGGAAAATAATAGTGATGATTTATTTTATCTATACTTTCTAGATGAAAAAGCCGTCGCTTTGGAGATTGTTGTTCAATGTTAGTTTGTATTGGCATAATAAATCAGCAATAATCTAAATGTATTAGAAATAGATAGATATACTGCATTCATTATAAAAATTATTAGTAAGATAAAAACAAGTTTAAATTGCTCTTGTGAGTTTACTCGTTTATACCCAAAGGATAAAGGACTAAACTCCCATGATTCACTTGATGATATGACACCTGCTGAATACAGGCAGGTGGCTTAATTATTCTACGATGATGTTGTGTTAAGAATGGGGTATTTACATGACGATATTAATTGTTTTACTCTGATCAATTATTTTTTAGTTTGGGGTCAATTCAGTATTCGCAGCTTTAGGGCAGGGCACGGTTTGGGCACGAAATGGTCACGTTTTGGTCACGGTGCTGATTTTTGAGCTTTTAATATGTTAGACAAGCTTAATAATTAGATTAATAAACCAACATGAAATATCGCTACAAGCCCCGGAAAATGGACAAAAAAAGCCTCACTGTTAAGTGAGGCTTTTTAAATATTTGGAGCGGGATAAGAGATTCGAACTCTCGACCCCAACCTTGGCAAGGTTGTGCTCTACCACTGAGCTAATCCCGCTAATTCATCGTTTGATTAATTCATCGTTTGATTAACTATCATCAGATGATGAAGGCGTATTATACGCAGTTTTTTTGAGGTGTCAACACCCTTGACGAAAAAAAGTAAAAGTTAGCAAGACAGGTATGTCATCTGCTCATAAATGTATGTTATAACGGTTTCTTATAATATGCATTCCAAAAGATTTGCATTGAAAAATAAGCTGGGATGCATTTTATAGTTTGTTTTTATGATGGTTTTCATCATAGATACCTACCAATCATACATACTTATAATGACAGGTCATAAGGATAAGGAAATGAGTCAACAATATACCATCGCAGATTATTTGTTTGATCGCATCGCAGAAGCGGGTGCAAGTGATATATTCGGTGTACCAGGGGATTTTAACCTCACGTTTTTAGACAATATCATCGCCTCTGACAAGCTGCGCTGGGTCGGCAATACCAATGAGCTAAACGCAGGTTATGCCGCTGATGGCTACGCACGTGAGCGTGGTTTTGCGGCCATGGTGACGACCTTTGGGGTGGGTGAGTTATCAGCGATAAATGCCACGGCAGGCTCTTTTGCCGAGTATGCGCCAGTGCTGCACGTCGTCGGTGCGCCGAGCACAGCGCTGCAAGATGCCAAACGCCGTATTCACCATACGCTTGGAGACGGGGTATTCAATCACTTTATCAAGATGGTAGAGCCTGTGACCGTCGCACGGGCACAGATTACGCCAGAAAACGCCGCCTCAGAGATCGACCGTGTGATCCGCGTGATCCTCAAAAAACACCGCCCAGGCTATCTTCTGTTGTCGCCAGACGTGGCAAAAATGCCGATTTATCCGCCGACGACCAAGCTCGATGACAGTCAAGAAGACATCACCAGTCAATCGGCGCTGGCAGACTTCAAGCAAGCGCTGGCAGAGTTTTTGCCCAACAAGACCACCACGCTTATGGCAGATTTGATGGTGCATCGTTTGGGGTTACAAAACCAGCTAAAAGCGCTAATCGCTGAGACCGAGATTCCTTATACCACGCTGTCATGGGGTAAGACACTGCTTGATGAAAACAGCGAGCGCTGGGCGGGTACTTATGCGGGTGTCGCCTCACGTCCTGTGGTAAAGGACGCCGTAGAAAACTGTGAGTGTTTGATTAAGATTGGCGTGCAATATACTGATACGACGACGGCAGGCTTTAGCCAAAATATCGATCAAAAAACAGTGGTCGATTTGCACTATGAGCGGGCGTCTATCAGTGGTCGCAACTTTGCTCCGATTGCGCTAAAGGACTCGTTGCAAGTGCTGCATGAAGTGATGACTTCTGGTATCGAAGTTGTACCCAAGCCATTTTGTAAAGAGATGACACCGCATGAGCAGAATGGCAAAGACGATGAGGCTATTCGTCAAGACGATCTGTGGCATATCATCGCTGATCATTTAGATCATAATAATCTGGTGTTTTCGGATCAAGGCACCTCGTATTTTGGCATCAGTGATGTGCGCTTGCCAGAAGGGGTGACTTCTTATGGCCAGCCGATGTGGGGATCCATTGGTTATACGCTGCCGGCCAGCCTAGGCGCTGCCATTGCTTCACCAAATAAGCGTAGCGTGCTGCTCATCGGTGATGGTTCGGCCTTACTGACGGTACAAGAAATCGCTGTGATGATTCAAGAGCGCATCAATCCGGTGATTGTGCTGATCAATAATGATGGCTATACCGTTGAGCGCGCTATCCATGGCGAAAACCAGTGCTACAATGATATCCCTCGTTGTGACTGGCAGATGATGCCAAAAGCCTTTGGTGCTACCGAAGACAACAGCTTACTGCTCAAAGTCACCACGGCAGGTGAGCTAAAAGCCGCGCTCAAGCAAGCGGCTGCTACCACTGATAAGTTGGTGATGCTAGAGGTGATGGCTGATAAGCATGATATTCCCCCGCTATTGGCCGATATCAGTGCGGCGCTAAAACCAAAAAATGACTGATGGCATGGTGATGCTATACGATAGCTAAAGCAGTCATCTGCTCGCTTGTATTTACTCGCTACCTGACCTCACTTGGCATCTGTGCTGAGTGGGGTTTTTTGTGCACTTATCGATACGTGCCGGTAGTCATGATTTATTATCAGGTATGGTGAGCGAGGCGGGTATTATCATGATAAATTAGACGGTTAACAGATGATAGGAGAGGCCGTATCATGATTTGGCTAAAAATGCTTATGGATGAATTGAAGGTGTGGCTGACTAAAATAAATAGATATGAAAAGTATTTTTTAAAATAGGATTTTTGCTCTCGCTAGTAGATGTTATTCTTAGAGGTGCTTTGAGCATTTTATTTGCAGTATCACCGATCGCGTCACCATATCGTCAGGTCAGTGCTATCGCACGTGCAATACTTGTCATCACCGATAACCATAGGGCTTAAAATAGATGGATACCTTAAATATCCTGTATCTCGTAGGAGCATTGTTGATTTTTGCCAGTATCATGGCAAGCACGTTATCCGCGCGTTTGGGTGTGCCATTATTATTGTTGTTTTTGATAGTTGGCATGCTGGCAGGCGAGCAGGGTATCTTAGGCATTGAGTTTTCTCAGTACGGTATTGCCAATTTTGTCGGGCAAGCGGCGCTCGCTTGTATCTTGCTCGATGGTGGTCTGCGTACCTCTTTTAAATCATTTCGCGTCGGACTCAAGCCGGCGGTGACGTTGGCCACATGGGGCGTGCTGGCGACAGTGATGGTGCTTGGGGTCTTTGTCACTTGGCTGCTTGATGTCGATTGGCGTTTTGGGCTGCTGATGGCCGCTATCGTTGGCTCGACCGATGCTGCCGCGGTATTTTCACTACTACGTAATGGCGGGGTCAAGCTAAACGACCGTGTTCAAGCCACGCTAGAGTTGGAGTCGGGTGCCAACGATCCGCTGGCCATTTTATTGGTGACAGGACTGATTGCTTTAAATGTCGATCCGGCAGGTCAGACTGTGCTTGGTTTTTTGGGCTTGCTGTTGCAGCAGCTGGGCGTGGGTCTGGGCATGGGCCTGTTATTCGGCTACCTGCTAGCGCGTCTGTTGCCAAAAGTGCATCTGGCCGAGGGTATGTATGCTATTTTGATATTGTCTGCCGGCCTTTCTGTCTTTGCTGCGACCAATTTGCTTGGCGGTAGTGGGTTTTTGGCGGTCTATCTGACGGGCGTACTGATCGGTAACCATAAGGTGCGCTCGACTGAGCACGTCATGCGCGTGATGGATAGCTTTGCTTGGTTGTCGCAAGCGGTTTTGTTTGTGGTACTGGGGCTGTTGGTGACGCCATCAAACGTCATCAACGTCTGGCATTATTCGGTGGCGATTGCAGCCTTTATGATACTGGTGGCGCGTCCGATTGCGGTCTATACCAGCGTCAAACCCTTTAAGTTTAAAGACAGAGAGATTGGTTTTATCTCTTGGGTAGGCCTGCGCGGGGCAGTTCCGATTACCCTTGCTATTTTGCCAGTGATGGCTGGTATAGAGGATGCCTTTATGTTGTTTGATATTGCCTTTGGGGTAGTGGTGCTGTCATTGATCCTGCAAGGGACGACGATTCCTTTTATGGCCAATGTGTTTCGGGTGCGTATTCCGACCAATAAAGACCCAAAAGAAGAGCATGAGGTTTGGGTGTCAGACAAGGCCAGTATTACCCTGTATGAGTTTGAGGTGCAAGCAGGGGCGTTTGCGATAGGTCGCCATCCGCTCGGTATCTCCAACCGTATCAGCCCAGATGAGATCAGTGTGTTTGCCTTGGTGCGTGGTCAGCAAATCGTCGTGGTCGAGGAGGACACCAAACTCAGATATGGCGATAGCGTCTGGTATGCCATGCGCGGCAACCACGCCAGCAAGATCGCCAAGATTTTCAATGACACGACTTTAGACCGTAAAGCCATCGATGACTTTTATGGTGACTGGCTGCTATCACCCAGTGTCAAGCTTGGTGATTTGCCCTTTTTTACCGACATGGTGACCTCAGAGTCGCTGGCAGACACTCTCAAGTATAAAAAGCCAAAAAACACTGAGAGCATGTGGGAGCAGACGGTCGCTGAGTATGTCGCACAAAGCTTAGAGACCGCGCCTGTGTCGGGGGATACGGTAGAGATCGATGATGTATGGTCATTGGTGATCAAGGAGGTCGATGACAAAGGCAAGCTCAGAACGATCGGCCTAAAACATGAAGAGCCAGCAAAAGCGCTTTAGTCGTTTGCCGGCTGTGATAGCAGACTTATCATACGCTGTAAAAAATCCGCGACATGCTTATGCAGGTTTTGCCGATATGCCCAGTGATGCTTGACCTCGTAGCTTGCCTCTTCGGGCAATAGTATCTTCATCATACCCATCTCCTCATAGCGCTTGGCCAAATCGTTGGGCAGATAGCCGACGTGATGACCTGCTAAGATAAGCTGCGCGGTCGCCTCCATATGGTAAGTGGTGGCGCTTAAGGTTTTTGGCCGGATATGATTGATACTCAAGTCGGTAATATAACCGCGTTTTATCCAAGGATGGTTTTGTTCCAACGCCTCAAAACTCAGGCCTTCTGACTCATAAAACAGCTGATGCTCACGCCCGCAGCAGACCACTTGTTTCTCAATAAAGGCCGGCTGAAAGGTCAGTAGCGGCGGAAAACTGCCAAAATACCCCACGCCAAGATCACTCTCATTACTCAGCAGCTTATCTATCATACTCTCAGGGCTTTGCACATCGATAGAAAAGTGTATCAATGGATTATGACGATAGCTGGCCGCCAAACACTGACGTAACGCTTCATAAAAAAACGTCGGCATCTGATCGATAAGGCACAGGCGAATATGGCCGCCGCGTACGGAGTCTAGTTGGCGAATATAATGCAGCTGATGCTGAAAGCTGGCCACCGCCTCGGTGAAGCTCAAACAGGCCTCATAGACTGCCGCGCCATCCTCGGTCAGCTTAAACCCTGCGCGCCCGCGATGACAAAGCGTCATTCCCAAACGATCCTCTAAGTGCGTTAAGTGACCACTAATGACAGAAGGCGTCACATTTAAGCGCGATTGCGCTGCGGTTACCCCTTGGCACTCTACAATGGCCATAAAGCTGCGCAAGGTTTTGATGTCTATTTTTATCAGCTCATCTAGCATATATAGGCCTCTCCCATATCAAGTCCTTGTGACAAAGCTTCTAATAATAACGAATAAATCGAAGTTACTACGAAAAACCAGAAGTTTACTTCTGAATTTTACCATGGTCTGTGTTCGGATATTTCGGTATTGTCAAAGCATCTGACAAACTGTCTATGACACCAATCAAAACAAGGATGTGAGTGATGAAATTTAATCAACCATTAAGCGGCAACGATATGCCAAGATTTGGCGGTTTTGCCTCTATGATGCGCCTGCCGACGCAAGCAGATGCCAAAGGCTTGGACGCAGCTTTTGTAGGCGTGCCTTTAGATATCGGCGCATCAAACCGTAGTGGTGCCAGACTGGGCCCAAGACAGATTCGTGATGAGTCGCGTATGATTCGCCCTTATAACGTCGCCACGCGCGCCGCGCCCTTTGAGTCTTTGCAAGTCGCTGACATTGGCGACGTACCTATCAATACCTTTAACCTGCAAAAAAGCGTCGACATCATCGAAAAATTTTACACCGATAATATCGTCAGTCATGGCGCGATTCCATTAACACTGGGCGGTGATCATACCATTGCCCTGCCTATCCTACGTGCACTTGCTAAAAAACACGGCCCTGTCGGGATGGTGCATATCGATGCGCATGCTGATATCAATGACGAGATGTTTGGCGAAAAAATCGCCCATGGCACGCCGTTTCGCCGTGCTGTCGAAGAAAATCTAATCGATGGCAACCGCGTGGTGCAGATTGGCCTGCGCGGCACCGGCTATAGTGCTGAAGAGTTTGATTGGTCAACTCAGCAAGGCTTTCGCGTGGTGCCAGCCGAGGAGTGCTGGTACAAGTCGCTGACACCGCTCATGGCAGAAGTGCGTGAAAAGCTCGGCGATGGCCCTGTCTACTTGAGTTTCGATATCGATGGGATTGATCCTGCGTTTGCACCGGGTACGGGCACGGCTGAAATTGGCGGCTTAACCTCCACCCAAGGCATCGAGATTATTCGCGGTATGCGCGGCCTTGACGTAGTCGGTGGCGATTTGGTCGAAGTGTCACCACCCTACGATCCGTTTGGTAACACCTCGGTACTCGCAGCAAACTTGCTGTTTGAGATGCTTTGTATCTTGCCAGGTGTGCGCTATGACGATAAGGTCAAAGCGTTATATTAATTGGCCTGTGTTGGGCAGGATACTACTGCAGGCCAATTAATATTTAGGCCGTAAATACTATTGAAATTTTTAGGATGATCGACTCATGACCCAAGTAATGCAAACGCCTTCTTTATCGCCAGACACCTCGTCTCTGACCTGTGGTGAGCTACTCGTTCAGTGGCTGGCGTATTATGGAGTGGAGACTGTATTTGGTATCCCCGGTGTGCACACGGTCGAGCTATACCGTGGCCTGCCGAGTAACAATATCCGCCATGTGACGCCGCGTCACGAGCAAGGTGCAGGCTTTATGGCCGACGGCTATTACCGCGCGTCTGGCAAAGTCGGGGTGTGCTTTATCATCACCGGCCCTGGCATGACCAACATCATGACAGCAATGGCGCAAGCCTTGGCAGATTCTATTCCAATGTTGGTGATTTCTAGTGTCAATAAAGTTAAAGATACGGGCAGCGGTGAAGGGCACTTGCATGAGCTGCACGACCAGCAAGGTATGGTCAGTAAGGTTGCGCTTGCAAGCAAAACCATCTGGCAACCTGAATCCTTGCCTAAGGTCATCGCCGAAGCCTTTGCCATGTTTGATGGCGCGCGTCCGGGACCGGTACATATTCAGCTGCCTATCGATGTGATTACCGCTGATGCCAGTCATGTCGCCAAGCCGCCTAACAATGATAATAGTGTAGCAAGTTTGGCGCGACCGCAGGTCACAAGACCGCTGCCCAATCCTGCGCAGCTTGATTTGATCATTGAGCAGCTAAACCGCGCAAAAAATCCAGTGTTGCTTTATGGTGGCGGCTGCGTTGATGTCGATCACGATGCACAAAGGCTGGCAGAGCGTATCGATGCGCCGACATTTTTGACCATCAATGCCAAAGGTTTGTTGCCGCCTAGTCATCCGCTGAGTTTGGGGAGCAATCAGTCGTTAGAGGCGGGGCGCGCCGTCATTAGCGAGGCCGATGTGGTATTGGCGATCGGTACCGAGCTTGGTGAGACCGATTATGATGTGTTCTTTAATGGCGAGTTCCAAATCAATGGCACACTCATTCGTATTGACTGCGACGCTCAGCAGTTACAGCGACCATTTCGAGCGGATATCGCGGTATTGTCCGATGCACAAATGGCCATTAGCGGCCTATGCACACGTTTAGAGGATCATCAGCTAAATCATCAAGCCGCCGCACGCGTAACCGAAGCAAAGCAGGCGTTGATCAAAGCGATGACACCTGACTTTGCCGGTCAAAACGCCCTGCTTCAGCTGATTCGAGACGAGGTGGAGGATGTCATCTTCGTTGGCGATTCGACGCAGCCTGTCTATAGCGGCAATCTTGGCTTTGAGGCATTGGCGACCCGTAAGTGGTTTAACTCTTCGACGGGGTTTGGCACCTTGGGTTATGGCTTACCTGCCGCCATTGGCGCCATGATTGGCTCAAGTGCGCCCGTTATTAGTCTTATCGGCGATGGCGGCATTCAGTTTACCATTGCCGAGCTCATCTGCGCCGCCGAGCTTGAGCTGCCACTGATCGTCCTACTTTGGAACAACCAAGGATATGGTGAGATTCGCCGCTATATGGAGGAAGGCGGGCTGCCACTGATTGGGGTCAATATCAAAACACCAAAGTTTGAGCCATTGGCCGCAGGGTTTGGCGCGGGCTACCGCCGAATTACCGATAAGCAGCAGTTATTAGAGGCTTTGCAAACAGACATAAGTGGCAAGCAGCCAATGGTTTATGAGGTGGATGAAAGCGATGCGTTTTTGTCAAAAATGAGTCAAGACTTTACCTATTTTGGCTAATCATCTACATGGATTAAAAATAACCAACAAAACCGTATCACGCTGTTTTTTCGCTGAAATGAGGGATCGGGCAGGCAGCAGAAAGGAAAGCTGGCGTCGTCGCCTATCAAGGAGGAATTAAATGACGAACTATATCGATAAGTCGCAGCAGCCGCTATTGGGTAATGATGCTGTCGAACCTACCACTCCACAAGGTGAGCGGTGGCGCGCCTCAATGTGGAAGTTTTTACTATTTTCTGCGCTGGGTTTGGCGCTGTTTATCATCCCGTTTAAATGGGAGGGGAAGGTCACCATTTTATTGGGCGTGCTGACAGATACTCTGCAGGCCTCACTTGGGGACTACGTGGTGTATGCTGCACTGGCCATTGTGACTTTGTCTTTGGTTGGGGCGCTGGCAGTCAAGCTCGTTAGACCAGAGGTTCATGCAGACTCCATGACGACAAAGCTTTTTGATGTCGATTGGTTTTGGCTTGCCGCGCGGTTTTTTGGGGCGCTGTTTGCCTGGATGATTTATTTACAAGTCGGTCCTGAGTTTATTATCAATCGCAATACTGGCGGGGTGATTTTTGAAGACTTAATTCCCATTTTGATTCCTTTATTCTTCTTTGCCATTTTATCTCTACCCTTTCTCACCGACTTTGGCCTGATGGAGTTTTTGGGTACCTTGGCCAGCAAGGTGTTTGTGAAGTTGTTTAGATTGCCTGGGCGCTCTGCAGTCGATGCCATGTCTTCTTGGTTTGGCGCGGCCTCTATTGGCTTACTGGTGACTATGCAGGAGTACAATAAAAGCTACTATAGCCAGCGTGAAGCGGCGATTATCGCTACCACTTTTTCGGTGACATCCATTGCCTTTACCTACGTCGTTGCCAAAACCATTGGCGTCGATAATAACTTTATCTTCTTTTATCTGACCGTCGCCTTGACAGGGTTTATCGCCGCTATCATTATGCCGCGCATACCGCCATTATCGCTAAAACCGGATACTTATCATTCTGGCAAAAGCATGCTGGATGAAGGCATTCCTGCGCAGTATTCCACTTACCAATGGGCGGTCAATCGTGCCGTCACGCGCGCGCACTCTATGCCAAGTTTGGGTAGCGTGTTTAAGCATAGCCTAAAGAATTTGTTTGATATCTATTTTGGTTTGATTCCGGTGATTTTCGCTATCGGTACCATTGGGCTTGGTTTAGCAGAGTACACCCCTGTGTTTGATTGGCTGTCTGCACCGCTTGTGCCATTGCTTGAGTTGTTGCAAATTCCAGAGGCGACTAAAGCTGCGCCAGCGATGATTATGGGCTTTGCTGATATGTACTTGCCAGCCTTGGTCGGCAAAAGCATCGAGAGTGAGATGACACGCTTTATCGTCGGGGCGGCTTCTATTACCCAGATTGTTTATATGTCTGAGGTGGGCGCGCTGATATTAAAATCAAACATTAAGCTGAATGTCTTAGAGCTGTTTATGATTTTTATCTTACGTACGCTGATTAGCTTGGTGGTTATCACCTCAGTGGCGCATCTATTGTATTAATCATGATGGCAACCATCATTTGGCATTAAAAAACCAGCGAACATTTAGCGTAAATATAGATTTATCAATAATATAAGGCAACTGAGTATCATGGAAATGACCAATTCTTTATCTTTAACAAGAGCCGCCGCTCAGCAAAGCATAACAAATGATGTAAGGTTAAACGCGGCCTATATCGATGGTGATTGGGTCACGATTGAAGCCTCTGAGTCAGTAAGTGACCATGCTTTATATGACCCAAGTGCCGGCGAGGTCATCGCAACGACTCGTTTGTGTCATAGCGCACAAGTAGAGATGGCTGTCACGGCCGCCGCTCGCGCTTATCCGTCTTGGTCACAAGCCAGCATGGGTACACGGGCGCGCTATTTACAGGCGATTGCCGATACGATGGAGCAGCAGTTTGATAAGCTGGTGGGACTGTCGGTATTGAATAACGGCAAGCCGATTGCAGAGGCGACGATAGATGTCGGAGATGCCATCGCCTGTTATCGCTATTATGCCAACCTTATCATCGAGCAGGAAACATGGTCTAAGGTCAGCACCGACGAGACGGGCATACGCTTATTGAAAACTTACGAGCCTGTTGGTATCTGCGCCCTTATTGTGCCTTGGAATTTTCCGATGGTGACTACCGCCTGGAAGCTGGCACCCGCGCTGGCAGCAGGATGTACCGTTATTCTCAAGCCGTCAGAGGTGACACTATTGCCAGAGCTGATGCTGGGTAATATATTGTCCGCTATACAGCTGCCAAAAGGCGTGGTCAATATCCTCCCTGGCGCGGCAGAGGTGGGCGCTGCGATGACCAGTCATCCGCTGATTGATAAAGTCTCCTTTACCGGTAGTAATAGCGTCGGCGAAAAAGTGATGCGCCAAGCTGCAGAAGGTATCAAAGACATCAGCCTAGAGCTGGGCGGTAAGTCCGCTATCGTGGTATGTGCAGATGCTGATATCGACTATGCCTGCGACTTGATCATAGGCGGTATCTTTACCAATGCTGGGCAGATTTGTTCAGCGACATCAAGATTGCTCGTCCACCAAGACATTGCCGAGTCGTTATTTGCAGTATTAAAAACAAAAACAGAAAGTCTGAAAATAGGCGATGGTTTTGCGGCGGACACACAAATGGGACCATTGGTCAGTGCTCAGCAGCTGGCGCAGGTCAAAAAGTATATCAATATTGCAACTGAAGAAAACCTGCACTGCCTAACGGGAGGCACCCTCTTAGCGCATCAAGGCTATTTTGCTGCGCCGACCATTTATACCGAGGTACCAGCGACCAGTCGCTTGTGGGCAGAGGAGGTGTTTGGGCCTGTGTTGGTGAGTGCGACCTTTGTAGATAACGCGCAGGCGATTGCACTTGCCAATGACAGTAAGTATGCCTTGGCTGCGAGTATTGTCAGCGCTGACGAGAATGCAGCATTAGAGATGGCACGGCACATTCGAGCCGGTCATATTTGGGTCAATGAGCAGCAAATCGTTGTGCCCGAAGCGGGCTGGGGCGGGTTTAAGCAAAGTGGTATCGGCCGAGAATTAGGGACTGATGGCTTATCTGCTTATCAAAAGAGTAAGCATGTTTTGCTACCGTCTTAATGGCCGTTTTGATGACAGTCTTTATGACAGTCTTTATGAATGCTCTTATGTCTCTGTCAAAAAACCCCCTGTATAGAACGCCTATATAGGGGGGGTGGTTAATGCTTAGTCAGTAGCAATTGAATAACTGCGACCTACCACATCAAGTCATCTGGGATTACGTAAGCGGCATAAGGATCGTCTTCTGCCAACGCGTCTTCGGCAGTATCGTTTGATACCACCATAAAGCCTGTCATCTTAGTATCTATACGATCGGCTAGTGGGCGTGGTAGCAGGGCGTAGCTGTCCTCTAGGCGTGCTATGACCACATGGCCTGCGACGATTTGATCATACAGCTTTTGGGTGATATAAATCTTTTTGATTTTCGTATCATCCACAAACTGATAAGTAATCTCACCTTGTGTATCAGTGATTTGATGCTGCTTAATCATCTGAATGATATTGGCTTTTCGTGTTTTTTCTTCTAACGCTCGTTGCTTTTCTTGATTGAGCTTTTGGTCTTTTTTCAGCTTTTTTGCTTGAGCTTCTGCCAGCGCCTTTTTGGCTGCTGCGCTGTCTGAGTCGCCAGTACGTTTGGCATGCTCTGCTTGTTTGCTGATTTTTTTGGCCTTTTTGCTATCGACCAAACCAGCTTTTAATAATTGAGCCTGAAGGGCGTTTTTTGCCATAATTCACTCACCTAAATCCACTCATTGAAACCGCGATATGTCACTTACAACATCCAAGCCCTGTATTGTAGCAAAATTTGCTAAGAGATGGGGTGTGAGTCTGTCAGACATCGCTGGATGATATAGGCCAAATTGGGTATCATCAAGGCAGTGGCTGAGGTTTTAGCGTTTGGCCATATTAAAGAGCTATATAGCTATAAATAGCGGTATCGGGGTAAATAACGATGATTAAGGACAGATTATGACAACATCGCAGCACATTTTGGCTTGTATCGATGGCTCGGCCGTGACCGCATCCGTCTGTGATTATGCCGCATGGTACGCCAATCGAATAAACTTACCCGTTGGTCTGCTGCATGTCAGCGATGTGCCAGCGTCGTTTAGACGTGATCTGTCAGGGGCGATAGGGATTAATAGCCGTGAGTTTTTGTTAGAGGAGCTGGCGCAGTTAGACGAGCAAAGAGCTAAGGTGGTCAATAGCTATAGCAATGCGCTGGTGCAGGATGCCAAAAGCCATATTCGTAATAAGTTTGGTGATCTTGAGGTGCTTATTTATCAAAGACGAGGCAAGTTACTGCCAGCCATTGAGCATTTTGCCACAGCAAACCGCGCCATCGTGATGGGTCGCCGCGGAGAAGATCACAAATATAGCCGCATCAATATTGGTAGTCAGATAGAGACGGTCGCCCGTGCCTCTGATATTCCCGTGGTGATTTGCTCAGAGACGTTTAAAGAGCCGCGCTCGTATATGATTGCGTTTGATGGTAGCAAGACTGCCATAAAGGCGGTACAAATGGTGGCTAAAAGCCCTATGTTAAAAGGTCTCGATAGCCATGTCGTGATGATCGGCAATCATAATGAGGCCGCCAAACAAAGCCTAAGCGCGGCCGCTGCCCAATTACAAGAGGCGGGTTTTAGCGTAAAGGCGCATCATTTATCGGCCTCCGATGCGGTCGATGGTCTATTAAAGTTTCAATTAGACAATGACATCGATATTATGGTGGTGGGCGCATACGGTCATTCAAAACTACAGCAGTTGTTTTTGGGCAGTACCACCACAGAGATCATCGCCAGCACGTTGTCGCCTGTGGTTTTGCTACGTTAGCCGTTTGCCTTTTTGGGATAATACGCAGTTTTTGGACAGTATGCTATGTTGATTAATGCAGATTTTACTCGCGTCGCCACCTCACTACCCAAGCAGCAGCAATGGGTAAAATCACCGCAAAAGGGGGTAGAGCGCATCATGCTCGATCGTATGGGTGCAGAAAAAGCTCGTGCCACCAGCTTTGTGCGTTATGCTCCTCAGTCTGACTTTCCGCATCACCGCCATCCGGGCGGTGAGGAGATATTTGTGCTGGCAGGGACGTTTTCTGCCGATGACAAACATTATCCAGCAGGCTGGTATTTACGGAATCCGCCAGCCTCAGGTCATAGGCCTTATAGTGATGAGGGAGCGATGATCTTTGTAAAGCTATGGCAGATGCCAGCAGATGAGACACGCTATGTGGCGATCGATACCAATAAAGCGAGCAATTGGCAACGTTAAGGCTCGCGCAGTGTCTGCCAGCTGTTTGCTAGTGACTATGAGCACGTCAGCTTGCAGCGCTTGGACGCAGGTGAGCTGCTATTTACTGAGACCATCAGCGGCGGTGCCGAAATCATGGTGCTGGCAGGTGAGTTGCACGCTGACGGTGAGACTTTTTCGCGCTATAGCTGGATACGCCTGCCGACCGATACACCATTAGAGATGGTATCTGGCCCTAGCGGCGCGACCGTATATATCAAGACGGGGTATCTGGCGCAGGTCATTGGTGTGCGCTAGTCAACCAAAAAATAGTTGTAGATTGAGAGACGCTTAACGACTATATTTAATAATAGCTATACATAGCTATTGATGTATACATGCTAAAAACTGATATTAAACAGGCTTCCGTCATGGAGGCCTTTTTAATAGCTATTCTTTGATTGATTTCTCAGATAGGCTTTAGTAAGGTTTGAGACATAAAACCAAACGATTGATCAATATCATTCAATGCTAATGCCTAAAACCTTATATGACAAATTTCTTAGATAAAAAAAAGTACAGTTTTACTTTCGCACGATGTCGTCAGGCTATGCTACTAATGATAGGTGCTTGGGTTTCTGTCAGCTCCTATGCGGTAGTGACAGACTTACAGATCAATAGTCTGATCAAACAGTCTATTGAAACGCATCCTTTGGTAGGCTCAGCCCGGGCGCAACACGAGGCAACCACAGAAGGTATCAATGCCGCTAAGCTAAACTTGTTGCCGACCCCCAGCATTTCTTCAGGTTATGACCTTGATAATGAATTTGTGTCACAAGTCACCATACGTCAACCGCTATGGACGGCCGGTAAGCTGACAGCGGATGTCAATCAAGCCATATTCGATGACAAAGCTGCCGTAGAGCACATCTACGAGCAACAAAACTTGGTTGCCAAAACAACCATCGAGGCATGGCAAGGATACATTCAGGCCATCGCTCAGCAGCATATTCATGCTGATGCCTTAGAGCAGCTGCATGAGTTTGAGGCGATGATGCAGCGCCGCGTGAAGCAAGGGGTTTCAGCGCGTATCGAGCTTGATTTGGTAACCAATCGCATTTTGCAAGAGCAGCACGCTTATCAAGCTGCTATTGAGCAGCAGCGTATAGCCGTGGCCAGACTTGAACAAATCATCGGTGAGCCTTTGTCTCGCAGTAGTGCTATGAGCTTACCTAATATCAAAACTTTGGTGGATCAAGCAAAACAACAGTCTGCCAGCTTTGAGCGTATGGCGTTTGACCAATCCAGCTTTTATAACCCTACTGTTGTAAAAGAGCACTTTCAGATTGAGTCTGCCAAACAAGGCGTCGAAGCCCAACAAGCGGCACGATATCCCACAGTATATGCGCAATACGAACACGCTTACTATCACGATGACCACACAGATACAGGCAAGTTTTCTTTGGGATTAAACTATGCTCCAGGTGCTGGGTTCTCTAACTTGGCGCTCGCGCGCGCGTCTCAAGCGCAAGTCAATAGCTTGGTTCAAAACCAAGAAGCGGCGCGCCGTCGAGTGATAGAAGATATACAAGTGCAGTACCAGCAGTTTGTCAGTGCCAAAGACCGAGAAACCTCACTGGTCGCGGCGGCGGCGGGCGCGCAAATCGTGGTCAGCTCGTATCGCAGACAGTTTATCGCTGGTCGTAAATCATGGCTAGAGGTGCTAAATGCTGTACGTGAACACAATGATTATCAAGTACAGCTGGTGCAAACTCGAGCCAGCTTATTAGGAGCCTTTTATAAGTTGCAAGTTGATTTTGGCGTGATGCCATGGCAACAATTTGCCGCCAACCGAGCGCCTGTCAACTTATTTAAACCATTAGATAACGTCAAAAACTGGATGGGTAAAAAAAGTAAAAACGCAGATAGCAAAGCGCTCGGTTATCAAGCACAAGGACCGGAGGACTATATCAATATCAGATTGCCCGCGAGCGCTGAGGATGACCTCAACAATGGCCAGTATATTATGCTAGAAGAGGATTACCTTATCACGCCCTAAAAGGATTTATATCAAGGTATTTCTTAACTATAAGATAAGTGATTAATATGAGCACAAATTCGCAAGTGACATCCTCCCAATCTGTAATGCCAAATCAAGCCGCCCCAAGCCCTGCGCAGAGTGAGTTGACTAAAACACTGATAGATGCGGTGAGACATCTACTGGGTCAGCAAGGCTATCCGGTCGATAACATACGTCTGCATGATGTCATCGAGCGTCATCAGGAGCTGTTTGATAGGCAAGGTAAAAGTCTTCATGAGTTAAGTGGTGTGTTGGCGATATTTGATGATGTTGGCGTCAAAGATATTCCTGAGGTGTTGCAAGAGCCAGATGCTGCTTTTTTGCCTTTGCTTGCTTATCGACCAGATATGGGCTGGGGAGTGATCGATGGCCAAACCCCACAAAAAAACTGGCGGTTTAGACAAGAGGATGCCAGCACTCCGACGCGCACTGAACAGTTAGCGCTTGTCTTACGTGTCCGTCTAAAAGACGATCATATCAAGCAGCGGACTGCCTCATTTTCTGATTTATTAAAATCAGATCTCAGTAATTACAAAGGCGTGTTATTTGAAGCCGTGATTGCCACCTTTCTCATAAATATGTTGGCACTGGCAGTGTCTTTATTTTCTATGCAGGTTTATGACCGAGTTATCCCGACCCGTAGCGAATACACACTTATTATTTTAGCGAGCGGCGTCATGTTGGTGATTTTATTCGAAGCCTTTATGAAGTTTTCGCGCTCAAAAATCATGGACAAAGTCGTGGTTGGTCTTGATCAGTATTTATCACGCGAAGTGTTTCAGCGTTTGTTAAAGGTACGCATCGATCAGATGCCAGGTTCGGTCGGCTCTATGGCCGCTCAGCTACGTGGATATGAGCAAGTGCGTGGTTTTTTTACGGCCAGTACGCTGTTTGGTTTGGTCGATATACCCATGACCATTATATTTATCAGCTTGGTGGCTTTTATTGGCTCACCACTGGTCGCGGCCGTCCCAGTCGTGGCTGCACTAGTCGCGATCGTGATGGGGCTGTTTGCCCGTAAACGCATCGATATCATCGCAGCAGAAGGTGCAACCGCCTCTTATTATAAAACAGGTCTTTTGGTAGAAGCCGTTGAGGGGGTGGAGACGATAAAAGCGGGGGCGGGCAGTTGGAAGTTCTTGTCTCGTTGGCTTGATGTGATGAATATCACCGTCAAAAACGACTTGGATATGAAACATACCAATGACAACTTAACTTACTTTACTCAAATGCTGCAGCAAGTGAGCTATGTGGGTATTGTGATAGTAGGCTCTTTTGTTGTGATGCAAGGTGATATGACCATGGGTGGCCTGATTGCTTGCTCTATTTTGGGTGGCCGAGTGTTGGCTCCAGTAATGGCTATACCCAACCTACTGGTACAGTACTCTCATGCCAAAGCCGCCAAACTCAATATCGAAACGCTGTTTTCGCTTGAGCAAGACAATCAAGGTGTGGCTTATCCCTTATCACCGACTCGTATCAATGGTAGCTACCAGTGTGATGGTTTGGTGTTTAATTACCAAGGCAATGACAGATCAGCGCTTGCGATTGATAAGCTAAGCATCAAACCAGGAGAGCGCATTGCGATCTTGGGCCCCATTGGTTCAGGGAAGTCGACCTTGCTAAAAGTACTCGCGGGCTTGTATGCACCGACCAAAGGCCGAGTACTGTTGGATGGTCTAGATATTCATCAAATCAGTCGTGAGACGTTAAGTGAGCGCGTGGGGTATTTGCAGCAAGACCACAGGCTGTTTCAAGGCACGCTAAGAGAAAACCTACTGATTGGTATGGCAGCGCCCAATGATGATGTCCTACAAGATGCCCTAAATAAAACAGGGCTTATCAATCTTGTATCTAGCCACTCAAGCGGCCTTGATTTGCCCATTAGTGAAGGCGGTAAAGGCTTATCAGGTGGGCAAAAGCAATTGGTTGCCTTCACTCGCTTATTACTAACAAAGCCGGATGTGTTTTTATTAGATGAACCCACCGCCTCCATGGACAATCGCCAAGAGCAGCGCTGTTTACAAGTGCTAAAGCAAGAGCTGACAAAAGGCCAGACTTTTATCGTCTCTACGCATAAAACCGCTCTTTTAGACTTAGTCGATAGATTGATTATCATGGACAATCAACGCATAGTGATAGACGGACCAAAACAAGCGGTGCTTGATAGCTTAAAAAGAAACGAACAAGCTCAATATCAAAACCCCATCAAAAAAAGAGGAAAAACGACCGATCAGATCAATAAAGACTCACCAGACAATTAAGGTAAGCAGGCATGTCAGAATATAAATACACACCCACCAACCCCAATGTAAATCGCTCAAGGTTAAGTATTTGGATTGCCTTAATTGGGATAATTGTCTTAATCATATGGGCATCATACGCCAAAATAGACCAAGTAACTCGTGCCAAAGCTACCGTTATCGCAAGCGCTCGTACACAAGAAATTCAAGCCTCAGAGGGTGGGGTGCTAACTCGGCTTGCTGTGGCAGAAGGCCAAGAAGTCAAAAAAGGTCAGTTGCTTGTCGTGTTAGAAGAGGAGCGAGCCAAGGCCGCGGTCGATAACTCCGCGTCTAAAATAGCAGCATTACAAGCAAAGCTGGCGCGATTAAATGCTGAGATATTCGAAAAACCTTTAGTTTTCCCAAAGGCATTACAAAGCTACCCTGAATACGTACAAAACCAAAAAGCGCTTTATGATCGACGCCGCCGGGCGATCAATGAAGACGTCTCTTCTCTTGAAAAAATGCTGGTGTTGGCGCGGCAGGAGCTGAGCATGAATGAGCCTTTATTAGAGTATGGGGATGTCAGTCAGGCAGATGTGATTAAGCTGAGCCGTCAAGTGGCTGATATCGAAGCGCAAATCAACAATAAGCGCAATAAATACTTTGAGGAAGCGCAAGCTGAAATGACCAAAGCCCAAGAAGAGCTTGATACGGAGCTTGAGCAGCTACGAGATCGCTCACAAGTACTAGAAGAAAAACGTCTGATGGCACCGACAGAAGGCAAGGTCAAAAATATTAACGTGACCACTATCGGCGGTGTGGTGAAGCCAGGCGAGATCATTATGCAGATTTTGCCGACCAGTAGTGGTCTAATCATTGATGCAAAAGTGAGCCCTGCCGATATTGCGTATGTCAAAGAAGGCCAATACGCGACCGTAAAGCTCGATGCTTATGATTATTCTATTTTTGGCGCAATGAAAGGGACGGTAAATTATATTAGTCCAGATACGCTTATTGAAAAAACGCCTAAGGGCGAAGAGCCTTATTATCGAGTATTAATTGTCATCAATGGTGCCGAATTTGCAGGCAGGGGCGATGAGATTGTCATCAAACCTGGTATGACAGCGTCAGTTGATATCAAGGCTATGGAACGCACTGTATTGTCTTACTTGACCAAGCCTATCACCAAAACCTTGTCAGAGGGCTTAGGCGAGCGATGATAAGACACCTTAACTGATGCCAGTGTTACCTCTCTTTTATCCTAACGTATTTACAGTCTGTTCTAAATAAAACAGATACAGAGCTATCAAGTCGCTCACTGAAAAGTATTCTTTATAAATGCTAGTTGCTAGTTGCTAGTTGCTAATTGCTAATTGCTAATTGCTAATTTTTTTTGTTTTTCTATTTCATGAATTTTTTGTTGATTTCTATTTTTTATTTCATTAATTGCCTGACTTAGCTGACTGTTTATCTCCTCTGATTCTGACTTTATTGATAGGTGCTCATCATCTATTACTATGTTATTTTTTGTATTAGGGATGTCCATCTCTAATAGTCCGGCATGATTTTTTATATCTTTTAATTCTGCAAGGTCTTCTTTTTTTATAGGCATCAGATTCTCGTTGTTTTGGCTATCTGGAGCGTCTTTTTCTTGTGTGTTTTGAATGATTGAGACAGAGGCCGCGCTATCTTTATGAATGATCTTTTGAGAGCTCTTAAAGATTACCGTATTATCAGTTTTTGGTTCATCGAGCGCTTCCGAGCTTCTTGTAGAGGTTTTCTTATGACGGCTTTGAATATCACTGTCTTTTTTCGCGATGGTCTGCGTGCTACTAAGCGTAGATATATAGGTCTCTGATTTAAAAGGTAAGATTTCCGTATCTGTAATATCAAGCCTAGAAGGCAAAACTGTATTAGAGCTGCTGTCAGCCACTTTTACTGAGTCATGTGTATGTACAGTCAGATAAAACACAATGAATACGGCTATATGCACCAGTATCGCTAGACACAGGGCTTTTAGATGCTTCTTATCAAAACTTTTCATTCTATAGCTCTTACCTTTTTGTGCCAAAGTTTTTGCTACTATTATCTAAATCCCTAAGTAATTACGGCTACTACCAGTATCATTATAAAGGTATCGTATAAAAAATATAAATGATAGTCATTAAAAGAAGTATGGTGTACTTTATATATGCTTTTAAACGAATATAAATAAATTTTATATATAATCATAGTCTCTATAAAAATAAAAAAGCAATGATAATAGTAGGGTTTTTTAAATAGAATAATACTGATTATTCAAGGTTTGCATTATTTTTTTGTGACGCTATACTGAGATTATAGTCATGATATTTACAAAAAACATAAATACCTATGATAAATGGTAATAAAAGAGTCGGTCAAAAATCATTTAAGATAGAAATCATACATGCTAATAAGGAGTAGGAGATATGGATATTAGAATAGCGACGTTATCAACGGTGTTGTTTTCAATGACTGGCTTATTAGGATGTCAAACTCTCGCAAATAATCCATCAGAGCTAAGCCGTACACAGATACATCAAGCCAGTTGGGTTACCAGTGGAGACGCGTTTGGCCCGCCTGACGATAGTGTGTTGGCAACTAATGAAAGCCGAGTGGTGTTCTTTCGTGATGAAGAGGACGGCAGCTCAGACGTTGTTAGGATAGGGCTAGGTGCTGATAATGTTTTCCAATCTAGCCTACAAAACAAGCACTATTCAGAAAGTGTGCTGTGCTCTGGTGTGCAAACTATCAACATCAACATAGGAGTCGCTGATAAGCAAAAAGTAACGACCTACTCTCAAAAATATACCTTCCTCCCACAAACCACCATCTACTTACAGATTGGTAATTCCAAATCAGGCCATGCTTTTATCAGACAGGTTTCTCTTGAGGATGTTTTAAATTCACCTGAGAGGTTTACGCGCCAAGCTCACCAAATCAATCGTGTCTCCTCTAAGTGCAATAGGTTAGACAATGTCGATCTGCAACAGTCGGAAACGCTGAGTGCAGCGGACAATAGCGATATTGATGCACCTTTGTACTTTCGCCTACTGTTCGATTTCGATAGTGTCGACGTCAAAAACGAGAACGTAATAAAGCTTAGTAAAGTGGCCGATATGGCTCGATTATTTCCTAAAAGAGCCGTGATATTAGAAGGCCATACAGATGATAGAGGCCCAAAACAATACAATTTAACGCTTTCTCAAAAGCGTGCCGATGCTGTCAAAAATATTTTGATAAATCAATATGGTCTAGATGCTGAGCGTATAGCCAGTGTGGGCTATGGCGAATCAAGACCGGTGGATAAAAGTGGTACAGAAAAAGGACGTCAAAATAATCGCCGAGTAGACGCTATCGTGATCCGAGAAGAATCTGCTAAATAATTGGCAACGATATAATACTGCGAAGACATTACTCAAAAGTTTATAGACAAAAATCAGGGATGATATCATGAAAAATATAACCGTTAAAGCACAGAGCCAAATTGAGACAGTTACTGAGCACACAGTAATGACACAAAATAGCGAACCGATCGTCATTGCTGCTACTAATAATATTAACTATGAGCTTATAGACGACTCCACAGGACATGCGCCAGACCATATCATTACTAAGCGAGTAGACAAAGATCTGCATGTTTCTTTTGAAAATAATAATCTTGAGCCAGATCTTATTATTGAAGGGTTTTATGAGGATATTAATAGTGCGCTCATAGGCTTGGCCGAAGATGGCAGTTATTACTACTATATTCCGGATTCTGGTGAGGTAGCAGACTATGTTACTGAGTTGGAAATAGGTGATGTACAAGGACAGGCCTTGGGTGGGACACCGCAAGCAGCACCTTGGTGGGTGGGAGCCACAGAAGTTGAAGGCTTTGATGCGTTACCTTGGTTAGCAGGTCTGGCAGGAGTAGGTATCTTAGGTGCTGCTTTAGGAAGCAGTGGTGGAAGTAGCAATAATAATCAACCACCAATTGATAATGTCGCTCCAGATGCGCCGACGGATGTCATCGTTAGTGCAGATGGCAGTAGCGTCACTGGTAAAGGAGAAGCGGGTAGTAACGTTGAAATCACAGATTCAAATGGCGATGTGATCGGCGAAGGGATGGTCGATGAAGACGGCAACTTTGACGTTGATATAGTACCACCACAAGTCGATGGTGAAGAGATAGACGTTACCTTGACAGATGAGGCAGGAAATACTTCTGATCCAACCAGTTCCATTGCCCCAGACTTAACTGCTCCAAACGCCCCAACCAGTATCATCGTTGGTAATGATGATGGTTTCCTCAACGAAGAAGAGATCGATGCAGATGGCAACGTAGACGCTATTATCGGCCTACCAGACAACGTCATTGCAGGCGACACCGTCATCGTCAATGGTCAAGAACAGACCTTAACGCCTGATGACATCAGCGCAAAAGAAGTCACCGTCAAAGTACCTGCACCCGCTGAGGGCGAGTCGCTTAACATCACCGCCACTATCAAAGATGCAGCAGGTAATGAGTCACAACCCTTAAACAAGAATGTGGGTGTGGTAGATACCGAAGCTCCAGGTGAGCAAGACGGCGCCACCCAAGTTGCCCCAGTTATCGCCATAGCAGAATCTGAGAACGGTGTTAATGCTGATGAGATTGCCGATGGTATCCAAGCCCAAATCACATTACCGACAGGCACCCTAGAGGGAGACAGCATCACCCTAACCGTGACCCCAGCGGGTGGTGGTACTCCAGTAGAAATCACCCACACTGTCACGGGACCTGAAGCGACAGCTGGCCTCTCAGAAATTACGATACCCAATGACCTAAATGGCATCACTGAAGATGGTGACTATAGTATCGTCGCTACCGTCACAGACCAAGCAGGGAACAGCAGTGCGCCGAGCACCTCGCTTGATTTCAGCGTTGACACGACTGCGCCAAGCGCACCGAGTATCGACAGCGTCAACGAAAACGGTATTACTGGTCAAGTCGCTGCAGATGAAGGGACTGAAACGGTTGAGATAACCTTAACCCCTCGTGATGAAGCGGATCTACCTGCGGGTGCAACCGACAATGGTGATGGCACATTCACTATCACGGTCCCTGTTGCAGCTGATGGCAGCTTTAGCACTGATGTGACCCCGCAAGATGGCACTGATGTGAGCGCTGAAGCCGTCGATGGCGCAGGCAACCACTCTGACCCCGCTATTGAGATAGGCGTTGACACCAGCGCTCCTGATAACATCAGCACCCAGATCGTCATCGATGACTTAACCGCTGACAACGTCATCAACAGTGAAGAGGCCGCTGGTAACGTGGCGATTACAGGTGAAGTGACAGGCGACTTCACAGCAGGCGACAGCGTCACCGTGACCGTCAATAATGTAACAAGCGAAGGTACGGTAAATGCTAACGGCACATTCAGTGTTGAGGTGGCCGGTAGCGACCTTGCCGCTGATACCAACGTAAGCGTGAGCATCGAAGCAACAGATGCTGCCGGTAACGTTGGCACTGTGAATCAAAAC
Organism: Psychrobacter sp. L7; assembly: GCF_002810365.1. Classification (NCBI taxonomy): domain Bacteria; kingdom Pseudomonadati; phylum Pseudomonadota; class Gammaproteobacteria; order Moraxellales; family Moraxellaceae; genus Psychrobacter; species Psychrobacter sp. L7. Next base: position 451,911 of record NZ_NEXR01000003.1, read on the forward strand.
AAAACTTATAACGTAGACACTGAAGCCCCTGATGCGCCGACAGACGTCATCGTCAGTGCAGATGGCAGTAGCGTCACTGGTAAAGGAGAAGCGGGTAGTAACGTTGAGATTGCAGATCCAAATGGCGATGTGATCGGCGAAGGGGTGGTTGATGAAAACGGCAACTTTGACGTTGATATAGTACCACCACAAGTCGATGGTGAAGAGATAGACGTTACCTTGACAGACGAGGCAGGAAATACTTCTGATCCAACCAGTTCCATTGCCCCCGACTTAACCGCTCCAGATGCCCCAACCAGTATCACCGTTGGTAATGATGATGGCTTCCTTAATGAGGAAGAGATTGATGCAGATGGCAACGTAGATGCTATCATTGGCCTACCAGACAACGCCGTTGCAGGCGACACCGTCATCGTCAATGGTCAAGAACAGGCCTTAACACCCGATGACATCACCAACAAAGAAGTCACCGTCAAAGTACCTGCACCTGCTGAGGGCGAGTCACTTGACATCACAGCCACTATCAAAGATGCGGCGGGTAATGAGTCACAACCCTTAAACAAGAATGTGGGTGTGGTGGATACCATAGCTCCTGACGCCCCAACGAATGACTTCATCATTACTGATAACGTCGTTAATGACGGTAGTGGCGATGTTTTAGAGCCGCCAGAAATCATTCCAGCAGGTGGTGTCACTAATGACAACACCCCAAGTATTACGATTCCTGCTGGTACATTAGACGCTGATGAAACGGCGCAGTTGATCATTGATGGTGAAGTGGTCGAAGCAACCATCGTAGACAATGCTGATGGCAGCCTCACATTGACACCAAACACCGCCTTAACAGAGGGCGCACATGATCTAAGTTATAACCTAAAGGATGCAGCAGGAAACGTAAGTAGCAGTGGACCTGTGGTCAACATCACTGTCGACACCACCGCCCCAGGTGAACAAGACGGCGCCACCCAAGTTGCTCCAGTCATAGCCATAGCAGAAGCTGAGAACGGTGTTAATGCTGACGAGATTGCCGACGGCATTCAAACCGAAGTCACATTGCCGACGGGCACCCTAGAAGGGGATACCATTACTCTAACCGTGACCCCAGCGGGTGGTACACCAATACAGATTACTCACGTCGTCACGGCACCTCAAGTAGCCAACGGCGTATCAGAAGTTACGATACCCAATGACCTAAATGGTATCACTGAAGATGGTGACTATAGTATCGTCGCTACTGTCACAGACCAAGCAGGTAACAGCAGTGCGCCGAGTGATCTCTTTGACTTTACGGTAGATACAGTGGCTGAGCTTACTGTGGACACCCCCATTGCAGGTGATAACGTTGTCAATGCTGACGAAGCTGCGGAGGGCTTTAACGTAACAGGTACAGGTACTGCTGGTGACACCATTACATTGGCCAACCAAGCAGACAATCTGATTGGTACGGCGGTTGTAGGTGCTAATGGTAAATGGTCTATTAGTGTCAATCAACAAGGCGTTGCCGATATGAACCAAGGGTTAGAAACCTTAACCCTCACTGCTACAGACCCAGCGGGTAACGTAAGCTCTGAGACCGCTGATATTACCATCGTGCCAGCGACAGCACTGACTATTACCACTCCAATCGCAGGTGATAACCTTGTCAATGCTGACGAAGCAGGTACTGGTTTTGATGTCACAGGTACAGGTGCGGCAGGTGATACCATCACATTAACCAACCAAGCTGGCGATCTGATTGGTACTGCACTTGTGGGTGACAATAACAGATGGAGTATCGCTGTTGATTCAGCGCAAGTGGCTGCTATGGGAGAGGGCGTAGAGACTCTAACAGCGACCTCTGGCTCTGATACGGCTAGCGCCACGATCACCATTGATACCGCCGCTCCCGATGATACGACGACCGATATTGTCGTTGACGACGTGACCGCTGACAACGTTATTAATGCTATCGAGGCTGAGGGCAATATCGCGGTTACGGGCAGCGTGACGGGTGATTATAGTGAGGGCGATGCCTTGACGATAACGGTCAATGGTATTGAATATGCAGGCGCTGTAGATTTCGCTGGCAGCTTTAGTATCGAAGTGCCCGGCGCTGAGCTTGTGGCAGATGCTGATAACACTATTGAGGTCAGTATTAGCGCAACGGATGAAGCAGGCAATACAGGCATTGTCACTACCACCAAAGACTATGCTGTCAATACAGATGAGATCATCGCCGCCGCTGATAATTTTGTCGATTTTCAGCTCGATGCTACGCCATTAGAAATAGTAAACGACACACCATCAGATTTGAATAAAACAGGGTTTACTCTTGTCGGTGCAAGCTTAGGTCCTGTATTAGGCGCAGGTGTGGTCGCTGATGTCGTTGACAACTCAGTGGTACTCGAGGTGGGTGAGGATCAAGTCCGTGAAGTGACTGTCAAGGGCAATGCAGGCGGTGTACAGGTCGCAGGCACCATGAATCTGAATTTATACAAACTCAATGAGTCTACCGGTGAGTGGGAGCTACAGGCAGTCAAAGAAAACTGGGTAGTGTCTTATCTGCTAGGCGGCGTGTCTGAACCGGCTGACTTTAGCTTGGATGAAGGCCAGTGGCTGTTTGTCATGTCTGGTAATGAAGGTATCTCAGCATTGACGGGTTATACGCTACAATTTGAAAAAGATGTTGTTTTAGACTACTCCGAAGCAACAGCGGTTAGCGGCTCAGTGACAGGAGACCTCTTAGCGGATGATGATGCGAGCTTTAGTTACGATGAGCTACCAATTGGTACCACGGTGACCTCCATCACCTCATCTACTGGCACACAAGCCCTTGAATCAGGCGAGACAACGATTCAAGGACAATATGGCACCTTGACCATAGCGCCTGATGGCAGCTATGAGTATAGTGTCAATGAAGACTTCCGCGGGCCTTATGGCAGTGAGGAGCGCTTTACTTATACCATTGCGTCGCCTGATGGTAATACCGACTCTGCAGATCTCACCATTGAGTTAAACATCCTCCCCGCCGATAAACAAGTTAAGATCGATGAGAATCTTGTGGTCGATGCAGAGCCAACGGTCATCTTAGACACAGAGAACTCTGAGATTAAAGACGCTGTCGGCTTTGGGGTTTTGGATTTGAGTTTTGGCTCATCGTCCGTCCTAGATCTTGAGCTACTAGGCGGTAAGCCGCCACTTGAGTTTAGCGTGGGTGACAATCAGGTGCGTGAGCTTACCTTGCATGGTAGCGCAGGCGGCGTAGAGATTGCAAAAACCTATAGCATGGCAGTTTATAAGCTCAACGAAGATACTGGACAGTATGAGCAAGTTCACTTTGAAAAAAACTGGTTTAATGCGCCATTACTTGGTGGTAGGTCAGACCCGTTGACTTTGCAGTTTGGTGAAGGTGACTATAAGGCTGTGTTATTGACCGCAGGCGGCGTGGGAGTGCTCAGCGGCAATGGTCTGTATGTGGATCATGACACCATCTATGATTATGACCAGCCCTCGAAATTTACAGGTGAGATCACAGGAGATGCCACTCCTGATGTGGGTACTGTGATACTCAAAGTAGGCGAAGAGGCGGTCACCTCAAACGCTCCTATGACTTATCAGGGCAAGTACGGGCAGCTAGTCATCGATGCCAATGGCGAGTACACCTATAGCGTAAACAACAACGCTAGTGATCCTAACTGGCAGCCGCCCTATGGCGAGGTCGACTCATTTAGACTGGTGACTAAGGACGCAAATGGTAATGCGGCTGTCGAAACCTTAAACATCAAGATTAGCACGCATACGGCGGTTGATGATTTTAATGAAGTGGCAGTACAAACGCAAAATACCGTCACCAACATCAACTTTAATGAGCCAGATAAAGTAGGTAATTATGGCAAGTCTTACACTAAAGAGTTTGAGATCGCTGAACATGATGCCGCCGCTCCGGTTATCATAGAAGCGACTGCCAGATCTACTAATATCGCTTTTGGTGATAATGTCACCATTACCTATACTTTGCTAAATACCACAACTGGTCAGAGCTTTGTGGGCTCAGTGGAAGGGACAAAGGCAGGAGCATCTCTGAGCGACTCATTACCTGATTTGCCTGCAGGCAATTATGAGCTGACTATTACGACAAACAAAGGTAACTTGCAGAGTATCGGTTTTGACACCACAGTCATTCATTCAGCGGATTATACCGCTAGTGATGTGACGGCTATCAGTGGCTCTTTGATTGCTGGTAACGATAATGACCAAGGCATAGGCAATATCTCTGAGCTAAAAGTTGACAGTAAGTCAGTCTTCATTAGCGACCCTAATCAAGGTGCACAATCGATTGATATCAAAGGCCTGTATGGCACTTTGACTGTCTCTAAAGATGGTAGTTATAGCTATTTGCCAAATGGTGAAAGCTTTGGGATTGAGCGCTTTACTTATGAGACTAATTCTGTGACAGGTGTCAAAGAGACTGCAACCTTAGAGATCAATGTTGGCAAAAACATTACGGCCTCTATTTATGATGATGTTGCCATCAGCTCCGCCGCTAATGATAGCTTCATCATGGGCGAAGGCGCTGATACTTTAGTCTTTGGTAATCTAGGGACAGAAAACGGCGGCAATGGTAATAACGGTCTGGATACTTGGAATGACTTTAGCGCTGTTCAAGGCGATACGATCGATGTGACAGGACTGCTCGATGGCAACCAAACGGCAGCAAATATCGGTGACTACCTGACCTATGAAAATGGTGTCCTCATGGTCGACCGCAACGGCAACGCTGAGTTTGAGGGGCTGTTAGAAGTGACGGCGACCGACTTAGATGAGTTGTTGGGTAGTATAGAGTGGGAGGCTGGCGCTGCTGGTATCGCTGAATTTAATCTCGATGCGCTTAATGGCTTATCTATCGACGCTAGCGAGGGCTCTAAAGCCATGATAATGGATTCAGAGACTTCTATCGGTTTGTCAGATATCTTCGAAAACGAAACTATAGAGGTGCAAAGTATGAGCACCAATACTGAGGGCTCAGCAGTAGATGGTTTGCAGGGAAGCCAGCAATCTGCGACAGATAATCAAGCAGCGCTATATGATGCTTGGCAGCCAAGCAATTATTCAAGCTTACCAAATGATATCGGCACAGATATGCAAAATATTATCTAATCGTTATTGGTATCAAATCATATGCTGTATTCAAAACGCTTCCAAAAGGGAAGCGTTTTTTATTACTTATGGTCATTAGCCATTAAATGCTGCCCATTAAACGCCAATTATTTACAGCTTCTTCTTGCCTGCTGCTAAGCGTCTGTCTCAAGCCCTGAAGGGTTTAGTAAACAGCGCTTACGTCTGCGCAGGCACCGTGTTATCTGTTGTATGGCCGAAATGGGTGATCGGAAACAGTTTGTCATAAGCCCAATTATAAGAAAACGTATAAAACAAATAAAAGCCCACCAACGACGCATCCATGACAAAAGCATGCCATAAGCTGATGTTTAGATACCATGCCACCATGGGCAGATACAGTACCAGTAATCCACCTTCAAACAACACAACGTGCAGCACTCGTATCCATGGTGTCTTAAACGTACTGTGCCTAAATCTGAGCATCCCTTTATCAAAGACAATATTAAAGCCATAGTTCCAAAGCGTGGCGATGATAGAGCCTGCAATGGCAATAACACTGATGTCCTTCAGCTCAAACCCAAAGAAAAAGCTCATGATTGGAATCGAGAGAATTAAGGCGATAACCTCAAAACCCACAGCGTGACGAATACGATCTCGATGAGTTCGCATGATACATCCTTTATAAACTAATTTAGTTGCCTATATTGTATCTGCTAAACTAATACATCAAAGTTACGATATATAGGAAAAACCGATAGATGAATTTTTCTTTAGAGCAATTACAAGCCTTTGTGGCGACCGTAGAGACGGGGTCATTTTCGGCAGCAGGGCGCAGGCTGGGGAAAGCGCAATCATCGGTAAGTGCGGCGGTGGCCAATTTAGAAATCGATTTAGGCAATGTGCTGTTTAGCCGAAACAGTCGCTATCCGGAGCTGACCGAAGCGGGCGCGCGGTTGTTGGCGGAAGCGTATGTGATACTAGAGCGCTGTGAGCATTTTTTTGGGGTGGCCAAAAGTCTGAGCGAAGGGGTGGAGAGTAGACTGGTGCTGGCGGTTGATGATTTGTATCCCACAGAATGGCTGGCCGGCTTACTTGAAACGTTTGATAGCCTGTTTCCTAGCGTAGAGTTAGAGCTGCTGCTGCCCATTATGGAGGATGTCAGTCGTTTGGTTATGGACAAACGGGCGGATTTGGGTATCATGTGGAGCCAAGAAGATTTGCCTTCAGCCATTCGCTTTCATACCTTGGGCTGGATTCCCCTAAAAATGGTTTGTGCGCCTGAGCATGTGCTTGCAAGCAAAGTCGTCAGCTGGCAGGATTTAAAAAGACACCGGCAATTAATCGTCGCCACGCGTAACGATAGCAAAGAAAAATCATGTCTACGTGTCGCCGCCGATGTGTGGTGGGTTGAGAGCCAGTGGATCATCATTGAGCTGGTCCAGCGCAATCTAGGGTGGGCACTGGTGCCTGAGCATATCGTGGTTGATGCTCTAAAAGAAGGCTCACTGGTATCGCCAACACTGGATTTTGATAAGCACAGTTGGCCTGTGGCCGTTGAGCTGGTTTGGCATAAAGAAAAGCCTTTGGGCAAGGCGGGGACTTGGTTACAGCAGGCCATCATCGCCTTAGATCGACAAATCTAATCTGTACTGCTAATCAATAGCATACGCTCAAACAGTTTATCGTCTAGCGTGCCTCATCGATACGTTTGACATTATCCGCGCATGCTTGGTAAATCAAATCTAGCGTCTCTGTGGTCAGATAAGTCTCAGCAAGCGGAAATAATATGCGCTCCTCAAAACGAATGTGATCGTACAATAGGGTACCGAGCGCTTTGACGTGCGCTGCGGTGATGGTCTGATTTTGAGAGGTACAAATTAGCTTATGTAACAACAGATGCTGTTTGTTAAGTGTCTCTAATGCGGTGGCAACATCAAGGTTGGTATTTTGATAAGGTTTTAGCGCAGTGGCAATCAGATGGTCTTCGATCTGAAAATGGGTGCTCATGTCTTGGATATATGAGGTCAATTTTTGCCAGTGTTTATCGATGTGATGGCGCTCATCGCTACAGTGTTTGGCATGATGAGACAGGTTTAATCCAAGATGATGCTGGCGTGATAGGGGCTGCAATTGGTGGGCGCGTTTCATGACCGAGTACCTCCATGAGTGAATAAAGTGACAGCGCATACAAGACAATGACGCACTGAGCATAAATATGATGTGTCTTATCAGCGGATCGTTAAATATTCCGTTTTTTAATAACTGTATTCTACTTATGACACAATGAGGCGGCAAAACGCAAAGGGTTTGATGCTAAAATCGCCAGTCAGTCATTACGCAGTAAGCAGCAATGCCTTAATAGACACTCAGTAATAGGCACTTAGTACGTGACCCTGTCTATCATCGCACAACTCTGTGTTTGATGCCGCGTACACTACTTTTAACACCATAGGACACTGTCATGATCGTTTGGCAAAAACCGAATGCATTTAGAATACTTTTTACTTTGCGCGGCTCCGTTATTCCTCATATCTTTCCTCAGGTTTTATTGATTAGCTTACTGAGTGCCATCATCTCGGCCATCCAGCACTGGGTTCCCAGCTCCTTTTCTTCTTATGGCGCTGCGCCTTTTACATTACTTGGCATCGCTCTGTCTTTGTTTTTGGGTTTTCGTAACAATGCCAGTTATCAGCGTTGGTGGGAGGGTCGGCATTTATGGGGGCAGTTGGTATATGATGCGCGCAGTTTTACCCGTCAGGTGCTCTCATTTATCGAGGACGATAGCGAAGCGGGACGACACATGCAGCAGGAGCTGGTGCGTCTGACTATCGCGTTTACCCATGCGCTCAGGCATCGGCTGCGAAGTACCGCGCCGTGGGAGGATGTTGAGCGTTTTGTGGCGCCTGAGTATCACGCAAGCATGCGCCAAGCGGGCAATTTGCCTGAATATCTATTGCGCCTGCTAGGCAAAAAGCTGGGGCAGGTTCGACGCCAGCAGCTCTCCTCTGATCTGATGATACAAAACATGGATGAGCGCGTCACCTCGATGACGATTGTGTTGGCGGCTTGTGAGCGGATTCATAATACGCCACTACCCTTTGCCTATACGCTATTGGTGCATCGTACCACTTATCTGTACTGCTTTATGCTGCCGTTTGGTTTGGCGACGTCCTTGGGCTGGGTGACACCGTTGGTGTGCGGCGTCATTGCTTATACGTTTTTTGGATTGGATGCGCTCAACGAAGAAATAACCGATCCGTTCGGCGTCGCGGCCAATCACTTGCCACTGAGCGCCATTTCACGCACCATCGAAATAAACCTGCTAGAAGCTTTGGGAGAGACAGATTTGCCGCCTGAATTGATGTCTCAGGGTGGTTATTTGCAATAATAACACTTGCACGGTTGAGGTCACCAAAAACAAAGAGCTGAGCGCTATATGCATAGCGCTCAGCTCTTTGTTTTTGGTGACAGAGATTTTTATATCGAATTAACGATAACATGCAGATTTTTAGTTAATGATAATTGTTTTCGTTATCATTCGCGTGTAAAATCGGCCACAGTGAGCGCGCAAGTGATGCGATAAATATGTGCGTCTATCGCAAAACGACAGGTAGCGCTGAGACATTGATGAGTAAAGAAGAGCCGTTATGTTACGTGTAGAGCAGATGACCATTCGCCGACAAGACAATACTTTGTTAAATGACGTCAGCTTTGAGGTGGGGGCGCGGCAACTGATTGCCTTGATTGGGCACAATGGCTCAGGAAAGTCGACCTTGATTAAAGCCTTGGCAGGCGAGATGGATTGTACGCAAGGCGGTGCGACTTTGGATGAGCGAAGCATTCATGAGTACGGGGATAAAGCACTGGCGCGTAAGATGGCCTATTTGCCACAGCAGCTCCCAGAAGCGGCAGGCTTTAGCGTGCGAGAGCTGGTGATGCTCGGCCGTTATCCTCATCAAAAATGGCTACAAAAACCCAGTCAAGCGGACCATGACAAGGTAAGTGAGGCCATGCGAGTGACACAGGTTGAGCAATTCGCTGATCGCCTTACCAACACATTGTCAGGGGGTGAGCGTGCGCGGGTATGGCTGGCAATGTGTCTGGCGCAAGACACCGATTATTTGCTGTTAGACGAGCCGCTGGCTGCGCTTGATATGCACTATCAGATTGAGGTGATTGAGCTGATACGCCGCTTGGTCGATGAGCGGGGATTGAGTGTGGTTATTATCATTCACGACATCAATCTGGCCGCGCAGTATGCCGATCGTATCATCGCCCTAAAAGGCGGACGCATCTGTCACAACGGCGATGTGCTCAGCACCATGCAGCCCAGCGTTTTACACGATATTTTTAATGTCACCATGCAGCTGATGACGCATCCTGTGACAGGGCGGCCGGTGGCTGTCGCTTAAGCTGTATTTTCTCTTGTCGCTGCGATTTGCGCGGCGCTTCTGTCGGCGGTATGACGATTGTTTTAATACTCTGCTAATACCGTATCTTTTTTTCTAAAGACAATCTGCTATGTTTGCTCATTTTATATTTGCCCTTTTACGTGCTGCGCCATCATTACAAGTTAAGCGTGCTTTTTTGTCAGCTTTATCAATCGTCTCGTTTGACTCTCAGTCACGCTCACAGACAGTAATATCACTGACAATAATAACGTTGGTCATGACCATGAGCGGTTGTGATCACGCGCAACCTGTATCCAAGCCGTCATCTGCCGAGTCCAAACCATCTGCTAATAGCCTTAAAGCTGATGCCTCACAGCGGGTAGTCAGTCCGGATTGGGGCAATGCTGCAACCCTGACGGCAATGGGTTATCCTCCTGTAGCGACGGGCGATGTACGTCTATGGGACAGATGGGTCGACACGCCTAGTCTGCCACCAGATATTGTCGATTTAGGTGGCCGCTATCAGCCGAATGCCGAGCTGGTCGCACAGTTGCCAATAGATATGGTGATTGATAATCCATTTTATGTGCATGCGCGCCGTTTGTATGGTGATGTACCTACCGAGTCGGTGATGTTTTCGGCCAGTGGCAAGGTGGCGACGTGGGCGGATTATACTGAGCCGACGCGTACATTGGGCAGATTGATTGGGCAGCCTGCCGCCGCTGAGGCTTATATCAAACAAAGCAAGCAAGACATAGAGCAGGCTGGCGCTCAGCTGCAAGCCCGCTATCCTCACGTAAATAAGTTTGCCGTTGTACAGTTTTCTGATGCCAATAACGTGCGCATGTATGTCAATAACAGTCTGTTTAAGCCTGCATTTGCCGCAATGGGCAAAGAGCTTGTGGTCTTAGGTGAGGGCAATAATTACGGTTTTGTATCTAAGCGGGTCGGTGATTTGGCGGCGCTCGATGATGATGTGTGTTTGCTGATTGTGGATCCATTAAGCCCCATTACCCGCGCTGAGATGAAGGACAGTCTGATTTGGCAGCGCTTGGGCTATGGTCAGACGCGCTGTATAGGAGAGCTGACGCCTATTTGGATCTATGGCGGGATGTCATCGTTGGTCAGTTTGGCCAATCAAATATCAACCGTACAATTACAAGGCGGGGCAGCATCATGAGTACGAGCAGCAAGCGCGCCAGCAGCACTTACACAGAGGTAAGTGACACAACACCTAGCAAACCGCAGCAGATACCGCCCAACCCCGTTAGCACTCATGCGCACTTTGGGCGATTATGGGTGCTGTTTGCAGTTCTATGTGCTTTGGTCATGGCTAGCAGTTGGGCGCTGATTGCGCGTGATTGGCACAGGCCATTGATGGACTTGTTTTTGCCCAGTATGCAGCTGGACATGGGCAGCATGGTGGTACAGTTGACTTTGTTGGCCAGCTCATTGGTCGCGTTATTGGCTGGCGGGCTGTTGGGGGCAGTCAGTATCTTATTACAGCAATTGGTCAAAAACCCGCTGGCGTCAGATACCACCCTCGGCGTCGGTGCCGGTGCGCAGCTGGCGATATTGCTGGTGAGTCTGTTTATACCGAGTCTGGCAATCTACGGCGGCATGTATGTGGCGTTTGTAGGGGCGCTGATTAGCATGGGTTTGGTATTTGCGCTGGCGGCCGCCAGTCGTTTTAATGCGCTGATTTTGGTATTGGCAGGTTTGGTGGTCAATATCTTGTTGGCCGCATTTGCCAATGTCTTATTGTTGTTTTTTGCTGAGCGTAGTAATGGCACATTGTCATGGGCGGCAGGATTTTTGACGCAAAACAGCTGGCATACTACAGCGCTATTGTCCTGGGCGGCAGTGGGGTTTGTGATGGCTTGCTTACCTCTGCTAAAGCCGCTTGGCATGATGAGCTTGGATGACTGGCAAGCCAAGCGATTGGGCGTGCCTGTACAAGGTATTCGCGCGCTGGTGGTGCTACTGGTGGCGCTGGTCACAGCGCTGGTGGTCAGCGAAGTGGGTCTGGTGGGTTTTGTAGGCTTGGGCGCAGCAAGCATCGTCAACGCTTTGGGCATTACTGCTATTGGTAAACGATTGCTCGCAGCTTTTGGCTTTGGGGCACTGTTGTTACTACTGACCAATCATGCCGCGCTCCTGCTTGAACCTATCATAGCAATGCCGATTCCTGCAGGGGCTATGACGGGCATACTGGGTGCACCATTGATTATTTGGCTCATTTTGCGCCAGCGTCATGAGCGGCTCGAGACGGTGTCTGCGCCCATGGTCAATCGCACACAAACCCCTGTGCATCTATGGCGCTGGGTGCTTGGAGTGGTAGGTTTGCTGCTTATCATCTCGCTGGTGGTACAAGATATCAAGGGCTGGACGCTGCTCAGTACGGATTGGGCCATCACTCAGCAATACCGTCTGCCACGCAGTCTCAGTGCGGCTGCGACCGGACTGATGCTGGCGGTGGCGGGGGTGTTGCTGCAAACACTCACGCGTAATCCGATGGCCAGCCCTGAGGTACTCGGTGTCAGCTCAGGCGCCGCACTTGGCGTCATTGGTGGGTTCTTTTGCTTACCGCTGCTGGGGTTGTCAGCAGGTGCAGGTACTCTGCTAGCGGCTGGCCTGATGGGTGCTCTTATAGTACTGTTGCTGGTGATTTGGCTAGCGCGGAAAGTCAGCTCAGGTTATCTGCTCTTGGTGGGGGTCGGTATCGCCGCGATGATGGATGGGGTCATGCACATGGTCAAGCTCTCAGGCGACCCGCGGCTTGAGGCGATGCTCAGCTGGCTGTCAGGGACGACCTATAGTGCCCAGCCCAATACCGTTTGGTATCTGATGGGGATAGCGCTGGTTTTGTTTGTGCTGAGTTTATTGATTATCAAACCGCTTAGAGTCTTGGGGTTGGGGGCTAGCATAGCACGCAATCTAGGTGTGGCAGTCAATCCTGTGACGCTCGCGCTTTTGATATTGGTGGCGGCGCTTAGTACGGCAAGTACGCTTGCGGTCGGGCCACTTAGTTTTGTGGGGCTGATGGTGCCCCATGTCGCGACTTCTCTAGGGGCGGTAAAACTGGAGCATCAATTGCCCTTAGCCGCCATTTTGGGCGCTGGTGTGATGGTGCTAGCTGATTGGTTTGGGCGTTATGTGATATTTCCTTATGAGCTGCCAGCAGGTACGATCGCTGCGCTGATTGGCGGGACGTATTTCTTGTGGCTGATTGGCAAAGTGCCGATGACTGCGCGTTAAGAATACAATTAACCTATTTCAAAATAGGTACAGCTCTACTGGCATTCATGAATTTCTGAGGAAAACTGAATTGAAGACACGCCCTAACACTTTTAAATGTCTTTACTGAGCATTTGTTCCATACGTATACTGAGTTATATTTGCCAAAAACTTTACTAAAGTTGCCCAAATTAACTGTTCCCCGTAAGCACGGGGATTAACCGTACGCTTAGTAGGGTCTTTAGGGTATTACTAGTAAACATCTGATAATCAGAACTGTCTTTAGACAATAAAAAACCCTTATAAGCTTATGCTTGTAAGGGTTTTTCGTTTTTCAATATGTGGTGGGCCCAGTAGGACTTGAACCTACGACCAAAGGATTATGAGTCCACGTATAAACGTATCACTCAGTTTACCGCACCTTACTTTACAATCTTGTTATGTAAGCAACATCAAGGCCTTAGCGGTATCGCTCGCTAAATAGTATCATTTAGTTTATGGCATCTTACCGCATCATTGATTACTATATGATTACTTTTATCAAAATAGATTAGTAATCACATGGAAGCCAAACTCACAACAGCCAAAATCGAAAAACTAGCGCCAGGGGACAAACAATACTTTGTATGGGACACACGCTTTAAGGGTCTTGGTCTGCGCATATCGCCAGGCGGTAGCAAGGCCTTTATCTATCAAGGTAGGGTTGGCGGTGCCGGTACGCCTAAGCGCATCACCTTAGGTAAATTCCCAGTCATGTCACTGCAAGACGCTATCGACAAAGCATCTGATATCAGTAAGCAGCTAGCGGCCGGCATTGATCCCAATCGTACCAAAGCAGACAATATTGCAAAGAATAAAGCGTTTGCGCGGGACCAGGTACGCAAGCAATTAACATTTGGTGATCTCTTTACGCGCTACATTGATGTGCATAAATCTGAGTGGTCAAAGACTTATCTTAATGATCATTATGCTGCAGCGCGGCCGTATCTAACAGACAAGCCGTATATGGCTCAGCCAATTGGTAATATATGGGATGTGTCGCTTGCTGAGCTTACGCCTGATTTTGTAGAGTCGTGGATCAGAAAAGAGAATGAGACGCGCGCAACCACTATGGCCAAAAACTTTCGTATGTTCAAAGCGTGTGCGAATTGGGCGGAGGACACAGACAAGTATGCTGAGCTGATACCTCATAAGACTTATAACAGCCGTAAGGTTAATAAGTCGGTGCAAAGTGTGCGCGCGCATAAAGGCGCACTGCAGAAGCAACAGCTTAAAACGTGGTTTGATGTCGTTGATCAGATTGATGATGTGCAAAGAGCGGCACTTATCTGCATGTTGATGAATGGATCTCGGCCAGGTGAGATGCTGCAGCTTAAATGGACTGATATAGATTTTGAGTGGGACACAATCAAAATTATCGATAAAGTGGACCAGTGGGAGCGCGTCATACCGCTGACGCCGTACACCAAGCAGACTATTAAAAGCTTGCCGCGTGTGAATGAATTTGTTTTTGGAAATAAAGTAAGGCAGGAAGGGTATATTGAAATAACTAAGAAGTATCGCACGCTATTAATAGAGAACGGCCTGCCAAGCTTGCCGCCTAAAGCGATGCGTAAATCATTTAGGACACTATCCGAGTGGGTAGATGTACCGCGGGGAGTAGTAAATCAAGTGATGGGCCATCGTCCAAGTGCCATTGACGAAAAGCACTATGTTGACCGTCCGATTGACTTATTAAGAATGTGGCATGGAAGGATTGAGCAGTTCATACTAAAAGAGGCCGGCATAAATACCGACCATCTTTATGATTAAAGGTCCAACAAGTTGCGTATATCGCGCATACGCCAGTAAGGTTTGCCGCTAATGTACTTTGGCGCCAGTGGCCCCGTGCTTTGACTGCACCAGTTGCGCACGGTTGCTGCGCTGTAACCTAACATACTGGCGCAGCGGATATGGTCAACATGCGGGGCGCCGGCATAAATAGCGGTATGCACCAGTTTTTCACCATCGTAGCGTAGATTGTCATAAGCCCACTTGACGAGCTCACGACCGCGTTTACCTGATGCGTCTAATGCTTCGATATCGATGTCGGTTTCAATCGTTGCCATGGCTTCCAATCTCCTTAAAGTCATTACGCGGGTAAACGAGATACTTGCAGTCTAATGTCTCAAAAATTTCATCTTCGCCTACAAAATGAATAGATGTTTTTTGAGCCCCCGCTCTAAGCCATTTGCATAATTCAGACTTAGAGCTTACAGAACTTGGAACAGATCTATTTTGAGTGGATTTATCCATCTTATAGCCACCGTGTAGCTTTCGTCTGAGACCTGTAGATCTGTACATTTTTTGACGGCCTTTACGTGTTGGCTGTTTACTTTCTGAGTGATTAAGAATTTCAATAAATATATCTAGATCATTAGGTGAGTCACTGCCTTTAGCGACACTACCAAACACCCATACGCGTTTAATCTTTAAAAATTCTTCATTGCACAGTGGTGTAGGATAAATTCCATTAACACTGCGAACTTTATTAATAATATTATTTAGATTTTTTATTGCTGTTGCACGTTTCACTTTTCAGCCCCCTCTCAATTTCCGCATAGACATCAGTCATATTTACCGGCATCCAATACAGTACGTCATCGTAAAATCTTTCACCATCATCTAAATCGCCAAAGCCTTTAGTTATCCGTCCTGCATAGTATTGTGACTGGTACACACGGCACTGACCGTCAACTAATCTGCAAATAATACAGTCTTGTTCGTGCGTTGGTAAGTGATCGCTTGGCTTAGTCCAGCCATTTAGCAATTGATGCTCAGCGCCTATTCTAAAAATCTTCATTGCGAACAAGTATAGCGCTCTCATGCTCATTGGATTAACCGCATAATCATCTGCTATTTCAATAACTCGTTTTTCGGTAATCACAATTAATCCTCCAACTTATGGCCACACGTAGGACATACGCTTGGCAATCCCAAATCAATTTCTAGCAGCTCAGCGGCTAGGGCGGTCATTTCTTCTTCGGTGTATTTCATGATTATTCCTTAAGCTATTTCAAACAAATCAGGCTGAGCCATGATTGCTGGTTTATTTTTTGGCTTGGCACTTACAGCCGATAGTTCAGGGCAGAACGTCTTGCGGCAATACTCAAACGTTTCTTCAATTGATAAGCGACTGCCGATGAGCGTTAGTAATTGTTCACTTGTAATCTGTACTATGCCCACCGCGCATTCGCCATTAATATAGACACTTAGAAACAGATGACGACTGCCCAAATGAATCGCTACTCTTTCGATTTGGTATTTACTAATCTTACGAGTTAGCCAGCATGATTTTTCATGCTCATTACCTATATTGCTGAAATACCCTTTGGTGATTTGGCACTCATAAACAACACCGCCTGGCATCGTCATTTGTTTTTCAAAAGAGCTTTTCATGGTTACTCCTTAATATTAGGTGTTTGAACAAGTAGCTATCCTCTCAAGCTGTCCCTGTGTCGTCGCCTTGGTGCGCCCGTACTCGGACACGTATTTTATGAGCCATCACCTCACCAACTAGCTGATACAGGTTTGTTCAAACGATTGATGGTTGGTCGGTATTAACCCTGCGCTCCAATTTCTTCAGCGACCACATCCAGCGTATCGTTAAGCATTTTGATATCGCCTTGGTCAAAGTCTTGCTGCTTATCAGCTATCAGACCACGCATACGCTCAACATCATCCAGTGACTCACACGCTTTGACGTGCTTCATGATGCTGTCGTATTCATCTGCTAAGATGATCGACTGCTTTTGATCAGCCAGTGCTTGGCGTAGCTCGTTAACGTCTTCATCTCTGATGTTGATGGTTTCGTTGTTAACCATTGCCGCAATCTCTGCTCCGATTGGCTTAACCTGCTTAACATCAGTTATTTGCTCAATCGTGGCTAACAGCTCGCTGGTGTCGTAATACTCAATCACTGGCGCGGTGGCGGTTGGCTGTTTTTTGACGCGGTTGAGTAGGGCGGATGCTCCGGCGTTTTTCGCTTTAGGTGTGACATTGCGCGGTGCTTCTTCACGCGCTGCTAGCTCGTCAGGGGTATAAACACCTAATATCACATCAGGACAGTACAGACGGCTAAAGCGCTTAGCTGCAAGGTAGGCAAGCTGTTGGCGCGGGTCAGCAGCCCACAGCGGTGAGTTGCGGACATGGCCCACTTGCGCCATGGTTAGTGATAATTCGGTCGGCTCGTCATCACCGATGAATGTGGCGCGGCAGATGACGCCAACGTCAGTAGATTTGTCATCTTTGCCTTTGACCTTTGACCAGTCACCAAAATAATCAAACTTGATGCGGTCGGTGATCGGTGCTCGGTTATTGATAACAGCGATAACCAGCTGCGCCTCATAGCCTAGCGTACCGTTAACCAAGTGCGTCTTTTGTGCTACTGCGTATGGGTCCATACCCCAGCGTAGCGACTGACCGACGATAGCAAAGCAGTCACCTACATTGCCTTTTAGGTGTTTTGGCACAGTGCAACTACCGCTTGCCATGACTTCCGCTAAGCGGTGGCACTTATTAAACAGCGAGTCGTCTAGCGTGATTTGCTGCGGTGAGTATTGCTGATCTTCCATTACTGCGATTTCTTGAGTGTTCATAGTGTTATCCCTTGTTTAAAAAATTAATTATTTGACTCGCATCACGCGGCTTTCGCTTTGCTTGGTGTAGCGCTCAGCAAGCTCTGGCATGTCTGTTTTAAAAGACTTGCTATCAAAGCGGTTACTTACCTGCGTCTTGTAGGTAGCGACCACTTCACCGTCGATGGCCAATGTCTCGTTATTCTGAATCTGACAAATCAGGTCGGTCTGGGCGGCAGTGATAGCGGCTTTCAGCTCTTTTTCTTGCGCCTTTAGTGACTCGTAGTGCTCAAACACCTTGGCGGTCTCGCTGTCAGGCTCGACATCAAGCGTCGTATCAGGGTCATGGCGCGGGTATTTGTCCTTGGCGTTTTGCAGCGTGGTAGCGTCAGGCTCAACTCCAGCTAGTACATTGTTGTGCCAAAAGTCGTGCGCGGTTTCAAACAACACGTCGATCAGCTCTTGATTGCGCTCAATGCGGTATTGGCGATATTTGTTGCCGCCGATCAGCACAGCCATGTGGCAGACTTGGGTGTCGGTCACGCCCATGTACCACTGAGCCTGGCACTGATACTGGTCCGGTACCTCATCGCTATCTTCATCGCCCCAGTTTTTACCGACGTACTCAGATGCGGTCTTAATCTCGACAATCTGATCAGTGGTCAGTTTGCCGTCCTTGTAGCGGACATTGCCTGCTATATCACGATTGACCACGGCGCGGTCGATGTTGGCCACAGCGAATGTATGGACCGGATGGCGCATCATAAAATTGACGTTTTGCACCTTAAGGCCGCTGCGCTTGGCAAACTCACGCGCTACCACGTCCTCAAGCACCGTGCCCCAGTAAGCAAACTCGTTGCTATCCTCGCTCACTGGCTGCGTCTTGGACTGGTACACGTCGTAAGCGGTGGCGTAGGGCGATACGCCCAAAATGGCGGCGATGTCGCTACCGCCGATGCCTGATTGACGTAGCTCAAGCCATTCATCGCGCGATAGATTGCTGGTCTTGATCGCGTTGCCGTCTGGCTGTTCAAATTTGATTGCGGTTCCCATGACTATTCCCCTGAAAAGTTATTGATTATGTCGTCACGCAAATTAATCATTTCGTCATTGCGGTTGAGCGAGTGAACATAAATGTATGGCTCCCTCAAGTTATGACCATTGGATTCAAGGTAGGCATCTGCACCAGCGCGAGTGAGGCAGGCGGTCTGAAAAACAGGTATCAGTCCTATTAGTTTGCGCTCATAGTTGTACTTAATCCCATCAACTATCACCGTGACCTCAGCATAACCCTGAGATATTTCAGATATAGCATCAGAAAGACCTTCATCTTCTACCTCTGCGCAATCATCAACATCAATCCATGTTGTCTGAACCTCAATGCCGTTGTAACAATCATCATCAACCGGAATAGGGCGTTTTGAATAGACGCAATACAACGGGTGATTGGTGCCTGCGTTGTCTTGCGTTTTAAGGTTATTCGCCAGCTCAGATAAATTTAACTTGCTCATTACTCTCTCCCGTATGCTTTTGCGATAAATTGGTTGGCGTGTTTTGCCATTTGGTATTCTTCAGACGCGTAATAAGCGTCATTCTTGTATTGCTGATCAGTAGCAAGCGAAACTTCCAGTTTGTGCAGAGCAATAGCGTTCTTATCGTTTTTTACATCAACGTCAAGTGCACAGCCTGTTATTGATGCTAGGAGTACAATTATTAGAAACTTATTCATAAACCAGTACCTCCCTATGCATGGTCGTTGTGATAGGATTCAGCCATTGCAGCTTCAGCCCAACCAAAGGTGTTATGCTTGTTAAAAATTTCTATAACCAAGTCTTCTAAATCCATGCTCGACGTATCAATCAAGTTGCCATCGGCGTCGGAATATTCAGCATTGATGTTTTCAATTTCGACTTCATCGCGCACACCATCCCAACCTAGTTCAACATTCAACTCCAAATAGTCATCGTTGATATAAACTGTTAGGCTGACATCACGACCGCCGTAGCTGATGCTTGGCTTTGAGCTGTTGTAACTTTCTATCTTTGTTTTTGCAGTAATCTGTGCCATAATCCTTTCACTCCTTGTTGAGTAAAGCCCTGCGTTCTTGGTTGGATGTTCAGGGCTTTTTGTTGCCTAAAATTTGGTAATTCGACTAACTCGGTATTAGCTGATGAATTAATATTACTACCAAAAGTAGTATTATGCAACTAAAAATAGTATATATAACTACCTAAAGTAGTGAATACTTTTAATTCAAAGGTTTGCAAGCACAAAAAAACCCGCTCTAGGCGGGTTAGATAGTGATTGATAAAAGTAGTGCCTGGTGCTATCGTTAAATTTACTCTACTCAATTATTAAGGTGGTAGCCTATGAAGCTTTGGTCAGCACTTCTTATCTCTATGTTTATGATGGCACCAATGATGGAGGCGAATGCTCGCAACTATCCTTGCTCTAAAAGCATGGGCGGTGTATCGCACTGTAAAGATGGTAAGTTCGTTTGTAAGAATGGCAAGATTAGTCAGTCTAAGAAGGTTTGTAGTGGTTAAGAGGAGCTTAGATATCATGCTAGAAAAATTATGCTGGGTCATGTTATATGGCGTTCGTGGTTCTATTTATGCAATACCTTTGATGTTGCTCTCGCTTGCGTTTACTTTTATCAATAATAATCTGCTATCACCTACTGAGGGCAGCTATTTTGTATTTATAACTAATTACCTATCGAATGGTCTGATGTATCTTTCATTAAGCGCGTTGGCTGCCGCAGCCATAGTATGGATAGCGACTTGGATACGGGATTATTGGACAGGGTATTTACCAAATTGGATCAGAAGAGAGTTGTATTGAAGAGAAACTCGTTAAGGACGGGTTGGGTGTAGGGTAGGTAATGAAAAACCCACCGTGGGGTGGGTTCTAGTTTTTACTACACTGAAATCTCAGTACACTCTTCTACTGAAATCTCTCGTAATCTACTAATAGCACTGTCATATACTTTGTCATCATCTCTTTTATCAACAGCCCATACGATTAGGACAACGGTTTGGCATCGCACCTCATAAACTAAACGATAGCCTGCACGTCTTAATTTAATCTTATAACAATTGAATAGCTTGCCGCGCAGTCTATTGCTATCAATAACTGGATTAAGAACTATACTGCTAAGCTTTCTTTGAAAAATTCTCCGAATACTATGATCTATTTTGTTCCATTCTTTAAGAGATTCTTTAGTTAGTAAAACCTTATAGACTTGATTACGTTCTCGGTCTTCACACATGCAGTTCTTCTCCATTCACCTCAGGAGTTAGATTGCTTGCCATGCGAGCCTCAACAAGCTCAATCAAATCATCATCATTTTCTTCATAGTAGACAAAATCTTCAGGAATATTGCTTATAGGAATGTTTATGCAAAAGACCTCAATATCGTCTGCTGCTATTTGGAAGTCTATGTCATCATGATCTAAAATAGCATTGTTGATCTCTTTATTTAACTCTATCGTTTCTTCAAGTGTCCAATGTTTGTTTGAAATTATAAGTTGTAGAGATTTAGTTCTAAACTCAATATCTAACGGTAAGGAGTATTTAAGCTTAATTGTTTTGACAACAAGCTCTAAGACTTTTTGATAAACAGATAGGTCGCCATTTTGTTTGAGGTACCAATCTATTCGCGACTGAATATTAGAGTAAATAAAATCACGCTCTTTAATATCATAGAAATCAAGAACTTTTATAAAGTCGCCACTGTTATCAAGATACATAGTACTATCTTCTATATACCGTAAAACATCTTCTTTACTTATTTTAAACTCTTTTCTCAGCAACAATTTTTCAGAATACTGCTTTAACAAAGGCCATCTACCAATTGATTTAGCAGCTCTAACCTGTGTTTGCCCAAACATTTGGTTGTAACCATTTTGTTTAATAGCTTTATCTAGAGTGATAAAAGCAAGCTCAAGTTGATTAGTATAAATATAATAGTCAGCGCGCGCGGCAGCCCCCTGTGAAGGGTCATTGCGTTCTAATGCTTTGACGGCTCTATCAAGTCTTTTTAATTTGAATACATCAAAGGTTTTTTTACCCTCTTGGGCAAACATAGTGTTAATAAACTCTACGTCACTTTGCGGCTGCAAGCTCATATTGCTTCCTATAGCTAAGTATTTCTTAATACTTCATATGATATATAAATAAGCAGTTGACAGCAATCGTTTATAAGTAAGCAGTTAGTACCTTCATACTTCACTACACGCCCTCAACCCAGCCTCTACAGCCTCGCTCAAATCAGCACCTTCCTTAATGCTATAAGGCACATTCGGCTCCATACCATCGCGCTTCAGAGCGTCGGCAGCGGCTTTATTGAGCGGTGTACCGATAGATGAGTCTTTACTGTAGCCCGCAGGCTCAAAGTACACCTCAATACCGGTAGGGTAATAGACACACGATATCTCGCCTGATGTCGTAAACGGGTATGGCGTATCATGATCAGCACCCCAAAATACCTCGTGCACCACAGTATGGCCCGAGACAAACTTGTCACTATCTTCTTGGGCGGGAGTGCAAGCGACTATAAATACTGCAGCGGCACCAATTAACCACCTGGACAAATCGATTCGCATGGCACACCATCCTTGTCACGATCTAGTCTAGTGTTGCCGCATTTAAGGGCTTGTTTGGCTTGCTCACAACTAGTCATCTGCCCACAGGTGCGCGGTAGGCTCTTGCACTGCGAACCACCAGAGCCTTTAGCAAATAGCGGATGGTCAACCTCTACAGGCTCTTTTAGAACATTATTGCCCTGGAATGGGTTATCGACAGTATTGACGGCCGCATTGGATGAAAGCGCGAAGATAGATAATGCTGCAGTTAGTAATAATTTTTTCATGGTTACTTCCTTGTGTTATAAATTATAAACCACCACTAGAACGGGTTTATAATGTTATGATATAACATATATGATTTATTAAAGGTTAGTGTTATGCCAGTAGAAAATAAAGCCGATGCTGTTGCATTACCAAAAATTCAACTTGAAATCATTAATGAAATCGCTGAAACGCTTGCTATGCTAGGAGCACCTAGCGGCTTAATAGCCTGTATTGGATCTTGGGGTGATACTTTACCCCAAGATGAAATACTAGAGATGTGGCGTGACTGGAACCGACTTGCCAAACAAAAAGAGTGGGTTATTGAACCCGCTGTTTTTGCTTAATACCTTACTTCTACATCAATTGTATCTACGCAGGATTGCGCGGTGCTATGGCTATTTACTGTATGCCAGCCTTTGTCTATGAGTTTCACATCACTCAACTCATTAATAGGCATACAGCGCCAATTTGATTTAGCATTTGGTATTATCGCGCCTGAACTACTCTCGCCTCCAAATTGATAAAATAAGGCTTGTTTCCTACCGTTTTTTGTACCAATAACGTGAGGACTCATTTCACGATGATAGCCTTGATACGTGGCAGATATCGATGATTTACCGATAATCGCCTGCTTAATAACTTCGTAATCATTACTCACTATTACTCTCCTTGTCAGCCAGTCTCAAGCGTGCTGGCTTTACGCATAAAAACAGGTGAATCAATGAAGCTAAACACTATGGTCTTCGTGAAAGACAGACTCTATGAAAACTCTACCCAGCTTTATTTAGAAGACTTCAGCTTTGATGGCGATGAGTTTTTCGTACCAATGGGCAACCGCAAACAACCAATAGGTTATTTAAGATTCAAACTTACTGAGAAAGCAAAATGCTTTGAATTACAATCATTAGAGAGCCTAGATTATCCCAACCCGAATCCACAACTTTCGTTATCAGGTGTCGCATACTCTCGGCAGGCAGCTCTCGAAGCGCATCAAGCATTGTCTGCTTACGCTCGTTAGGTAAGTCAGACGATAGGATTATCGACTCTAAAAGCACTTTAAACTGCTCAGTTTCGAACTTTACAGTTACCGTACCCAGTATGGCGGACAAGCCGCCATCATCTGCAAGAAAGTCCATACCGATATGGGTTATAGAAGATCGGCTAGGTTGAGCGGAATGATCTCCAATCGACCTAGAAACCAAAACACTCTTTTCAGAAATCAACTTATGCGCCTCAAGGTAGGCTAAGTTAGCGATAAACTTACGATAAATATCCGTTCCGAACTCGTACCTTCCATCCATCTCTACGGATGCAGGGTACACCTCACTAAGTTCCGTCAAAATCGCTAACTGCATTTCTCTATCTAAAAGCATAACTACATCCTTGTATCAATCCCAATCCAGCGCCTCAGAATACACGCACCAACCAACGGGCAGGGTAGTTACCGGCTTGGTGTGTTTTATGAAATGGAGGATCCAGTAGTATTCGCAAGGTTTCATAAGCGCCTCTGATTCCGATTTCTATAACGAACATACTTGCTATCAACTATCCCTACCAGCTGGCACTCGCTCATCGGTATTATTTTCTGATCGGGCCATTCAGGGTTAAGCGGTTTTAAGTACATTTCTTCAGGACTGTCACCAAGCACAAGCTGCTTAAACGTGGCTTGTTTATCGTCATTACAGTGGATAACGATTAAGTCGCCATCCACCAATTCCCATGGTGTTATCTCTGGCTCAACGTAAATAATCTCATCGGGCTTAAACTCAGGCCACATACTACGTCCCTGGATAATCAATCCAAACGCCTTATCAGACAGGTGCGTAGGCCTAGGGATCCATTCAAGAACATCATCTAACGTTGTAGGCAGAACGTCACAAAAACTACCAGCGGCCACCCAACTGATTACTGGCAACATTCCATTCATACCATAATCAACTGAAACTCTTTGTGTATCTTTGGGGTCGCTAGAGTTGGGAACTTCTGTGCTTCTGCCACTTTGCATGGCCCTTATTTCGGCTTTTAACTCATTGACGATAGAGTTATTTTTTGAAAGCTCGCCATATTCAAGATAAGCCGCTGTTACTCCAAGAGCTTCACTAATTTTTTGCATTCCTTTATTTCTAGGTTTAGCAAAACCTTCACAGTATCTACGAATCATTTCGTAGCTGATTTTTGTTTTACTACTTAACCCATTCTTGTCCAGACTCTTGGCATTCATCAAATCTGTGAGTCTTTTTGCAAACTCAGGATGTTTAATCTCTAATTCACTCATTTTATTCCTACCCCTAGTAGTAATTTACATTCTAGGTCATATA
Source organism: Psychrobacter sp. L7 (assembly GCF_002810365.1). Classification (NCBI taxonomy): domain Bacteria; kingdom Pseudomonadati; phylum Pseudomonadota; class Gammaproteobacteria; order Moraxellales; family Moraxellaceae; genus Psychrobacter; species Psychrobacter sp. L7. The sequence goes on from NZ_NEXR01000003.1 coordinate 476,423, forward strand.
TCTCCTTGCGTCATCACTATTAAAAGTAGTATATTACTACTTAAAGTAGTAATGGGAAAAAGATATGACTTCAAAAACAGCTTTAGAAAAGGCATTCGATATCCTGGGAAATCCTGCCCAGCTTGCTTATGCGCTAAATATTACCCCCTGGGCCGTTTACAAATGGAATGTCAGTCGTCCGCCTAAAGAACGATGCCTAGATATTCAAGAACTTACCGATAACCAAGTAACTGCTGAGCAGTTACGTCCTGATGTTAATTGGGATTATGAGCGCGCGCAGCGGGAAACAAAACAACAACCAGAGGAAGCATAACCATGATAACCAAATCTATATGTCAATTATCAGACGAACAGCTTGCATGGTCACGCAATATGCAAACGCAGGTCTTGCAAGCCATTGATAAGAATGGTCAGTCAGAACTTGCAAAAGCAATTGGAATTGACAGTAGCACTGTGTCACGCCTTAAAGAGCACCACCTTGCAAACCTTTGCAAGATGCTTGCATCGCTTGGGCTCAAGGTTGTACCTGCAAATATGAAGTGCTATGACGCGGCCAAGATCGACATCTTATTTCGTTTGGCCAAAGACAACTTTCAGCGTTTAGAAGAAGTTGATGATTTCTTTCATGATGATGCCAAGGCTCAGATTGCAGAGGGCACTTATCGCCCAAGAGGTGCTCTATGACCTGCGACGACTGCCCAAACCAAACAGACGGCAAGTGCTGTCATCAATCAATCAGACCCATCCCAGCCTTGATATTTAGCGATGCAACCATGGCAACGCTTAAGGCTCAGTACAACCAGTATTACGGACAAGGAGTAAGTAATGCGAAGTGAACACGCAGCACACTTATCGCTGATTCAAGAGACAGCGGAAGAAAAACGAAGAAGAGTGAGGGAGAGAAACATGAAAACCATCGAGGAAGAAAATCAGCGCAAACGTGATATCAACGCTCAGTTTTGGCACAGCATGAAAGAAATCATTTTTATGATCACATGCGCGGCCATCGCCATTTACACACTAATCCATTTTGCGGGGTAGGTCATGAAAACAGAAATGCACTTTACCAACCTGAGCCGCTACCCAAAAACATGCGGTACGCCAGACGACATCATCGAAGCGGTTAAACGCGAGCGCGGATTTATCGACTTAGACGACCCAGAGCAGCGCCGCAAGTACAGCTCATTAGACTCTCGGATCGGCTTTAACCCCAGAGCCAGCATCGAGCGCACAGAGGGCATCAAGAGAGCCAAGATTGAGCACAAACAGGCGCTAAAAAACCTCAAGCAAGGCACTACCAAGACGCGGGTCAAAAAAACCGTAGGCAGACCGAAAACAGCTACAGAGATGCCGACTGCTAAAGGCCAAAAGGTTTTAGAGATATTGCGAGATAAGGGTTTTTACGATGTGTCTGATTGGAGTCTATCGCAAGTCTATCTAAGCAACATTATCGGTCAGGTGCGTGAGCTGGGTCACAAGGTAGATGTGATTACAGGCAAGAACAGAAGGGCTGTCCGCTACGTGATGGACGAGCAATAAAAAACCCCAATCAGTTGCACCTGATCGGGGTTTCAACAAACTTAACAAGAAATTGGAGTATAGCAATATGGGAAACGCAGCGCAAGAAAATCAGAGGCACGCAATGAATGAAACGGGCTTTACGCAGGTAGACAACAAGATATTCGACGCACAGCCGTATTTATCCCCTGCGGCTTTCGGTGTGCTTATGCGGGTGGTCAGAATGATTGAGGGTTACAGAGGCAATGAGGAAGCAGCCTTATCAAACACTTTTCTTCAAAAAAACTGTCGTATGAGCAAAAACACCGTGTCAAAAGCAGTGTCCGAATTGGTGGAATTTGGTTTTTTAAACCAAGACGCTCAGCAAAGAAAGACCGCTATTTACTCTTTGAACTATAAGAATATCGCTAAATTTGATGCCAAAAAACTGGGTCAAAATTTAGCATCCCAAAATTTAGCATCCCAAAATTTGACCATTAGATTCCCAAAATCTGACCTAGTTAGCTCCCAAAATTTGGGAAGTAATAAAGAAAACATAAAGAAAACTTCTTTAAAGAAAACTATAGAAAAAAATAAACCAAAAAAAGCAGTGTCTAAATTTTACTCACCTGAAAAACCTAAATCGGTATCTGATCAGATTTGGAGCGATCTATTAGCTCACAGAGCAGCTAAAAAAACCTCGAGCACCAAGACAGCTTGGACAACAATTTTTAATGCTTTGGAAAAAGCTCAACAAGCAACCGGTCACAGTCTAGATCAAATCATTACTTACTGGATCAGCAGAGACTGGAAGGGGTTTAACGCCGATTGGTATTTAAACGCACAGCCAAACCAAAATCAGACACAGCAAACAAATTATCAGGGGAATAACAATGCAAACCATCAATCAGCTAACAGCCAGCATCAGCAATTCGACACAAGCACCACATCAGGCTATGCAGCCAAGCTCGATGCAGATGCAGCAGCCTACTATGCAGAGCAAGCAGCAAGAGCCCAGCAGTCAGCTGACGGAAGCACTGAGAATGCTTTTTAAGCAGTGGAAAGCTTGGTTCAAAAACAAAATGAAAACCCGTGATGATGATTTTGATTGGTCATTCGATATGGTTTTAGTTTGGGCTCGTTACCTCACCAAGAAAAAAATTACCCAGTCTGAATTCAACAGAGCCAGTGAATTATCGTTTGATCAAGACTGGGTGCCAAGCAATGCCAAAGAGTTTTTGGCCTTGGTACGGACACAGCAAACCAGTGAATACCCCTCAGCACAGGAAGCATTTGATAACGCTTGCTGCCAATGCGGACTCATCGAAGACCAGTATGTCAAACGCAAATGGGCCCATGCAGTCGTGTTAGAGGTGGCAAACCGTATCGGCTGGGGAAAGCTTAAAAACGCTAATGAGTATTTTCTAAAGACATTCACGAGTGTGTATGAGCAAGTAATCAGCGAGCATCAAAACGGCGCCATGTTTGTTATTCCTGAGTCGCACCAGGTCGAATACAGCCACACGGCATTACAGCCTGATAGCCCAATGGCAGCCAAGGTCGATAATTTTTTAAAACAGTTTAAGCGCAAGCATGGGGAGGCGATATGAGACAGATCACAATGTGCACAGAAAAAGACGGCAAGCTGTCCGGCGAGGTCTTAGATGACGGCACGTACTGGCAGATACCAGCGTTTGAGTATAGCGGCAAGCACAAAGAGGCTGCGCTGCTAGAAAGGCTAGATATCGTACAGATTGAAGCGCAGATGGAAGCAGAGATGGCAAGGGGTGAGGTATGAATAAGAACGTACAAGCGCTAGGTCGCATGAAGTCAGGGAAGATGAACAACACTGAGAAAGCCTATGCTCAGCACTTGGAGCTACTCAAGCGAGCGGGTGAGGTCTCTTATTACTCATTCGACGGCATCAATTTACGATTGGCTGATAACACGTTTTATAAACCTGATTTTTTAGTGATGCGCTCAGATGGTCAGCTAGAGATACATGAGGTCAAAGGGTTTTGGACTGATGACGCGCTTGTGAAGATCAAGGTTGCTGCTGACAAATTCCCATTTAAGTTTATCGCAGTCATGAAGCAGACAAAAAAGAATGGCGGTGGTTGGGATATTCGAGAGTTTTAAATATATAAAAAAGTATATCGATAAATTAAATTGAGGACTCAAAATGACCAAACTATTAGCTAAAAGATTCGGCACCAGTCCACGCTTAGAATTACTCAGCGGTGAATGGCTGAAGCAAGGCATGGGTGCCAAGACCGTGAAATTTGATATTGGGCAGGGTGGATTGCCTCCTGAAGTGAACTGGGAGGATAAGGCCGCAGCTATTGCATTGATTAAAAGCAAAACAGGTAAGGCGTTAGCTTCACTCTTAGTATGGGGCGATAACGAACGGTACGACTGGTCAGAGTCGTTTGATGATGTGGTTAACCACTTAGCAGCCAACATGATTAAATACTGCGTAGAGGACGGCAGAGACGCACCAAAGAGCAAGTACACGCTTAATGAGCTGGCATACAAGATGGCACGCATGACACTTCACTTTGAACTATACAATTTATGGCCATTATATTCAGTCGAGGGGCGATTGCTTTTTAGTGGTATTGATATGTCAGCGAGCTCATACAGTCAGATTTGGTCAAAGTATCAGGACAAGATGCTGCATGATATTGAGTATCTTATGAGGTTTATTAACAACGATGTGGCTAATTATCGTTATAACTTAAACGACAAAGAATTAAGTGAGTAAATATTATGCAGATTTATAAAATACAAGAGCAGACCGATGCCGCTAAATCCTTAATATTTGGAAGAAATAAAGAAGCATAACTATAGTTGGTTTTCTCTATATGTTATTATAGTGTTTTTTTATGTTAAGGGATTGTTTGTGAAAAAGATACCTCTTTTAATCGTCGCTTTACTAGTCATAGTAGCTGGCTATTTATACGCATCACCTTATTTAGCACTTAATAGTATAAAAAATGCTGCTCAAGAACGAGATGCTGATAAAATTTCGAGTTACATTGATTTTCCAAGTGTGAAGCAAGGGGTTAAAGATCAGCTCAAAGCTAAGGTTGCCAGAGAGATGATTACATCAGATAGTAATGATGGTTTCGAAGCGCTAGGGTCAATGTTCGCCACAGCAATGATAGACCCAATAGTTGATGGCTGGGTCACCCCGGATGGAATAGCGGCCATCATGGTTGAGGATGAAAAAAACAGCTCTAAAAATGCTACTAGCGGAAAAGACAAATCTAATGATGTGGAGTATGAAACTAGTTACGATTCTTTTAATGTTTTTCATGTCGATATCGGTGAGATAGAAAAAAATGACGGCATAAGAGTTACTATGCATCGTGATGGTTTGAGCTGGAAGGTAACCGGTATAGATTTACCAATGGACGATTTCTAACATGTTTTATAGATACTTGACCCTTGATAACAGTTAGTGCTATATTTACTAAACTGGCGTTTGTAGTATTTAATGCCAACCCATTCAGGCGATTAGTTGATACTAACCGCCTTTTTTATTGCCTGAGATTTGCCCTTGAATTATGCATGTTTTGACTTCATATATGGCATGCATTTTAATTTTAAACAAGGAGCAGTGAATGAGTATTGAAATTAGCGGTACAGCTAAAGTAATGATTGATGATAAAGTGTTTGAGGTAATTGATTTCGACGTTGAGACCGATGTTCATGACCCTGATAGATCTATGGGTCCAGAATTTGTCCATATTTTTACTGGGTATGCTGATGGGAATGAAGTTGAATGGCATGTGTATGAATACCCAGTAGGTGATGTAAATCATGTAGAGTATCAAGGTGATTATGAGCTAGTTGAGGCACCTGAATTTATATCAGTAGTAGAATAAGAATACTTTAGTAAAAAAATAAATTTTGCAAAAGCCGCTTATTAAATAGGCGGCTTTTTTATTGCCTACGATTTGCCCATTATGATTTTTCGTGACGGGCTTTTTTACATCCAAAATTTAGCAGGGATGCTATGTGCGATCTAACCAACCAGCAAGCCTATGATTATTATCATGAGGTCACAGAGTCGTGCGCCAAAGCTTATTGGCTACAGTTTCTACGAGACAGAGCTAATAGAGGCGTGGAAGGTGCTCAAGGTTTTGTAGATAAGATTGAATTTTGTCTAGCATCTTGTAATAACAAATATTGACTCAAAATAAGTAAAACCAATAATGTAAATGAGGATTTATAATGATTTTGATACAAGAAGAGTTTGACACAATGGCCCTACAGCTTGCTGAATACTTAGCAGCCTATTATTCAAAAGCGATGGGCAAAAATCATCATCGTAATGTCATAAAAGATGCTAACAAGTGGTCTGTAGCTTGGTATCAAGATGAAATTAATCGTCAGAGCGACTTATGTGATCTTATTAATAATAAGAAAGTCTCGCAGGAAGATTTTGACGAAATCGTTTTAAGATTTTTTAAAGCTTTAATTCCTAATTTTAACAATCAAAACGAAACAAAAGACAAAAAATTAACTCTAACTTCAAGCTCTTGTTCAAGAGTTTTGGAACATGCTAGAGGTCTTGCTGTAGCTTGGTATCAATATGAAGACGAACGCCAAACTAGTTTTCAAGATTTATTAGCTCAGCTAGATGGAGAAGTTGAACTAGCCGAGCCGAAGAAACAAAGCTATGGCAGTGCTCTTCCAAGAACTTTCTAATAGAATAAATAACTTATACGAATGAGAAGCCCACTATTTGGTGGGTTTTTTATTGTTCAGAATAAGTGCCTATAGCTCAGCGGTTAGAGCAGAGAACTCATAATTCTTTGGTCGTAGGTTCAAGTCCTGCTAGGCGCACCATATTTTATTAACCCCTTTTGCCTCCCTTGATTGGACGAGGCATTTTTTAATTAAGACTGGCAGTGAGACGCGCTGTCGCCAATTGCAGAGGTTTACATGTAGATAAGCAAAGGCTTTGACATGCGCCTAAATACAAGCACTCACGTTGACCCCAAGCTTGGAAATATGAAGCGGCTTATTCCCGTCCCAAGCTTATATAAACCCGTCAAGATGGCGGGTTTACTTTATTTTATACACGCTACTCGCAAAAGCGCTAAGCGCACTTATCACGCTCGACCAGAGCTCATAGTAGGTCTATCGGTCATGTGTGAACCCAATAGGAGTGCGCGCTTCATCTGGATCATGCTTTGGCACTGCCTGTAATAAAAAGTTTAGTTGGTTGCAGTGCTGAATTAGACGTGTTGAACCACCAGTTTCAGTTGTCCCATGAAAGATGATTAGGTTTGGTCTGTTGAACTCAATAGCGCTGACATAGAAGGTTACTGAGCTGCCAAATGATGCGGCTAGAATCATAACCTCCTGCTCATCATCAAGACTAGACTCAAAATCTTTTACATGGCGAATAATAGAGTCTTCAATCTGAATTACTGGATTATTAGCGCGATGTGCATCTTCTCGAACTTTTGCAGTAACCTGATTCATTCTAGCGTTACTAGCTCTAAGTGTATCGTTAAATTCATCATAGTTAATCATAGGTTTGTCTTTTAAGTGATGGGTTGAGTGTATATTTTATAGCGAACGGAGAGAGAGGTTAAAGGATATATTATGTCACAACAAAGACCGGTACCTCCTAATGATATGCCTTCTTTTTTAGCAGCCCCAGAGATACACGAATGGCTACATGCCACCATACTTAACCCTGATCATGAGTGGTTTAACGAAGATCATCGGCACCTAATGGAATATTCAGTAACTGAAATAGCGTTTATGTGGGCCCAAGGCGAGTACATCAAAGCTGGTAAGCAGATATTAGGCCAGTGCGAAAAAGTAATGATGATGGCGGGCGGTTGGAAAAAGACACGTCAGGAAATGTGGTTTGAAGACACGTTGGGTGATGTGCCTGAGTACCTAGTCACGCTTGATGCCAATTATTGCCGTGATTGTACAGACGCTGAGTTTGCCGCACTGGTTGAGCATGAGATTTACCACATGAGACATAAACCAGATATGTTTGGTGACCCATCATTCAAAGCGGACGGTAGACCACAGCTCGAATTGATTGCTCACGATGTTGAGGAATTTTTCGGAGTCGTCAGACGATATGGCGGTGATGAAGCGGTAAGACGAATGGCTAAACTGCAAGATTGTGAGCCGCAAATAAAATACTAATTACCTTTACTTAGCGATACGAGAGAGCATTTATGGCGACCCTTAACAATAAGGTTAAGGCCTTTATTGTACAAGGGCTTGCTACCTATATGACCCCATCCGAAGTAGTGGAAGCTGTCAATCAAGAATTTGACGGGCTGAAAGTTACAAGACAGCAGGTATCAAACTACGATCCGAGTAAAGCAGCTGCAGTTAATTTGTCCCAAAAGTGGCGGGACCTATTCAAGCAATTCCGCGATGACTTTAATAACGATATTCAGGCGATACCGATTGCTAATAAAGCGTATCGATTGAATATGCTTGACCGTATGGCACGTGATGCTGAGAAGTCAAAGAATAGGCCATTAGCAGCGGCACTAGCAGAGCAGGCAGCCAAAGAAATGGGCGAAGTGTTTACCAATAAGCAGAAATTGGATCATCAGTCGAGTGACAAAAGCATGACGCCGACAATCAACAACTTCAACGGTGACGCTCAAGCAGCAAGCCAAGCGTATCAGGATATTATGGGTGGTAAATAATGCCTATCCCTTTTGCATTTGATTTTAAAAATCCTGATTACGCGCAAGTATTCGAGTGGCGCATTGAGCGATTACAGCGCATTAGACAGCAGCCCGACCAAATACCAGCGCTCAAAGCGTTTTATCGTGACAATCCCGCGCAATTTATTATTGATTGGGGCGTGACTTATGACCCGCGCAACATTGAGCGCGGCTTACCATCATATATACCGTTTCTGTTGTTCCCAAAGCAAGAAGAGTGGATTCATTGGCTGATGGACGGTTGGAGGTTGCAAAAACCGTCAATTACGGAGAAAACGCGGGATATGGGTATGTCATGGCTCATGATGGGATTGTCGTGCTCACTAGGCTTACATAATCACGGCTTATCAGTCGGTGTTGGTAGCCGTAAAGAAGAATACGTTGACCTTATCGGCAGTCCTAAAGCTTTGTTTGAGAAAGGCCGTATGTTTTTGAGTGGTCTGCCTCCTGAATTTCGCGGCGGCTGGATTAGAGAAAAACACAGCCCCTTTAAGCGCATCATATTTCCCGAAACTGGCAGTGTGATTACTGGCGAGGCAGGTGATGGCATTGGTCGTGGTGATAGGGCGTCATTGTATTTTGTTGATGAGGCCGCTTTCTTAGAGCGCCCGCATTTAGTTGATGCTTCATTGTCTGCAACGACAAACAGCCGTAACGACATATCAACACCCAACGGTATGAGCAATTCATTTGCACAGCGTAGGCATAGCGGCAAAATCCGCGTGTTTACGTTTCATTGGCGCGACGACCCACGCAAAGATGACGAATGGTACGACAAGCAGCTTGATGAGCTAGACGCGGTAACAGTCGCTCAGGAGATTGATATTGATTACGCTGCATCGGTTGAGGGAGTGTTGATACCGTCTGCATGGGTGCAATCTGCTATTGATGCTCATAAAAAGCTGGGTATTACTATCAGTGGTAGCAAAATAATGGCGCTCGATGTGGCAGACGAAGGCATTGATAAAAATTCTATTGCTGGTCGTCATGGCGTATTGCTCAATTACTTAGATACTTGGAGCGGTAAAGGCTCAGATATTTTTGCCACGTCTAAAAAGGCAGTCGAGGCGACCGCTGACAGTCAATCGGAATACTTTTTGTATGATGCTGACGGACTGGGTGCGGGTGTGAAAGGTGATGCTAGGGTGGTTAATGAGCAGCGCACAGGACTGCCTGATGTTGACGCGCACCCCTTTAGGGGTTCGGCAGGTATCTATAAGCCTGAGCGTGAAGATATTGTTGGCAAAAAGAACAGTGACGCTTTTGATAACTTCAAAGCTCAAGCGGGGTGGGCATTACGCAAGCGCTTCTTATTGACACATAGGGCGGTCGCTGAAGGTATGGATTTTGAGCCAAGCGATATCATCAGTATTGATAGCACGCTTGAGGAGTTATCGACTTTGACTACCGAGCTATCACAGCCAACCTACTCAAAAAATAATGCGGGCAAAATACTGATCAACAAAAAACCAAAGGGCACGCCTTCACCGAACCGATTTGATGCGGTGATGATGGTGTTTGCCGACAATATGGTTGAGAAGAAATCCAATAAACGACATAGAGCCACTGCTGGCAAACGGACGTATAGATGAACGATATAACTGAAAAGCCGCGTTACCGTGTCACAGCAGGTAAGGCGCTAAGCCAAGAGCAAGCAACAGACCTACGCGGCAAGACTTTTTACCGCTACCTGATTCGTACTGATACTGACGAGATTCTTAAAAAGGCCGGTATCAGTCGTCATGCGCTTAAGACGTTGCTGACTGATCCGGATATTGATCAAGCGATTGATAGACGCGAGGAAGAGTTAAGCAATGCTACTTATACGATTACACCGAGCGAGGGTAGTGTTGCTGAGTTTATATATGGCCAACTAGACCTACACCTTGGAACAATCTTGCAAGGCTCATCTCTTAGCAAGTGGTATGGCTATGATGTGATTGAAATGTTGTGGGGTAACGATAGTAAGGGGCGTAATGCGGTCACCTCGATGATGTCAAAACCCATTCAGTGGTTTGAGCCATTATCAGGCGGTGCACTGCAATGGTTTCCGAACGATGGGAGTCAGCCGGTCATGATTAGCGATCAGGCTGACTTTTACTATCGTTATCTATACCAGCAGCATAAGCCGACCTATCTAAACCCTAAAGGTAAATCGTTATTAAGCCGTGTTTACTGGCTGCATTACTTCAAAACCAATGGTTGGCGCTTTTGGTCTAAGTTCTTGGAACGTTTCGGTTCACCTTTGCTGATTGGTAAGACTGATGCAAGCAGTAAAGAAGATGCGCAGGACTTTGCTAATGCGCTATTAGCAGCACATAACTCAGGTGTCGTCACTGTCGGCATTGATGAAGATGTAAAACCAGTTACAGGTGGCAGTAACGGCGAGGCGTTTGTTAGCTACGATAACGTTGTTAAGCAAAGCATTACTACTTACTTGTTAGGTCAGACGCTTACCAGTGGTACGGACAAGGGCGGTACTTACGGTCAAGGTGTTGTGCATCAAGAACAGCAAGAGATTATCTTTAGCAGCGACCGTAAGCACGCGCTTAAAGCTGTCCAACGGTTTATCGATGTTATCTGTACCGCTAACGGTTTCGAAGCGCCTGAGTTCAAATGGGTGGCTAAGAAGTTTATTAATCAGGAGCAGTTAGACGCGGACAAGAAAGCGCATGACATGGGTGTTCGTTTTACCAAGTCGTACTTTGTTGATGAGCACGGATATGACGAGCAGCATATCTCACACATGGATTATGGTGATGGTCAAGGCGCTATTAAGTTGCCAGCATCCTCACAAGCCAATCGTTATACGTCAATGGCTAGCAAAACATGGCTGCCATTTAAGGCAGCTGATGGCGACAGTGGATTTACTGATGAACAGCAAGAGCTTGAAAAAGTCGCAGATGATGCGCTTGAATTGAGCGTACAGCCGTTTGATACTGATGCGGTACTATCTGCTATAAGCAACGCTACTGACGCTGATAGCTTACGTGAGTCGCTATTTAACCTATGTGGCGAGGGATTGGCTGATAGTGCTTTTACTCAGCTGGTTAATACTTCGTTAGCGGTCGCTGATTTACATGGTTTTGCTGATGAGTCGAGTGAGGAGTGATATGGCTGATTACAAGATAGGCGATTTATTAGTAGGTAGGTATAACCCTGATTTTAAGGCTGTGGTCGTAGGTTTTAATAGTGAGGGGTTGGTTCGCATATCACTCAGGCTATTGGATGCACAGAGGTGCATGGAGCACACAGAAAGAGAGATTGACCTTCTTTATGCTGTAGTACCGAGCGAGGTATAAACATGACCGTAACAGCAGCATTTGACGTAAAGTTTATCGAAGCCATTGCTTACGCGCTTAATCGTAACGTGGTCTTACCAGATGAATACTACGACCGCATGACACCTGTACAGCGTCAGCAAGCGGTATCTATCGCAGGGCTAGGGCAGACTGAGCAGATTAAGCATGTTATGGGCTTAGTTAATGACCAACTCGACAGTGGCGGCACGTTTGCAGACTTTCAAAAGGCAGTCAAAGACGGTGACATTGATATTAATCTTCCAAGACATCGGCTCGATAATATCTTTAGAACGAATATCCAAGGCGCTTATGGGCGTGGTCGATGGTATCAGCAGCAACAGAATAAAGATGAACGCCCGTATTTGATGCGTGACGGTATCAATGATATTAGACAGCGCCCAGCCCACAAGGTACTAGATGGCGTGATCAGACATATTGATGATCCGTTCTGGCAACAGCACTATGCGCCTGACGGTTATCGCTGCCGGTGCATAATGCGTTCGCTTACTGAATCTCAGGCCCAAGCAAAAGGTATAACGACTGATGAGGATTTGCCAAACGTACCAAATGATAAAGACTGGATTGGTGGCACACCAGCACAATACGCCAATCGCATGAATAAGCTAGTCAACGATAAGATAGCTGAACTCGCTATCACGTACTACAAGCAATCAGATGCGATATTGGCAGCGAGACAGCGTATTGAGGCGGCTATTACGGTGATGTTGGCACAGCCGGTACCAGAGCTTGCTTTGATGATTGATGAAGCTAAAGAGCTGATTGAGGAAGAGAATGCGTAGAGCACTCCTAACTTAAACTTTAGTAACCTCAAGTTTAAGTTATAATAAAACTTAAATTTAAATTATTCAGGTGAACTATGTACCGTTATACGATTAGAGATGGTTTTATTAAGATTGGGAAAGATTTAGAGAAGTCTATTGAAGCTTATTACGATATTGAAAAATATGAGAGCCTTGCTGATTCAATTGGTTATTCTACATTACAAGATTCTTTCGTAATTGATGACTCGTCTGAGCATCATGATCAGGACTACTCTATTGCTATTAATAAATTTACTGGTAATGCAAACTCAAAAGAAATTCATCTAACATTTGAGTCAGATTATGTAGTTGAAATTCAAGCTTATGATGATGTGAAGATAATCTTTGTAGATGACGTAATCACAGTTTACAAGCTTCTAGGTGAGCTGCTACCTACGCAGAATCTCATTAAAGCTAGACACGATAATCTAGATATATAATTTTAGAAAACACATCTAACAGAAATAAAAACCGCCCATTGAGGCGGTTTTTTAATGGGTGAAATATGAACTTACAAGCAAAGATTAAGCGCGATATTGATAGTCATGCGCTCATGAGCTGCACAGGGCTTGAGCATCAGCTTGCGTCTATCGACTTCAAGGCGCTATCACGCTATGACGACGACGACAGCGAAGCGGCTTACACAGTCGAAAACGGCGTAGCGACTATCGATGTGCGCGGTCTGCTAGTACCTGAAACCTCAAGCGACTATCGCTCATGGGGTGTGACAGGCTATGCAAACTTAGCGGACTACATACAGCAAGCCAATGATGACTACACAGTGACTAGCATTGTCTTAGACATTGATAGTGGCGGTGGCTATGTCGCAGGCCTTGACGGTATCACTGAGACTATCTACCAGTCTGCAAAACCAATTGAAACGTTTGTTAGTGGTGATATGTATTCAGCCGCTTACTGGTTAGGTGCTAGCACAAGCAAGGTTACAGCGTCTAAGCAATCAGGCATTGGTAGCATCGGTGTTTATGTGGTCCACACTGAAGAGAGTGGATGGCTTGAACGCTATGGCGAAAAGGTTTCGTTGTTCCGATCAGGCAAGTGGAAGGCAGCGTTCAACTCATTCATGCCACTGACAGACGATGAAAAGCAGCGCCTACAAGAAGGCGTCGATGAATCAGCCAGTATCTTTTTTAATCATGTAGCAGCACAGCGCAATGTTGATGCTAAAACAATCAAGGGCTGGGAAGGGGATGTATTCACCGCCACGAAAGCCAAAGAACTAGGTCTAATTGATGCGATTGCCGATAGCGTAGCAGTGTCAAGCAGTACCAATCAGAGCAATACAAATCCAAAAACCGAGGGGGAATCAATGGATTTACAAGAGGCGCAAGCCAAAATTAAAGAGCTAGAGGCATCCGAAGCTCAAGCCAAGCAAGAAGCTGCTGACGCAAAAGCCGAGGCGCAGGCCGCTAAGGACGCACTAGCAGAATCGCAAGCATCAACACGCCAAGCAGCTATCGACAAGTTAGCCGCCGATACTGGTCGTGAGTTTACTGATGAGCAAGTAACCGCGTTTAAAGCGATGGACGATGCACAGTTTGCTGTTGCAGAGTTTATGGCTCAACCAGTTACGCCCAAAGCACCTAAGCTACCTGACGGTCTTGATAAGGCCCAAGCAACAAATGGCCGTGAAGGTGGCGAGAGTAAAATTCTAGCAGCTGTTGAAGCAGCTAAAGCACAAGGAGTTAAATAATGGCCGCAACCACATTTACAACCCAGCATCCTTTACCAGTGGACATCATGCCAACGACTGACAGTGTTGTGCCGACAGCTGCCACCGCTTATAAAAAAGGCGATCTACTTGTAGTTGCTGCGGATACTAACGTCGCAACACATAGCGCGACTGGCGCAGATTGGCACGTTATCTGCCTTGCTGACGTGACAGCTGAGCAGGCCACTGAAAAGTTATCAATGGGCGTAGAAATGCCCGTATATGTCGCAGGTAAATTTGATGTGTCACAAGTCAAAATTGATGGCACAGCGCTTGATGCAACGCAAACATTGACTGCACGAGCTTACGCTAACCGAAACACTAAAATTACGCTTAGCGTAGTCAAATAAGGAGATTTATAGATGGCAACATTTACATTTGATAATGGCGATACGATTGATACCGCCAGTTTTGAGGAATTGGCTGCGGTCTACGACTTTAGCAATCCAGTAAGTAGCTTTTTTCGTGACCGTTACTTTCCAGATGCGGTCTACCTGAACAACGAAGACAAAGTGCCTGTAGGCGATATCAAGACCTACGTTCCGCTAGCCCCTGCGGTTGTGCCGACTGCACAAGGCCGCGTTATCAAAGATAAAGTACAGGCCAAGGTGGATTATATCCCAGCGCCTTACTTTAAGCCTGCGATGACGGTTGAGCCACTGAGCAAGATTGATGCCAAACTACAAAAATTGCTGCAAAATATGCGCGTCATTGCTGCCAATGCGGCAGGTGTGCCGCCAACCATGCAAGACGAGTGGGAAATGGCGGCGGCTCACTCTTACTTTACTATCCGCAAGTCTTTAAATGCCCGTATTGCTTTGATGTGCCGTGATGCGTTGCTATACGGCAAGGTGGTGGTGCAAGGTGATGATAACGCGGGTGTGACTGTTGATTTTGGCCGTCATGAAGACCTGACCTACAGTCCAACAGTTGCATGGGACCAAACTGGTGCTGATCCATATCAAGACATCAAGAATATGGTTAAGAACCTGCTTGAGCACGGTAAGCGCCGCGCCGTTGATGCTGTCATG
This sequence comes from Psychrobacter sp. L7, assembly GCF_002810365.1. Taxonomy (NCBI): domain Bacteria; kingdom Pseudomonadati; phylum Pseudomonadota; class Gammaproteobacteria; order Moraxellales; family Moraxellaceae; genus Psychrobacter; species Psychrobacter sp. L7. The sequence continues at coordinate 491,528 of NZ_NEXR01000003.1, forward strand.
CCAAGCCGCGTCTTTGATGCATTGAGCGACAATGATAAGTTTAACGACAAGTTCACTGCTGCTCGTGGCGATAATGCTACTCGCGTATTTGGTGGGACGTTTGGCGGCCGTGAAGAAGCCGTGCTACAGGGTACGGTTGATGGCATCAACTTCTGGACTTACGACGCTGAGTTTGAAAAAGACGACGAAACAAGCGAAATGATGATCCCAGAAGATGGTTTTTGGTTGATTGCTGAAGTCAATAACCCACTGTACTTCTGCATGATTAAACACCGCAAAAACCCTGCTAAATTGGCAATGGAGCTAATGCCGTACCATGTATTTAGCGATGATCCATCGGTCGATAAGTTTATTGCCGATTCAAGCCCATTGCCAGTGACCATCAACAAAAATGGCGCTTGCGGCGGTACTGGTTTTATCACTCTTTAATGCCAACTAACTTTAATAACCCTGTCTAATCGCAGGGTTTTTTTTGGAGCAAATTATGTCTAAGTATATTGCAAAACAATCGATAGGCCGTTTTAAAACTGGCGAAGTGGTTGAAGGTTTGACCGAGGATCGTGCCGAATTTTTATTAGGTAAAGGCGCCATCGTAGAAGCTGAAGCCGTTGAAGGCGAAGATATTGATACTGGCGAAGGTGGTGAAATCGTCGAGCTAGAAAAGCTAACTAAAGCCGAACTCACAGCTTTACTCGATGAAGAAAAAATCGAGTACAACGACTCAGATACCAAAGCTGAGCTAATCGCACGCTTTCCAAAGGAGTAACCCATGTACGCGACTCATGACGATTTAATAAGCCGCTTTGGTGCGCTTGCTATAGCTGAGCTTGAGTCGATGCATAACGACGGCTTGCTTGCAGTCACCAATGCGCTATCAGACGCATCAGAAAAGATGAATAGTTACTTATCGATACGCTATCAAACGCCACTCAATAAAACTGAGCATCTAAAGCTAGTCTGCGCTGATATTGCTCGCTATCTGCTTTATATGAACGAGCCGACCGATGAAGTTGAGGCACGTTACAAAGAAGCGCTTAAGTGGCTGCAAGACGTGGGCGCAGGCCGTGCTAATGTCACTTTCGCTGAGCCGTTGACAGCCGAGGAGCAGCAAAGCACTTACGTTAAGCCAGCAGTGCCTATCGGTGACAGTTATCGCGGTCAAGTGTTTGGTGATGACGTGTTTGCCAGAATGCCTAGCATTAAGTGAGGTGAGTCATGTTTGATGCAGAGCTATCAGGCGGTGATGAGATAATCAGACGGCTAGGTGATTTGCATTTTGATAGTGCCAAGATGCAAAAGTTTAGCCGTTTGGCTGGCGCTGAGATGGTCTATCAAACTGAGGAGCGTTTTGCTAATCAGCATGATCTACAGCGTCAGCCGTGGATACCATCACAAAGGGCTATTGCGGACAACGGTAAAACACTGCGTGATACTGGTCGGCTTATGGGGTCGCTGACCTATGTTGCGTTACCTGATGGCGTGACGTGGGGCACAAACGTGGTTTACGCTCGCATGATGCACTATGGCGGTACTAAGGCGCTATTTCCTCACCTGTGGGGTGATATAACTGCTAGACCGTACTTAGGTATGAATGCGGACGATAAAGCCAGTGTGTTGAACATTATCAATCGAATTATGGACGAGGACTTATGAGTAATTATTTTGCAGTAGGTCTTGGCCTAATCGAGCATTTAGAAGCAAAAGCCGATGAGTGGGGTGTTAAGCACATTGGTACAGTCGCTAGTATCAACAAGATTAATAAAAACATCACACCTGCGCTTTATGTCGTCAATACTGGCAACAACCCTATGCCAAACGCGCACATAGATAGCCGTGACGTGCAGCAGTGGACGGTTGTTGTCGCTGTTAGCAATCAAGCAGCACAAGATGACGTTAAAGCACTCATGGAGTCGTCAGGCGAGCTTGTGAGCAAAGTTATCAATCATGTGCAGGGTTATCAGCTAGACGACTATCACGACGCACTAGAGCGCACTAGCACAAGCGGACGGCCTGATTACTTTAGTACGTTTGCACTATATCCACTCACTTTTCAAACCACTATTACGCCATAGGAGATATGAGTCATGGCAGATAAACAACAATCACACGCTTTTGTCGGCAACGGCAAAGTGTATTTTACCGCCGTAAAAAATGGCGTAGAAGGCAAGCCCTTTTGGGTTGGTGTCGCAAACGCTGCATCATTCTCGCACTCAGTCGAAAATGAGAGCGAGCTTAAAGAGTACCACTCAGGCAAAAACCAAACTTGGGATAAACTTGACGGTGACAAATCAACCACGTTTAGCGTTACGCTAAATGAGCGCCGCCAGGCAGCCATGCAAGCAGCACTGCAAGCGACCGTTACCGAAGTCACTACTGGTACGGCAACAGGCGAAGAACACGCCGTTTCAGAAGTTGGCGATATTATCTTTTTGAAACATAAAAACGTGACTGAGATCACATCGTTTAAAGATAGCACAACAGACACGGCGCTCGATTTGGTCGAAGGTATCGACTACACGATTGATAAAAAATACGGCACGATTGAGCTGCTAGAAAAACAGACGCTCACATCGCCGCTAATCGTGACATATAGCTACGGCACTGCTACGGTTATGAAGCCGATGACTGATGATGTTGATTACTATCGCATTCGTGTTGATGGTCTAAACAAGGTCGGCCAAAAAGATAAGCAGGTCGTGACGGCGTACCGCGCTAAGCTATCACCTGCTGATACACTTGATCTAATCAGCGACGACTTTAGCGAGATGACGCTTGAAGCTGATTTGCTGTACGACGAAGCCGAAGAAGCGACGTATGAGATTGTGAAGCTGTAACGTATGGGTCGGTCGGAAATCCGACTGACCTATTTTTATTTAATTAAGCGACTGCTAGGCGGTTGCTTACTCAAATAAAAAGGATTGATTATGCGTGCTAATACACAAACCAAGCTGACAAATACAGCGACCAATGAGGTCATCGTCTTATCTGATAGCCTTTATCCCGAGGGTGAACACGACTGGTCGGCTATTGTATCAAACACCAAGTATGCGCTTGACGGTACGATGATTGTCGAGCAGTCAGTAAGGCAAGCTGGCAGACCGTATGTGATGCAAGCGCCTGATGGTCATGGCGTACTCAGTCGAGAAACGGTTAATGCGCTTAAATCTGAGCGTGACAAGCTAGGCGCTACGTTTTGGCTAGATTATCTAGCAGATGGGGCGGTAAAGCGTGTAAAAGTGATATTTGACACGACAGCGGAGGCGATTGAGGCGAGACCAATCAAAGGCAGCACAAGCCCAAAACTGACTGATTATTATAACGTAACGCTGAGATTTTTAGAGATACCGAATACATAATATTAAGACTTTATTCAGCCCTATATTTAGGGCTTTTTTAATGCCTAAAATTTGACGGATGACGACATGGCAATTACTCAAAATGATTTAGAAATCCTCAAATCCGAGGTGATGAATGACACAGACGAAGGCGGCGGCCTGCCGACTGCTGAAGCGGTAATTGATGGCGTGTCAAACAACCTATTTCCCGATGTGTCAGACATTGACCGCCTGCTGGGGCGTGTGCGTCTGCGTAAAGTGTCGCTCGCAGTCAAGACGGCCAATGCTGAGCTATTGCAAGCCACTCGTATGCTGTTTACTGAGCTGCCGGATAACGAAAATATTAGCGTGTTTGCGTTTAAAGCCACTGATTTTGCAGATAGACGCTCAGATGCTCAAAACAAAATTGAGTCATATCTAGCGTTTGGCACCAAATGGGCGGGGCATTTACTAGAGACGCAGCTCGCAGGTCAGCGCGTGATCCAAATCTCATTGGACGCAAAAGACCCGATACCATCTGTCAGTCAGCCGCTTGTGCTTGTACAAAACGAGGGGCAATCAGACGAGTTTTATCAGTATATTAGGCCACTAAAAATCGAGACGACTGAACGCCGTTTTCAGCGCAATGCAGACACGACTGTAACACGTACAGTAGCGACTATTGAGTTTGGTGATACGCTAAACAAAACATTTAACGGTCTGACTGTGCAAGAGTTTTACCAAAACGCTAGCACAAGTCGCCGCGCCATTCTGCGCGAGGCTCGTGTTGCTGATGCTGCTAAATACTACAGTGCTAGTAAGCTCGCTGAGCCAGTAACGGCAATGACCAGCCGTCAGGTGCGACTAAATAGCATCTATACGCAGGTTGTGCCAAGTACGCAGGTTGAGACGCCCATTTTGCAGCGTGACCCTGCTAATCAGGTAGCAACCCAGGCGCGTGGTGACGGTGTTATTAGCATCAATCAGTCGGTCAGTGTGGCACCAAACACAGCATTTAGCCTGCCAAGTGGAATATCAGTCGGCACTTTAAGTCTAACAGTAGGTGGGCTGACACTGACCGACCGTGACGGAGAGCTGGTAAACACTCAGGGGGAAGCATACGCATCTATCAAATACGGTATCGGCCAAATCACATGGTATGACAACGCACCGAGCGGCCAGTACGCAATCACAGGTAGCTATAAACCTGCTAGTGAGTTTGTGCGAGTAGCGCAGACCGATTATCAAGTTGTCGATGACAATGCAGGCTATAACTATGTGCGAGAGCTAGGCGCTGAGCCAGTGCCAAACAGCCTAAAAATCACTTATACAGTAGGCGGTAATAACTATCTCGTACATGACGATGGACGCGGCAATCTAATCGACGATGACGGCAATGGTCGCGGTACGGTACAAGGCAAAACAGTATTGCTGACGACTGCGGCAATCCCTGATGCGGCTAGTTATATTATCTATAGTTTTGGCGTTGACCTAGACACAGTTAAGTATGGCGAGCAAGCGCTGGCACCTGCTTATCACGCGGCTATTATCGAAGACGAGGTGGTCGGCGATATTACTATCACATGGGGCGAAAATAAAACCGCAACCATGAGTGATGGTGTTATCACAGGCGACGCTACAGGCACGTATGATGGTCGAGAGATACATATCGCACCTAATGAAACAGTCGCTAAAGATACAGTGTTCACAGTGACTTATAACAAACTGCTTGACTCTATGGCATCGCCTATTAATGCCATTTATCAGCCGAACTCTGCTGACGGCACATTTACCGCCACTATTGACATGGGCGGTGCTATAGACGGTGATATTTGGCTTAGAGCAGAGCTTTATGACGGCAGTAACGCTCAGGTCGCCTTTAATATTTCTAGTATGGGCACTGCTTTGGAATTGCTGAGGTTAGGCAGTGTTGCTTATCCCACATACACAACCATCATGCACAGAAGCGGAAATATGATAACGCCTAAGACAGGACTGTCTTGGTACGATGCCGATAACGGCGCAGGTGGCCGCTGGAAGGTATTTTTAGTGAGCAGTAACTTGGATAAAGCGGCAGGTATAGCTACGTTTACCATCAAAGTATCACGAAGAAAAACGGTTACCGATGTTGTCATGGCAGGCGGTTTAAATAAAAAACCACTATTTACAACCACGAGCCAAGACGAAAACCTAAATATCAGCACTGCGCAGATTTACGGTAGCGCCAAGGTTGGATCGACCACGGAAGCTGCCACCTTTGACATGACTGCTGATAAATTATTGATAGCGCCACCGATTGAGTCAAAAACACCAGTTGTCAGTGGATCGGTGTTTGTCGATGCGCTCGGCTATAGTTTGCATGATGACAACGGTAGAGTAAAAGACGGCGATGATGTTGTCGGTGATATTAACTTAGAGTCAGGCGTTATTGAGCTGACGACATGGCAAGCAGGGCAAGTTAATACCGTCAATCTCAAATCAATGCTACGCGAAAACGACCCTGTACCGCTTGCTAATCTGATTTTTAGAACGCCAGTGGCACCACTAAAAGAAGCATCGCTACAGATCAGTGCCGAGCTAGCAGATGGTACGCCTATATCACTATCGACTGACGAGCAGGGCGCTATCACCGGTCATGCGTTTGCTCATGGCGAGGTTGATTTTAAGGCAGGTGTTGTCGCGCTGTACTTTTATGAAAAACTAAGAGTCAGTGACAACCCCGATGTAGTTAATGAGCCGTGGTATGACATTAATAATATATATACTGAGTCAGCGACAGGTAACACGCAATTTATCAACCGTCCAGTCTATGTCAAACCCGACTCTATCCGCTATAACGCGATTGCTTACAGCTACTTACCACTTGATAAAGAGCTAATCGGTCTTGATCCAGTACGCTTGCCAAGCGATGGTCGCGTGCCGTTTGTCCGCAAAGGCGACAGTATTGCGATTACTGAGCTAAAAACAATGGAGCTGCCAACCAATGCGCCTAATGATAGCTTTGATTTAGGTTTTGAGCGCTTATCTGATGTATCGGTCGTTGACACCAACGGCTTAAAAGTGGATAGCGACTACCTCAATGTCGATTTAGATGCAGGTACTTTGCAGCTCAACGATATGTTTGATATGTCGTTTTATACCGCGCCATTAACCGCTAAATATCGCATCATGGATATTGCGCTGGTCATTGAAACTGATATATCAGGTCGTGTCACGTTATCAACGCCCATCACGCATGATTACAGTACATCAGCCGTCTTTAGCTCGATGCTATTAGCTGGCGATATGCAAGCGCGAGCGTATAACGTGTTCGGTCAAAAGTCATGGGGTGGTGTTTGGAGTGATAGCTTAATAGGCAATGCTACAACATCACAGCTACAGATTACTAATAATCCTATCGTGGTGACTAACCGTGATGCGATTGAGGAGCGTTGGGCGCTCGTGTTTACGAGTAGCACAACATTCCGCATTATTGGTGAGACTGTTGGCGAGATTGGTAGTGGCGATGTTAATGCACTGACTACACCGATTAACCCGATGACAAGCCAGCCCTATTTTACTATCCCGATTGCAGCATGGGGGCTTGGCTGGTCGGCTAATAACGTCGTGCGATTTAATACTGCGGCTGCCAAATACCCTATATGGATAGGTAACGCGATACAGCAGCACCAAGGCAGCAGTAAAGACAATTACGACTTTACCATTGGTTATCATGCCAACATTGACCGCGACAGAGGTGAGCAATGATATACGAGTCAGAGGCGCTAAACGCGATGGCGCACGGCATCGCAGCGCGATTGAATGAGGGCGCTAACTCAACACTTGCGATTTATGCAGGTGACATTTTAGCGGCTGAGATTGTGCTAACAAATCCTGCTGAGCAGTCCATTGTGGGAGGAGTGATTACATTTAAAGTCCCGCCGCAGGTCATTGCGGTGGCGTCAGGCGTGCCAACGACCGCTAAGATTTTGACAGCAGCAGGCGCAACGATAGCTACGCTTGATGCAGCAACCGAGCTTGTGCTTGATAAAGATAAAATCTATATGGGCGGCTACGTTGGGTTAACATCTATGACATTGCAGGTGACGGCATGACAGAGCGTTTGGCTTTTTGTACTCCGTTTTGGGGTCGATATGGAGAGGGGCGTAAGGAAATTATATCCGACCTCGCTGTTAGTAGTAACAACACGTTGTTTTTCGAGACAACAGGGGGCGCGGTCTATGACAGTTATCTACTAGCAAAAACCGGAGATAACACTAGATTTTTGGACGCAAAAAATTTAACAGAGTTTGGTTCGGAGTCTTTTTGCGTCGAAGGCTGGTTTTCTTCAAACGCACCTGCTACGAGTGGTTTTGTACGATATTTTTTTCGCATTGCGGATAAAAGCATAAATAATTATCTCGTGGGCTTGGTAGTAGGCGTAAACTCAAACGGCCTATTTTTGGCTTACGGAACAGGCAGTGCTGACGTCACCAGTCAGACTGCCGTAAAAATGCCACATACAGACGTATGGTTTCATGTGGCGGTAACATACGACTCAAGTAGTAAGACTATTAATTTTTACAAAGACGGTGTCCTAATTAGTACGAGGGGAAGCGTCAGTATGCGTGTTTTCGATGCGTCAGTTTATATCGGACACGACCCATTGAATACTGTGCGGAGCTGGCTTGGCGGTATCCAAGATATTTGCGTAACGACAGGAACGAGTAAATACACTGGAGACTTTACGCCGCCGCCTGCTCAAGCTGCAACCGCCGAGGGCACTGTCTTGCGCGCAGATAATGGCAATCCCCCAGCGAGTGTCTTTTTACGCAATCAAAGCAGTCTTGTGACAAGAAGGGTTGAAGCAAACGCAACTGGGGAATGGGGTGCGGTTGTGCTCAAGGGTGTTTATGATATTAGTTATATAGCGGACGGCCTAAAACCCGAAATACACAGCCCATACATATTAGAATAGAGGTGCAACTTGTACACGCCGCCGTCATTATTGCAAACTGTAACACTTGAGTCTCAAACATCACCACCAGACTTGTCTATCAGTGTAATACTAGGGCAGTTATCAGATAGTGTTGAAATAGACATCGCAGCGACCGCAAGCGTTAGCGGCATTATCGCAGTAAGTATAGCTGTGGTTGAGCCTTTGCCCGTTGATATAGCAGTAAACGCAAGCGGCAAGGCGCGCGGGAATGTGTCAGCAGTAGGCACAGCGCAGGAGTATGTCACTGGCGTAACCGCGGCTGCTACGGCGAGCGTGGGCGGTGCCGTTAGTGTAAGCGGTTACTATGATGCCAATGTGTTTCGCGGTGCGATGCAGCACGTATCGAGCAGTGTGCAGCAATCAAAGCTAGGTGGCGTGAGTGCAAGCGGTGGCTTTGAGAGCGTAAGCATCACAAGCATACCGAGCGCTGTTGAGCGTGAGAGCGCAAAGCTGCAAGGCATAGCGCAAACACACAGATTTGAAGCAGACGCGCAGTTACAATCTAGCGCAACCACAAAAGCTGAAGCAGCGCAGTTTGTCTATACTAAAAACAAACAAGCCTTTGAAAACAAAAGGTTTATTGGAAATAATCGGTCGCTTAAAAACGAGCAATCAAAACTGGTTGGCGAACGTGACTGGCTCGGTTTTGAGGCGATGGCGTATCGTCAGATTGAGCGCGCGTTATCAAGCGATTACTCAAAGCTTATCGCTGATAAAGCATCAGAGTTGTTTGAGCAAGGCAGATTTGCTGAGATCGTACTGCAATCACTGGCTGAGACTGCAAGGCTGCCAAGAACTCTAGCAACCTGCTACCCACCACCTTTAGCCGAACCAATTATACTACGAGCGCAAACAACCCCACCGTTGTTTGATGTTATCCTGCAAGTACCGACTTGTAGTGAGCGCGACATAACCAAAATCACAATAGCGGCCAGTGGTAGTGTTAGTGGTGTCATTAACGCGCAAGTAACCGCTGCTGAGGGCAGCAATGGCGACTATACAAAAGGAGTTATATTTGTGACGAACAGTGTGTCATTAACGCGCACCGATGATGGGCGTGAGGTTAAGCTACTTGGCTTTAGCGTAGGTATTGATAGTAATAGCTATACATGGTCATTTAGCGCTACTGTACCGCTGTCTGAGCTATCAAAAGTCGATACGGCACACGAGCAGCGCATAGGCGTGGACTTTACGTGTAACGGCAATCTGTGGCGATTTATACTAGACAGTTGCGAGGACTCTATCCAGTTTGGTGAGAGTAGCTTAACGATCAAAGGTAAGTCACGCGCCATGCTGTTAGCGCACCCATACGCGACACAGCGCGGATTTAAGTTTGACACTGCTATGAGCGCAAGACAGATAGCTGATGCTGAATTAAACCGCAATGGCGTAGCGTCAGGCTTTACATTGGATTGGCAGCTCGCAGGTGTCAATGGGTGGCAAGTACCAGCCAACACTTACAGCTACTCAAATCGCACGCCTATCAACTCATTACAATGGATAGCCGAGGCAGCCGGCGGCTTTATCAATGCTGATATGAGTGCTGATATATTGCACGTATTAGCGCAATATCCAGTGCCAAGTTGGGAATGGGCAGCACAAGCGCCTAGCGTTGAATTACCCATATCACTAATCACCAGTCGCAGTCGTGGACGTATTAATAAACCTGCATACAATGGCGTGACTATCTACGGTGAGAATGATAATGGTATCGGCGCTTTAATCAAGCGTACAGGCACAAGCGGAGGTTATCAGCCGCCGATGGTCACAAGCGACTTAATGACCGATACAGCAGCCGCTATTAGTCGCGGCAAGATGATACTGAGCGACACAGGTGATATTGGCAACATTGGTATCTCAATGCCGCTAGTTGCCGATATTGGCGTATTGAAACCATCAACGCTAATCGGCGTTAATGATGGTGAGCAATGGGTCGGTATGGTTAGAGGCACGACAATCACCGGTCGTCTATCTAGCAATCGAGCGTTAGAGATTGACCAGAGTATCGATGTTGAAAGGCATTTTGATAAGGAGATTGTGTGATGGCAAGCGGCAACCTATGGCAATTATTTAAAGGCATCACTGAGCAAGGTGCAAAACAGCTTGCAACTGTCATTGATAGGCAAGGCTCAAACTATACCGTCACCATGCAGGGTGGTGGAAATACGATTGTGCAATCAAACGCGGCTTACGAGCTGCAATCCAAGGTCTTTATCAGGGACGGTCAGATTGTAGCGCAAGCACCTAATTTAACTTATACAGAGATTGACGTATGACAGACATTAAAAAAGACGATAGCGTTAAAACCATCAAAGTAGCAGGGCAAGAGATTGCAATCAATCGCGTAAAGGTTAAAAACCTACATGAAGTAACGCGAGCATTTACGCCTTTTGTTGCTGAGTTTGAGCGCATTGTAAAAGCCAAAAAGGGTATGCCAGAGAGCGAATTAATGGCGCTTATCGGTACGTTCACAGATGAAACGGTTATCTTAGCCTCAACACTGACAGACCAACCGCCGAGCTTTTATAGAGAGCTTGAGCCGTTAGAGATGCTGCAAGTGATGCAGGAGGTCGTCGCCCACAGTGGCGATTTTTTTATGCGTCAGATTTTCATGCCCCTAAAACAACTGGGGGCGCAACTGGCATTACTTGGTACGACAGCTTACTACCATTCTACCGCCTCGGACTCCGAGAAGCCGACGTCTTAGATATGGCGTTTGGCGAATGGTGGGGCTTATCTAAAGCGCTGGCTAAAGATAAGCAGCAAAGCATCAAAGATATGGCCATTGCTATGCGAGTGGCGCAAGCAGATGCGAAAGGCTGGAAAGAGTTTATGAAAGACTAGCGTAACAATGGCTAATCAACTAAAATTGAGTAAATATAATTTTGGTGATTGGTTATGAAAAAGCTATTAGCGGTAGGTTTGGCCTTGGCGCTGGGCGGTTGTGGCGGCGGTTATGACAGTTTACCGCCACAGGTGAGCGACGGCAATGGTGGTACGATCGGCGCGGGCGGCACCTTTCCTACAGATAAAGGCGACTGGAAGTATCGTAGCGTTAGTAATGAGGATGGTGTTTTTTCATTATCTGCCCGTATTTATGCTACTAATACCTATACTGTGCCAAAATACCCAAATCTTAAACAGCGCTCATGGATTGAGTTAGAAAAACGAAAAATGGCTGATGATACGATATCAAAAAGATTCACTATTTTTGCGCCTGAGCAAGTTAAATGTACGCCAAGCTGCGACATTAGAATCAGGTTTGATGGTGGGATATCAACTTACAGTTTTGAGCAAAGAGTTGATGGAGTGCTAAGCCCAATCAATGAGCAGTTATCAGCTGAGCTATTTGACAAAACTACGCAATCTAATAGAGCTACTGTTTATCTGCCTATTGTGGGGTTATCAGATGAAGTAGAGTCTGAGTTTAACCTGAGAGGTTATGACGAAGATAAAATGAAATTTACTGACGAGTAGTGAATTAAACAAACTTAATTAAATACCCTTGCTAGAAATAGTGAGGGTTTTTTTATACCCACAATTTGAGGTGCGCCACATGGCAGGAGATTTAGATTTTAGCGTACAGCTACGCGTGCTCAATGAGCAATTTAACAACGGCATCAATCAGGCGCGTGACAGATTTACGCAATACGCGCAGTCGGTGCAGCGCAATGTAGCTCAGATGAATACTGATACAGAACGCGCATCTACTATGCTCGCAGGCCTCAACAATGTCAGCTCTGACAGATTGACGGCTGAGATACGTGCAACGGCCGACCAGCTCAGACAAATGGGCGCAGGTGCTAACTTGTCAGGCGAGCAGGTCGAGGCCGCTATGCAGGCATCGGCTCTGCAGGTCACGCGATTAGGCAGGCAGTTAGAGGTTGCGCGGTCTGAGGCGTTACGATTAAGTCAGACCAACGCAAGCCCCGCTGATATTGAGTCGGCGGCAGCCAATGTCGATAGACTAGAGCAAGAGTTAAATCAGGCTCGCAGCGCAAGTGTCAGCCTAGCCAATGAGCTGTCAGGCGCGATGAATAGAGCGTCTAATACAGCAGATGGGGCGCGTAACTCAATCTATCGCATGGCTAACGTGCGAGTGCCTGAAACGATACGCGGTGAGATTAACCAGCTCAACCGAGCCTTAACTGATTTTACTAACAACAGTGGCCGTCCTGCTGCTGAGATTGAGCGCGTTACACGGGCAACACAAGAGCAGATCAGACGGCTTGAGGCTGAGCTAAACGGTCTTGATGACACTCAGGATAGAGTAAACCAAGGCTCGCAGCGCTTTACTGGCGGCATCAATGGCGTGCGTAGTGCCATGGGTAGCTTGCAAGGTATGCTTGCAGCGGCTGGTCTTGGTATTGGTGTTGCTGAAATCATCGAAACATCGGACGCATTTAAAACGCTTGAGGCACGTATTAAGCTCGCCACAGGTGAGGGTGCCGCGTTTATCACAGGCTTTGATGGCGTTAAGCAGATTGCTAACGAGACCTTTAGTAGCGTGGAAAACACGGGCGAATTGTTTGCACGTATCACGCAGTCTGCTGAGGCGCTGGGGCTTGCTCAATCCGAGGTGCTAGGTGTCACAAAAACCATTAACGAGGCTATTAAGCTATCAGGCGGTAGTGCTGACGCGGCTGACGCTGCTATTACTCAGCTCATACAAGGGCTGCAATCCGGAGTCGTCAGAGGCGAGGAATTTAACAGTATTATGGAGCAGGCGCCGCGCTTAGCTCAGGCTATGGCAGATGGTTTGGGTGTGACTCGTGGCGAGCTGCGAGCGTTAGCAGGCGAAGGCAAGCTGACATCAGAGGTTGTCATTAATGCGATACAGTCGCAAGGCGAGGCTATCGGCAAGGAGTTTGCGACACTACCAAACACAGTCGGTAACGCGCTGCAAGAAGCAAAAAACAAGATATTTTTATTTATCGGTGAGATGGATAAATCCGTCAATCAGTCGTCAAAACTGGCCGAGGCCATAAACTTGATAGGCGATAGTCTGGACAACCTTGATACAGCTACGGTCGATGCAGTCAATCAAGTGTTTAACCAGCTTATGACCACGCTCGGCATACTGTGGGAGCGCATTGTCAACACTTATACAGGCATAAACGACTGGATAGGTGTGCTGACCAACACGACAGGCGAAGTGACCGAGCAAGTCGGTATCATCACGCGCACATTGCAAGGCGTGAGTATCGTACTAGGTGCTATCAATGATGGGTTTAAAACAATCGCTATCGCGGGAGACTTGGTGCAAAGCGTGACTGCAACATGGCTTGCAATGATGATGCGTGGACTATCTAAACTCACGTTTGGCGAACTGGCGCAATCACTGACCGATTTTGCAGATAGATTAGACAGTCAAGCAACAAAAGCATTTGATAATGCCACCAATGCTGCGATGAGCTTTGAATCGTCGGCAAAAGCTGCGCTAGATAATGCAGCAATGACAGCGCAGGATAGACTGGGAGCGACAGCAAAAGCCGCCACCGATGCTTACGACTCAATGAAAAACGATGCTAATGCATCCGCAGAGGCGCAAGAGGGCGCGTTTGCTGAGATGGCAACGGCTCAAATAGCAGCGTATGGCGAGTCAGCACTAGCAGCGCTACAAGTCGAAGCGGCAGAGCGCGGTCTTAAAGTCGCTATTGACGAGACTGGCAAAGCGATCATTGAGAAAATGAGTAGCGAAGAACAGGCATCGACAGCCGCAGAGCAAAACGCTAAAGCGCTTGATAAAACGTATCGAGAGCTGGCTGATACGCTAGGTGTGGGCATTACGCAGGGTTATGCTGATGCTAAAGCGTCTGTGATGGAGTTATCAGATAGTTTTGATGTGCTCACCGACTCAGGCTATCAAACTGGCGATGTGTTAAAAGCAGCGCTCACTAAGATGACCGAGCAAGCCAAAAACACCACAGAATTACAAGACATCATTGCTATGTGGGAGGATTTAGGCGAGCAAGGGCAGCTAACAGGTGAGGATTTGGCCGCAGGGCTTGATTTGGCTAATGAGCGACTGGACGCGCTGACAGACGGCGTAAACTCAGTCAATGAGGCTTACAAGGTTTTAGGTCTAACGACACGCGCCGAGGCTGCCAAGCAAGCTGAGGCTTACACGCAGGCTTATGGCATCATTGTCAAAGACGGTGAAGCGACAACAGGTCAGCTAATCGACGGCTTTAAAAAATACGCTAAAGCAGCGGTGGCAGCCAACGGCGATGTGGTAACAGCGCAACTTAAAGCAGAGGCGGCGCAGCGCGGCTTGACTATCGCAGTTGATGAAACAGGCCGTGTGACATTTAAGAGTATGAGCGAGGCAAAGGAGTCTAACGACCGTGTTACTCGCTCAGTCCACGGCATCAGAACAGCTTATGATGGCATATCATCAAGCGCAGGCAGTGCAGGCAGTGCGATGGTACGCGCAGCAGTTGAGGCATCATCTGCTTACGATAAACTGCAAGCCAAGATTAAGGCTGTCAAAGAAGCGCAAGCGGTCGCTGATGCTGACGAAACGCTGAAAAACTTGCGGGTCTATGGGCAGGAGAAAGCGCCAGTCGAAGGTAATCAGTTTGGCACGCGCTTAGCGGTTGAAAACTTTTTGAAATCGCAGGGTCTGTCAGAGGCGGCCGCAATCGAGGAGGCGCGTAAGCTATATGCCAAGCAAGGTACGAGTGGTGGCGCATTAAACTTTGGCAAGCTACAAGGCTTTGATGATGGTCAGATGATGACGCCCGCCGATCTCAATCGCTTTAAGTCGGCATCAATGTATCTAGCTGAGATTGCAGAAAAAGCACGTCAGAATGAGCGACAGCGTGATGACTATGAAGCAGCAAGGACAGCAACGGCTAGAATTACGACGCAAGAATACAAACGCTTTGATAGCCAGCCGTCCGCGTCAAAAACGATTGATGTTAATTTAAGACTCGGCGGTACATCAGTACCGGTGCAAGTCGCAGAAAATCAAGAAGCGTCTTTAATGGCGCTACTGCAACAACTACAAGACAGTAAAGCAATAGCAGGTTACTAGCCGTCCGTTTGGGCGGTTTTTTATTATCTAAAATTTGAGGAAAGGCGATGAAATCTAAACAAAAACAGGTGGGTGGATTATGCTCAAAAAACTATGGGCTTTGATATGGCGGCTATTTATATTACTTAGCTACCCATTTTTAATCACCATGCGTAACGCCAATGCAGCACAGGCACAAGCAGCAGATCAGCCAGTCGTTGTAACGGACTTTATCGAAAAGCTGGCACAAACACACCAGACATCATTGATTATCGGCGCTTGCATTGCGTGTTGGTGGCTCGGCTCTATCATTGGCGCTCTATACCCTACGCCTGATGATTTAAAGAGCGCTGAGATTAGACCGTGGTTAAGGCTGCTTATCTGCTTGGCAGGTGGCTTTGCTGCGTTTCTTTGGGTGCTGCATGACGAGGGTGCACTCAATCTATTAACGCCGCTATGGGTTGGTGGAGTGGCTTTTGTTGCGCCGCATTTAATTCAAATCATACCCACTATCGTTAAAGCTCGCTTTGGGCTAGGGGGTAAGACATGATTATTTGGGCGGTAATTGGGTTATTGATGGTCGTTATTAACTTTGTGTCAAATAACATTGTTAATACTAATTGCCGCTACGTCTACAGCGGCACCATGCTTGTCATTGTTGGCTGCTTAGTCGGCATGTCAGGCAGACCAGTCATGGCAGCGTCTATATTGTTTTTTGGTTGTGTCGTGTCGATTTACGGCTCGATACTGCTCGTCAAAAGACATAGGCGGATATTGAAATAACACGCCCCTTTTTGGGGGTTTTTTTGGGGTGGAATATGGCGAAAGCACACGTAGTACAAGCGCAGACAGCGTTGGCAAATGCAGGGTTTTACCACGGCAAGATTGATGGGGACTTTGGCGGCGGTTCGCTGCGAGCTGTTAAGAGTATCATTGCCAATACAGGCAAGGCGGTTGATGTTTTAACTAAGCCTAATGTTTGCACAAAAGACAAGCCAAAATTAGGACGTGCTGACATTATCATTGCAGCAAAAGGTCTGGGCGTAGAGCCTGCAACACTAAAAGCGGTAATCGATATTGAAGCTCGCTCAAGTGGATTTGACGACCAAGGTAGACCAACCATCTTGTTTGAACGTCACAAAATGTGGAAGTATCTGGGCGAGGCGAATTACTTTACCAAGCGCGACCAGCTTAACGCACTATTCCCTGATATTTGCAGTGATAAAGCGGGTGGCTACAACGTGCGGCCACAGTACGAAAAACTGGCTATTGCTGAATCATTACACTGGGAAGCAGCGCATATGTCAGCCTCGTGGGGTTTGGGGCAGATAATGGGCTTCAACTACGAAAGCCTAGGTTATCCGTCGCTAAAGGCATTTATCGATGCAATGTATGAAAGCGAGGCAAAGCAGCTTGATGCCATGTGCCGATACATAAAGGTAAATTACTTAGTTGATGAACTGCAGCGTCATGATTGGGCTGGATTTGCCAAAGGCTACAACGGCATTAATTACGCCATCAACAAGTACGATCAAAAACTGGCGGCTGCTTATGCGAAAGCTAAAAAAGAAGGTTGGTAGCTGTATTTAGCTAAATTTAGCTGCTTAAGCCCTGTCATTAATTTGGCGGGGCGTTTTTTTGTGTCTGCGATTTAGTTTGATCTACCTTAAATATCTCAACAACGATTACTATTTGATTACTTTTTTCACACCGATAGAAAATAGAACAAAACAGCAGGCAATAAAAAACCCTTACAAGTCAATGCCTGTAAGGGTTTGAATATGGTGGGCCCAGTAGGACTTGAACCTACGACCAAAGGATTATGAGTCCTCTGCTCTAACCAACTGAGCTATGGGCCCTAACGTTAGACGCATAATGATACCTGATTTTTTTTAATTTTCAAGTAAAAGATAGCCTGTCAGACAGATATTATTCAAAATCAGCTGTTTTTTTGATCAAACACTACCACCTGCCAAAGTCAAATGGCGTCCACCATCGATGGTGATAATCTCGCCTGTGACATAGCTGGCCTGTGCTAGATACAGCACGCTATGGGCTATCTCATCAGGGCGACCAATACGCTGCATCGGTATAGAGCTGAGGATGTTTTTTTGTTCATCATCATTGAGGGCCTGATCACTATCAGCGTCGGGCAATATATTGACGCCTGGCGCGACGCCATTGACTCGTACACTAGGTGCCATCTCAAGCGCCAAGGACTGCACCATCATACGATGCGCTGCCTTCGCCATATTATAAGCGCTATAGCCTTTAAATGGCTTATCATGAGCATGGATATCTAGCAAACTAATGATGCAGCCGTGCTGCGTTTGTAGATGAGGCAAGAATGCTTGACTGAGTAATAACGGCGCTTTGGCATTGGTCAAAAACAGCTCGTCCCACTGCTGAGTATTAATGCTACCAAGGGGGCTAGGATAAAAACGCGAGGCGTTATGCACCAATACATCCAACTGACCAAAACAGGATATGATGTTCGCTACAAAGTCGTTTAGGCGCTTAGGCTCATTGACCAGCTTTAAGTCAGCGACGATCATCGCCGCGCTATCAGGACGGCGGCGATTGAGATCGGCAGTGAGCGCCTTTGCTTGCTGCTCACTGTGACGACAGTGGATAATGACTCGGTAGCCTTGAGTATGCGCCGCTTTAATAATAGCAGCTCCGATACGTTTGGCGCTGCCAGTAACGAGCATGACAGGCGCGCCTGCGTTGGCAGTTGCCGACTGAATAGGGATAACGGCTTGATTCATAGTCTATCTGTATTTTTGGTATAAAGGAGTAAAGTCGCAGCAGTACTATATCTTAGGAGTTATATCAGGACGCACTTTGACGGTTCGGTTATCCTCACTTAAGAGGGGTGCTGAGTGTCCAGATGATCTATGCGCGCTTGCCGTAATGCTGCACCAATTTCTGGTCCTCGAAGTCCGGCTTCGATATCCTCCATACCAATCGCGTGAAAACTATTGAGAGCCAGCATCATTTGCCGATGCTGCTTTGCCAAATGAAAAGTATGACTACATACCAACAGCTGTGAGAGCTTCTCAGGTGCTTTATGAGCGCCGCAGGCTTGTATGAGGTCAATTCTTTCAGCGGCATCCAGCTCATTGATAGCGGCTAGGGTAGAGAGCTGCTGGACAAATAAATTGGCAAATTGAGTATGTACTTTGGGCACTTTGACCATGTTGCCAATTTGGTTGATATTTTTTGTCGCAGAGGCAGTCTCAACGCTAGAGTCTGTGAGAGCATTTGTAAACACATCAGCGCTCAGGCTCGTCATCAGTAGCGCCCAGCGCTGTGATAAATTCAGCTGCATTTGACCAGCAAAATATAGTGCCGTCTGCACCGTCTCTCTTATATGCGTATTATTCCAAGCCCCATGTAATGGCGCAAAATACTCGGTAAGTGCACCGATATCAAACAACTGCTGCCAGTACACATGCGGGGAGAGCTGCATCATCGCGCGGCTCGATTCTTGCCAAATGCGCTCACTACTGAGGTGAGCAAGCTCTCCTGAGTGGACCAGTTGGCGCATCAATGCCAGTGTCTCCTCAGCGATGGTAAAGCCCAAATCATAATAACGCCCATAAAATCGTGCGGTGCGCAGTACCCGTAAAGGGTCTTCACTAAACGCAGGTGAGACATGACGCAAGGTCTTATTCGCAAGATCATCCAATCCGCCGTAGTAGTCGAGCACCTCGCCTGTCAGCGGCGTGTCATCGGTTAGGCTAGTGACTTCTATCGCCATTGCATTGATGGTCAGATCACGGCGCTGCAGGTCTTCTTGCAAAGTAACATCGATGCTGGCATGGATACTAAATCCTTGATAGCCGACGCCTTGTTTGCGCTCAGTACGCGCTAGCGCATACTCTTCATGCGTTTTTGGATGCAAAAACACCGGAAAGTCTGCGCCTACTTGTACAAACCCAGCACTGATCATCTGTGCCACTGTCGCGCCCACGACGACGTAGTCTTTGTCCTTGATAGGTCGTCCTAGTAGCTGGTCGCGGACTGCCCCGCCAACAAGATAAATCTGCATGATAGCCTCGTATTATCGCGCAAGTTAGGACTGATATGTGCCATCAGTCAATGACAATAAAAAACCAGCCATCGCACTGAAATAGCGATGGCTGGTTTTAGTATAACAGAGGAGCGCTATCCATAGAGGTTAGCGTCCTTTACGTTGGTACAATATTTGAAATTTGAAGTAACGAGCGAAGGGATGTCGATGCGACAAACATCATCATGCCATTATTGGTTTTCGTTTTCCAAATCCTGAGCTTCCGTCACGGCAAGTGCTGTCATGTTGACCACACGGCGCGCGGTTGCTGATGGTGTTAGGATATGGATAGGCTTACTGGTACCCAACAAGATAGGGCCGATAGAAGCGCTATTTGTCGCGGTTTTTAGTAAGTTAAAGGCGATGTTTGCTGCATCTAGCGTTGGCAAGATCAGCAGGTTCGCCGAGCCTTTTAGTGGGCTTGATGGCATGTCTTCTAGGCGAATGTTTTCGTTCAACGCCGCATCACCTTGCATCTCACCTTCAAATTCAAAATCGACGTTCATATCGGTCAAGATTTGATAGACTTTGCGCATCTTCACCGCGCTGTCACGGTTTGAGGTACCGAAGTTTGAGTGTGATACGAGAGCGACACGAGGCGTAATACCAAAACGACGTAGCTGCTCAACGGCCAAGATGGTCATCTCAGCCAATTGCTCTGCTGTTGGGTCTTCGTGGATATAAGTGTCCGCGACAAAGATGTTGCGATCTTGCATCAGTACCGCATTCATCGCATAAAAGTCGCTAACGCCTTCTTTTTTATCAATGACACTTTGGACATAGTCTAAGTGCAATTGATAATGACTAAACGTACCACAAATCATGCCATCCGCATCGCCATTGTCTACCAGTAGCGAGCCAATTAGCGTGGTCTTGCGACGTACATCACGGCGGGCAAGCTCGATACTGACGCCGCGGCGTTTGTTTTTCTCGTAGTATCCCTGCCAGTAGTCTTTGTAGCGTGGATCGTCGTCTTGGTTGACGATAGTGATGTTTTCACCATCTTTTAGGCGCAGACCGAGTCTTTTGATATGATCTTCGATGACAGCTGGGCGACCGACCAAGATAGGGTGGGCAAGCGCTTCATCGACCACAACTTGCACTGCCAGTAGGACGTTGTTGTCTTCACCTTCACAGTAGACGATACGCTTTGGTGCCGCTTTGGCACGCGCAAAGACAGGCTTCATCACAAACGCTGAGTTATAGACAAACTCAGATAGGCTCTGACGATAGGCGTTCATGTCAGCGATAGGCAAGGTGGCAACGCCTGAGTCCATGGCGGCTTTGGCAACGGCAGAGGCAATCTCGATGATGAGGTTTGGCTCTAGTGGGCCTGGAATTAAGTAATCACGGCCAAAGCTCTTCATCTGCTCGATGTTTTTGACGTTGCTGGTTGGGGTGGCTTCGACATGTGCCATAGCAGCGATTGCTTTTACACAAGCGATTTTCATCTCTTCGTTGACTGCGGTTGCGCCTACATCTAGAGCGCCGCGGAAGATGTATGGGAAGCAAAGGGCGTTGTTTACTTGGTTTGGATAGTCTGAGCGACCAGTCGCCATGATGACGTCAGGACGGACAGCATGCGCCAGCTCAGGCATGATTTCAGGGGTTGGGTTGGCAAGAGCAAAGACGATTGGGTCTTTTGCCATACGGCGAACCATATCTTCGGTCAAGGTGCCGGGCATTGATAAGCCCAAGAACATATCGACATCGTCCATGACTTCTTCGATAGACGTCGCGGTGATGTCACGAGCATAGCGCTGTTTGGTTTCGTCTAGATTTTCACGGCTGGTACTGATGATACCGCGAGAGTCTGATACGATGATGTTGTTTTTATCGACGCCAAGCGCGCAGATGATATCTAGACAAGAGATGGCAGCGGCACCTGCGCCTGAGCACACCACTTTGATTTCTTCGATTTTTTTGCCAGTGATTAATAAGGCATTGAGCATGGCGGCCGCGACGATGATAGACGTGCCGTGCTGATCGTCATGGAACACCGGAATGTTCATACGCTCGCGCAATTCGCGCTCGATTTTGAAGCATTCTGGGGCTTTGATGTCTTCTAGGTTGATACCACCAAAGGTTGGCTCAAGAGAGGCAACCGCTTCGATAAACTTGTCTGGATCGTTTTGGGCAATCTCGATATCAAAAACATCAATGCCAGCAAATTTTTTGAATAGTACCCCTTTACCTTCCATCACAGGCTTAGATGCCAAAGGCCCAATGTTACCCAGACCTAGGACGGCAGTACCGTTGGTGATGACGCCGACCAAGTTGTTGCGAGCTGTATATTTGGCAGCAAGCTTTGGATCTTTTTCGATTTCAAGACAAGGTACTGCTACCCCTGGCGAATAAGCCAAGGCCAAGTCACGCTGGTTTGCCAGCTGTTTGATAGGGGTGACTGAGATTTTACCTGGGCGCGGAAACTCATGATAGTGCAAGGCAGCTTGTTCAAACTGCTCTTTTTCTGAACTGTGGGTATCCGTATTCAAAGTGGTATCGTCATTCATAATAATTGCCATGGTTGGAATAAATTGGAATAAAGTAAATGGAGATAAAAAAATAACGCCGCCGTCTCAACGCTTATTGAATGATAATAATCAAAGAGAACATCGGCATTAAAAGGGTTATGATCGGCAGTTTAATATCAGGCCAAAAAAGCAATCCAGCGAAAACCGTTATTCTAGCACTATTGGCAATTCACTGCCTAGTCAACTCGGCCCAATTGTGCGAATAATATAATAAAATGATATTCGTTATTTCGCTGGTTGATAATGCCAAAAAACCCCATGACATATCAACCTTAATTTTATAATGTTTCAAAATATTACAGTCTATAAAGGCCAAAGACACTGTTTTGTGTGGTCTGAGGTGTTAAATGGCTAAACCAATTATGAAGAGCAGCTAATCGGCATTTGCGGCGCATGAGGGTCGGGTGGCAGGGTATCGAGCTCTGTTGCGATATCCTGTACCTGATAAGGATGCGCAAGCAAGGTAAAGACGCGTTCCACTTCCTCAAACTGACCTTGTTCTGCAGCCGTAATGGCTCTGTGTGCCATGCTATTACGCAGTACATAGACAGGGTTGTGTGCCTGCATGGTAGCCTGTGCCTCTGCGAGTTTTGAAGACTCGATGAGGCTAATATAACGCGCTGACCAATCTTGCCACACTTGCTGCGCCTCAGGGCTTAACTCAGCAGTCATGGTGGTCAATAATTGATGCTCATATGGATAATCCTCTGGCGCCAGCAAGCCAAGTAGCGCCCGAAAACTGTTGGTGTAGTCGAGTAAGTTGTCCTCTAATAGAGTCAACCACTCAAAAGCCACACTGAGGCTCTCGCTTCGATGCGGCAGTCCAAGCTTCTGACACAGTCCTTGCTGATAGTGCTGCATAAACGTCGCTTCATAAGGCGCTAAGCAATCAGAAAGCGTCTCACGGGTGACGCCGTCTAAACGCATAAAATGTGGCAACCAAACGTTTAGGTTCCAATGACCAATCGCTGGTTGGTTTTGATAGGCGTAGCGTCCCGTATGATCAGAGTGATTATTGATCCAAGCAGGATTAAAGCGCTCCATAAAACCAAACGGACCGAAATCCAAGGTGCTGCCAGTGATGGATAAGTTATCGGTATTCATCACTCCGTGGGCAAAGCCGATCAATTGCCAGTCGGCAATCATTCGTGCCGTCCGCGCAACGACGGCTTGCAAAAATGCGAGCACAGGTATCTCGCTCTTGCGGCACTCTGGATAATAAGTATCAATCATATAGTCGGTAAACTCACCGAGCAGATCAGGGGCAAAGCTTGCGATCCACTCGACATGACCGAGGCGAATATGGCTGTCTGCCACCCGCATCAGTGCAGCGCCAGCCTCCATGCGCTCGCGGCGCACACGTGTATCAGAAACGACAAAGCCCAAGGCATTTGAGGAAGGGATGCCAAGCTGGGTGAGTGCGTGACCGCATAAATACTCGCGAATGGTACTACGAAGGACCGCGCGGCCATCTCCCATACGCGAGTAGGGCGTCAGACCGATACCTTTGAGATGTAAGTCTTGTCGCTGCTCATTATGATCAATGACTTGCGCCATAAGCAGCCCGCGACCATCGCCCAATTGCCCCGCCCACTGACCAAACTGATGACCAGCATAAGCCATGGCCAAAGGTCTAAACTCGGCAGGCACATATTGTCCGCCTAGGATATCTACCCAGCGAGCCATGAGCGTATCATCCTCTGCCCAGCCCAACTGCTGCGCGACTTGAGTATTAAAATGGCCGGCGCGCGGACGCTCTAAAGGCGTCGGCGGCTGTTCGTGATACAGGCGCGTGTCGAGCGTGACATAGGTGTTTTGATAGCGCATACAAGCCCTTCCTACTTTTAGAGTATTGGTTTTTTGATACTATTTTGGTACTAAGTGATGAGTATGGATTGTTTGGTTAAGCGTTCGATTGATAGGCAGCTACGCGCACTATAGCACAGCACGGATAGCGCCGCGTTTCACTCTGTCCATCTCTTGTAATCAAGCATGTTTTTATAAAAGTTATCATCGTATGGTGTGCTGGCAAGCTCGCTTTATTTAAGACAGGTATCGTCCTACTG
Source organism: Psychrobacter sp. L7 (assembly GCF_002810365.1). Classification (NCBI taxonomy): domain Bacteria; kingdom Pseudomonadati; phylum Pseudomonadota; class Gammaproteobacteria; order Moraxellales; family Moraxellaceae; genus Psychrobacter; species Psychrobacter sp. L7. Next base: position 515,513 of record NZ_NEXR01000003.1, read on the forward strand.
GTATCAACAAGGGCGCTGTTATGTTGGATGGACTATCGTCGTTTGAATATCACACTGTACGAATGATAAATGAATGATAAAAAAATCCCTCTATCCATGACAGATAGAGGGAAGGAGAAACTTCAGGTGGTTTGATTAATTAAGCTTTCAAGACTGAATCTCGAGGACTAAGTTTTAAAGACCAAGTTTTAAAGACCAAGCTTAGCGATCAAACTCAGTCGCTATGGGGTTAAGCGCAGTTAAGCGGCTTTTTTGCTAAGACCGATTGAGCGAAAAGCAGTCTTTAGGTTGCTATTATGCTCAAGGATTTTTTGTTCAATCTTTGCATAGTCGTGTTTTAGCTTGTCATCTACTTCATGCAAACGATCAGCATATTCAGTCTTTTTCAGCTCAATGGCTTTGGCTTTTAGCGCTTGCCATTCATCAACGGTCTGCATAAAGGCATCGTATTCAAACTTAATGCGATCTTGAAAGTTTTTCATCGCATGAGGAATGTCGATGCCACCTGCCGTCGCCGTCTCGATCTGCTGCTGGGCTTTTTTAAACTGCATTTGCACTTCAGCATGCTTGATGGTCGTGTCATCGACCGTACGCAGCTCACTGGTCAGACCGATCTTTGATAGCCCTGCGATCAGCCATTTGGTTGGGTCATACTGCCACCATTTGACACCATTACGATAGTCGTATTGGAAGAAGTGATGATAGTTATGATAGCCTTCACCCCATGTAAATATCGCCAAAAAGAAGTTATCACGGGCACTGTTGGTATCGGTATACGGGCGCGTACCAAACATATGACACAAGGAGTTGATAAAGAAGGTAAAGTGATGCGTCAATACCAAACGCAGCAGGCCTGCAATGATGAGTGTGCCCCAAACATCCCCTAATAGCCAACCAATTGCAGCGACCATACCGACGTTCATAGCAACCACCCACAAGCCATAATACTTATGCTGGATTTGCAGGACGCGATCTTTGGTCAAGTCGGGGATGTTTTTGTAATCGAACTTACCACTAGGGTAGTTGCGTAGCATCCAGCCAATATGACTGAACCAAAAGCCGCGCTTGGCAGAGTATGGGTCATCCAAACGATCATCGACATGACGATGATGGCTACGGTGCCCAGATACCCAATCAAATGCTGATCCTTGTACCGCTAGGGTTGAGCCAAGCAATAAAAAGTTTTTGACAATAGGATGGGCTTTATATGCACGGTGCGACAGCAGACGGTGATAGCCTGCAGTAATACTAATTCCAGTCCATACCATAAAAGCGCCAAACACGCCCCAAACTGGTGCGCTGACGTCGTGAGTAAACAAATACCACGGCGTGATGATCGCAGCCGCAATCGGAGTGGCGACTAAGATAGTGGCTGGAATCCAGTTGATCGGCGCTTTGGTAAACTCAAACTCGCGCATGTCGATACTTGCTTCTTGAGACCCTGCAACTGGCGCATCGATATGTGCATAGTTGCGCTTGGCAACTGGCTGCTCACCGAGCGAGCTTTTCGTTTTATTTTCATCAAAGCGCGTTTTAAAGCGTGTGATTTGAGTGCTGGCGGTCTTAACAAGCGTGTCACCAGATTTGATAGCGAAACGTAAGCCTTTAAGCGGTAAGCCAAGTGCTTTTTTTGCAATCATATAACATCCCTAACGGTATTCATTTAAGCGTCTATGGTACCCTAAAAAAACAATAAAGTGAACACTTATGCACTATAAAAATATTGCTAAATAACAACAACTTGTATGGATTATAGACTGGATAGGTCAAAATAGCGATAGACTTATCAGACATGAAGGAGAAGTGTAAGTGTTACAGTAGATATGTACAAAAACCCATGTCTCAGAATTGAGGGAGAGTCAGAAACTATAAATAAAAAGTTAACAGTGCAACCGTAACCTATTATCGGCCCAGTACCTGACTGGGGAAGTCGGTGATGATGACATCGACCTGCCAGTCGATCAGCTGCTGTATGGCATCGATATCATTGACCGTCCACGCACTCACAGGCAAGTTGTAACGGTGGCTATGAGCGATGATGGCTCGACTCAGCAGCGGATAATGCACGCCTAGCTGTACACAGCCCAACTGTAAAGCAGTATTGGTCGCGGTCGCCAGCGCTTCGGCGGTGCGAATGAGTAAACCTCGCGGTAGGCGTTTTAGCTGCTGATGCCGCTGCAGACGCACATGCAGCTCGGTGTCAAAGCTGGTTAGTACAATTGGTAAATGAATCAGCGGCGTGTCAATCAGATCACGCGCCAGCGCTTGGATAAGGGCGGTATAATCGGTGCACTCATGGGTCTTGATCTCAAGCTCAATGACAGAAAACTCGTGCAACGTCTGGGCGATACTGGCTAGGGTGATAATAGGATGACCGAGCTGTAGGTGTCGTCTGATCTCCGCTAGAGTCAGCTGAGCAATACGCGACTGCTGGCCACACATCCGCGCCAAATCCTCATCGTGAAAAATCACTAAATGACCATCAGCGCTTAGCTGGACATCGAGCTCTACACCAGCCAAACCATGGTTTTTTAGACGCCCGATATGCTGAAATCCAAGTAAGGTGTTTTCTAAGGCTTCACCGCGCGCGCCGCGATGACCGAGTAACAGCGTGTTTTTAAAGTTTATCATCAGATACAGTAATGAGTGTTTTAGGCTCATCATATCGCCTGAGATAGACGACGTCTAACAACATTTACGACTGCTATCTGGGCAAATGCCGAACCAAAATGAATCAAAATGTTGGGCGCTAGATTTGACCTTTAATGAATCAAAATGTTCGACATGCCCTATATAAATATGTCATTGTTATGTTTTTGCAACCAAACGCAGGTTTTGTGGCGAATGAGGGACGTTATTTGTATATCCATGGCAGACACTAATGACCATTTCACCCAAACACCGTATAATAATCTGGTTTTAACCGCTGGCAGCTAGGGTTTTGGTTTGAACATCAATCACTGTCCGTCAGTGACGGTACGAATTAGTAAACTGGGAGCAAAATACATATGAGCGTAGCAAATAAGAGTGTGAGCAAGTGGCAAAAAGTGGCTGGTATAGGCATGGTATGTGGTTTAGCGCTTGTCGGCTGTGATCGCTCAGAAAAAGAAGAGACGACAGAGACCGCTGAGCTGACAGAGCAAGAGTCCGCCGCAGAAAATGCTGCTGCTACTGCGGTCAGCTGTGATGATCCCATGGTGCAAGATCGCCTCAAAACGACACTAAAAAATACGCTCAATCAACAAGCACAGACGCTCGCTGCCAATTATGCAAATGACGCCGAGATCAGCCTTGCAGGCGCTAGCATTGCTGATAAGACCAATGGTGTTGTGATTGATGTACAAAACGCAGCAGTACTACAAGCAGCCAACAGCAATGGCATGACGACGTGTCAGGCGAGCGTCAGTATGACGCTCCCAAGTGAGGATTTGTATCAAGCCAGTCAAGTGCAAGCGGCCAACAATCAGCCAAGCCTGCAATCTCGTCTTGCGCAAAACAACATTCGTATCAATAACAACATGCTCGTGGATGACGCCTTTACCTATGTCGTTGGGGCTCAAGGCGGGCAAGTAAGTACGCGAATCGCAGGCCAGCCCGCGCTTCTCACTATCGTGGCTGATGTTATGGCAGGCTCTGTGTTTAAGTCGGCGATGGATGCCGCTCGCGCCGAGCGTGAGGCAGAACGCCGCGCTGCTGCACAAGACAATGAGCGTCAGTCAGCACCTGTGCGTCAGCCGCGCGCTGCCACACCAGTCGAGCCGATTCGTCCGATCCAGCCTACTACGCCGCCGACCATCGAGGTGCCAAGTACCAATAACCAAAATGAAAGCGCTAGTGCTAGCTCGCAAAGCAGTACAGCAGCCAACAGTGCTGCGACTCCCAGTGAGCCTGCCGCACCTGCGACGCCAAAAGCAGTGCCAAAAGATGACAGCATCGATATGGTCATTATCGAAGATGAAAGCGCTACTTATTAATCCATAAAAATCAGTAATGATAGTGGTTTTCAGAAGAAAAGAACCCTTAACGTCTTTACGTTACGGGTTCTTTTTTTTGCTTGTATATATCAGAAGTCTCGGGCCCGCTACTTATCACTGGCGAAGTTTTGTAACACCTGACTGTCCCAAAGTACCTCAGAGACCTGCTCAGGGTCTGTGCAAAAACGTGCCGCGACAAACAACCAATCAGACAAACGGTTGATTAAGCTGATGGCCGTTGTACGGATTGCTTGCGGACGCGCTTGCTGTAATAGGACTGCTTGGCGCTCAGCACGGCGACACACACTACGTGAGACATGCAGCTGACTAACCAGCAACGACCCAGTGGGTAAGATAAAGTCTTTTAGTGGCGCTAAGGTAGCGTTCATTGCATCGATTTGCTGCTCTAGCCATTCAATGTGCGTGCTGTTCACGCCTTCATATTCTGGCATGGCAAGCTCACCACCGATATTAAACAAAAGATGCTGAATAATCGCCAACGCCTCAGAAAGCTCGCACTCGTCCGTCTGCGTCTTAAATGCTGATAGAGCGCCCTGCTGCAAGTACGCACGTACCATACCGAGGTGTGAGTTTAGCTCATCAATATCACCCATCACGCCAAACAAGATATCGGCTTTGCTCACGCGGCTGCCATCTGCCATGCCGGTGCTACCATCATCGCCGGTACGTGTATATATTTTACTCAAACGGTTGCCCATCTTTATATCCTTAGCAGTTTTTATCGTTCAGTGGTGTTAGTTATGTGCTCATTGTAGTATTTTATGGCGGTTTTCGCTAAGATAATGGGTTAAGTTTTATCGCGTTGCAGAGTTTATGAGTATCCATGGATCGCTGCGCGTGATTTTTTGTCTGTTTTGTTTGTATTCCACTTATTTATATCAAAGGTTTTTTAACTATGACCACACCACTTGCCGATGCGATGTCTCAGCTGGCCATTTATGATTCACTGACAGGTAGCAAGCGTCAGTTTGTACCACTCAAAGCAGGACAGGTCGGCATGTATGTGTGCGGGATGACCGTCTATGATTATTGTCATATTGGTCATGCGCGTGTGATGGTGGCCTTTGATATGGCGGTGCGCTGGCTTGCGCAGCTAGGCTATGACGTCAATTATGTCCGTAATATCACCGATATCGATGACAAAATCATCGCGCGAGCAAGTAAAAATGGCGAAGAGATTGGTGCATTGACCCAGCGTTTTATCGATGCAATGCACGAAGATGCGAGCGCTCTAGGCTGCCAGATGCCAGATGCTGAGCCGCGCGCGACCGATCATATCGACGAGATGCAGCAGATGATTGGCAACTTGGTCAACAATGACTATGCGTATGCAGGGGATCATGGTGACGTCTATTATGCGGTCGATAGCTTTGCTGATTATGGCAAATTATCTAAGCGTAACTTGGATGATATGCAGGCAGGCTCGCGTGTTGAGGTCGAGACTGACAAGCGCAATCCGTTCGATTTTGTCTTATGGAAAGCGGCCAAACCCGATGAGCCGCAGTGGGCGTCGCCTTGGGGACAAGGGCGTCCTGGCTGGCATATAGAATGCTCAGCGATGTCGACCAAATGCCTAGGTGATACCTTTGATATCCATGGCGGTGGTCACGACCTACAGTTCCCGCATCATGAAAACGAAATCGCCCAGTCAGAAGCCGCGACAGGCTGCGAGTACGCGCGTAACTGGATGCATGTCGGCTTTATCAATGTCGATGGCGAAAAGATGTCGAAGTCACTGGGCAATTTCTTTACCATTCGTGATGTGACCGCGAAATACTTACCTGAGACGGTGCGTTTCTTCTTATTATCGAGCCATTATCGCAGTCAAGTAAATTTCTCAGACAGCGCTTTGGATGAAGCGCATAATAGCCTAAGCAGACTATACAACGCGCTAAAATTGGCCGAGCAACAAAAAGGGCAGTCAATCATAATCAATGCAGAGCTAGTGGCTAAAGCTTACGATAGTGCTGCTGGACAAGATTTTATCAAAGCCATGAATGATGACTTTAATAGCTCAACGGCGATTAGTGTGTTGTTTGGCTTGGCTCGAGATATCAATAAAGCCGTTAAAGCTGAAGATGTGACGGCGGCATGGCAGTCAGCCCAGCAGCTCAAGGCCTTGGCACAAGTGTTAAATCTCTTGCAGCAGCCTGTACAGCAGTTCTTGCAAGCAGTGACCGGAGAGCAGGCGGACAATGGACTAGATGATGCCGCTATCGATGCGCTTATCACTGAGCGTCATGATGCCAAAGCCAACAAAAACTTTGCCCGCGCCGATGAGATACGCGAGCAGTTAAAACAGGCGGGTATCGAGCTTGAAGACAGCCGTGCTGGTACCACATGGCGCCGCGCGTAAGCGGATTTGAGCGGACTTATACGATCATACTTGTTTTTTTACATACAAAGTCAGCTTGATGCTGGCTTTTTTTGTACTCAAAATAAATTTAGTCGATCCTAAATAAAGTTGGCATGCAAGATACTATGTGCAACGTGCTAAAGGTGTTTATTGTGCGCGGCGTTGGGACAGCACGCAAGGTATTAAATAAAAGGGGCTGTCCTAGATAACTAGTTCAAACCCTGTTTAACCCATTGTTTTAATTGTAGTAATTGCGACTTTGGGTCACTGTGATTAAAACGCCACTCACATTCCTTTAAATAGAGGTGAAAATGCTCTTTTGGAACCCCGTTAAACTTACGTAGATGCCGTTTAGCTTGGTTCCAGAAGTTCTCTATACCATTGATGTGATTCTTGTCATTAACAAAGGTTTTGGAGTGGTTGATACGATAATGAGTAAACTCACTGACATCTAA
>NZ_NEXR01000010.1:0-452050 GCF_002810365.1 Psychrobacter sp. L7
CACTTTTTCCTGTGACCGAGTACGGTGTTGATATACCGCTTGCGGGCTCACACCAAGTAGACGGCATCCTTGAGCTAGACTTATTTGTTTGTCTTCTTTGAGTTGCCAGAGGATGCCGTAGAAGACTTTTTTCTAGTAGGTGCTCCATAGTCACTTTCAAAGACGTCAACAACCTTACTTAAAATAAGGTTATGTGCTTTGGCATCCGCCAACTCACGCTCTAGACGTTTGATGGTTTGCACTGGGGTTTCTTTATGCGGCATAGTCTGACTCTTAGGGGGATGGGTCCAGTCTAATTTACCATGCTTACGCAGCCATACCAATACGGTACTGCGTCCTTGTATGCCATAAATTGATTGTGCTTGTTTGTAGGTCATGTCGCCTTTTTCTACACTGTCAACGACGGCGAGTTTAAAGCCTAGTGTGTAATCTTTTTGAGTGCGCTTAACCTTTGCTATTGCTAACTTGTCCATAAATAAGTCCCTTTTTCGTAAACTTATTTTAGGACGGGACAGGTCAAAAAAAAAGCCACTGTCCTTGATACAGTGGCTTTTTTACGTCTTTATGTGCGAGCAATTATCGTCATTTAAGCCATCTAAGATGACTCAACTGTCGATATCTAACGATCTGTATTTAACGACCTTGCGCGTTGGCCATGTTGGTGTCGTTAATCTCAACCTGATACACCATCCGCAGATGCTCTAAGTAATCTTGCAGTTGATCTTGGCCTAAATTATCACGAATAATAGCTGCCGTTTGCGCTCTTTGTATATCAGACAATGGTGATTGCTGCTCCGTTTTGATACGGTCACCGACCAACAAGCTGGCACCCACTTCCGTCTCGCTTGCAATAGCTACCACAGCGTTATCATCAGCTTGCTGGCTAAAGGCCATACCGCGCTCTTTTTCGGTCAATTGTGTCGTTTGACGATTGATCTGACCGAGCGCTTGCAATGTTACAGGCTGCTTGCTGATATCTGCTGGCGTTTTGATACCAGCAGCGATGGCTTTGGCTTCTTTTAGGGCCAATGCTGTGGTTTTTTGGCGACGTAATATCTGCGTGATTTTTGGCGTCGCCGCTGACAAAGACAAGGTTTTAGTAGGACGATAATTGCTCGGTTGTACCCACACCTTACTGTTACCTACTTCGATACCTGCGGTTACTGCCTGATCTTGAATGGTAAATTCATCAAAGGCTTGTTTGAGCACAGCTGGCTGTGACAGGACCGATTGGTTGTTTTCTTTACGGTAGTCTTTGATGCGTTTTAGTGGGACGTTTTCTTGCTGAGCAATATCTTCAATACTAAAACCATCAGCCGCCAAATCATTAATGGCCGTGACTTTATCGGCATAAATCTCTTGACGCTTATACTCTTTTGCTTTCGCCGTTAGCTCATCGCGCATGCTATCCAGACTTGGCACCTTGCTACCATTATCTTCGGTCACCATAAATATCTGATAGCCAAAGCTGGTTTTGATAGGTGCGGTGACATCCCCAACACTTAGGCCCTCAAGCGCTTTTTCGACCGCAGCAGCGTCGCTACCAAATACCGAGGTATTCAGACGACCGATATCACCGCCGTTCTCTCCTGACGGATCATCGGACTCGGCTTTGGCAAGCGCGGCAAACGACTCACCTTTGTCTAAACGTGCCTGAATTTTTTCAGCACGCGCCTTGGCGTTGTCACCTGTGAGAAGTATTTGGCTGATTCTACGCTCGTCTACCACCGCTTGGCTTTGCTTATACGCTTCATACTGCTGCTGGAGATCCGCTTTAGTAACCTCATCTACCTGAATGGCTTGCGGGTCTAGTTGAATATAAGCCAAATCCACCATCGCGGCACTTTTTAGTGTGTCTTTATTGGCATCATAATAAGCTTGGATGTCGCTTTTGCTAACCTCGACTTGATCGGCATAGTCTTGCCAATTAAACCGATGGAGCCAGATGTTGCGCGATTCCATTTGCAAATCAATCAATTGACTGACCGCTTGCATCGGATAAATCGCAGTCCCGACGATACTGGCATTGAGCTGATCGAGGCTTAACTGATTGCGAAACTCAGCAAACAGCTGGTTTTTTGTCATACCGCGATTGCGCAAAAAGTTTGCAAACTGCTCATTAGAAAAATTGCCGTCCGCATCCTTAAATACTTCTTCTTGACGCAGCAAACGGTTGATGGTGTCATCAGAGACCGTCATTCCAAGCTTACCTGCCTGCTGCTCTAACAATGTGCGATCTATAAGGCCTTTTAGCACCTGCTCGTGTAGCACATCCTCATTTAATAGGCTGGCATCATCAACTTGCTCTAAAATTTCGGTACGACGGTTATTTACCGCAGCTTGATACTCAGACAGCCCCACGCTTGCCTCACCTACCTGAGCGACTTGGTTTGGGTCGACACTACCGCCAAAGTAGCTTTCGACACCCAGTAATGCAAGCGGTGACAGGCATAAAATCAATAAAATGCGACCTGGCCAGCTTTTTAAAAAATCGCGCAATTTATCCATAGTTATCTCTGCTTTATTAACCTATGTTGATGAAAAACCATTGTAATATGATGCCTATCGACGCTGTGGTAACGATGCTATCTAAGCCGGCAATGGTATGAGTAAGGGCGTGTGCGTTTTGGTGCAAAATCAAGAGATATCAATCAATCTTGATTTAGACAATGCATCTACAGCGCGCCCTATGATACGTGATTTTTAAGACAGACTCAAAATATTCATGATGTCTGATACAAACTATCGCAATAAAAAAAGCACCTAAATATTAGGTGCTTTTTGCTATTTGGCTCATGACTTAAATAATAAGCAAATCCATGAGCGACCTTCTATCTTTTTACGGCCTACAGACACTGCATTTATACGTATCTTGTATCCAACTTTAGTCTCTGCCTAATAGGTGGCCGTAGTTTTATAGTGGTCTATACCTTATATAGTCTTAAAAAATACTATCTTAACAAAGGCTTAGTTTAAGCGCTCTTTTAAGTTTTTACCAGCTTTAAAGCTTGGTACTTTGCTTGCTGGGATGTTTAGCTCTTCACCAGTCTTAGGGTTACGGCCAGTACGTGCTTTGCGGTCTTTTACGCTAAAAGTACCAAAACCAACCAAAGAGATGCTGTCGCCAGCTTCTAAAGCTTCACCAACACTTTCCATAACAGCGTTTAGTGCATCGCCAGCTTGGGTTTTGTTCAGACCACTTTTTTCTGCGATGCTATCAATCAATTCTGACTTATTCATAAAATTTCCTTCAAGTTTAAGGGGGATAATACACGCTCACGCCAGGTATTGTAACGCTCTCATAGCACTTAAGCAATAAAAACTACCTGACTTGCGTATTAACAGGTTTCGCTTTGTTATCGTCTTTATATCAAGGCCGCATAAGGAGCGCAAGCGATTTTACATATTTTTGTGCCGCTTACTACGTATTTGACACTCAATGTTACGCAAAACCCCTGCAATTTTTTATCAACTCACTACTTTACCTTAGGCAGCTTGACTACCCAGTGTTTTGTCCAGTAAATTGCTCTCATTATAGTATTTGAACCTATCCTTAGCTTAAAAATACCAATGAGTCATCAACAAGCCACTACTGGCTCTAAGACAACAGGCAGCCAAAGCCGAAAATAGCACAAAAAATATCGACTTATCAATACACTTGACATAAAGGGTACCAAGAGTCAGAAACTTGCGTTACTTTTTATTATAAAGACGTTACTATAAGCAAAATATAATCGCATATTTTGGGTGTATCTTGATTTTTAAGTTGTTTTTTATTGATCAAATCCTCATTTTACGACACGTTACTAAAATAACCACGGATTATCTACATGAAGCGTTCTACGTTATCTCACTCTTTTCTCAATATCTTTTTGGTGTTCATCGAGTCAGCATTGACCTTACTGTTACGCCTAGATCCTGAATTACGTAAAGCAGCTTATCCTTTAGCCAAGCAAGGTACTGTCGTCGCGCTGCGCTTGTACCTTCCCCATGTAGAAGTTTTTGCCACCTTTAGTACCAAAGGCGTGTTATTAGACGCGCAATTGCCGATAGGCCGTAGCGAGCCTGATGTCGTCATCAATGCCTATAGTATCCAAGTCATCAACGCCATCACCACTCACGACAGCGAAAGCACTGAAAAGCTACAAATGCGCGGAGAGTCAGTGCAAGTACAGTTGGTCAAGCAATTTATCATGCAATTGGGTCTAGGCAGTCTCATCCAAGGACTGGTGAAAAAGTTTAAAGGCGGTAAAGGCAAATCTAAGCCCACTGAAGCGGAAATGGCAGAAAAAAAAGAAAACTACAAACTGCGTATCAAAGAGCAGCAAACGCAAATCAACACCTTAACCATCAAAAACCGCGAGCTTGAAACCACGGTCAAAGAGCTACAAAGCAAACAAAAAACACTGACAATTGTGACTGTCGTCGCCCTGCTTGTCATGATTGGCGCGATTATCGCGTTATTAATAAATTAAACGAGTCCACTAAACGAAGCAATAAAATCGACAGGTATCATTGAGAAGTCTATTAGTCGCTTTATGGTGGCGTCTTTAACAGGCTACTGACCAGTCATCAAACAGTAGGGTGCGATATCAAAAGCACAGCCTAGATATCTATTGCTGTCACCCTACCTTCTCCTACCTTGCCTTTTATCAAGTATCGTTAATCCTAAACAAAAAAATGCAGCAATGTCAGCATGCGATTGCTATCAACTTATCTGACGTGCTGCTTACTTTTGAGACTTTACGGCATTTATACCTGTAACACTGGGTTTGTTTTATAGTGCATCGACTATATCTTTACTGCTCATTTGTTTTTACTCTCTATGTTTATTCATCATTGTTTTTATCAATCATAGCCATCAGCTTGATTAACCATTCAACCACACTTTAATCTTGACTAAATTACTCAGGATTAAGTATAATTGGCTTAATCGTTGCACACATCGGGTTGACCATCTGTTGTTTAACGACGATAAGACACCACTTAGCAGATGACTTTTATTTGAGCATGGCAGAGGTTTTGCCTTTTTTATCTTTCGCTTTGGTAGAGAGTCTCTTACTAAGATCGTTGTTAAATAAAAATGATATATAAGTTTGGAGATAACACATGCGTTTGACTACTCGAGGCAGATACGCCGTGACCGCGTTGCTAGATTTGGCGCTACAAACCAGCCAACAAGACAGTGCGGTATCCTTATCTGATATCGCTAAACGGCAATCAATATCTATCTCTTATCTCGAACAGTTATTTTCCAAACTACGCAAACGTGGGCTTGTCACCAGTATACGCGGTGCCGCTGGTGGTTATTACTTGGCCAAACCGCTACACGAGATAGATGTGATGAGCATCATATCTGCGGTCGATGAGTCGGTTAATGCGATGCAGTGTGAAGGACGCGGCGACTGCCAAGGTGGTACAATGTGCCTAACCCATGATCTATGGTGTGCATTGTCCAATCATATCGAGCAGTACTTGAAAAACATAACATTAGCGCAATTATTAGATATGGAAAATGTGCAGTCCGTCTCAGAGCGACAGCACACCTCCACCAAAGAAGTTTCTATAAAAGACATTAATACCATTACCCTATCGAACAGCGAGGCAAACCCAGCATGAGCCAACATAACAACCTTATATATTTAGATTATGCCGCCACCACGCCAGTTGCTAAATCAGTAGCTGCCAAGATGAGCGAGTATCTGACTGTAGATGGCATCTTTGGTAACCCAGCCTCGCGCTCGCACGGCTACGGCTGGCAAGCAGAAGAAGCCGTAGAAACCGCGCGTCAGCAAGTGGCTGAAGTCATCAACGCTGATCCGCGTGAAATCGTCTTTACCTCTGGTGCGACTGAATCTGACAACCTCGCCATCAAAGGCGCAGCGCATTTTTATCAATCGCGTGGCAAGCACATTATTACCAGTAAAATTGAGCACAAAGCAGTTTTAGATACCTGCCGTGAGCTTGAGCAAGAAGGTTTTGAGATTACTTACTTAGAGCCACAAGCCGGTACGGGTCTTATTTTGCCAGAGCAAGTAAAAGATGCATTACGTGACGATACGATTTTGGTATCACTGATGATGGTAAACAATGAGCTTGGTACCATCACCGATGTCGCAGCGATTGGTGAAATCACTCGTGACGCTGGCGTGGTTTTCCATGTCGATGGCGCACAGTCTGTCGGTAAAGTAAAAATCAATCTTGAAGAAATGAAAATCGATTTGATGAGTTTCTCAGGACACAAAGCCTATGGCCCTAAAGGTATCGGCGCATTGTTTGTCCGCCGTAAGCCGCGCATTCGCCTAAAAGCTGAGCAGCATGGCGGTGGTCATGAGCGTGGTATGCGCTCAGGTACATTACCGACGCATCAAATCGTAGGTTTAGGAGCGGCATTTGCCCTAGCCAACGAGCGCTTTGAAGAAGATCATGCTCACGTTGCCAAACTCCGCCAAAAACTATGGGATGGCCTGCAAGACATCGAAGAGATTTACTTAAATGGTGATCTTGAGAATAGCGTGCCAAACATTGTAAACATTAGCTTTAACTTTGTTGAAGGCGAGTCATTGATGATGTCGCTAAAAGACTTAGCTGTTTCATCAGGCTCAGCCTGTACGTCTGCGACACTTGAACCATCATATGTATTACGTGCTATTGGTCGTCCAGATGAGTTGGCTCACAGTTCGATTCGTTTCAGCTTTGGCCGTTATACCACCGAAGAAGACATCGACCGTGTCATCAAACAAATGCACGAAGCGGTTGAGAAACTGCGCGCCCTATCACCACTTTGGGATATGTATCAAGAAGGTGTGGATTTAGATTCAGTAGAATGGGCTGAGCACTAACATTTGCCAAACAAATCGCCTTTGCGCGCTTTGTTTTAAATATTTATAAAACGATTGATCAGACAATTACAGTAAGCGTTTGACCCCAATTATCGATGAGCGACGGATACATAGTAAACAATCTATCGCTCATCCCCTAACTAGGAGAAAACCCCATGGCCTATAGTGACCAAGTTATTGATCATTACGAAAACCCACGCAACGTCGGCAATCTTGACAAAAACGCCAAAAACGTTGGTACAGGTATGGTCGGTGCCCCAGCGTGTGGCGATGTGATGCGCCTACAGATCCAAGTAGATGATAACGGTATCATCGAAGATGCACGTTTTAAAACGTACGGCTGCGGCTCAGCGATTGCCTCAAGCTCACTTGTCACCGAGTGGCTAAAAGGCAAAAGCTTGGACCAAGCTGGCGAGATTAAAAATATGGACATCGCTGAAGAATTGGCTTTGCCACCTGTAAAAGTGCATTGCTCTGTACTCGCAGAAGACGCCATCAAAGCGGCTATCAGCGACTATAAAGGCAAGCATGGTACCGCTGAAGAAGCGACCAGCTAAGCTTACTGGCGTATGCACTGTTTTATCAGCAAGGCGTCAGTAGTGCTTTAATCGATCTCTACTGAGGCCATAAAGGTGACAATAACGCTACTGTAATTGTCACCTTTTATTTTCTAACTGGCGCAAACACATAAGTCTGGTAGATTTGCTACTAGTCTCATACTCGTTATTAATAGCCGTCATTGATTTTATGGTCGATGACATCATATTGAAAGATATCTTTATTATTGATAGTCAATGGGAGTTGGCATGATTGAAATGACAGAACGCGCCGCCCAGCATGTTCGAGAGTTTTTGGACAATCGCGGCAAAGGCGAAGGTATCCGTGTGGGCATTCGTACCGCAGGCTGTTCAGGCTTGGCCTATGTCTTAGAGTTTGTAGATACCCCTGATGACAATGACACACGTTACGAAAGCCGCGGTGTGAGCATCTTTATCGATCCGAAAAGCTTGGTCTATTTAGACGGCTTATTGATGGATTATGAAAAAGAAGGCTTGAACGAAGGCTTTAAGTTCACCAACCCCAACCAAAAAGGCGAGTGTGGTTGCGGTGAGTCGTTTACTGTTTAAAGTTGCCAACCCTTAGCCATTGGCCATCGTTATGACTGAGGCCTACTGGCCTTTAAGCATGTTGTATTTTGATAAAAAATGCCGTTTTCAACATTTCTATTATTCAGTTGGTAGGCTATACATCACCCAATCTGGCGCTTGATAGCACACTGGATATGATAAGCACTGGTATCTCAGACACTTTATAATAAATAAAAGCAAGGCGTATGATATGACAGACATCACCGCAGAAGCACAATTTGATAACTTTTTTGCTCTATTTGAGCAGCCCGCTCAGTTTGAGATTGATCAGGCCCGTCTGGATCAACAGTTACGTCTACTACAAAAACGCTATCACCCTGATAATCTGATGGTAGATAGCACAAAAGACGTGACGAGTGTGACGGAGGCCAAACAGCAATCAGAGCAAGCTTCAGCACTGATAAATCAAGCATACCAAACCTTAAAGGCTCCTGATAGCCGCGCCGGCTACCTATTAGAGATGGCAAATCAGGCTCATAATCTTGAGCACTCAATTGCCGATTTAGATTTTTTAGAAGACGCCATGCAGATGCGTATCGATCTAGATGAAGCGATCGAAGATAAGGATCGGACAACGCTTGCGCAGCTACAACCCCAGATTACCACTCGTCTGAGCAAACAATCTGAGCGCTTTAGCAGTGCCTATCAAAAGCAAGACTGGCAGACCGCGATTGATGCCACCCAAAAGCTTAAGTTTTTGGTAAAACTCAATGCCGATGTGACGACTGGTCTCGATGAAGTCGCCAGTGCTGAGCACTCTGATGACGATGATTTATATGTTTAGGGTGTCTAGATAAACATACCTTCAATATGTAGATTTAAAGATTGATATTTATCATCATTCGTCATCATAATTGCGCCATTTCCTTTATTTATTTTATCTTTGAGTGATTTTATGTCTTTATTGCAAATTGCCGAACCCAATCAAAGTGCCCAACCTCATCAGCATCGTTTTGGTCTAGGTATCGACCTTGGCACCACACGCTCACTGGTCGCAGTCGTACGCTCAGGCAAATCGCAAGTCTTAGAGGCAGGCGCTGACAACGATACGTTGCTGCCCTCTGTCGTCTACTACCCCAGCACTGGCAAACCCATGGTAGGGTATGATGCCCTAGCGCATTTGGCCGATGACCCAAAAAACACCATCGTATCCGCCAAGCGCTTTATGGGTCGTAGTCAAGCAGATATTAAATTCTCTCATCCTTATGAGTTAAGCGGCAATGCAGACGACATGCCAGCTTTTGTCACCGCCCAAGGTAAGGTATCCCCTGTCGAAGTCTCAGCACGTATCCTAGCCGCCCTCGAGCAGCGCGCCGCAAGCGCATTACCTGCCGACAGTATCGAAGGGGCGGTGATCACTGTTCCCGCTTATTTTGATGAGGCGCAGCGCCAAGCGACCAAAGATGCTGCACAAGCTGCTGGTATCAATGTGCTACGTCTGTTAAATGAGCCCACGGCTGCCGCTGTCGCCTACGGCCTTGATAAGCCCAATCAAGATAACACGCAAAGCCATTACTTAATTTATGATTTGGGCGGCGGTACCTTTGATGTGTCTATCTTAAAGCTCACCGATGGGGTTTTTGAAGTCTTGGCAACTGGCGGCAACAGTGCGCTAGGCGGTGATGATATCGACCGCTTGCTGACCAACTGGTTGATCAAACAATTAGGTATCGACCCAAAAGACGTCACTCGGCATGACAAATCAATCCTTGCCCAGCAAGCCAAAGCGTATAAGCAAGCTTTGACGGACGCCGAGCAGGTCGCTATCGACATCACGGTCAACGGCCACTCTTATCAAGGCACCTTGCACCGTGACGATTTGCTGGCCATTGCTGAGCCTGTCAATCGCCGTACGCTTAGCGTCTGCGAGCAGGTATTACGCGATGCCAAGCTATCTATTGACGATTTGGATGAAGTCATCTTGGTGGGCGGCTCAACCCGTATGCCAGCTGTGCAACAAGTGGTGACCACGTTTTTTGGCAAGCAGCCACTTTGTCGCTTAAACCCAGATGAAGTCGTCGCTCTAGGGGCTGCACAAACCGCGCATCAACTGGTCAATGGCGATAGCGACAACACTCTTTTATTATTAGATGTCACTCCCTTGTCACTCGGCCTTGAAACTATGGGCGGCTTGGTTGAGGTGCTGATTCCCCGTAACACCCCTATCCCTGTCAAAAAACGCCAAGTATTTACCACCTATCAGGACGGTCAGACAGGCATGGTGATTCATGTGGTTCAAGGCGAGCGCGAAACTGTCGAAAACTGCCGTTCGCTTGGACGTTTTGAATTATATGGCATCCCGCCGATGAAAGCGGGCTTTGCCCGTATCGAGGTCACCTTTAGCATTGATGCCAATGGTCAGCTGACAGTCAGCGCGCAAGAAACCACGACTAAGACTGAAAGCAAAATCGAGATTGTACCCTCTTATGGCTTGTCTGATGAGCAAAAAGAGCAGCTACTGATGGCAGGGTTTGAGCATGCAGAAGCAGACAAAAACGCTCGCTCTTTGATTGAGACAAAAGTAGAAGCAGAACGCGAAGTATTGGCGCTACAGTCTGCGCTGCAAGAGTTTGCAGCCTTATTGACCTCTGATGAGCAGCAAGCTCTAACGCAGCAAATACAAGCACTACAAACGGCATTAAGCACTGATGATCTAACTCTCATTGAAACCGAACAAGCCAAATTAAAACCGCATAGTGATGCATTTGCTGCTCGCATTATGAATCAAAGCGTCAAGGCCAGCATGGCAGGTACCAGCGCTCAAGATTGGTAAAAGCGCGTATAGAGTCTATCTATATACGGCTTAGCCATGATAGATGTGATGACCTGTAACAGACCTGATATATTTTTGAGTTTTTATTTTTTAATTGATTAGCACCGGACAGATAATTTATGCCAAAGATTACCGTATTACCTCATCATGAGATTTGCCCCGAAGGCACTGAAGTCGAGCTAGAAGCTGGCCAGAACCTATGCAAAGCCCTACTAGAAAAAGGCATTAAGATAGAGCACGCGTGTGAGATGTCAAAAGCCTGTACTACCTGTCATGTGGTGGTGCGTAAAGGATTTAATAGCTTAGATGAGATGGACGATATCGAAGCGGATCTTTTAGACCGTGCTTGGGGTCTGGAGCCAGACTCACGTTTGTCTTGTCAGGTGATGCTCGAAGACGACGACTTGACCATCGAGATTCCCAAATACACGCTCAACCATGCTAAAGAAAACCACTGATAATATACAGTCAAAGCCATTATAAAACGCCAACGATGACTGCATATCATGGTTGGCGTTTTTGTTTGCTTACGAAGGTGCTGGCATATTAAATATGAGGTTAAATATGGTCATACAGATGTCAAATCAGTAAAAGAGTCGCTATTAATCGTTGTGACGCTGGCTCTCTGCTGCAATAGCATTTGCTACTTTTTCTTGCTCTTGTTCGATACGCTCGAGAGCGAGGTTTAGACGTTCTCGGATGTCTTGATAGTCTTGATCTTTCATGTCTTTGAAGTTTAGATGCAAATTAAATCCTGGTAACGTATGGTCCACCCATTTTGATAGCTGACCTTTATTGGCATCAGGATCGAGGACTTGCCAAGCATTGACTTTTTCGTCGAAGCCTTTGAGCTGAAACGCACCTGCATGCTGACACTCATAATTGTGACAAACATAATCATAAGTACTTTCGCTGACCAGTATCTCATCTTTGCCTGCGCTACTCTCCAGCCGCGCCGCGAGATTGGCCTCTTTGCCAATCAATGTATAGCTCAAGCGATTATTGCTACCGAAGTTGCCGACATGGCAATAGCCTGTCGTGATACCAACGCGTATATACAGCCCTGCAAAACCCATAAGCCGCCACTTATGCCTCAGGGTGCGCATCTCACGGCGCATGTCTAGCGCCATTGCCACACAGTCAAGCGCATCTTGACGCGCGCCTTGACTGCTAGGCTCTCCAAAAAAACACACCATCCCATCGCCGACGAACTTATCAAGCACAGCGCCATGCTTATTGGCGATGACCGTCATGCAGTGCATATAGGTATTTAAAATATCTGCCAGATTGTCCGAGCTTAAACTATCAGACAGCTCTGTAAAACCCACAATGTCCGAAAACATAATCGTCAGCTTGGCACGTTTGTTTGACACACTAACGGGCGCATCTGTTTTTACAATTGGCTCCCAAATCTGCGGTGGCACAAAACGGGTCAACTTATTGATGACTGAAACCATGGTACCCAAACGCCCTACCGCTTGCTGCGCACGCTGTTGGTGACCCATGTACTTTTGATACACATAGCGAAACTGACACAGCATCACCGCCATACTGGACAGTAGCACCACTGGCGGCAGCCAACTGTCATGGCAGTCCATCTGCGTGCTGTTTAAAATCACGCTGACATAATAAAAAACAATCACAGTCACTATCGAGACAATGACCAGTCTAATTTGGTTTTCAGGACTACTAATAATAATACGTAATGCAATCAAAGCTGCCAGACTGATCGACATGACCGTGCACAGCTGTATCGAGCCTATGACTGCAGACAGCAAAATAATGACGATATTGGAGGTCCAAAAACTGGTCTGACGGCGATAGTTATATATCAAAATCAGCAAGCTTGGCAGGCTAACGACGATCAGCAGTGCCATCGAGGTGGCACTAAAGTCAAAATGCAGGGCAAGAAGCACAACCGTTAGGATCAAGACAAACACTTCTGGATAGTCGAATCGATAGATACCATTCGTCTGCGATGGAAATTTCGGTCTCAACGTATCTAAAAGAGGCATATGAAGTGTTCGCTTAATAAAGCAGACGATCGATAAATATTAGGAGAAGGAAGATAGCACAGTGACAGTTAATTTTGTTATGAGCATACTATTTTCCAAACCCAAGCAACAGGCAGACAAACCCTTAGCCGACTACCGCAACTCGCCAGCACCGATGACACTTTAGATTTGGTATAAGTCAAGCTAAAAGACTATTATACGTTTTCATTTTTATAAAACCTACGTTACTGATACGCAAAACCCTACCGTTGGTCACTTAATAAGCAAGCCATAATGAGCAAGTTTATAGCCTTACTTGATACTAGGCTGTCTTACTGCACCCTAAAGCTGCTTGAGGCACCAAAGTAAGGCTTAATCTTGCCTGTCCAGCCGCTCTTCCAGTCGCCAGCATGGGTCAGTCGATATGTCCCTGCTGGCGTATCGGCACTGATGCGCCAATCGATAATCGCTTTGCTATAGGCCGCTCCTTCTCGTTGCCACGTGTAGGTGGTTTCAAAGTCACGGTCGCTCAGATAGTCCATCCATTGACCATCTTGGTAACGCTGCACCTTAAGAAAGCTGTCTTCGGTACGTAGGTTGTTTTTGGGGTGCGCTGCGCGAAACACCGCCGTAGCGACCTCCCCGCTTTGGTAACTAGGGTTTGGCTGCGTGAGTACTTGCCCCCAGCGTTGATGTATGGGTTTGTCATCGAATACCACGCTTGGACGCTCATGAAATGCCTTGTGTGAGCGATCAGGTGGTGCGGCACTGTCAGGCACGTCTGTACCGGTGCGTAGCGCTTCAGCTAACTGGCTATACTCCTGTATATACGCCGCCGTTTGATAAGGGCCATACTCCGTAGAGGCACCTTCATAATGCTGGGCGGCAAACTCCTCACGCGTACTCAAATAGCCGCTATAGTTATTGGCCAAGCCATTGACAATGACGGTATCGACCCCTGCGTCTTTTAGCTGGGCCAGTACAGCGGCTCGTATCCGCCGCCCCGCCATGGTGGTCGGCTCGCCAGGAATAGCCACAATAGCGATATTGCCGATACGCATGAGCTGGACAGGCTGCTCAGTATTTATCCAGCCCCACTTGCCAGTTGGCAATAGCACTTGTTTTTCTGCCTGACAGTCATCTTGATTGACAGTTGAGACGATACCAAAGGCGCCGCGTGTCAAACTGGCCAAAAGCGACTGATCGACTTTATTGATATCATCATTGATCCGAAAGCTCGCGCGCGTCATGCCTTCGTATATGCCAGGGATATTTGATGGCCCGTTTTCACCGCCTGCAGCAAAAGAATAACCTCGGGCAGGCGTACATAAGACTTTGTCACCCGCACCACTGGTGAACCTGCTCTCGACCTGATAGCCTTTTAGATCAACCCAGCGCGCGCGGACATCCACCGGCCCCGCGACAGGGGCACCTTGATGCCATAGTTCAGCGGCCTTATCAAGCTGCAGTTGCCCATCGCGTCGGACGTTTTCCCATTCGTCATCACTACCCTGAAAGCCGGGTTTTGAGTTGGCATTACCGCCTGCCGCCAATACGTCCCCTTCATCAGCATTGGCAAAGGCCGCGACAAAAGGTCTGTCCGCGTTGTTATTAAACAGCTTTTCGGCGCCAAGCTGAGCATAGCCCTTGTTGTCCGCGCTAAGATGCATAAACTGATTGCTAAAGCTGGTCGGGTGCAGGGCAAACCAATTAATCAGTCCCATCGGTGTGCCATCGGCAGCATCTAGGCGCAGCTGAGTCATGGTCTCATTGACATTACTATCAAACTCTTGCGCATCGACATTGTTGTTATACGCAATCTGTGAGCGGTTAACAGTCGCTCCTTTTAACTTGCCTTGTGCCACAGACAACGTCCCTGGCGTCAATGACTCATGAGCGCGTTTGATCGAAGTGACAATTCCGCTGACGATAGCGTTGAAGTTTTGCTGACTATAGCCCGCTAGTGTGTCGTCCGTGCTGGCGATTTGATACAGCTGCTGATGCGAATAGCCAGCATTTCCCACGTGAGTATGCGTGGCGGCAAGCATCACGTTATCGTCGTTATACAAGTCGCCAAAATCTGCTTGCAAGCGTTTGATGACCTCAAGTTTGACCGCGGTAAACATCGCACCCATATCCGCTGAGACATAGACAACTCGGTTGCCTGCATTGCTATCCGCTTCGCCGACAATAAAAGCATGAGAATATAGACGATCATTGATACCCTGCACCACCTGACCTGCAGCATAGCCAAACATGCCCGTTTCGGCTGCAGCTCCTGTGATGTCGGCTTTACCAGTACCGACGAGATAACGGGGCGCGACCGATTTAGCAGCAGCGCTGGCGCTAAAGTTCGACGTAATAGAGCGGTTAGATGGGCCAGCATCAGCCGTGATGGTTTGTGTCGCCGCGGGCGACATGGCGGTAGGTTCAGTAGAGTCTGTTTCACAGGCCGTCATACCCAGCAACGCGGTACAAATCGAAAGAAACAACATAGTAGGTCGTCGTGACGAGGGTAGTGAGATAGAGGAAGTAGCCATTTGTTGTCCTTAACATAGAGTGAAACTTTAAATCAAACAATCCTGATTTAAAATTGAAGGTCTCAGCACTTTGTACCGCACCGCATCTACTCTGATGTGACGCAGCAAAGACACTGATCTGACAAGCTGGCTATATCCATTTAGCCAACTTACACTCTAATATAACGACTGACAGACAAATGTAAAATATTTTTCGTAAAGCCGTACAATAAACTCATTAACACAGAGAGCTATGCTTACAGACGAACGCTCACGCCTATGCGTATTTAACTGTTTATTACCAAAGGCTTATTGCTAAAAGACCTACTGCATCTGCCAATCAAACGGCATTTGATGATGACCACGCAGCGCCATCATCAAAGTTTGCTGCATTTGCGCCAGTACTTCTTTGGTGTAAGGTACAGCAGGGACGCCCCACACTGGGTTGGGCCACTGCATATCGTTTTGATAACGAACGATATGATGAAAATGAAGCTGCGGCACCTGATTGCCCAGCGCAGCCACGTTCATCTTGTCAGCCTGAAAAGTCTTGGCAAGTTGGCTGGACAACCAGCTCGACTCGCGCAAAAACTGCGCTTGGTCGGCCTCAGACAGCTCATACAATTCTTTGATACCAGAGACACGTGGCACCAATATCAACCAAGGAAACTGACAATCATTGATTAAACGGCAGGTCGATAATGGGAAATCTCCCACCAAAAAACTGTCGGCTGCAAGTTTATGATGAAGTTGGAACATAATGACGGTTCTCTTGTTATGAAGGGGATAATACTTAGATACTAAAAATAAGGGTGGCCAAGACCTATCGGACGTTATAGGTCATAGAGCAGACACAGAGTATCTGCTATTTTATCAGTTATCCAGTAGATAAAATAGCGCCTTGATAGATTGGCTGCTGTTTTACTGTGCTGCTGCCTAATAGATGCGGCGCTTGATATGATGATTGACGTCACTCGAAGTGCTAAGCAGGCTCTGCTACCATATGCTCGCTAAAGTAGCGTAGCAACTCCTCAAGCACAGTCACGCGTTGCTGCGGCGTGGCCAGCTTATTGGCATCTTGATAGCGAATGCCAGAGGCGCCATTCATCCGGTAGCGCTGTCCATCTTTTTGAATAAGCTGGATAATTGCCAAGGCGTCAACTGGCGTATCAGGGGCAAACTCTAACGTCATGCTGCTACTATTGGCATCGATTTTGTTGATCTTCAATGGCTCGGCCTGTATGCGCAGTCTATGGATGGCAAATAAATGCTTGGTCTGATCTGGCAGTGTGCCAAAACGATCAATCATTTCGGTACGGATATCGGTGAGCGCCTCAAAATCATCAGCATTACTGATGCGCTTATAAAATAGCAAACGCTGATGCACATCATGCAAGTATTCTTCTGGTATCAGCGCTGAGCTGTGCAGATTGATCTCACTGGTAAGTGACAATGGGGTATTCAAATCAGGCTCTTTGCCCGCCTTGATGGCCTTTGTCGCACGCTCTAGCATATCCATATACAAGCTAAAGCCAATGGCTTGCATGTTACCGCTTTGCTGCTTGCCCAGTATCTCACCTGCCCCGCGAATCTCCAAATCCTCACTCGCCAGCATAAAGCCTGCACCCAATGTATTGGCGCGTTCGATGGCGTGCAGACGGCGCTTGGCATCGCCTTTTAAGCCTTTGATAGATGGCACGAGCAAGTAGCAATACGCCTGATGATGACTACGGCCTACGCGGCCTCGCAGCTGATGCAGCTGCGCCAGACCAAACTTATCCGCGCGCTCAATGATGATAGTATTGGCATTTGGTACGTCGATACCGGTCTCGATGATGGTCGAACACACCAGCACATTGAACTTTTTATGATAAAACTGCTCCATAATCTGCTCAAGCTGGCGCTCTTGCATCTGCCCATGCGCGACCCCCACTCTAGCCTCGGGCACCAGCTCACGTATCGTCTCTGCCATGCGCTCAATGCTCGCCACATCATTATGCAGCAAGTAGACTTGCCCGCCGCGTAATAGCTCACGCAAGATAGCCTCTTTCATCAAGGCATCGGTCTTTTGCATAACAAAGGTTTTGATCGCCAGACGACGAGCAGGCGGCGTGGCGATAATCGACATATCACGCATGCCAGATAGTGCCATATTAAGCGTACGCGGAATCGGCGTCGCTGTCATCGACATACTGTCTACATCGGTCTGAATGGCTTTGATACGCTCTTTATGGCGTACACCAAAGCGGTGCTCTTCATCAACGATCATCAGTCCCAAATTGGCAAACTTTACATCCGGCTGCAACAGTTTATGGGTACCGATGACGATATCCACCTTACCCGCGGCAAGGTCTGCCAATACCGTCTCTTGATGTTTTTTGCCACCAAAACGCGATAATGTCTCGATACGTACTGGCCAATCGGCAAAACGGTCGCGAAAATTGTCTTCGTGCTGACCTGCCAGCAGCGTCGTTGGCACCAATACCGCCACTTGATAACCGGCACTGACCGCAATGAACGCCGCGCGCATCGCCACTTCTGTCTTGCCAAAACCCACATCACCGCAAATGAGGCGATCCATCGGCTGGTTTTGTCTCATGTCCTCCATCACCGCATGGATAGCATTGGCCTGATCGGCGGTCTCTTCAAAGGCAAACTGACTGGCAAACAGCTCGTATTGTGAAGGGTCAATCTTGAAATGAATACCGACTTTGGCCTCACGCCTTGCTTGCATATTGAGCAGCTCGGCGGCGACATCATGGATTTGCTCCAGCGCTTTTTGTTTGGCTTTGTCCCACTTGCCGCTACCTATTTTATGGAGTGGTGCAAGCGCGGGGTCACCACCGCTGTAGCGGCTGATCATTTGTAAATTGGCAACGGGTACATAAATACTGGCGTCGTCCGCGTATTTTAGATGAATAAACTCTTGCTCGCCATCGCCCACATCTAAGGTAATCAGCCCATTATAGCGGCCGATACCATGCTCGATATGCACCACTGGGCTGCCTTCGGTAATCTCTGTGACGCTTTTGACCAAAAACTCTTCTGACACCCCACTTTGGCGACGGCGACGTGTTTGTAGCACTTGCCTACCAAACAGCTGAGTCTCACTGATCACCACCAGGCGCTCAGGAATATACACCCCGCGCTCGATAGGCGCCACCGTAAGCCCTACCTGCGGCAAGTTATTGTCATTAAGGGTTGTGACCTTATCAGCGGCCAAAAATGCTTCAAAGCTATCATACGCTTTGGTATCTACCTTACCCTTAAACAGCTCTATCAAAATCTCACGGCGCCCTGCTGTTTCGGCAACGATCAGCACCGGCGTCGCTGTTTGTGCTTGCTGTAGCAAAAACTCTAGCAAATCGGCCAATGGTTCTGCTTTTTGGTGATTGACCGCCAGCTGCGGCGGTTGTTGCGCCGTGAGTGTGACCAACCCTTGCCGATTAGAGGCAGCCTGTGCGGTCGATGAGGCATCATTGTCTATCGCCGCGCGCGTCTCATGCGCACTGAGCATCACTCGCGGATAGTGGTTAAGATGCTCGTTTAAGGTATTTGATAATAAATATAACAATTCTGGGGCGACAATAGGTTTGTCGATATCGTGCCTGCGCTCTTCATAACGGCGCTGAATCTGCGACCAATAATCCGCTTGTGTTTCGTGGATTCGCTCATCGATGATAAACAGAGCGTCATCTGGCAAATAAGCAAACAAGCTGCTGTCAGCTTGCCAGTCATCCAAATCAAAAAACAATGGCTGATAGTACTCAAGCCCGCTACTGGCGATACCCGCCATCACATCTTTATGCAGCTCAGACTTGCGACTGCTGGTATTGGGAAACATCGCTGCAAAGTTGGTCCGAAACGTCTCGCGCCCTTCATCGAGCGGAAACTCTTTGGCAGGTAGTATCTGAAACTGCTGAATAGGTTTTGAGATATCAGGCAGTTTATGCAGTAGCGACAGTGACTCTTTGCCGATGCTACTGTCGTTACCACTCATCATATTTTTTAGATCGTCGACGGTCAGCGTACGCTGCGTCTGCGGATTAAAAAAGCGAATGGTTTCGATTTCATCATCAAACAAGTCTAAACGTAGCGGAAATGGCTGCCCCATGGCAAAGATATCGACAATACTACCGCGTACCGCAAACTCGCCTGGCTCAAAGACGTTTTCGACCGCACGGTAGCCTGCCTTTGCAAGCAGCTCGCGCTGGGTATTGATATCAAAGCGATCACCGACACTCAAATCAAAATGCTGCCCTATCAGCCAGCTTGGCGGGGCGACCCGGTGCATGAGCGCCTGCACCGAGATGAGCAGCACGCCTTTAGTGGGCATATCGGTCAATAGGTTGATACGCTCGCTGACGATGTCTTGATGCGGGGACAGCTCATCGTAGGTCAGCGTCTCCCAATCAGGAAACACATAGGCATCGACGCCGCAAAACGCCAGCTCGGTTTCTATCTGATTGAGCTGGTTTTGATCGCGCGTTACCACTACTTTTAGACGCTCGGACACGTCCCATACCAGCGCTTGCATCAAGCTTGCCAGCCATAGACTACTAACCGCACCATAAACAGGGGTCAGCCAGCGCCGCTCGGCATGAGCGATAGGAAACAACTGCTGGTTAATAGGATCGAACGCGTCAGTCAAAGCAGTGATAGGCATAGAGGATAAGATCAAAGTTAAGAGTCAGAAAGCTATTATACGAATATTTATGCAATTACCAAAATTTATGCCGTAACGGTTTGTCACTCAGCACATCACGCACAAAAACCTCAACGCTTAAGCCGAGGTTTTATATTAATGGTTGGACTAGGCTTGGCAGTCGGCTTAAAGCAGAGGCTTGTCGCTCGCGATAATGCCGTTATTGTCTGCATAGACAAACATGCCTGAATTTAGGGTCAAATCCCCAAAGCTAATCTCGAGATCGGTTTGACCTTCATCACGGCGCGTCGATTTACGCGGGATACAGCCAAGCGCCATGACACCGATATCCATCTGTGCCATATCATCGACATCACGGACACAGCCGTACACGATGACCCCAGCCCAACCATTATCAATCGCCGACTGAGCAATCATATCGCCGAGCAGCGCACAGCGCATCGAGCCACCACCATCGACCACCAGTACCTTTCCATTGCCCTTATTGTCTTTACCATCGCTGTTTAATAGCGATTTGACGCGGCTGTTGTCTTCAAAACACTTAACCGTCACAATCTCACCGCAAAACCGATCTTTGCCACCAAAGCTATAAAACGACTTACCTTCGATATTTGGCAGACACACTTGCGACTCAGGATTGGCATCCAATAAATCACACGTCACAAAATTGTCTTGGTTCATGGTAGGCTCTGCTGCTGCGTTTGACATGAGTACACTCCTTGTTCGTTGTTGGCTAGAATTAAACGGTATAAAAAGTATGATTGGTGTTTTTTACTGAGGCTATTTTTTGACTTTGGTCATTGCCAGCATTTGTTTATTTTCGATGATATCTGTGGTGGTAATCGCAGGCTCACGGCGGTACTTACTACGCTCGTAGATATCATGGGCGCTCATGGCCATGGCGCTAGCAACACGTTTTGCAGAAATAGGATGCAGGGGTAATGACTCCGGCACCAAAGGCGAGACGAGCTTAAAGGCTTTTTGACCTAGGCTCTCAAGCGGGCGACCTTTGTGCTTACCGAGCAACAACGATGGCCGAAAAATCACCAAATGGGCAAAGTTTAGCGCCATGATGGACTGCTCGGTCTCCGCCTTGACTCGGTTGTATAAAAACCGACTGTCGATATCAGCATTCATCGCAGACAATAAAAAGAAGTTTTCTACCCCTTTCTCGCGGCACAGCGTAGCAAACGTCACATTGTAGTCATGATCCACTTTATGAAAGGCTTCATCACTGCCAGCTTGCTTTTTGGTCGTACCAAGACAGCTAAAAGCATCGGTGCTGCGATCAGCGCCGACACTGGCAAACACCTCAGCCAAGTTGTCAAAATCATTGACTTGATAAAACCTCATGCTAGCATTGATATAGCGTGGCGGACGCCGTGCAATCACAATCAACGTGTCATAAAGCTCACTCAGCTGCTTGACAAGATATTGCCCTACCAATCCTGTCGCGCCAATCACAATTGCTTTTCGCTGCATATCTTATCCATTCGTATCGTATGAGATATGAGAGCACTCTTATACAAAGCATTCTCTTTATTTATCGTAGTCGCTTATCCGCCAGCATATCTGGGCGCTATTTTAACTTACCGCTTGCGTATCATACCTAAAATCACTCGGCGGTGAGGGTATTATAGCGAATTTATTGTAAGAGATTTTATCCGTCAAGCCTTTTACTGGCCGCAACCTTTGAGAGTAGATACATGAAAAAACCGAATATTGATAAAATAGCATAACTTCTTTACCGATTAACCATCAAATATATTGTCCTAAGCGCAATAATTTGCTAAGATAACCGGCTTTACACGTCAACGCTGTTTAATTATTCCAAACAGTTCTGACGCTTGCGATGACTACCGATATTAGATACTTTAGTATTGGACATCGACATCATGTTTGACGAGACGGCTGCTCGTCACCGATGATTGTTAAACCCATTATTGCAATCAACATTCATATTTTTATCTGTCTTTATCAAGGAGATACGCGTGGCTAATACTGCACAAGCTCGTAAACGCGCCCGTCAAAACACCAAACGTCGTCAGAACTCTGCGTCACAACGCTCTATGGTTCGTACTTACTTAAAACGTGTTGATGCGGCTATCGCAGCTAAAGATTATGACGCGGCTACCGAAGCTTACAAAAAAGCGGTACCTGTTCTTGATCGTATGGCTGACAAAGGTATTATTCATAAGAATAAAGCTGCTCGTCGTAAGAGCCGCCTAAACAAAACCATCAAAGGCTTACAAGCTTAAGATAGGTCGCGTTTAGACCGCATCACTCTGTTTGGGTGATGATCAAAACCTTGTCATTAGCTCTTATGCTGAGGCAAGGTTTTTTTATGCCCAAAAACCATAAAAACAATGCCTCGTTTATAGGGCGTGTTGAACATTCAACCATGGCACTGCTGATGCTAAGCTTAGTCCCACCTCACCTCTGGTGGCAACAGCAATGTATTTGGATGAAACCCTGCTGCACGGTACCCTTCTAACAACGTCGCAATCGGCCGTATATAGACCTCACCGCGCCAGACGAAGTGGGCACTGGCTTGTTCAAATGGCTTATCATCAAACCACAAAAACACCCCTTCCATCATCTTTGGCCAATCATTCCAATCAATCTCTACCACATCAAACATCACCGCCAAAAATGCTGACAGCAACGTATCGTGACTGACCGCCAGCATAAGATGCCCAGACTGCGGCTGATGCTGATAAAAAAGCGACAAGATATCCAAGCCACCCTGATACGCATTTTTGGTGCCAGCAAGATTGCCTTGTAAAAAACGATTGATAAAGTTGAGCACGCCGATTTCTTTAAATACTGGATTGGCAACCTCAGGGTCAGTGACGAGGCTACCAGGCTCTACCAACAGCGACTGGTGCATGATGTCACGCTGTAACCCTGCACCTGCTTGCATAAGCTGCGCGGTATCAATACAGCGGCCGATAGGGCTTGAGATGCTATCCACGTCTAGAGAGTATGGCAGATGACCTGCCAACCAGCGCCCCCAAGACTTGGCCAAGACGCGACCTTTAGGAGTCAATGGCAACTGATAACTGGCAAAGCCATTACCGTCAGAGCGCTCTCGCAGGGAGTGTCTGGTAAATAAAATCAGGCGCTTGTCTTCAGGCAACAAGCTTACTGAAGAGATCATACTATCAGGCAGGTGCGACGGCGCGGGCGCGCTTGGCGTATGACTGGCACGCCTTTCTGCAGATAGTTTCGATAAAGTGTTGTGGAAGTATTTGCTCATGCCAGCAAGCGTAGCAGATTTTTTGTGAAGAATGAACAAAATATAAATTCAGTTGCAAATAAGCAAAACCGAAATGAAAACCGCCCAGCACTGCTATGCGCTTTATCTCAAGCGAGAGTATGCTATCTAATCAAGCTCAATCACTTTATCCCAAGCAAATGCTATCTCGGTACTACTGACTTCGTTGGGATACGCACGTGGATTGACAACCACTCGGGTACGACCAATACGATAATCAAAGGCTTCATGGGTATGGCCATGCACCCATAGCGCTGGTGCCCATTCCTCCTGCATCCAGCTTGACAAGTCACTCACAAACGCAGCATTACTGGGTAGACTGGCATATTTCTCAGATACCGACAACGGGCTGATGCTGTGGTGGCTCATGACGATGGTCTTTTTGCCAAGCGATTGAGCGGTTTTTAATGCTTGCTGTAGCCATTGACGCTGCTTAGCATGCAGTTGCATGGACACCTCAGGGGAAAACAACTCGCTACCGGCATAGATTTGTTTATAGTCACGCATAAAACGCTTGGCCGCTGCCATGGTTTCTTCATTGGCCTGATACTGATAATCCGTCCATAAGGTGCAGCCCAAGATACGTACGTCTCCAATATCGATGTGTTGACACTGTAAAACCCGCACGCCTTGCTGCGACTTGGCATCATAGTTATCCCAAATGGCCAGCTTTTTATCAAAATGCAGCACGTCTTCATTGAAGTATTCATGATTGCCTGCGATGGTGATCAGAGGTACCTGCAGACGGGCCGCTTGCGCTTGTAACCACGGCATACCGCTGTCGCTATTGGCCGTATCGCCTGCGACCAGCACCACGTCGGCATCAGTCTTGGGGATATGCCCCATCGGATGCGACTGACGTGCATAGCTATCAATATGCAGGTCACTTAAAATCTGTAATTTCATATCTTCCAATAGTGTCTTAGGACATCAAGGACAAAAATCAATCAGACGATGCATAGAAGCATAGCGTATTTTTTGTCATAGATATCAACATAAATTTTAAGTAGTGTAGCACCTTTTTATCTACCCGCAAAAAGCAAAAAGACAGCGGCTTAGGCTGTCTCTTTTCTTTGTCTTTGACTTAGGCTAGATACCCTCAAGTATCCGTTGCAGCTTGGCCGCTGGGTCGGCCGCCTGCGTGATAGAACGTCCGATCACCAGATAGTCAGCACCATCTTGTAGCGCTTGGGCAGGCGTACAGATGCGTTTTTGGTCGTCAGCATTGTCCTCAGCGAGGCGAATACCAGGCGTCACCAGCTTAAAATCTTGACCACATAGCGCCTTTAGGCTCTGGGCTTCTCGTGCTGAGCAGACCACGCCATCGAGACCTGCTTGCTTGGTCAGCTGTGCTAGGCGACTGACTTGTGTATCCAGCCCATCGGTAATACCCGTCTGCGTCAATGCTTGATTGTCCATAGAAGTCAGTACCGTGACCGCAATCAGCAAGGTATCTAAGTTATTTTCCAACAAGCGCTGTTTGGCAAGCGACATCGCCTCTAAGCCTGCGCTCGCATGCACATTGACCATCCACACACCCAAATCAGCCGCCGCGAGTACCGCCTGTGCCGTAGTATTAGGGATATCATGAAATTTAAGATCTAAAAACACTTCAAAATCACGTTGGTGCAGTACCTTGATGATATCAGGGCCACAACGCGTAAACAGCTCTTTGCCTACCTTTAAACGGCACAGCGCTGGATCGAGCTTGTCAGCCAACGCGAGCGACGCTTCCATTGTCATATTGTCTAAGGCGACAACGACAGGAGATTTGATTGCATTATTCATAGTGTTGCCACATTTATATCGAAGTTAAAAAAACCAAACAGCGACCAAACGGATGGCTACCAACTCACCTGTCTCACAAGTTTGTATCATAAGGTGCCTAGCTGACGCTCTCTTCAGACTTAGTCAGATTTAGTCACGTTTTTGTTTGGTCAGTGTCGCCGCTTCATCTTTAGCGGCGTGATTATCGTGCACGTTGGTCGCTGTCGAACCATACACTGCCTCTTCTACCGAAGGCGCAGTCGCTTGACGATCGATGACCACATTGGCTTGCGTCAGTTGTTCTTGCAGATTGGTATTGGCTTTTTGTAGACGTGAGATTTCCCATTTGTTTTGTAAAACACGAAAGAGCAGCAGCGCCAGTAGCATACCAATCACAATACCTAGTATCAGACATAAGATCAGTAATAAGCCCAAATTCATCGTCGGCGCTTGTGAAAACAGTAAATTTACGCCAACCTCGGTATTATTGGCCAATACCAACCCTAATGAATACGCGAAGCTTAAAAACAGTAGTACAAACAGTAAAAAGCGCATAAGACATATACCTTGGTTTGATGGGTTGCAAAGGACTCAAAGACCACGTTTTGTCACAAACAGCGATGCTACTTTTCACGCTACTGTTAATGAATACTACCCAACGCTGCCATGATGATCGTATTATCTATCCATTAGCCACTTTGTCATTGACCGCTTCGCGCAGGGCTTTGCCTGGCTTGAAATGCGGAATGGCTTTGGCAGGTACTGGTACGCTCTCCCCAGTCTTAGGATTGCGGCCCATACGGGCACGGCGATGATGTAAACAAAAGCTACCAAACCCACGTACTTCTACTCGGCCATCATTGGCCAGTGTATCGGTCATTAAGTTTAATATTTCACGCACTGCATCATCGACCACGCTATCAGTCATATTGTCACAGTTCGCACTCAAATTACTAATAAATTCAGACTTATTAATCGCTTGCTGCATCGTTACGCTTGCCTTGTTAATTGATGGATAAGATGATTGTAAACCAAGTTACTATTTTTTAAAGGTTTTTAAAGGTTTTAACCCTTCATATAGCCGTATAAGACCATACTGAAAATCGAAACAAAAAGCAAAATACCGGTCAGTAGTGCTAATACAGCTCTCATCAGTAAGCAGTGATTTACATCTCGTTACTCAATGTTGCAAATGATAGCGGATATTATCATAAATGGAAATAAGAGTTTGCTTTGTTTCCGCAAAAACCTTGAAGATGTAACGCATACCAAATACTCAATCATAAAAAAAGCGACCGAAGTCGCTTTTTTTATATTACTTTTAGATCAATAACTTGTCGCTTACTGCATTTGCTCTTTGATCAAATCACCAATGGTTTTTGGTTGAGCATCAGCTGCTTGTGGCGCATTGCTACCTAGATCTTTGATCGCTTGACGCTCTTCAGCTTCGTCTTTTGCTTTGATAGACAAGTTGATGTTGCGAGTCTTACGATCCACACTGATGATCTTCGCTTCAACGTCATCACCAACGCTTAGATGCTTGGTGGCATCTTCGACACGGTCACGCTGAATCTCAGAGGCACGTAAGTACGCTTCAACTTCATCAGCAAGCTCGATAGTAGCGCCTTTAGCGTCTACTTCTTTTACTTTACCATTGACGATAGCACCGCGGTCATTGGCGACTAGGTATTCGTTAAATGGATCTGAGCTTAACTGCTTCACGCCTAGGCTGATACGGTTCGCTTCTGCATCTACAGACAATACCATTGCTTCTACAGTGTCGCCTTTGTTGTAGTTGCGGATTGCTTCTTCGCCCGTTTCGTTCCAAGAGATATCAGACAAGTGAACCAGACCATCGATACCGCCGTCTAGACCGATAAAGATACCAAAGTCAGTGATTGACTTGATAGTACCAGTGATTTTATCGCCACGCTCATGTTTCTTATCAAACTCTTCCCATGGGTTTGCTAGGGTTTGCTTGATACCCAAGCTGATACGACGACGCTCTTCATCAATATCTAGGATCATCACGTCAACTTCGTCACCCACTTGTACAACTTTTGATGGGTGGATGTTTTTGTTGGTGTGATCCATCTCTGATACGTGTACTAGACCTTCGATACCTTCAGAGATTTCAGCGAAGCAACCGTAATCAGTTAGGTTGGTAACGCGAGCTTTAACAATACTACCGACTGGGTAAGTACCGCCAACGTTGTCCCAAGGATCGGTACCAAGTTGTTTTAGACCTAGGCTTACGCGGTTGCGCTCACGGTCAAACTTCAATACTTTAACTTTTAGGTCTTGACCGACTTCAACCACCTCAGATGGGTGCTTGATACGGCGCCATGCCATGTCAGTGATGTGTAGCAGGCCATCGATACCACCAAGATCAACGAACGCACCGTAATCAGTTAGGTTTTTGACGATACCTTCGATCTCGATACCTTCTTCAAGCTTGTTCAATAGCTCTTCGCGCTCAGCTGAGTTTTCAGCTTCCATTACTGCGCGGCGGCTAACCACAACGTTGTTACGTTTTTGGTCAAGTTTGATGACTTTGAATTCTAGCTCTTTGCCTTCAAGATGTGTGGTGTCACGAATCGGACGTACATCAACCAATGAGCCTGGTAAGAACGCGCGTACTGAACCCACGTCTACAGTAAAACCACCTTTTACTTTGCTAGAAATGATACCTTTTACGATCTCATCGTTATCATAGATTTTTTCAAGGACATTCCACGTCTCGACGCGCTTGGCTTTTTCGCGTGATAGTAGGGTTTGACCCATACCATTATCAACCGCTTCAACCACGACATCAACGCTATCGCCAACTTCAACTTCAAGTTCGCCTTCTTCGCTTAAAAACTCTTCACGAGCGACGATACCTTCAGATTTAAGACCAGTATCTACTGTGATCCAATCGCTATCGATGGCCACAACAGTACCTGTAATAACCGAGCCACGCTCGATATCCAGACCCTGCTCTTCAATGCTCGCTTCAAATAGTTCAGCAAATGATTCCATTATGTCTACCTTTGTATAGCCGTATCCTGTCCAGCACAGTACGGATCAAATTTATGATTGCATAAAACGAGAATACTGGTTTTATATCTTATGCAGTCATATAAAAAACCTTTGTTGCTAATAAGCGAGCATCTCATCACACTCATTAGCAACAACTGTCTTTACTACCCGCTCACATTTTTACTATTGCTCCAATGTTGGCTTTGGCTTATTGCACATCTCTACTTATACAATTTTATACTAAAACCAAAGCCTGTAGCAAATTTTTTGGTAGTGAGTTGGTAGTTACTGTATTGTTTTTATTAATTATTAAAACAAATACCTTTGTCCTGACAGTATTTTTTGACTTGTTCATATACGCTGTCGGCATCCAGACATGAACTGTCCAGCAATAAAGCGTCTTTGGCAGGCTTCGATGGTGCCGTCGCGCGGTTTTCATCACGCTCGTCACGCGCTTTGATCGTTGCCAAAATCGCCTCAAAATCTGCGGTTTGCCCTGCACTTAATAGCTGCGTGACACGGCGCTCAGCACGCGCTTTGGCACTGGCTGTCAAGTATACCTTAACATCCGCATCAGGGAATACCACCGTTCCCATATCACGGCCGTCAGCGACCAGCCCTGAGCGACTGGCCATTTTTTGCTGTAGCGTGAGCAGCGCCTGACGCACTTTAGGGAATACCGCGATCTTTGAGGCATAGCCACCAACGGTTTCGTTACGTACTTGCTCGCCAACGGCATCGCCATTGACGATGATATCTACGCGGCCTGATGCCTCATTGGGCACAAACACGATATCTAAACCTTGGGTTAATGTCAGTACTGCCTGCTCGTCAATGTCTTGACAACCGTCGGCACCGAGCAGTCCTGCTTCAAAGGCTTTGAGCCCGACGATGCGGTATAGCGCCCCTGAGTCTAATAACTGATAACCCAGTGCTTGCGCTAAGCGCCATGTGACTGTGCCTTTACCCGCCCCGCTTGGACCATCAATACATATCACGGGATAACGCTGTACCGCTTGCTCAGAGGGATCACGGTCCTGCAAAGCATTATCAGGCGTAAAGTCAGGTGTAGAGACAGTCATCATGTTTACTCAATTATAAAAACAACATATATCGCCCACTGCTAAGGACAGCGCGATATTCACCACCTTATCAAATGCTTAACAGCCATCTGATAATCGCAGCGCCAAATAGGGCGATATTATAGCAAGAAAACCCTATCATCACCATGACTGATGCTTATATTTGCAGGCAGTATATTTTGTAGATAAGCAAAAGCCCTTATTTTTTAACATCTAATTTTTTTTGCTTGGCCAGCTGACGACGCGCTCGAAAAAACCGCTTAAGTAGCTGACTGCTATGCTCACTGCACAAACCCCGTTGTACAGTAATGATATGATTATAAAAATCTTGTGCCGACAGATCCATCTGACTACCCACCATGCCAGCTCGCGGC
Organism: Psychrobacter sp. L7; assembly: GCF_002810365.1. NCBI lineage: Bacteria > Pseudomonadati > Pseudomonadota > Gammaproteobacteria > Moraxellales > Moraxellaceae > Psychrobacter > Psychrobacter sp. L7. Next base: position 29,464 of record NZ_NEXR01000010.1, read on the forward strand.
TCATTTGCCGCATACACCAGCCGCGCCACTCGCGCATGGATTAGCGCGCCCATACACATGGTGCAAGGCTCTAAGGTCACATATAAGGTGGTGTTTGATGGCAGACGGTAGTTTTTTAGGTGGCTACAGGCATCTCTTAGAGCAACTATCTCGGCATGGGCGGTGGCATCATGTCGGCCGATTGGCTCATTAAAGCCTTTACCAATCATCTGCTGCTCATGTACCAGTATCGCACCAACTGGCACCTCGCCCAGCTCAGCGCCGTGCTGAGCCAATGCCAATGCTTGATGCATCCACTGTACATCTTCTAGCATCCAAAACTGCTGAGTGCTCAGCTCAAGCTGATGTCGAGCACGGCTACCAGCAGCGTCCGCAGACAAGCTATCAGGGCTTGAGTGGTAACTAATACCATCAGGCAGACAACAATGATGCGCCTGCAGTGTCTCTGCGGCAAAAAAAGGAATGGTCATAGCTAGCTACTGTGGCAACTGCCAGTCAATGGGTGTACGACCATGCTGCCGGAGATAATCATTGGTCTTCGAAAACGGCTTGGTGCCAAAAAATCCACCACGGTTTGCCGCCAGCGGCGATGGATGGACAGCGGTTAAAATCAAATGTTTATCAGCATGGATGTATTTGCCTTTTTTCTGGGCTTTACTACCCCACAAAATAAACACCGTATGCTCTGTTTGTTCGTTGATCACATCGATCACTGCATCGGTAAATTGCTCCCAGCCTTGATTTTGATGACTGTTTGGCTCACCTTCTCGCACAGTCAACGCACTGTTTAACAGTAATACACCTTGCTGCGCCCAATAGGTCAAGTCCCCATGCGCTGATGGCTGAACACCGATATCATCGGCCATCTCTTTTAGCAAATTATTGAGTGACGGCGGTTTTGGAATGGCTTTGGGTACCGAAAACGACAATCCCATGGCCTGACCTGGGCGATGATAAGGGTCTTGCCCTAAGATGACCACTTTAACGCGAGATAATGGCGTGAGATTAAAGGCGTTAAACATCAGTGGCGCTGGTGGATAGATGCTATCTGGCGACTGATAAGCTTCCTTTAAAAAAGCCCGTAGGTTGTCCATATTCTCAGAAGTCAGCTCATCTGCCAAGGCCATCTTCCAGTCTTCTGGCAAACGTACTTTGTCTAAGATGGCCTTTTTTTGTGCGGCTGTTTTTGGCGCTTTTGCATCGAGAGGTTCCATACTGTGTCCTTTTTTAGTTGTTATATACGACTGGTACTTATTTTGAAATGAATTAACTATGTATAAAAGTTGGCTGGCTACTACCTACAAGACCCTTACTTTTAGTAAAGTCAATCAACATAAATAAAAATGAGATGATGAATTATAACAATAAAAAAACGGCTACCGCACGAATATGGTAACCGTTCTTATTATATTAGTAGCAAAGCCTTAGCTGGCTAATGACTCAGAATCTGGGTGTGGCTCGTGCGTCTCCACCACCGTCAGCACGATACGACTGTCTGCTGAGCCTTTATTGGCGCTCTGATCTTTTTCTAATGCGACAGCGTTCTCGTCTGTTTCATCTTGTGCCTCAGGTGCCAAGGTCAGATGTACGACCCCGCCATTGACCAAGTCACCAAACAAAATCATACTCGCAAGCGGCTTCTTGATTTCATCCTGTATCAAGCGCTGCATCGGACGAGCCCCCATTAGACGATCATAGCCTTTGTCCGCCAGATAGTCACGTACGTCATCGTCGATCTCTAATGTCACTTGTTTGTCATCGAGCTGTACTTGTAGCTCAACCAAGAACTTATCGACCACTGATACCACAACCGACGTATCTAATGGGTTGAACTGAATAATCGCATCCAAACGGTTACGGAACTCAGGGGTAAAGACCCGCTTTAACGCCTCAGTATTGTCACGGCTATGATCTTGCTGGGTAAAGCCCATGGACGAGCGGCTGATACTCTCCGCACCGACGTTGGTCGTCATGATGATAATCACCTGCTTAAAGACAGCAACGCGGCCATTATTATCCGTCAACGTACCATGGTCCATCACCTGCAGTAGCAAGTTAAAGACATCAGGGTGGGCTTTTTCGATCTCATCTAGTAGCAACACGCAATGCGGATGCTGATTGATTTTTTCGGTCAGCAAACCGCCTTGATCATAGCCAACATAGCCAGGAGGCGCGCCAATCAAACGTGATGCGGTGTGCGCTTCCATGTATTCTGACATGTCAAAACGTACCAGCTCCACGCCGAGCAGGTTGGCCAACTGACGCGATACCTCTGTCTTACCTACCCCTGTTGGGCCGGCAAACATAAACGAGCCAATCGGCTTGTCTGGCGCTTTGAGCCCAGCTCGCGACAGCTTGATGGCATCTGCCAAAGTCGTGATGGCTTCATCCTGACCAAACACCAAATGCTTGAGGTCACGGTCCAAGTGCTCCAAGATACTCTTATCATCACTGGACACCGATTTGGGCGGAATACGGGCAAGCTTAGCAATGATGGCTTCGATATCTGCCACATCGATTTTCATCGGGGCTTTTTTCACTTTAGTGGCTTGAGAGTCCTCATGAGACTTCTCGTTCGCATAGGCTTGATCATCGGCTTTGGCAGTGTTTGCCTCCGCTTGCATCTCGCTGCTATAGTCTGTATCAACATCGTCCGCTGCTGCAACTGGTGTATCAAAATCCTGCTCTAAATCAGCGATGAAGCTTTCTTCTGCCGCGACAGCATCAGCATCAGGGACGACACCCAAACGCTTATAGGCACCTGCCTCATCGATGACATCTATCGCCTTGTCTGGCAAAAAACGCTCATGGATGTGCTTGGCTGACAACTGAACTGCTGTGACCAAAGCTTCATCACTATACTCAACATTGTGAAACTCTTCGTAACGCGGTTTAAGCCCGCGTAAAATATCGATAGTATCGTCGACACTTGGCTCTTTTACGTCGATTTTTTGGAAACGACGAGAAAGAGCATGATCCTTTTCAAACACTTGACGATACTCGGTAAAGGTGGTCGAGCCGATACAGCGTAGCTCGCCGTTGGCAAGGGCAGGCTTGATCAGGTTTGAGACATCCATATTGCTACTCATCGATGACCCTGCACCGATAATCATATGAATCTCATCGATAAACAAAATCGCATTGGGCTTTTTCTTTAGTGCATCAAGCAAGGATTTCATGCGCTTCTCAAAATCACCGCGATACTTGGTGCCAGCGATGAGCGCGCCGATATCTAGACTATAAATCACGCAGCCGTTCAGTGGCTTTGGCGCTTTTTCGTTGATGATAAGCCACGCCAAACCTTCAGCGATAGAGGTCTTACCTACGCCTGGCTCGCCCACCAATAGCGGGTTGTTTTTGCGGCGACGGCATAGCACTTGTGCCGCCCGCTCAATCTCAGACGCGCGGCCGATAAGCGGATCGGTCTTACCTTCCGCGGCACGCTGGTTTAGATTGGTAGCGAACTCGACTAGCGGATCTTTGCTGGTTTTTTCTGAGGCACCGCGGCGCTCACCTGTCATCGATGCACGCGGCTCTGATGGTTCATCTTTATCTTGACCATGCGAGAGATACTGCGTCAGCTCAAGACGGCTGATGCCTTGCTTTTTGAGCAAATATACTGCATAGGTGTCGTGCTCTGAAAACATCGACACAAGAATATCCGAGCCTTCTACCAGACGGCCGCCGCCGATAGACTGTACATGAAAGATAGCACGCTGCAAGATGCGATCAAAGCTTTGGGTTGGCTGCGGGGATTGCTCGGTATCAGCATCCACCGTCGGCGTGTGCTTATTAATATAAGCCTCAAGCTCGGTGCGTAGCGCTGAAACATTGGCATTACAAGCCGTTAGGGTGTTGGCGGCATGAGTGTTTTCTAGTAGTGCCAACAATAGATGCTCAACAGTGAGATACTCATGCGATTTTTGGCGCGCAAGCGTCATTGCTAAACGCAAAGAAACTTCAAGATGACGACTTAACATAAGGACTTCCTACGGTTGTACCTATCTTTATAATTGATAGCTTTATGAATGAGTTAGTAAGTAAATCAGGGCGATAGATGGATTGTTCAAGGGCAATGGCGGCATAATTGCTTGATATCAATCAATAATGCGGACCACAACCTCCCTGTTTTGGATACCCTTACCGATAAAAAGAGTCATCTATCGACGATTAAGCCTGCGCCGAGCAGTCAAGTACAGGGCATTATGACTCATATTCGCTTTTCTTTATCTCAACACGATATTTACCCATAGTCAATCTATTAACATCGACTAAAATGTATCGAAGCATATTGCGTCAAGACAGCAAGATAGATAAACAGACAGAATGGAAAACAAACAACAAAGAGGCAGAGAGACAGAAGTAAGGTGAAGAATGGGGACGTGATAGTGAATTCATTATAAAAACAGTACAGTGAGATAAAACATCGTTTTATTATCTCACTGCTTCATGTTTTCACTGTTTCATTGAGCGACTGGATAGCCCTATATTTGAGTTACTTGGATTTGACTATGGTAATGGGGTGATGGGGGAATGACTGATAAACACCATCAACAACCAAACCTATTAATTTGAGGCTTCCGTAAAGGTGTGGGCATCAGACGTCGCTATTATCCTTCCCCTTGATGTGGTTCGATTTGGGTCAATAACGGATACCCTTCGCGGTGAGCCAGACTGTTGACTTTTTTGGCCTTAGTTTCAGCGATATCTTTCGGGTAGATGCCCGCGATACCTTTGCTACTATTATGAATAGTCAGCATAATCTCCACAGCAGCATCCATACTATGACGAAACTCCGACTGCAGGACATACACCACAAATTCCATCGGTGTGTAGTTGTCGTTGTACATGACCACCGCATACATCGGCGGCTTAGCGATTTCTGGCTCAGCCACCAGTACGTCTGCTTGCGGTGAGGTTTCCTCTTCTGTATTACCATCTTGGGCACGGTGGGCGGGCAGGTTTGGAAAGTGCCAATCGCATACCGTTGGCGCATCTTGTAGTGTCGTTTGTTTCATCATAATCAAAGTATAATTATAAGGTAAGTTTGAAGTTATAGAAGTGATAAAGGTGATAACAAGCAGGCAGACTATTATCGTCTGTTATTGATGTCGTTCTGAACAGACAGACGGCCGCTAGTCTGTCGCACTCTTTGTCTCAATCGGGCTCTCATCCACTTCAGGCAGATCCAATAAAGACAGCGGCATATTGTCCACCCTGTCGCCCAGCTTCCAATCATACAGCTGCTCTACTTGCTGATCGCCTGCTTGCAAGCTGAGTTTGACTTGTAGAGGTTTAAAGCCTGATGGCATCATAAAGCGACCGCGAATACGTACGATACCTTCTATTATATGGTTTGCCGGCTCAAGTGGCACTTCGACCAGCTCGCCATCATTGAGCAAGGTCAAAGTCGGTCTTAGACGTTTGGCTGAGCCATCCGCACTGAGCATACCAATATCAAACCCATACTCAAAAGCATTCTCAGGTAGCGGCTCAATCTTAGCCCCCAGTACTTTTAGTGGCATGCCGCCTTTTTCAGTGAGCGCCTCTGCATACACCTCATTTAGCTGCGTCAGTTGGCGATTTTCTACTGTCAGAGTTTGCTGGTTTTCACGCAGTTCATGTAAGTTTGCTAAGCTAATTGCCAGCTCTTGCTTGGCAGTGGCGGCTTGATTGGTCGCAATCTTATTACTTAGACGCAAATCCTCCAGCTCTTTACTGGCCTTTTTGCTATCAATAATCGCCTGTTTGGCTTCGTTTTGCATCGAGTGAGTACCGCGCTGATAGCCAAGCTTGTGACCAAACATCAGCCCCACAATCGCGGTGACCAGAATCACCACCACAAACAAAGCCAATACCAACGACGAAGCGCCTTGCTGCGTGCGCCCGATATTGCTCGCCACGCTGGTTTTAAAAGACTGCTTCCTTTGCTCCATATCACATGGAGCAAAGGCTTGGCATGATACACATGCTGGCTGCGGGCTAAGGCGTAGTGCGATCTGAATACGCATTTAGACAGTATCTCTTAATAGTAAGGGCAAGTTAGTATAGCGGAATTTATAATCAATACCTAGCACCATAAAGGTGAATGATAAGGTGAGAAAAAAGCGAACAAAACAACACCTTAAGGGACAATGGGTGCAAAATTCAATCCCAATGACTCCTCAAGCCCAAACATGACATTCATATTTTGTACCGCTTGTCCTGCTGCTCCTTTTACGAGGTTATCCTGTACCACGATCACTGTCAGCTCAGCGCGCTCGTTGTCTTGATGTATCGCTATACGCAGACGGTTACTGGCGCGGACACTGCGGGTATCTGGATAATTGCCTTTGGGCATGACATCGATAAATGGCTCACTTGCATAAGCATTCTCGAAGGCTTGCTGCCAGTCAATAGCCGTCCCAGCCTCTGTCATCTCCATATGAATGGAGCTGAGCATACCGCGTATCATCGGCACCAAATGCGGTAAAAAACGAATGCGATGCGTAAACTGACTGCCTAGTAACTGTGCCACCCCCTGCTCGATCTCAGGCAGGTGACGATGCCCCTCAACGCTATAAGCCTTAAAATTATCTGTCGTTTCGGCATAATTGAGCGCAAGTTTTGCCTGACGTCCAGCGCCTGAGACACCAGATTTTGCATCGATGACGATACGCGGCTCGATCAGTCTATCTGCTTGGGCGTTTTGTTTTTCGATAATGGGTTTGAGACCTAAAATCGCTGTGGTAGGATAGCAACCAGGGTTGCCCACGACCAGCGCCTCGGCAAGCTTGGCACGATTGACCTCAGGTAAGCCATAAACAGCCGTTTTTAGCAGCTCAGGGCAGGCGTGCGACTGCTGATACCAGTGCTCAAAATCCGTCAAGGACTGCAAACGAAAATCAGCAGCCAAATCGATGACCTTAACGCCCGCTTGCGTGAGCGCCTCGGCCTGCTTCATCGCCACCCCATGAGGGGTCGCAAAAAACACCACATCGCACTTTTGTAACGCCCCGAGCGTATCTTCACCCAAATCACTAAAAACGATGTCTGATATACCGCGTAAGCTTGGGAATATCTCATCAGCGCGCGTACCCGCCTCGCTACGTGACGTTAGCAAATCAAGAGACACGTTGGGGTGGGCAGACAATAAGCGAATAAGCTCAATACCTGTATAGCCCGTACCGCCGACAATAGCTGCTGAAATCATAAGATATCCTTTTTTACTTGTTTTTTACTTGAGTAACATCATGCCTAAAAATAGAGTAGCCAGAAAACAAACGCAAGTATCGCTCTACTCTCATCAAGCTCGCTGACAGTACCCGTTGCAGGATTCGACTGGCGATAAGCATTTGCTCTCGCATCAAAGCATGGCTCATGCGCTATAAACTAAAGTTTATAGTCATGAACCGCATCAATAAACACCTTGGCATTGTCAGGGTTGACCCACTGCGTGATACCGTGACCTAAGTTTGCCACGTAGCCTGTTTTTTCACCATCTGCATAGGCTCTATCGAGCATCGCCGTTACTTCTGCGCGGATGGTGGCAGGCGAGCCGTACAAGGTTGCTGGATCTAAGTTGCCTTGTAGTGCTTTGCTGCTCTGTAGTTTTTTGTGCTGCTTGGTCAATTGACGCTGGCTCTCATTGAGCACTTGGCGCGCGCGATCTAGCGGCATGGTCCAGTCTAGCCCGAGTGCGTCCGCCTGACTGTCTGCTTGCACATCGAGCCACAGGCCACCGCCTTTGGTAAATAGCACCACTGGGATCTGCGGGTGACGAATCTTTAGCTCAGCGACGATACGCTTATTATAGGCATGAGAGAAGTCAACGAACTGACGATGACCAAGCGCGCCGCCCCAGCTATCAAATATCTGTAAAATCTGAGCACCAGCGATCACTTGAGCATCCAAATAATCTACCACTGCGCTAGCCAACTTATCCAATAACTGATGCAAAAACTCAGGATTGCTATACAAAAAACCTTTGGTATAACGATAGTCCTTTGAGCTGCCGCCTTCGATCATATAAGTGGCTAGTGTCCAAGGGCTACCAGAAAACCCAAATAAGGGTACTTGGCCATTTAGCGCCTGACGAATACTGGTCACCGCACGCATGACATAATCAAGCGAGTCATTCATATCTAGCACTGGTAGTCTATCAAGGTCTGCCTGCTGACGAATCGGGTACTTGAACTTTGGGCCTTCGCCTGTCTCAAAGTACAAGCCCAAACCCATCGCATCAGGAATGGTCAAAATATCGCTAAATAAAATCGCCGCATCTAAATCGTAACGACGCAGTGGCTGCAAGGTGACCTCGGTGGCACGCGCAGTGTCCTTACACAAGCTCATAAAATCGCCAGCCTCTGCTCGCGTGGCTTTATATTCTGGTAAATAACGGCCAGCTTGACGCATCATCCAAACAGGGGTGGTATCAACAGGCTCAAAGCGTAAGGCACGTAGCAATCTATCGTTTTTTAACGGCGCAAACGTTTGCTGAGCCGAATGATTATTGTCTGAAGCACTCATGTACAAATCTCCAAAACCGCACAGTATTTATATCTCTTTGCATACTGTACTGGATAAATAAAGTGAATAAAAAATGATAAACGCTGATAACGTATAGATGGCGGCATATAAATACTAAAAACCGTCTCATGAGTTGATAGGAGCGCCCAAAGCTTAAGCTTAAATGCCATTTATTATTAGGGCGTGTCCCCAATCAAATATCTATCGCTAGATATCTATCGATAAAAATAAGGACACACCTTCGTCATTAAAAATAGCGATCAGACCGCTAAATAGGATCAGACAGTCAGTGCTAGGTTGTCTCGGTGCACCATGACCACGCGCTCTTCATGATTGCCAAGTATCTTATCAAACTCCTCAGTTCGCTCACGAGCCACACGGCACGCATCACGAGATGAAAAGTTGACTTGGCCGACCGCGATACGCTCGCCTGTGTCTTGGTGCACCACTTCTACCACATCGCCTTCATCAAAATCGCCGCGTACCTCCACCACCCCGACAGGCAATAAGCTCTTATGATGCTCGACCACTGCCTTGGCCGCTCCAGCATCGACGATCAGGGTGCCTGACATGCGTAGATGGGCGGCCAGCCACTGTTTGCGGGCGATGATTTTATCTTCATCATTGGTGGTCAATAGCGTACCCACCGCCTCGCCTGAGACCACTCGAGTGATGACATCATCGATCGCACCACTGACAATCACCGTCGGACAGCCGCCCATAGCAGCAAGGCGACCGGCGCGGATCTTAGTCAGCATACCGCCGCGCCCAAGCTTGCCGCCATCACCTGCGATATCAAACAAATAATCTGCCATCGCGCGCTCTTGGCGAATCATCTTGGCATTGGGGTTGTCACGCGGGTTGTCTGTAAAGACGCCTTCTTGGTCTGTGAGGATAATATACAAATCCGCATTGACCATCGCCGCTGCCATCGCGCCCAACGTGTCATTGTCACCAAACTTAATCTCGTCGATAGTGATGGTATCATTTTCATTGATGACCGGCAGGACGCGCCAGTCCAACAATTGGGTCAAGGCACCAGTGGTATTTAGGTAACGACTACGGTTGGACAAATCATCGTGCGTCAGCAAAAGCTGTGAGCTTTGGATACCGTGTTGAATCAAAGCCGACCACCAGGTCTCAATCAAACCCATCTGACCAATAGATGCACACGCTTGCAAGGCGGCAAGCTTGCGTGGTCGCTCCTCAAGGTTCATACGTACCACACCTTCGGCAACTGCACCAGAGGACACCAGCAGCACTTCCACGCCTTGCTTATGCAGCTTTGCAATTTGCTTGGCCCACTCGTAAATGGCAGTTCGATCCAGCCCTCGGCCGTTATTGGTTAATAACGATGAGCCAATCTTGACAATAACGCGCTGAATATCAAAGTTGCGAGTTTGCTTAATAAACCTTGCTTCTTCGGTCGTATTTGCTATGTCATCTGCCATATAAACTCCTGTGTCTTGTGTCAATTGATTACGGGGGTTGCTCTAAACATTTAAGTATATCAGCTTAAGCGTCATAGCTTAAGGCACATAAACCACCTCAACGCCATCTTCGTCGTCATCTAAACGATCGTCGTTGTTATCTATGCCTTCACGCGCAGCTCGGCGAGCGGCTCTATATGCTTCGCGCTGGGCTTCGGTATTTAGGCGGACTTCTTCTTCTAAACGCGCAAAACGCTCTTTTTGTGCTTCAGCAAAGATAGGGTCTTCTATCTCGCGCTCGCGCTCACGCTCAATATCGTTCATCAGGTGGTATTTGACCGCGTCCACCCCTTCTCCAGTCAAGGTAGAGGTGCGAAAGACCATACCTGTCCAGCCAAGCTCAGCCACGATATGCGTACACAGCTCGTTTAAGTCTTCCTCAGCGACCTGATCGATTTTGTTGAGTACCAAAATCTGCGGGAGGTTGGCCAGCTCAGGAGAAAAACGCTCAAGCTCATTTAAGATCACGCGGGCATTTTCTACCGGATCACTACCATCGACGGGCTTAACATCGACTAAGTGTAGCAGACGACGCGTACGAGCCACGTGCTTTAAAAAGCGAATACCCAGCCCAGCCCCTTCGGATGCGCCTTCAATCAAGCCTGGGATATCTGCCATGACAAACGAGCGATGGCGACCGATATCGACGACGCCTAAGTTTGGCACCAACGTGGTAAAGGGATAATCCGCTACTTTTGGTTTGGCAGCCGAAACCTGACGGATAAAGGTGGATTTACCCGCATTGGGCAAACCGACCAATCCCACGTCAGCGACGACTTTTAGCTCAAACTTAAGTACTTTTAACTCGCCCTCAAAACCTGAAGTTGCCTTACGCGGTGCTTGGTTGGTCGAGCTTTTGAAATGGGTATTGCCCAGACCACCATCGCCGCCCTTAGCAACCAATAGCGTCTGACCAATTTCGACCAAATCTCCTAATACTTCATCAGTCTCGGTATCGACCACCGTCGTACCGATCGGCACAGGCAGATAAATATCCTCTGAGCCTTTGCCTGAACAGTTTTTACTTTGTCCATTTTCACCGCGTTTTGCATCATAGCGGCGCGTATAGCGATAGTCCACTAGGGTGTTGGTGTTGTCATCAGCAATGACATAGACATCACCGCCGCTACCACCATCACCGCCATCAGGGCCACCACGTGGGACATATTTTTCTCGGCGAAAACTGGCGATTCCGTTACCACCGTCACCTGCTTTTACCGTTACGACGGCTTCATCAATAAATCGCATCTTACGTTCCTTAATTTACAATCCAGTCTATAACTGGGCTACAACCAGCGGCTGTATTTTAGGTTTTTGCTAGGGGGTGTTGTCATGACGACTGCCAAAGTCCTATTGTTGGTGCTTAGCACTGAGTAGTTAGCACTTAGCATTTGGTAGTTAGCACTTAGCCTTCATGATGACAATAACACCCGATAACCAATCGGACTATCGGGTGCTTTATATTATATTTGAGTTTGCAGCGCTTAGCTTACGTTTTATGCAGGAATTTGCGTATAGCTAATACCAGCCATCTGGGTAGCCAAACGCAAGACTTGAGTACTGTAGCCTACTTCGTTGTCATACCAGATATATACGATAGCATGATTATCAGTCAAAATAGTTGCTTGCGCATCGACGATGCCGACATGAGTGGTCCCAACAAAGTCGGTCGACACCGCTTCAGTCGAGTCTGTATAAGCGATTTGCGACTGCCAAGTGTGGCTATTGGCGATTTTGCGCATAAACGCATTTAACGCATCAGCACTCTCTGGCGCGGTTTTTAGATTTAAGTTCAAAATCGCAAGACTAACGTTGGGGGTTGGAACGCGAATGGCGTTGCCAGTTAGCTTACCACTGAGCTCCGGTAACGCTTTACCGACTGCTTTTGCAGCGCCTGTGCTGGTGATGACCATGTTCAATACTGCACTACGGCCACGGCGGTCTGATTTGTGATAGTTATCAATTAGGTTTTGATCATTGGTAAATGAGTGAATGGTCTCGACGTGACCGTTTTCGATACCGTACTCATCGTTTAGTACTTTTAGCGTTGGGGTAATAGCGTTGGTGGTACAGCTGGCTGCACTAACGATGGTATCATCGCCGACTGTGTCATTGTTGACACCATACACGACGTTTTTGATATCGCCGCCTGCTGGTGCGGTTAGGAGTACTTTTTTGACACCAGTAGATTGCAAGTGTTTACCAAGGCCATCTTCGTCTTTCCAGATACCCGTGTTGTCGATCACCAACGCATCAGCGATGCCATAAGCGGTATAATCGATGGTGCTTGGATCATTGGCATAAATCACTTGTACAAAGCGACCATTGATGATCAGGCCGTTGTTGTCTTCATCAACCGTCACGCCGCCAGCAAAACTACCATGGATAGAGTCGCGCTCTAACAACGACGCACGCTTGGCCAGATCGCCTGCTTTTGCAGGACGTACGACGATGGCTTTTAGCTGCAAGCCTTTGGCGCTAGATGCTTGTGATAATAATAGGCGAGTCAAAATACGGCCGATACGGCCAAAACCGTATAGTACCACGTCAGTGGCGCTGTTCATCGCGCCTTGCTCATGGTTGACGGCTTGCAGAGCAGCCTGTACGTCAGTGTCAGAGGCGATTAGCTGGCCGACATCGATACGAGCGGCTTGAAGGCTTTTATTTTCTGCCAAAGTTTTTACCATGGTCAAGGTGTCAGCGACCTGAATAGTCTTTGCGCCTTGCTCACGCAATGCTACTTTTTGATGCAGTGCCAATATTTGACCCACTGAGCTGGTATCTAGCGTTTCGCCGAACAAAGTCACTTGTACGTCTTGCTCATTATACAGCTTATTTAGCAGCCCCATTAGCTCAATGGCTTGTTGCTCTTGGGTATTGTAGTTGCTCAAGTGGTCTTGATGTAATTGGCGTAAGGTATCAGCGTTGCTCACGAGAAACATCCTTATGGTCAGTAATGTATGATCAGTAAAGTGTGAAGAAAAATAAATAGATGGGCAGTATAGGCTCTAAGCGTTGACACTTATGGAGTCATCTAGACTCTCGTTTTTGGTTATTTGCGTTAGAGTATGTAGAGCGCCTAGATTTTAGCCTAAAACGCCCTATTTTGCCAGTCATTAACCACGCGAACGGTATTATGGGACCAAGTTGACCGTTTGCTTGGACTGCGGTGTCAGCTTAAATTCTTTTAAATCGTAGCCTTGTTGCTGAGCAATTTGACGATATTTGGCGTATGTTTCTTGAGCGATATCTGGTGAGCGTGCCAGCAACCAAAGATAGTCTTTGTCAGGCGTCCCTACCAAGGCAGTTTTGTACTCGCCATCACGTGCCAGCACCCAGTAGTCGGCACGGCCCACTGGCAGCCAGCGTATCCACGATGGCAAAAACGTAACCTTGAGTTTACTACCAGTGGCATCGGCAGGTTTGGCCAAACCTTCGGCAACGATCTCTGCGCCGTCACTATCCAAGCACTTGTTGGTGACGATAACGCCCGAGCCATCCGTCTTTTGCGTATAGTTGGCCGTCACATCGCCTGCACAGTTGCGCTGAAAATACATCGGCAAGCGGCCTATCTCATACCACGTCCCCGCGTATTTGTTTAGATCCACACTATCGACTGTGGTCGGCGTGGTCGCAGATTTATGGATGATATCACTTGGCTGCACAGCCAGTGTCTCTGTCATTTCAGCACTGCTGGCCTTTGCCGCGGTGTTTGGCTCAGGCGAAGCAGCATAAGCAGAAAACGCCGCCAAAGGTATGATAATCGCTAATGCTATGCCTGTGTGCTTGATCAATCCATTCATAAATACGCGCTCCGGTATTTCGCTGTATGAGTCTGTATAAGACGTAGAGCCGTAGGATGTCTGTCCATCGGCTGTTGATGAGCTAGGCTTTGATGACGCGCCTACTTTATTAGACTTGTCATAGACATTAAGGGCGCCTTGCTGCATGATTGCATCCACAGGCGTTTGTCCATGACCCGTCAGGCACTTTGACGTTGTGTGCTTATCTTTTGGCGGCGAGGTTACTTGGATGTCATCCATCATGGCAGAGTCTTCTATTTTGGCAGGTTTTTTGCTCACCTTTTTATAACCAAAATAACTGTCTTGTAAAGACACCTGAGTAGGCGCTGGCTGCGAATACCTGCTGCTCGCTATCTCATCTACCAGATCATCACGATAGCTGGCATCATTGCTGGCAGCATGACTGACATTGTCTGTTTGCTGTGCGCTGCTTTTGGTCAATTCACTGTGTAAATAGCAGTCACTAAATGAACTGCTCTGCTGAGATTGAGAACCAGCTTCCTGTGAATCAGACCAAGCTGATTTAGGTAACTTATTGGTTTTCATAGATATACCGTATTTATTATGTCTGTTAAATGTGCTTGATACACTGTCAATTTTATACATTATAGATAACACCTAATGGGTGTAACCGTGGTCTTACCCTGAGCTTATAAAGGCGTTGTTCTCTATCGCCCGGCTTTCTATGTATGATTAAGCTAAATGCCTGAAAATTTAGGTAAGCATCAACGCGCCTTTTTATTAAATACTATTTACTAAATGCTGTGTCTGCCATACTGTTTTTATAATAAGGTATCGTTTGGATAAGCGATGAACAATCAGCTGCCTAGACGCGTTTTAATCGGTATTTAATTGACTTTGTTAGACGGTATATATTAAGACCAGCCACCCCACAAAAACAGTGTCGCAATGTAGGGAAACGCAACGGTTTGTAAGTAAATATGTGTTTATGATGCAATATAAATACATGTTTACCAAGCAGATAAATACGCTAAAAAAATCAGTGGTTTAGCCGACTTAATATTTGTTGTGTTTTTGCTGTTTTGGGCCTATAAAAACTGACGAATACCCGCCACACTGACGCCGCCGTATTGCTTGGCCTTATCGATCATTGACGGCGACAATCCGCCCAAACCAATGACGGGCATGTCAGCCAGTTTGGTCAGTGCAGACCATGCCTGCCAGCCAAGTGGCGCAGTATCAGGATGGGTTTGGGTAAACAGGACGGGCGATACAAAAATACCGATGATGGGCGGCAGTTGCTGCTGAATGCGCATGCGTGCCAGCTGATTGGCGGCGGCGATGCTCTCGGCATCATGACAGCTGACGATAAGTGGCTGCCCTGCGGGTATTGAGTCGGCAGCTGCCGCCTGACCATATTGGCTATGTTGCCAGTGCAGCAGCTCCGTGTGAGTCAGATGGTATGCGCTGATGGACTGGTGTACCATTAGCACCTGAGAAGTGGGCGTATCCCTAATCTCAGCGCTACTAAGGCTACCATCAGTTAATGGCAAAATAACCTGAATATCTGGTCGCTGCTGCATAAGCTGGGTAATTGTGCGGTCAGCGCGCGACACACTTGCGTCTTTGAGCCGTACATACACCCATGCGCTGGGCAAAAGATGCTGCTCGTGGTAGGCCAGCCATGCTGCCGCTGGATCGGTGTGGCCGCCAAAATGCGCTAAAGGATAAGTGGTGGTGATGGCAGGTGGCAGCTGCAGCCACTGTAGAATCGTACGATTGGCCGCTGGCAACGGGTACTCACCTGCCAGTAACGCTCGCCTATCCACCCACTTGAGCGCCTGCCCTTCTAGACCATACTCAGCCAGTTTATGCTGCTCGTATTGCTCTGCTGTCAGCTCAACTTGATATACCTGCAAGCTGACCTGCTTATCACCATAGTCGTGATGGATACGGCCAAGCTTGACCATCAGGTTGTCAGCGACGTCGATGCCTGTCTCTTCGGCGACTTCCCGTATTAACGCCCGCTCGGCACCCTCCTGTGCTTCGATCTTGCCACCGACAAACTCATAAAGATTGCCCTGATGCTGCGCGGCATGACGAAACCCAAGGAGATAGCAGTTTTTATAATAAATGACAGCCACGGCGACATTGACAACGTTGGCGCTAGCATTGGCTTTGGTGCTGGCAGGCATGTGGGCAGTGTTGGTAATGAGCGAAGGATGGTTTGTGTGGGTCATGAGGGTCCTTGAGGGCATTAATAGCTACTTAAAAATAGTAATAATAGTAGTGATGGATGATATTGATGACGAAATACTGACTGCGATCTGACTGCCTTTAGCGGTGCACTGATTTTAGCAAACGGCTGGTTTTCTATATTCTGCGAACACAAAAAAGTGGTTGATGACAAGGGATTTATATAAGTTTACATAATAACTGCATTTTATTTTATCAATTGGCTTGCAAAATCATTAAATCTAAATGATAATTATTATCGTTAAAGGTAGTAGTTCTATTGCCACTTATTGTTTTATCACTTTATCAAAAGGAATTTATTATGAGCATGGTCATCTCTCGTTACTTAAACTGTCGCGAAAATCGTCTGCCTACTTTGCAGTCGCAGCACCTATTTGCCTTAACCAAAGAAGTCCGTATCGAACATGAAGGCGAAGAGTATCGCCTGCGCCTAACTCGTAATAACCGTTTGATTTTGACCAAATAAATTGACATCTGCCTGTTATCAGACATCCCCGATAATAAAAAACGCCTTGTATCAAAGGCGTTTTTTATTGCAGCGTGTCCCTATTTTAAAAATAGGGATAGCAGTGAGATAGATTGCAGCCAAATAAGGAAGATTTATACCAGTCGCGACTCTCAATCTATAACTGTTTTATGTTCAATTAACTACATCCATTTTAGAACTGCCAACTATATACCACATCCACCGCGTTTTCTGCAGCTGAGGTAGCCTCGACGTAGATGCGCCGTGTCAGCTGATAACGAATAGACAGGCTGTTTTGGGCATTAAACACCCCCACGCCATAGCGAATATACAGATCCGGCGTCACATAACCTGTGACATTGACATTAGTGTCTTCACTGCTGCCTGAGGCATCTACGGTCAGACTTTGCAAACCAAACACCTGACCTATCTGGTTGGTCAAGCTGCGTGTGCCGCTAAGGCCAAAGCTCAAGCCAGCCGCCGCCAAGTTGTTGGTGACCTGCGACTTAAAGCCTTGCTCACTGATTTGGGTGGCGCTCTTGTTATTGATTCTACCGGTGACTAGAGCATTCATCGCTTGCTGCTGGGTGAGTCCTGCATTATTAAAGACGATGATATTTGGGTTTTCTGTATTACCCTTAACCCGTAAGCCCACTGTCTTACCACTGATGGTTTTGACCGCCTCGATACTAAGGTTGGGCTTCATCACATCGCCATTAAAGCGTACTTGCCCATAATTTAGCTCCAGACTTTGACCAAAAGCGTTGATATTGGTGCGACGTGACACCTGCACTACCCCTTTTGCGCGCATGATACCAGTGCCATTTTGATTGATGTTAATCGCCCCAGCCAAAGGAATGACCGCACCAAAGCCACGGAAGTTGATATCGTCACCCAAGTCGACACCGATATCGGCATTGATCGACCAAGGCTTGGAGACTGCTAATACCTCATCGATATTGCCAATCAAGCGGCGGTCAAGAACGACGGCATCTTCTGTCTGAGTGATGATATCTTCGCTGGCTTCTGGCGGACGGATGGTCGCTGACGGCACGCTCACCGCCCCTTTGATATCGACATAACGATCGCCTGGGCGCACGATGATATCGATGTCAGGGTTGATCTCAGCGACGAGCAAAGGCGGCTGGGTGATGACCAAGCGCTCACCGACGACACTGAGCTTGGCTTGCAGTTTTTGCTGCCAATTCACCGTGCCTGTCAAGGTACCTGTGCCTGAGCCACTATTAAAGGTACCATCGATGGTCGCCTGGGTGCCGCGGATTTTGGCCTCAGTATTGACATTGGTCAGATTGACGGGCAAATCAAGCATGGCAATACGGCCATCTGCCAATTTGACATCACCATAAAACTGCGGTTTATCCAATGTACCGCCTAAACCACCTGCCATCGTGACATTGCCCTCCAATACTCGCATGCCGGGGAAAAATGGCTTAAATATCGCTAAATTTAGCTCATTGAGTACCAGCGCGCCAGAGATTGGCTTGGGGGTCTTATAGGGGTCTACAACCACCTCAGCATAGCCACGGGCGCCGCGCCCTGTATTGATATCTGTGCGTAGCTTGATACCTTCAGGCACCGACAGTGCAATCAGGGACACGCGTTTGTACGGTAATGTCACTGGCGCACTATCACCATCCTGAATCAAGCCGATTTTGCCATTGTCCGAGTATAGCGTGGTATTGATAGTCGGTGGACGACCACGCTGCCAGCCGACGATGGCCTTACCATTTATCTTGCCATGCCAGTCAATATCTTTGGGCAAAAATACTGAAAACAGCGTGGTATCAAGGTTTTGTAAGGCGATATTGACTTCGCCTTTGTCTGGTGAGGCAATTAAGTTGTCGCGTAGGCACAGCTTGCCACTTTGGTCAGACGCTTGCCAGCAATGTGCGGCCAGCTGTACTTTAAAGTCGTTGCGACTGCCGTTTTGCTCATGAGGCAAGTTGACAATCAGCTGAGCAGGCTGCAGCTGGTTTAGGGTGGCGTATTTAGACTTTATACGCCCTTTACCGATGACCCCTGACCAGACGAGATTGTCACGATTAAAGCCGCCTTTGAGTCTAGCACCAATATCGAGCTGCTCATTAGCCACCTCCAGATCGACCACATGAGCTTGCTCGGTGCCATTAAAGGACGCTTTGACACTTTTAAAGCTTTGCCCTGCCGCATCCAAACCTTCTGCTGTCACGATAAGCTGGCTTGGACTGTTTGCTAAATTGACAAGCTTGCCGCGCACGCGGCCTTGACGCAGGATAAATCCTGGCAGCGCGATGCGCTCACCGACCAAATCGATATAAATGGTGGGCAGTGCCTGTCCTGCTGGCTGCGATAAGGTTGCGCCGCCTGTGACTTTACCCGCAAGTTTGTCTGATAGCTGATCAAGGCTTGTGATATTGATTTTGGTTTGTAGCTGCTGGGCGTTGCCATCAGCAGTGACGTAGTTGTCGCCCCAGCGTAGCACCAAATTATCGGCATTTAAGCTATCGATTAGCGCATTGACTTGTTTATATTGCGCTTGCGCATCCTGCGTTTGTAAACGCTTAAAGTAGCTTGCTATATCTTTTGGCAACCGCATTTTCGCCGTCAAGCTGCCTTTGGCACTGAGCGGCTGGCCTTTTAGTCGACCACTTAAATTTACCTGTCTGATATTGACGGTTTGCTGATTGTCGCCCCAGCGGCCATCCGTATCGATCGTGCCAGTGATGAGGCTTGGCGTATCTTTTAGGAAGTATCCGATATTAAAACGATCCATGACCGCCTTGATATCCCACGCGATGCCTTGACGTACATCAACCGTACCTGTCGCATCGATACTACCCGCAGCGCCTATATGACGCAGACGCTTGATACGAATCAACTGAGCATCGCCGCTGGCATCTATCGTCAGCTTACCCGCTGGTAGCTGCTCGGCGTCTAACACGCCATCGAAGTTTAAGGCAAAACGCTGCAGCTTTCCTGAGGCGTTGGGGGTGTTTTTGGCAGCCGTTTGCCACGCACCACTGGTGGTCAAGTCGCCTGTGATAATCGCTGGGTTATTGGGTAAAAAATACCCCACATTAAACTTGTCAAAACGACCATCTACTGTCCAGCCGATATGGTTGCGCAGGTCGACGACACCTTTGGCATTGACCGCCCCTGCTTCACCGTTATAGGTTACGTTTCGAATGCTGATGAGTTTTGGCGTGCCCGCTGCGTCAATTGAGAGGCGACCTTTTGGCACATCAGCGGTATCGACTTGACCAGCAAAACGAGCGTCAAACACCGACAGCTCACCTCCGACGATATCGACACTGGCATCGCCTGTGCCTGTCAGCCCAATACGACGGCCGTCTTGTGTGGTATCAAGCGCTGCTTGTAAGTCAGTATTGTTTAGGGTGACGATATGACGCTGGCCGCGCGCGCCGCCCTTATTGATATTGAGCAAACGACCGCGCGCGCTGATACTGCCAGTCAGGCGCTCTAGCGGCAAATCGCTACGATACGCTTTTGGTAGCAAGCCATTGGTACGTGCATCTATCTGCCATGTCAGCGGACGGTTTTTGCGCGCCAATTGGATCTGGCCGGTACCAGACAAGTCGCCCACCACGCCATTGTAGTTGAGGCGATTGATATCAATGACGTCGCCGACTTTACGTACGCGTACATCATAGTTGCCTTTAGGGGCAGCGTTTAACTCATTGATGTTGGCATCGGCATCGACCGACAGGCGCGAGCCGCGGATGATGACGTCTGCTTGCCCACGTGGGCTGTCGATATTGCCGATGCTTGGTACATCACGGCGGATAAGGCTTTGCCAATTGGCATCGATATACCAAGGCGCGGCCTGTGTGGATTTGGCCGATGCTTTGCCACGAGCGATATTGGCGTTGACGTGCTCGCCATCACGCTGGCGCAAATCAGCATCTATCTGTAGATTACCATTACTGTCTTGATGCTGATAATGGACTGACAGTCTGCCATTTAGTTTTTGCGGTGCATATGCTTTAAAGTCGGCGTAGTCATCTGGAATGGCACGGCGAATATCAAAGTTACTGCCAGTGGCGCGCACTTTGGCATCAAAGCTGTCTTGCCAGTCTAAGATACCTTGTAACACAAGATGACCCGCGGGTACTTGAGCATCTAAGCGATCGACGCGCAGCTGACTATTGGCAATGATACCGCGGCCTTGATAATGTCCTGATGGGATGTCTTTGGCAGTCAGCTCGGTATTGATACGCAGGCGTATCTCGGAGATGACGCCTGTGGCTGTCGCTGTACCGCTTTGTAGACGGATGTTTTGGCTCTCAGCATACGGAATCAAAATATCATCCCATTGCAGCTTTGCCTGAAACGGCGAGCCGTCATCTAAACCCTGAGCGACAAAACTACCGCTGACATCGCTGTCGTTATAGCGGCTACGCACTTTACCAACGGTGCGTTTTAGCGTACCTGTGGCCGTGACATCGAGCGGATCAACATAGGCTTTTTCTAGCGCGCTGACCTCTACGATAGCGCTCAAATCTAGCGGGTAATCACCCTGCAGCTCAATCTCACCTTGCAATGCACTGACGTTGACGATATCAGCATACTGCAAGTCGCCACGACCCACGGTGACCTGAGTACCAACCCATGTCAAATCACGGGCGGCGATATCATGCACCACGATAGGCTCTTTGGTCACTTGTTTATAAATAATGTTTTTTATTTTGGCCTGATCAAAACGCAGGTTCACTGGTAGTTGCAGGGTTTTATAATCAAATGGCTCGCCCGTTGGCGGCTGGTTATTGATGATCTCGATGGTATGAATGTCTGCATCGCGCAGATGCACTTCTTTAGCAAACACCGCACGCCAGCCTATTTTGACATACGCCTTATCGACCAAAACCTCAAGGTCGTCAGTCGCGTTGATATCGATATCGCTAACCCAAATACCATCGCGCAGATTGCCACGGCCATATTTAAAATCAATGCCTGTCTCAGCGCTGACTTTTTCTAAAATAAACTTCGTGCCCGACTCGGTACCTGCAGCATAAAAAAACGCCACAAACATAATCGCCAAGACGATGGTGATGAGCACCAGCAGTTTGAGCAAAAAAGACAGTGGATACCAACGCCTGACAGCACGAGCATCGCGCTGTGCTGGATCTTCATCTGGTGCGTTATTGGGCGGGGTGTTTTTTGTCAGCATGACACTCAACTACGTTAAAGAATGATGACCAGCAATCGGCGCGATAAATACGAAAAATGACAATAAAGCTATAAGGGCGAACCAATAAAGAAGTGCAGTCTAACCGGAATACTCTCCTCTGTCACACCCGCGGCGACATCCACCCGTACCACACCGACAGGGGAAGCCCAGCGGATACCGACACCGACGCCGACCTTGGTATCTGTCTCAAAGTCTTTGTCGTAGGCATTGCCCACATCCGTAAAGAAAGCACCGCGAAACCCTGGTCTAAACTCATAGTTATACTCAGCGCTACCGACTGCCAGCACCTGCCCGCCTGTCAAGTAGCCCTTATCTAGCGGGGATAAACTCTCATAGTCGTAGCCGCGAATGCTTTGGTCGCCGCCTGCAAAAAAACGCAGCTTATAAGGCACATCATAAAAATCATCTGCCCAAATATAGCCTGTATTGAGACTGCCTAATACCTGATGTTTTTTATCGTCACCAAAACTATAAATACCACTGACACCAGCGCGAACGATGGCCAAATCGGTGTCGCTCAGCGCTTTGTCAGTCCCAGCTTCGAGCGAGTAATACTGGCGGATACCGCGAGTCGGGTTGGTCGTACTGTCCACGTCGGTTTTGTTCATGCCATAGCCAAACAGTAATGCTCGCTGTTTGGGTTTAGAAGACGTAAAGCGAATGGGCAGGTCATCAAGCTCTGTCTCATCTACGCCCGTCTCTAGCTCATCTAAGCGATAACGCATAGAGTAGCTGCGGTTCCAGCCACTGTCACGGCGGATGTTACGGGCAATGGCCGCTTTTAGCGTTTTGGTGGACAAATCAAAGTTACCTTCGCCTTGATCAATGACCTCTTCTTCATAGTTCAGACGCCCATCTAACTTATCATTGAGCGGATGTTTCCAAGGCCTGCTGCCATAGACAGCGACATTTTTCGTGATTCTTGAAACCTCAGTCTCTGCCCCCGCTTGATAGCCTTGACGATTGAGCAAATTATAATCTATTTTGGCAGTGGCCCTGACACCTGTGTCTGTCCCATAACCTAGACCGACTTGCGCATCACGCGGCTTGTTGGAGGACACAAAAACATACAGCGGTACTTTTTTGCTTTCAGCTACGTCTTGCGGGGTTTTACGTCCTGCCAGCGTGGGCGGCACAAAGTTTTCGTCGGCCAGTAAGTTTTTTTCATCTGGAAATATCTTTTGTGCCACATTACTGATGGAGTCACTGATTTTACCCAAGATGCTATCTGCCTCTTGGTCTTTTTCATCGAGTACGCGATCGTTTGGCAAGCGGCTTAAGCGCTCAGCTTTTTGTTTGATGGCTTGTAGTCTATCCAGTGTGGCTTCGTCTGCCTCAAACTCGATGGCCGCGATATCGGCAGGGTCGACCGTCGCGCCGCTATTACTGGCCGAGCTTTCGCTTGCGACACCGCCGCTTTCTGCACTCATACGCCCGTCATTACTGACTGTGCTGGCTGCCGTAGCGGCATTGTTGGTCGTACCATTATTGACATCATTGTCCAACACCTCATCGCCATTGGCAGTAGGCGCATTGTCAAAAGCCAACGTGCTTGCCTCACTACTCTCATCAGGTGGCAAAATGGACTCTACGTTGACGGCGTTAAAATAACGGGTCGCCGACAAATCGTTACTAAACTTGGTCACCGCTGGCCGATAAAACTTGTCGCCCGGCTCAAAGCCGATGAG
Source organism: Psychrobacter sp. L7 (assembly GCF_002810365.1). Taxonomy (NCBI): domain Bacteria; kingdom Pseudomonadati; phylum Pseudomonadota; class Gammaproteobacteria; order Moraxellales; family Moraxellaceae; genus Psychrobacter; species Psychrobacter sp. L7. Next base: position 52,845 of record NZ_NEXR01000010.1, read on the forward strand.
CTGCTGTAACAATGACATCTCAACTGGCAGCTTGTCAGGGTCTCGTGTCAGAGTATTGGTCGCTTCATCATAAGTAAAAAACACCACGTCATCAAACTCGTAACGATCCCCTGTGTTATAAACCAAAGCGACGTCGGCGGTGTTGTCTGGCAAGATGATATCGACCGATTTGTTTAGCCAATACTCATCAAAATAACCATAAGTGTTACTCAACGACTCCAAAGCCGCTTTGCTGTTTTTGTAGACGCGGTGGTTAAAGATATCGCCCTCTTGTGGTGGCAAGTCCGTTTCGAGCGCAGCAAACTCCGGCTGCTCACCCCCTTCGCCGCGAATCTCGACGATGCGGCTATCCACACGCACAGGCTCTCCCAGATTTTCGATGATGACATCAATCCTATCGCTGTTAGACTGACGCAAGCGCAAAGTCACATCATAATACCCCACCGCTTTTGCCGCATCTAATGCCGTCTGACGCAGGCGAGGCAAAGCTGCAGTAAAGTCAACGACTGACTGAACCGTCGTATCATCCAGCGCCGCTTTGATGTTTTTTATCGGTTGGGTATCGTCATCGGCTTTTTTGAGCTTTGGTTTGCCATCGTCTGTACCCGCTGCCTGCTGTAGATAGACAGTGGTGTCGACATGCGGCAACGCCCTCACCCCCCCATTAAACAGGCGATTATAAAGGCGCTTGATGATATTACCATTGTTACGGGCTAGCGGTCTTGTTTCATCAGCTTGCTCGATACTTTGGCTGACTGCCTGCGTATCGGTTTGATAATCTGGCAAATAGTCATCAGGATTGATGTTTTGTGCTGCGGCACTTTCTCCATTAGCGGCGCTGGTATTGGCCACAATCTCGCTATCAGTCGCTTCATTAGTGCGGCCACTGCTGACCGAATCACTAACATCGATCGGACGTGACATCACTTCGTCTGTCTGCGCTTGTGTTGCCGCGCGCTCATCTTTCTCATTTTTACCCAGCGTCTCCAAGTTACTTGGGATTGGCAAATTGGTGGCATCCAGTGCCACATCCAAACCCACGGGCGGAGTGGTATCGTCCAAACTGGCAATCGGCGCGTCAAAGTCTCTGTCATAGCGGCCAGCACCGTCAAGGGTGCTGACATTGCTATTGCCAGTCACCGTACTATTACTCTCTAGCATGTCATTATTTTGACGATTAATAGCTGCCAGCTCACGCTCTATCTGCGCAGGCGTCATCATCTGATAACCCTGCTGCTGTACCTCAGCGGCCTGCTGCAACAGATTGTCGTTCGCGCCTGTATTAGACATATCACTAGCCAGCGCATCATTGTTTAGGGCATTGTCGTTAGGTGAATTGTCGTTAGGTGAATTGTCATTAAGTGAACTGTTATTCAGCGCATCGTTATCGACACCATCTATCATGCTGGTCTGATCTTTTTGATGACGATCAGCGCCGTTTGTGTTATTCGTCTGGTTATTCGATCGGTTTGAAGGGTCGTTAATTGAAGAGTTACTATTTACAGCATTTGATGTTTCAGTGTTTGATTTTTTAACGTCTGACTTTTTGAGGCCTAGACTTTGCTCACTATACTCATCGAGCACAGATTGATCGATAATACCTTGCTCCACCGCTTTTTTTAGGCGTAGCGCGTCTAGTGCAGCATCTACTTGCGAGCCGTCCTCTAACGGCTCACGCGGCGCTGAGCTAGCACTTGAAAGACTATTAGCAGACTGAGTGGCAGGAACTTTGACCATGACCGTAGGCGGCGCATCAGCCCATACCGTAGGCGCTACCCCAAAACCCACCAAGCTGGTCGTCAGCGCGGTAAATAATGCTGAGCGCGTAACGTGCGCGCACACGGCGTGAGGTCGAGCGCTGTCATCAGAACGGATAATACTACGGGCAATCGCACTATGACCACAGGTATCCTGCGGCGTCAGCGATACGTTGTGCGTTAGAGTTGATGGCTGGTGCTTCATAATTGATTCCTATCAGCTCACGCGGTACCGTATCAACAACGATGGCCATTGTTCAGCATTACCGGTGAATAAACTTATCGCAGTGGTCTGAATTATCACTATATTTGGCAATATAGCCATATAAATTTACAAATCATAACTTAGATAATTATGAAATCATAGCGTTGTACGCATGTATTTTTGGCAAAGCCTTGCTATTATACGGCTTAATGGCTACAAGCCCCATGCTGTATTTTTATAAGTTATTGATATTAATAACAATCATAATCACCCGACTGTTTTATTTGACGGTTTTTTACTCACCAACCGCGACCCATCGGTAGGAATTTTCATGGCCAATCAGTTTCAATTATTTAAGCATCGCCGTTTTAGTGCCATGTTTTTTACGCAGTTTTTGGGCGCCTTTAATGACAATATTTTTAAGCAAGCGCTGATATTGGTACTGACGTATACGGCGGCAAGCAAGCTGGGTATGGAAGTCAGTATCTTAAATAACTTGGCCGCCATGCTGTTTATTTTGCCTTATTTTTTATTTTCGGCATTGGCAGGCCAAATCGCTGATAAGTTTGAAAAGTCCAAGCTGACGCAGTTTATTAAATTGCTTGAGCTGGTGATTATGGCGGTGGCAGCCGTGGGCTTTGTCTTTGAATGGTATGGCTTGCTGTTTGTGGCGCTGTTTTTGATGGGCACGCATTCGACGTTTTTTGGGCCGATCAAGTACGCTTATCTACCACAAGCGATGAAAGAAAATGAGCTGGTCGGCGCTAATGGCTTGTTTCAGATGGGCACTTCACTGGCGATTTTACTGGGGATGATAGTCGCTGGGGTATTGGCGCAGCTCTCCGCATCGCTTTATTGGATCAGTGCGACGGTGCTGCTAGTGGCTATGCTCGGCTATTTGGCCGCACGCTTTATCCCGCTGATGCCTGCAATGCAGCCGGCGCTGACAATCAACTGGAATATCTTCACCACCAGTTTGAGTACAGTACGCTATCTATACTCCTTGCCTTTTTTGTTTTTTGTCATTCTTGGCAACAGCTGGTTTTGGTTTTATGGAGCGACGTTTTTGACGCAGACGCCAGAGTTTAGCAAGGTCATCTTGCACGGTGATGAGTCGGTGGTGATTTTTTTATTAACGCTGTTTTCAGTTGGCGTATCGATCGGTTCGCTGCTATGTAAGTCACTGACCAAAAACCAAGTCAGCTTGCGGCTACTGCCGTTTGGTATCGCAGGTTTGAGTATTTTTGCTGTCGACTTATATTGGTCCTTATCTAGCCTAAATATGGCTGTCGCTGATGGCACACTGCTGGGTATTGGTGAGTTGGTTGGGATGAGAGGCACGTGGCGCGTCTTTGCCGATTTATTCTTTTTGGGTTTTAGTGGCGGCTTGTACATCGTACCACTGTATGCGTCGATGCAGGCATATGCGCCAAAAAGCCATCGTGCTCGTATCGTGGGTGCCAACAATATCTTTAATGCGATATTTATGGTCACCTCAGCGATTTTTTCGATTGTTATTTTAAACACCTTGGGTTTGACGCTACCGCAGTTGTTTTTGGTGACAGGCCTGCTAAATATCGCCTTTGGCGTGTTTTTGTACATCAAGCTGCATAAACATATCAAAGCGGCGGTCATCCAAACCCATGATGCGAGCGTTTTATAATACATTTCGCAGACGATATGTAGGCACGTGCATAATAAATAGTGGTGCTGATATTTTGGATTGTTTGCTATAGTAATGTTTGTTGTTTTTGATTATAAGTCATGAGGAGTGAATTATGGCCCCACGTCCTTTGTCCAAAGTCGACCAGTTGTTAGTTGGGGTCGATAAGGCGTTACGAGCTGTCGTCCCACATTCAAATCCTAGCACGCGCCCCTTACCAGTGAGTAGTGATGAGATTCCTGAGCTGAGCATCACTGAGGCGCGTCATGTCGCAGGGCTGATGCGCATCAATCACACAGGCGAAGTATGCGCGCAAGGCCTGTATCACGGTCAAGCCTTTAGCGCAAAAGACGACGGCGTCAAACAAGCCATGCAGCAGTCTGCCGAAGAAGAAGTCGACCATCTGGTATGGTGTGAGACTCGGCTAGACGAGCTGGGTAGCCATGCCAGTATTTTTACGCCGCTGTGGTACGGCATGTCTTTTAGTCTGGGTGCGGTGGCAGGTGCTATTTCCAATGAGTTTAGCTTGGGGTTTGTCGCCGAGACAGAAGCGCAAGTCAGCGAGCATTTACAAGATCATATCACCCAGCTACCAGAGCAAGACCAGCGCTCAAAAGAGATATTGGCACAAATGGATATCGAAGAGCTGCATCACCGTGAGCTGGCGCTCGCAAATGGGGGTGCAACGCTGTCACCCGCTGTACGCCAGACGATGCGCTGGATGGCCAACCGTATGAAGGCCACCGCTTACCACTTATAAAAGCTATCGTATTAACAATCCTACTACTGATAGCGCTCAGTTTAATTTGCTAGGGTATGAAAAATTTGTACGATTTTGCCCTGAGATGTCTCAGATATCTGGTATCTGGTATCTGGTATCTGGTATCTGGTATCTTCAGATGAGTAAATACTGCTCATCAGCTACATTATAAAATCATACAACAACCGACCTATGAATACTAATAAACACTAACTTACTAATATTGACTTACTAATAAGGTATCTATTTTTATGAAAACCACTACGTTATCGACCAGCGTATCTCCCAAAGCGCCAGCGCTGGCAACTCTGACAGCCGTTGCTGCCGCTTGCGCCATGATGCTCTCTGCGCCTGCTCATGCAGCCGAAGCACAAGCTGCTAGCAGCGCGACTGATGCCACTAACGCCGCCTCTGTACCGAGCCCCATCGACTCAAGCAAACGTATCATTCGTCTGGCTCAGCCAAAGGCGGATAACGCGGCTAGCACAAACAATGCACCAGCCTCTCAAGCTGCCGCGCCGCAAACCGTCACCGCACCGCAGCCACCCACCGTACAAAACCGCCCGCCGATGAGTACGTTGCAGCCACAAGACGTCAGGCCACCAGCGACGCCTGAATTCACTGGTACCACACGTGTCTACGATCCAGGTCCGATGAATGCCACTGGCATCGACCTTCGTAGTGGTCAGCTGACCAACATCCCCACTCCGCAAGTACAACTGTCTGATATCAGCTTTGTACCAACGGTACTGATTCCGCAGCAGACGGGCGATAATAATGACAAGCTTGATGTCAGCCTACTCGATGACTTTATCAAAGATGTCTCACCCAACGCTCGTCATTACCCACCCAACTTCCCTAATCGCTCACAGCGTCACTACACCCGCGAAAAAATCAAGGTGTTGGCAGAGTGGATTGAGCCTTATGCCAAAGCGCCGAACGCGTCTTATGATGTACTGATTCGGGCAGCGAAGCTCAATGGCATGGGCCGCAACCTAGATTTGGGCTCGGACTATACTATCCGCGGTGGGCAGTATGTGGATCGCGCCATCAAAATTCAGCCAGACAGCGGCGAAGCCAACTTCTTGTATGGCATGATGCTCTCAGAAGGTGGCGGGTTTAAAGAAGGTCAAAAGTACTTAGACCGTGCCGTCTCGTTGGGCTACACCGAAGCAGAGCAAAGCTTGGCACAATCAGACCTTCTTAGCGATCGCCGTGACAAAGCCTTGGAGCGTCTGCGTCGCCTCGAAAGTCAGAACCCCGACAACGACATTATTCCTCAGCAAATCAAACTTATCGAAGAAGGTAAGTTTTATATCTGGGACATCCCTGCCCCTGACATCAATGTCAAACCAAGCGTCTAATCTGCTGTACATCAGCTTGTTTGACCGATAGCCCTTATAGCGCCTTCATTTTCTCACTAAAAATGAAGGTGTTTTTTTGCTGGATAATAAATAGTCTAATCGCAAAAGTTACGCTACACTTATCTGCACGCCTGCCGGCACTCCTTCGCCTTTTTGATACTCGTTTTTGGGATTGACTTATGACGCCGCTTAGCCTTATCAAACCGATGATGCACACCAATCAAAAAACGCGGTCGATGACCCTAGCAGTCTTGCTTGCCGCAGTAGCGCTACTGCCTGCCTGTAGCACGGTGTCTGTCAACAAACAAACCTCCGCAAAAACCATCGCCGACCAGCGCGGCAATATCGTCACTGATAAAAAACTGAGTAGCGACACCGCCTCAGCGCTGCTATCTGCAGGGCTAAACGAGCAAGCCTGTATGCAGCAGTTTGATCTGTGCTTGACGCAGCTGACCGATAGCATACTAAATAAACACTACCGCCCTGCTTTAGCGATTTTTGCCGAGCTACACTATGCCAAAGCCCGTCAGCTGGCACGCTCGCAAGCCTGCCGCGACGCCTTGTCTCGTCCGCCGCTTGATCCCTATTATGCCAATGCGCCGCTAAGTGCAGAAGACGCCAAAGTCCAGCAACAAAACACCAGTCGCTGTCTCAATGACTATCAAGAGCGGCTATTTGATGCGGTAAAATCGAGCTACACCTATTTATTTTATGACGCGCTCGTACACGATTTTGAGGGAGCGGATAAGGCCAGCGGGCAGTCGCAGCAACAAAACCGTATTCCCAATGATACAGATATTCAGACCCAAGACATATATAACGCGGCCAGCAACGATATCATCACTCAGCTGTATAAGTCCGCTGATGGCACGGACAAACTGATGGGCGAGGCACAGATAGAATACCTCCCCATCACCTCAAGCAAGCGTGATAGCAGCGAGCAAGCAGCCATCGCCAATTTATCACCGATCACAGGCAAACCCACTGACCAAATCAAAGTGATGAAAATAGCCGTTGATGACTATCAGCTTGGCGTCTATCTGCCAAACGAAAACAGCTACTTACAAAATGCGCACAAGCAAGCCTCAGCACTTGCCGACCTAGTCTCCACTTACGAGCTGCGCCTCTCTGGCCTAAACTCTATCAGCAAACGCCCGGGGCTCGGCATCAGCCTAGTGGCATCGTTAGATGATCGTTATACCACAACGATTCGGCAACTATTGGCGTCGTCGTTGGCGGGGCGCTTGTCCTATGAGCAAAACAGCGACAGCGTCAATGAGAATGAGAGTAATCCAAGCTCGCGTATCTATCCTACAGGCCATTTGTTATTGACCGGCCTTATCAAGCCCAGCGGCGATAGCGTTTTAGACGCGCTGAGCAGCCGCACGCTCGATATCCACCTCTATAACCCGTATCAAACAGAGCATGTCAATATCTTGGGTGATAACTACCCCATCGCGGCCAATTTTTCGGCAGGCTATGGTCTTTGGTTGGCAGAAAACCAGCTGGACGGTGTCGGTTATCTTAATCTCATCACTCGCCAGCCTGACGCCCGACTGCCCAAGCTGTTTATGCTCGAGCCCTATGACCCTGATAAGCGCGTGCTGATTATGCTGCACGGCCTCGCCTCTAGTCCTGCAACGTGGGTCAACTTGACCAACGATACCTTAAACGATGATAAGCTGCGCGATAACTATCAAGTCTGGCAGATATTTTATCCCACCAATCTACCGATTTTAGAAAACCGCTATCAAATCCAGCGCCTGATCAATAGCACTTATGCCCAAACCGACCCACAAGGACAGAACCGCGCCAGCAAAAACAGCGTGATTATCAGCCACAGCATGGGCGCTGTCATCGCCCGTATGATGCTATCAGACGACAATCTGGTCGAGGATTTAGACAGCTTAGACGATCAAAACCTGCTCTCTAATAGCGAAAAGCGGCAAATTCGCGATGCTCTTAAAGCCTCATTTGGTGAGACCGAGCTCAAAGAGCGCTTTGAGCTCACAACCTTACCGCAAGTGGATACAGCGGTGTTTTTATCAGCGCCGTTTCGCGGCACCGATTATGCAGACCGCTGGTTTACCCGTGCGCTGCGCCGCATTGTGTATCTGCCCGTTGGGCTGGTCAAGACGGTCACAGACAATCTGGCGACCATTGCCACCCAAGGCGACTTGGCACAAAACCCACTTGGCGCTTTATACCTACAAAACGGTGCCAGCCAATTGAGTGACAAATCCTCATTTATTCAATTGACCCGAGATATCTCCATCAATGACCGTATTACTTATCACTCCATCATCGCCAATAACGATTCAGATATCACCAAAGGGCTGGCACAGATGCAGCCAGGCAATGCCAAAATCGACTTATCACAAGCCATAAAAGAAGAAAAAGACAGTCACGCTACCAGCACTAGCGCTACTGACACCGCCAATACTGCTAACAATAAAGCATCGACACAGCCGCTGGTGGCCGCAGTCACCGTCGATAAAAACATCAGCCAAGCGTTGACTGAACGTCTATCAGACGGCATCGTGCCTTATACCAGTGCGCACTTAGACGGTGCAGCTTCTGAGACCATTATAAATGGGGGTCATAGTATTCAGAGCAACCCCCAGACTATCTTGACGCTACGGCGGATCTTGCACAAGCAATTACAAGAATAATACTCAAGCCGTTGCCGCAGATAATGAGCAGCTGACTGTAAGGAAAAGTAGAAACGCTACAAACTGATAACATGTTGCTTATTTGTACCCCACTCGGTGACAGATAGGCATGATAGCCGCCCTGATAGCAGCGCAGATTTTTTTAAATAAATCATTGTTTTTATTGTTGTTTTTAAAGAATCTATCTGTTTTTTTACCCCAAATATTCGTGACTACTAGGTAGGTCGTCAGGGTGCTGCATCGCTTGCGTGTGTACCGAGGGAGGCGCATAATATATTGACAGCACATAACAGTCATGTATTAATTTATAAGGATGTAAATTACTTAATTCAGCTAAACAGTCGTTAGCTTAGCCACCATGTATCATTTAGGTCGCGCGCTAATCCATACTGAGACACAATCTGCCTATTGCCTATATATAAATAAAGACAGTATGCAGACTGTTATTTGAGCGTGTGAGGGAAGCCTGCGCTATTCAGCTAACAGATAAGGGTAACCGTTTATGTTCGCTACGTTTATGATTGACCAGCTCGATGCGCTGATGCTTGCGCGTATCCAATTCGCTTTTGTTATCTCATTTCATATTGTTTTTCCCGCCTTTTCTATTGGTCTGGCCAGCTGGCTGACGGTGCTTGAGTTCCGTTGGTTAAAGACCGGCGAGCCTATTTATGCTGAAGTCTATAAGCATTGGGTCAAAATATTTGCCGTGGTCTTTGGTATGGGGGTGGTCTCGGGCGTGGTGATGTCCTACCAGTTCGGTACCAACTGGGCGGTGTTTTCGGACAAAGCCGGTAACGTTTTAGGCCCTCTACTTGCCTATGAGGTATTGACTGCGTTTTTCTTAGAGGCGTCCTTTTTGGGGATTATGCTGTTTGGCTGGGGCCGCGTGAGTAAGCGGATGCACTTTGCTTCGACAGCCATCGTTGCCATCGGTACGCTAATTTCAGGATTTTGGATTTTGTCTGCCAACAGCTTTATGCAGACGCCGCAGGGCTTTATGCTGGGCGCGGATGGCATCTTGTATCCTACCAACTGGTTTGAGATTATTTTTAACCCATCCTTTCCTTACCGTTATGCCCATATGATGACGGCGGCGTTTTTGACCACCGCCTTCGTCGTTGGCGGTATCGGTGCTTACTATCTGCAATCTAAAAAGCACAAAGAGCACCGTCAGCATGGCCGTGTCATGTTAGGTATGGCGATGATTATGGCAATATTTGTCGCGCCAGCACAGGTGTTGATTGGTGATGAGCACGGTCTTAACACCTTAGAGCATCAGCCAGCCAAAATCGCTGCTATGGAAGGTATCTGGGAAGATGAGCGCGGCGCGGCTCTGCGCTTGTTTGCGCTGCCTGATCAAGAAAACCAAACCAATAAGTACGAGGTAGCCATCCCTTATGTTTCAGGCTTGATTCTCACCCATTCGTTTGATGGTGAAGTTAAGGGTCTCAAAAACTGGGCACCTGAAGATCAGCCCCCTGTGGCTATTGTATTTTGGGCGTTTCGTATTATGGTCGGTATTGGCATGCTCATGGTGTTGGTCGGCTTATTTAGTCTGTATAAATACTTTAAAAAACAACAGTATGATCCACAAAGTGTCTGGTTTCACCGTGCGTGGATGATGATGACGCCGCTTGGTTTTATCGCATTGCTGGCTGGTTGGTTTGTCACCGAAACAGGACGTCAGCCATGGACGGTATATGGCGTGATACGTACGGCCGAGAGTATGTCACCCCTCGCCGCTCAGCAAGTCGCCACGACACTGATTGGTTTTATTGTGCTTTATGTGTTTGTCTTTGGCGCAGGGAGTTTTTATATCTTGCGACTGATCGCTCAGGGGCCAAAACCGTTTGAAGATCCCGCTGAGGACAATTTCTATGAGCACTCAGTCACAGAGAGTCAAGGACGGACACTAAGCGGTGATAGCAGTCCTGATCAAAGTACAAAAGAAAATATCGATACACCTGCTGATGATGTCGATGATGGAGGGTTACGCTAATGTTTAACTACGGTGATGTATTAGACTTACCTTTGATCTGGGGCGGCTTGATTGCCTTATCTGTCTTTATTTATGTGTTGCTTGATGGTTTTGATTTGGGCTGCGGGATTTTATTTCCTTTTGCAGGCTCAGACAAAAACCGTAGCCGCATGATGAACTCTATCGCGCCTTTTTGGGATGGCAATGAGACGTGGCTGGTACTGGGCGGTGGCGGTTTATTCGCAGCTTTCCCAGTCGCTTATGGCATTATCATGACAGGATTGTATCTGCCGGTCATCTTTATGCTGTTTGGCCTGATCATGCGCGGCGTGGCGTTTGAGTTTCGTTTTAAAGCCTCCTCACGTCGTCACGTATGGGACAGTTTTTTCTTTATCGGCTCCGTGGTGGCGACTTTTTGCCAAGGGCTGATGTTGGGCGCGTTGATACAAGGGATTGAGGCAAGCAATCGTCTCTATACAGGCGGGCCTTTTGATTGGTTCACGCCTTTTTCTATCATTTGCGGTATTGCCATGATTATCGGCTATGCGCTCCTTGGCTCTACGTGGCTCATTATCAAAACCGAGCATACTTTACAAGTATGGGCACGCAAGGTTTCAGGCTGGATGCTATTGGCACTGATCATCGCAATGGTCGTCGTCACAGGCTTTATGTATTTTTCTGATATCAAAGCGCTTGAAGGCTGGTTTAGCTTCCCAGGCTTGCTATATTTGGCACCCATGCCGATTATCGTGCTGCTCTTGGCCTTTTTGATGCGTAAAGACCTAAAGACAGAGCGTGAATATCGCCCATTTCTCTTGACGGTGGCGTTATTTTTGATGGGTTATATCGGGGTCTGTTTTGCCGTTTTCCCTTATATCGTCCCGTATGAAATGACGATTTATGAAGCAGCAGCAGCGGATACCTCGCTATCCTTTATGCTGATTGGGGCCGCTATCATGCTACCGATTATCTTAAGTTATACCGCTTTTGCCTACTATACTTTTAAGGGCAAGACAGATCATGAGCATATGTACTAGGCGTAGTATATGTGCTAAGTCAGAACAAGCAGTATGAGAAACAAGTAGCATCAGAGAAATGACAGCTAAAAAGTGACAGGCCACCGCAAAAGGTGGCGGTCACTACGCCCGCCCGTATGGCGTATCTATAAAAAGATAGGAGACGAATATGAAAAAGCTCAGTAAAAAGCAATCACAATGGGCATGGTTTATTGGTCTATATATCGCGGGTTTTTTGGTGATTTTTACCATTGCCCAATTGATTAAGCTGGCTATGGGTGTCTAGCTCATAGATACCTAGCGTTGGGTAACCCACCCTTTATGGCTTATCGTGCCTTAGCAAACGAAAAAGCAGCGCCACAAATGGTCGCTGCTTTTTTATTGTCCTATAGATAGTGAGCACTAAGCGCCTTGATGACTGGCGGCTCCTTTATCATCGATAAACTCATTGACTTGCGCCAAACGTTCAGGTGTGCCAACGTCTATCCAGTTATCTGCTATCACCTCGGCGGTGATTTGAAACTTCATCATCGCCTGCTTGAGCAGCGGCGCCAGTGCCGCTGGCTGACCTGAGGCCAACCCATCGACCAGTCTTGGCGACATCACGCTGATACCAGCAAAGGTATGTTTGTCTGCATTATCAATCGGCTGCTCGCTGGCAAGACCATTGTTAATGGCAAAATCCCCGCCACTATTGTGCTCTGGATTGTCAATCAGCAATAGATGCGCGCGCTGATCCGCCCCCAGCTTATAGTCAATCAATTGCGAAAAATCATAAGTCGTCCACACATCCGAGTTGACTAAAATAAACGGCTCATCTCGTAGCTTGGCTGCCTGCAGCGCCTGAAATATCCCTCCTGCCGTCTCCAGTGGCTCATCGCTTTCGACCGACCAATGCAGGGTCACGCCATATTGCGCCCCGTCACCCAACCTCTCTATCAGGGTATCGGCGAGCCATGAGGCGTTGATAGTGATATCGGTAATACCAGCCGCTCGTAGTGCCTTGATATGCCAGACGATCAGCGGCTGACCGCCCACCTCTACCAAAGGCTTGGGAGTCTCTAAGGTCAGCGGCCGCAGACGCGTACCCTTGCCAGCTGCCAAAATCATTGCTTGAGTAATCGTTGCTTGGTTGGTCTCAGACATGTGCGCTCCGTGTTTTTGTTTTTGTTATTGCTTTTTAAATACTGCTAAATACTGCCTAGGGCGTGCCTTCAATTCACTCGGTAGTTATCTAAACGGGCTAAAAATGGCCTAAATATATTGCTGCACAAACTGACGCTGATACGCTGGCAATATATGCTCTCTTAGATAGTCATTGAAAGGTGCCACCGCTTGCTGCATCTGCAGGCTACCATGCGCCTCCAACCATTCTAGCTCAACCATAAAATCGCGCATCACTTTCGGAATATCGGCCAAATAGCGGTCTTTGCCATCACGCTGCGATAGGCGCACAAAGATTCCCAGTACCTTTAGATGGCGCTGGACACCCATGACATTCATATCGTTTTCAAACTGCGCGATATCGGCAGCTGTGCTCAAGCCTGCTTGCTTTTGTAATTGCCAAAAATCACGCGTCCATGCAGATATCTGCGGCTCAGACCACTCCACATAAGCATCACGCAGCAGCGATACCAAATCATAAGTATAAGCGCCAATCACCGCATCTTGAAAATCAATCACCCCCAAGCGTGAGTGATCGGCTTGATCTTGCATCAAGTTGCGGCTGTGATAATCACGATGGACGACGACTGCTGGCTGCTGCAAAATCTCTTGTATCAATACCGCTTTTAGCGCCCGCCACAGCTTTGGATCAACTGCCACGCCGATATATGGCATAAACCATTCACTAAACAAATCCATCTCTCGGTCTAGCAGTGCACTGTCATAATCAGGCAGCTGATGCTCAGATTTTGCTTGTTCAACAGAGAGTGTTTGTAATGCGACCAACGTCTGCATGGCCAGCTGATAATGGCGATCGACTTGCTCGGGCGTGGCTTTAACTAGTAAATGAGCAAACTCTACCGTACCAAAGTCTTGTAGCACCAAAAAGCCTTTTGCCACATCCTGCGCAATCAGCGTTGGCACATTGATCACAGGTGCCATCAATTTGGCGACATTGATAAACTGACGCATGGCGTCTTGTTCATCAGCCGAATCCATGACAATATAACGTGCCGCTTGCGATTGGGGCTCTGTTGTCAGCTGCAGGCGATGATACTGACGCGCGCTGGCATCCCCTGGCAGACTCTGTAAATCAAAGGTCTGCTCTGTAAAGACTGCTTGTAGCCAGTCGTGCAATTGCTGCTGGCGGCTGTTGGGTAGCGGCTGGGTCATAGGGCTCTCTAAAATCGTATTATCGGTTATAAAAAAGTAAATGTCGGTGGTCAACAACTAAAGTAGTGATAAGTCTGGCAAAACCTTGCTAAAATAGTGACGCCTATCTTGGTCATCATCGCTTTTATTGGTAGATAAGCGCGCGTTTGGCACGATGGCTACTGCTGAGCATAAATGCAGCAGCCTGTGCTCATCTTATAATTTTTGGTAAATAGTGTAGCTGATTTGGTTTTTTTTGACTATGATTAGTCGTCATTATATGTAAAACCGCCTGACTGTTGACACCATTTAGCATAATAAGGTCAATCTGTCGGCGCTGATGTATGACAGTATCTAAAAGATACGGCCACTCAATTACGTATCGCAATCTAACCGGCTCTGCAATCATAGGTGTGCCCTTGCTATATTCTTCGCTCTACCAAAGCATTCGTTTGATCTTATTTGGCGCGTTAGGTTTATCGAGCCTTGCGGTCAATGCCGCACTCAGCGAGGCAGAACCACAGACACAAACGACCAAGCCACTGTCTGCGGATAGCGCGCACCGTCCTGCTTATCTAGCAGCAAATCAGGCTGCCAGTCGCGCGGCAAAGGACACCCACCATGCTTTTGACCAAGATATCCGTTATCCTCAAAGCGCTCTTACGCCCAGCGCAAAAAATCCGACTGTAAACAATGCCCGTGCAAAAAACGCCCATACATCGAGCGATAGCGACAGTACGCCAAGCCCGTCACTGGGGGCAACAGCGATCAATAACCACGGCAATAGCAATGACGACAGTAGCGTCTCAGGCTCTGCCTTGCCGCCAGCATTTGTGCCAGCCCCTGCGATACCCGACACGCTCGATGCGCAGTATGGCGGCGTTACATTTTTTGATGAGCCTACCGGCACCATTAATACCGACAATACCTCCCTACAAACGCCTGAGCAAGTGGCCAGCACTCTAGATATCGATACCACAGCCACTATGGCTCACCATGCCAATCCTGAGGTTAATACCAGTAACAGTATCCATTACAACGCTGGCGCTGATACCCATAACGATAATAACAATACTGATACCCCTAACAGCGACGAGAGTATTCAAGACAGCCTCAAACGGTTGGCTGATTTTTATGAGCTTACACCTGAAACTGAGACAGCGGCACCAAACATCAATAGCAGCATGAGTCTGCCAGACGATGAAACAAACGCGCTACCAGAGGCGCTCATGCCGAGTGTACAAACCATTTCAAAGGTTGGCCGCAATCTAGAGCTGCTGCCTAGGGCAATCGATAGTGCCCAGCGCTGTGAAGGTCAATGGGTCTATCCTAAACGCAACCCCAATTATCAGCGGGCAGTCAATGAAGCAGGCGGCATCAATGGACAAACCGCGCCGAATGTCAGTGAGATACCAAACCAGCAAGCGCCGCTATTTTCAGAGTCAGACTACGGCTATTATGACAACGTCGACTATGCTGAGCTATCAGGCAATGTCATTATCAACCAAGGCACCCAGCATATCGAAGCTGACAAAGTATTGCTGGATTTGGGCAGCGGTGTGGCGGCAGCGCAAGGCAAAGTCATGTTTACGGACAAGGCAACTGGCAGGCGAGCCGCGCAGCGCAAGGCAAACCAAACCCAAGTCAATTTGACAGACAAAGCGACTCAAGGCGGCCTCATCGGGGTGGCAGATAGCCTCAATTACAACACCGAAACAGGCCAATCCACCGCCAAAGACGTGGCGTTCGCCAGTGTCGAATTACAAGCTCACGGCTATGCCAAGCAGCTAAACAGACCCAATGAGACGCAGTATGAGCTCGATGAGGTGATGTTTAGCACCTGCCCACCGACCAATCGAAAATGGCAATTTGACGCCAAAAGCATCGATTTAGATACCGACACCGGTCGCGGCGAGGCATATAACACGACTTTTCGTGTCGCCGATGTGCCCGTATTTTACTTGCCTTATTTTAACTTTCCGATAGACAGTCGGCGTAGCAGCGGGTTTTTGTTACCCAGCGCCAGTGTCAGTAGTGAAAACGGCTTAGAAGTTGATGTGCCTTATTATTTTAACTTAGCGCCCAACTATGATGCCACGCTCAACACGCACATCTATACCGATCGCAACCCTATGCTATCAGGTGAGTTTCGTTATTTGACCGAAAACTACGGCGAAGGTATCTTTAATGGCTCTTATTTGCCAAGCGACCGAGAGTATGGTGATGAAGATCGCAGTAGCTTTTTTTATGATCATGCATGGTCTTCTAAGAGCATTCCGCGGTTGAGCGGCGATGCCAAATACAGCTACGTGTCAGACTCAGATTATCTCGATGATTTTGATACCCTCGGCTTATCTGATAGTACGGTAAACTTACCAAGACGGGCGCGCCTAAACTACTATAACGACTATGTCAGCGGCGAGCTCAAAGTTGAGACTTTTCAGACGCTCGATGCGTTCAATGGTGATGGCGAGGCGTTGCAAGATAAGGACAAACCGTATTCACGCTTACCGCAGCTAAGCGTAAACTATCGCCTGCCCACCGCCAATAATTTTCATATAACTGGCGTCCATGACTCCGCTTATTTCAAAAAATCCATCGATGATGGCTCAGAAAACGAAAAAAGCGGCACACGTCTTTATAATAAAATCAGCGCCGTCTACCCTATCGAAAGCTCATGGGGCTATGTCAAACCCAAGCTCAGCCTCCAGCACCTGTATACGTCTTATGACGAAGACAGCTTGGCAGACAATCAGCTGAGTAAAGAAGATGGGAGCCAGTCAGTCTTTGTACCGCAGGCCAGTATCGACGCTGGACTGAACTTCTATCAAGCAGGCTCACCATTTGGCGCATTTGATGAGACCATGGGCGGTTACCGTTTGCTCAGCCCGCGCTTAAAGTACACCTACTCGCCATACAAAGATCAAAACGACATCCCAAACTTCAACACCCGTATCGCCTCTATCAACTATGAGCAGCTATTTTCTGACAGTTGGTTTTTAGGTCACGATCGTCTGCAAGATTTGCACGCCATCACACCGGGTATAAATTATCGTTACATCGATGCAACGGGTGTGACACGTTTTGATGGTAGCATTGCAGAGCAGTTTTATATCGACAATGGACGCGTAACCTTAGAGAATGAGCAGCCAGTCTTTACCTCTTCGTCTTCAGGAATGGTGTGGAATACCAGTACGCAGCCTTATAACAACTTTTGGGTCGATGTCAGCGGCGCTTTGACCAATGACTATGACCTAAATTATGTGACCACTGAGCTGCGTTATCAGCCATCGGACAATAGTTTGTTTAACGTCGGGTTTGTCAAGCGTCAGCGTGACGAAAACACCGATCAGCTGCCATTGTCTGCCTTTACCGCCTCCGCCATTTTTCCTATCAACAATAATTGGCGAGTATTGGCACAGGGTCAATACGATTATAACCGTGATAAAATGCTCGACTCTTTAGTCGGTGTCGATTACGAAGACTGCTGTTTTGGTTTTGCAGTTTATGGTCGTCGTTACTATAATGACCTCAATGTAAAGGACGAGCCAACCCAAGCGGTGATGGCTGAGATTAGACTAAATGGTTTGGGCAGTGGTAGCAGCCGTTTGACCCGCCTGCTCTCTGACAAAATCTTAGGTTTTGAGCCTGTACAAAACGCTTGGAAAGACTAAGACATGATAGGTACTATGTGACGCAGCAATGATACTGTGGGGCAATGGTACCGATATTTATAACCCTGTATTTTTAGGCTTTTAGGGACAACCCTGTCTATTATTTGATTATTAAGTGTATTGGGTAGAGTTAACCGACTACCATCCGATGCGATGACATTGATGAGGAGCATCATGAGATTTTTTTCTGTACGTCAGACCAGCCGCGCGGTACTGCTATCTATGGGTGCCAGCATTGCGCTCACTTTGAGTGCTCAAGCGGCAACCGTCAAGCCTGCGAGCGTCCAAGCGGCTGATCCAACCAGCACCAGTCGTTTAACACCAGTAAACAGTACCGACGGTATCATCGCTTTGGTCAATGAAAATGCTATCTTAAAAAGCGAATTGGTTGAGGCCATCCAGCAAACTCAGGCGCGCGCCCAAGCCGCGGGCGAACCGATAGCCAACTCAGCACAGCTACAGTCTGAAGTACTAAACGCCCTTATCTTGCGTGAGTTGCAATTATCCATGGTCCAGCGTATCGGTCTAAACCCTGATGAAGCCGCTATCAATCAACGTCTTGGCCAAATCGCACAGGCTGAAGGCTTAAATAGTATCGCCGCCTTGCAGCAGCGTCTAGATACTGCCCAAGCTGGTAGCTATGCTGCTCTGCGCGCGCAATTGATCGAAGACGCCGCTATTCAGGCATTGCAGCAGCGCCAAATCAGTAGCCGCGTACGCATCAGTGAGCAAGACATTGATGCGTTTTTGGCCTCACCTGAAGCCAAACGCCTAAACCAAAGTGAATACCAAACCATTCATGTGCGCGTGCCTTATATGGACGACTATAGCCGCCTATCCGAGGCGCAGCGCGAAGAAGCGCTAAAAGTCGCTCAAGCCCTACGTACGCGCCTGCTTACGCCAAATGTCGATGTCACAGAGGCCATCGCCGCCAGTCAAGGCAGCTACTCCATCCCGCTCCAAGGTGGCGACATGGGCTTTCATAAAGCAGCATCTCTACCGACAGAGCTATCTAGCGAGATTACCAAACTCGATGTGGGCGCCGTCAGTGCACCGCTTATCACACCAGAGGGTATCGACATCATTAAACTGGCTGACAAAAAAGCCAGTGACACCATGCTGGTACCGCAGTGGCATACTCGTCATATCCTCGTCAAAGTCGATGAGCTACAGACAGACGCCCTCGCCGAACAAAAAATCAATGACTTATACGAGCAGCTACGCAGTGGCGCTGACTTTGCAAGCTTGGCCTCGACCTACTCAGATGATCCAGGCTCTGCCGGACGTGGTGGCGATTTGGACTGGGTTAGTGAAGGCGATATGATAGGCCCATTTGAAGCCATGATGAAAAACACCACCGTGGGCGACTACTCTGCTCCTTTTAAAACGCAATTTGGCTGGCATATCCTGCAAGTCGAAGGCAAGCGTCAGCAGGACGTCAGCGACGAATATCGCCGCAATATGGCACGTCAAGCCCTGTATCAACGCCTAGCGCCGCAAGCAAAAGAAGACTGGCTCCAAGAGCTACGCGCGGGCGCTTATATCCAAGTGCTTGGCTAAGTGCCTATCGGTATATAAGCATAAGCTGTCGTATAAATATCGACAAAAACACCACTGTCAAAAAAAGGGTACATGCCAGCGCTTGTACCCTTTTTTGTTGCTTAGTAGGCGGCAGACTATCGTAAGAAACACACCTAGCGCTTATATTTTTATTATTAATTCAATCGATTACAAACACGATTATAAAAACCTAACCAGCATATAAACCCCCATAGCGACCATCATGATGTTTTCGGTCAAAGACACAAAACCAAGCGGTACATTTGAGTTACCGCCCACGCAAGCACACTTAAGCTCACGCTTGTCTATATAGACTGCTTTGAACACCGAGACGCCATTGATACCGCCGATAACTATCGCAACGACAGCCGCTATGATACTCAGCCATGCCACACCTGCTAGCATGGCAATACCGACAAAAGCCTCGGCGAAGGGATAAACATACGCATAGCGCACAACTTTGCGTGCCAATAAATCATAGCCCAAAAACTGATTGGTAAAGCTTTCTAAATCTTGTAGCTTTTGAATGGCAAGCACAATCATCGATAAGGCGATAAACCAGATAAGCGTTTGTATTGTCAATAGCGTACCGATCATGCCCCAAGTCAGCGAAATGCTGGCCAGTGCGGTGGTGGCAAATATGGCAATCACTGGCGTGTAGCTAAAGCCATCCTTTTGAGTAACCTTTTTACCAAAGTAGGCTTGCAGGTCATCATAGCCACCTACGCGCTCGCCATTAATAAGTATTTGCGGGGTGGTAGTAACATTGAATTTGTCTTTGACCGCTTGCGTCTCAGCATCGCGGGTTAAGGGTTTGTCCTCAATCTCATAGCCTTTACGCTGTAACAAATCGAGCGCCTTTAGCCCAAAGGGGCAAACGTGATCGGCTTTTACCATACGGTAGACGGTTGCTGTTTTCATGCTCAATACTCCCTTTACTTTATCCTCACCGATAGCTCAGTGTGCAAACGTTGTAGTCAGTACGAATATGGACACATCAGCGGTCAAACCCGCTGCCTTTGCTCGACTACTCTAGCTCTTTTATCAGCTGCTGCATCTCACCGATTTCGCGCTTTTGCGCTTTGATGATGTCATCGGCCAATTGACGAACACGCGGGTCATCGATATCGGCGCGCTCACTGGTCAAAATAGCGATAGAGTGGTGCGGTATCATCGCTTGCATCCAGTCGACTTGATCGACGGTTTGTTGTGAGCGCACGCCCCATATGCCAAAGGCAAATAGCACGACACTTAGCCCATAAACCATCAAATTGACTTTGGTTTTTTTGTACATATTACCCATAAAGGCAAGCATAATGACTGCCATCATTGCGCCCATATATAGCGCCATATAGGCACGCGTTTCACTAAAATAAACGTGATCCCATTGATAAGTATTAAAGTACATCATGATGTACATGACGATGGTCGAGGTAAGTATCATCAAAAAAAACTTCAGATACGGGTTCATTTGCGATTTATTATTATTCATATCCATGTGATTATCTCCATAAATGACACCTATATGGATAGATGCCAGTAATGAGCGTTATATTAATCTTAAGGCAGTTAGTAAGCACGCCTTTACAAAACTGATAGACTAAGACTGAAGTGCGGGTCTAAATCAAAACCAAAATTTCACCCCTGCCGTGACGCTACTGGTATCAACATCTTCGTTGTTTTGGCGACGTAAGTCTCTTGTATCTGATAATGCTGTCTCGTAGCTAAAACCCACATAAGGGGACAGCTGACGACTAAGCATCTCATAAGTGAGCCGAATCTCAGTTTCTAACTCATTAAAGCCTTTGGTAATGTTATTGTCAGTATCATCCTTGCTAAATACCGTTAACCCAGCTTCTGGGATTACCACCCAATGCTGGTCTAAGCGCCATTCATACTCTGCACCAAGGTCAAGCTGGACTTGACCGTCGGTATAAACATAGGCTCTAGCATCCGTCTCAATAAAGTAAGGCGCCGTGCCGGTAATACCAGCCATCAGTGCTGATTTGTCGTTTTCGGTATTATAAGCGGCGCCGACTTCGCCGTTCCAAAAGACACCAAGCGGTTTCCAGTAAGACAGCGAGCTTAGGCTATCGATGGCTTTATCGTCTTTGGTCTCGGCGCTACCCTCGGTACGCAATCTTACCCGATGACTATCATCACCATACCAGCCTTCGAGCTCAAAGTTGACGGCATCCTCTTCAAACTGATAGCCCAAATCATCTACCGATATGCCCCAAGTCGGCAGGCTACCCATCATCACCGGCTTACCAAATTCACCATAGCCTATGCCATTGGAGTAATTAGGACTACGCGCATCAGCTGGCGGCTCACCGCCTTGCATGCCAGACATATCCATATCGTCATGACTCATACCGCTGTGATCCATATCCGACATATCCATACTGCTATGGTCCATACCAGACATATCTATCTTATCGCCATGATCCATACTCGACATATCATCTGTCATATCCATACCGCTATGGTTCATATTCGACATGTGCATACTGCTGTGCTCCATATCTGACATGTTCATTTCGGCTGCTACTAAGGGTGACGCTAGCAATGCGAATGATGACACGCCGATGAATGGCAGACTTTTTTTAATGGTTTTCATAATGAGCCTCATATAGTCTATTTATTTTGAAAAAACACAGTGAGGCTGCTAGAAATTTTTGCAGCCTCTGTCTGCGTAGGCACAGCACGCAAGAAAATTTTTATCAGCCTCACGCCATGACTCTTACCTGTATATTCTTCAGATAAATTAAATTCCACCATTTCTATACAACAGCCACTTCTCTAAACATACCTGCTTCCATGTGATAGAGCAGATGGCAATGCCAAGCCCAGCGTCCCGCCTCGCCCGTCACATCAAAGCTCACCTTTTGCGCAGGATGTACCAATATCGTGTGTTTACGGACTTGAAAGTCACCACTAGGCGCGCGCAAATCACTCCACATACCGTGCAGATGCATTGGATGGCTCATCATGGTGTCATTAACTAAGGTAATGCGCACGCGCTCATTAGGCTTAATATTGACAGGCGGCGCGTCTTTAAACATGATGCCATCGAGCGCCCAGATATAGCGCTCCATGTTACCTGTTAGATGAATCTCAATCTCACGCGTGGGTGTGCGCTGCTCGCTCATGATCTCATTGCCAACAGAACGCAGCTGGCTATACGTCAGCACCTCTCTGTCGATGTTACGCAGATTAATCCCAGGATCATTGAGATTCATCCGCGGACTATCGACGCGCATATCGGTCTTAAAGTCATACTCGGTCTTGGCATGGTGTGCGTCATAACCCTTGTCGCCCATCGCCCCCATCATATCGGCCATGGTGAGCCACTCGATACCATCCATCTGAGGCGTGGCAGCACGAGCGCCTTTTTTAGTGGCTAAAGTTGCGGTCACATAATCGGTGCGATCGATGTTTTGCGCAAAGATAGTATGGGCGTCTTTAGTTGGCGTGACGATGACATCATAAGTTTCAGCGACGCCAATCCGAAAATCATCGACTTCTACTGGCGCGACATCATTGCCATCAGTACCGACGACTTTTATCTTCAGACCGGGTATGCGCACATCAAATATCGTCTGCGCAGAGCCATTGATAAAACGTAGCTTAACGGGTTGTCCTGCTTTAACAAGCTGCGCCCAATTCGCCTTAGTCGTTTTACCATTGATCAGATAAGTAAAGGTTTTCTCACCTGATAAATCACTAAAATCAGTCGGCATCATACGCATCTGATTCCACATTTTGCGCTTATCAAAAGCGGCCTCTATATCGGTGGCGGCAATATCGGAGAGGAGTTTTTTAAAGTCAGGCAGATGATAGTTATCAAAGTCAGCGCGCTGCTTGAGTAGTTTGAGTAACGTATGCGGATCACGGTGCGTCCAATCACTGAGCAAAATCACATGATCCTCTGCCACCGGATAACGCTCAGCGGCTTTTGGCTCGATGACGATCGCGCCGCGCATACCCGTTTGCTCCTGAAAGCCCGTGTGCGAGTGATACCAGTAAGTACCCGATTGCAATAGTTTGAATTTATAAGTAAAAGTGCTATTGGCGGGTATACCATCAAAGCTAATACCCGGCACGCCGTCCATCTCAAAAGGTACGAGCAGACCATGCCAATGAATAGAGGTCGGCTCATTCATCTGGTTATGCACGCGAATGATGACCGTATCGCCCTCTTGCATCTTCAGCGTTGGCGCAGGTAGTGAGTCATTAATCAGCGTGGCCATACTGGATTTTCCATTAACGATAACAGGCTTTTTGCTGATATATAGATCGAACTCATCACCCGTCAAGATAGGCACTTGATGATCGGGTCTATCGCTGTTAATAACCGCCTTGTTTTGCGAGTATGCAAGAGTACTATTAGCTATCGTTGGCAGGCCAGATAACATGGACGCCCCTACCAAGGCGGACGATCCTGTCAAAAAATGACGTCGGTTGAGCGTATTTTTATTATTCATAAGATGACTCGTAATAAGGAATTAATAAATACTAAAATCTCTAAAAACGCTTCAAACTATAGTTGCTGCTGCGGCGACTCAATTTGTGCATAAACCGTGCTGCTACCGTCTTTGTTAATTTGCATGATTTGATACGGATCAAATCTGTTTTGATACTCCATACCTGGACTGCCCATAGGCATACCCGGCACCGCAAGGCCAATCGCACCGCTTGGTGGGTTTGCTAAAAACTGCGCCACATATTTGGCTGGTACATGACCTTCAAACACATAACCATCACTCGTCACTGTAGTATGGCAAGAGCGCATATTATCAGGCACGCCGTAGCGCTGTTTAAACACCGCCAAGTCGCTGACATCTTGCCCGTCTGCCGTCATACCATGTTCCTCGGCATGACCGATCCATTCTTTACAGCAGCCACAATTGGCATCTTTGTAAACGGTGGCCGAGACGTTTTGTAAAATGGTTGATGATGGCTGCAGGTCTGATGCCTTTGTGTTTGACGCTGGGCTTATAGTCTCTACTGGTACTTGTGTGCTCGCCGTCGTTTGCTTATCAGCCGCATCGACATCTGGCTGACTACAAGCCATCAGCCCAACGCTCGCCGTCAATAAAACAACGCCGCCCAACCACTTATGGTCTGTATTAAACATCATGCTTTTATCCTTTTTTATCCCATTGCCTTGTATCAGATAATACTGTAGAGCGGGCGGCCTTTCACTAAGTCAACAGCCGTTATAAATGCGGCGGCCGATACCGTCCATAGTTTATATATTAGCGACCCCATTCTGACCGGCAGATGACGTGCAGATGACAATCCTGTCATCTTTGCCACCATCGATGTTCATAGCAGACAGAATCCTTTAGTATGGCCTTATGCTATGAACCTAATCTGCGAGGTGGGATGATGAAGGTATTATTGGTAGAAGATGAGATCAAACTTGGCGAGTATATAAAAAAAGGACTAACAGAAGCAGGGTTTGTCGTTGAGCATCATACAGCGGGTCTAGATGGCTATCATGCGCTCATGACCGATGAGTATAGCGTTGTGCTGATGGATGTCATGTTGCCTGATATCAGCGGCTTTGAGCTGATACGCAATTATCGCGCTGCCGGTAAGCAGACGCCTGTGCTGTTTTTGACCGCAAAAGACGAGTTGAGCGATCGAGTCAAAGGCATCGAGATCGGCGGCGATGATTATCTGACCAAACCTTTTGCCTTCGCCGAGCTGATCGTGCGTATAAAAAGCCTCTTGCGCCGCGCCAATCAAGCAGACTATAACAGCACGATATTACAGATAGCAGACCTACAGATGGATATCGCCAAGCGCACTGTGCATAGAGGCGATACAGCCATTAAGCTGACGGCCAAAGAGTTTGCTTTGTTGCAGTTTTTATTAGAGCGCCGAGGTGAGGTGCTCCCGCGCTCTGTCATCGCCTCACAAGTATGGGACATGAATTTTGATAGTGATACCAATGTCATCGATGTGGCCATCAGACGCCTACGGCTCAAAATCGATGATGACTATGAGACCAAGCTTATTCATACCGTGCGCGGCATGGGATATCGCTTAGATGCGGCAGATACCGCCATAGCAGAGACGGATAACGCGCGATGAAATATCGCTTTGATAATCGGCGCTTACCACTATTATGGCGTACGATTTTTTTATTGACGATCGTTGTCGTCATCTCCCAAATCGTTATTTATATTTGGGTACAACGCTCGGTCAGCGGCCACTTTGAGCAAATGGACTCAGAGATCATCACACATGCTGCCTTTAATTTGCGCAAACGTGCCGATTATTTTAATGAACGCACGACGGCGACTTTGCCATTGTCCTCTACGCCTTCAGCGCCACTTTATCCTGATGACCTGCACGCCTCATGGTCAGACTATAATCTAAAAATCCTAGTGACTGACAGACAAGGGCATCAACTGTCCAGTGCGCCAAGTGGCTTTGCTCATGAGCTGCCAGCGGACTTTGACCTTTGGTCATTATGGCAAACGCATCGCGAGCAGCAATTTGTTACCAAAATCAATGACCGAAACTACCGCGCGGTGCTCATCAAAGACGAGCAGATCCTCGCCTTGATTGCCTTACCAATTGATGTCCATCATCAGTACCTTTTACAGTTCAATCGTCAGCTAAGCCTGATTTTACTGGCGATTACGTTGTTACTGGTTTCTGTTGCGGCCTTGAGCGTCTATTGGGGATTTGCGCCTTTATCCACCATTGTACAAAAGATGCAAGGCATCAATCCAGAGCGCTTGGATGAAAGAGTAAGCGTCAGTGACATGCCACGCGAGCTACGGCCTTTGGCCGAGTCTTACAACCTCATGATGAGTAAACTTGAGGGTAATTTTGCTTCATTACTGCGGTTTTCGGACAATATCGCCCACGAGCTGCGCACACCGCTGGCCACCCTTGGTACACAGACCCAAGTCATGCTGAGTAAGACCCGAGATACGGAAGAGTACATCGAGCAGCTACACCATCAGCACGACACACTCCAGCAGCTATCAAGCCTCATCAATAATATGCTGCTACTTGCCAAAACTCAAAAAGGGCTACATGACTCACAGCTTGCGCCAGTAAATACAGAGGAGCTGATCATAAAACTGCTGGATTATTTTGAGCTGATAGCCGAAGACCGCCACTTACTCTTTAAAAAAACAGGCAGTTTTGAGATAGTATTGGGCGATGAAGGCCTGCTACAAAGACTGTTTGCCAATCTTATGTCAAACGCCATACATTACGCCGCCAGTGACAGCGTCATTAGCGTCGACGCTGCCATCGAAGACCCATCAGAGCTGCAACCTATCAAACCCTCTAACATCAGTACAGCTCATCGGTCAGCGCTCATCATTACCATTACCAATCGCATGGCGCAGCCTGTCAGTCAAGTAGAGGCAGACAAGCTGTTCGAGCGCTTTCATCGTCATCATACCACTACCAACATGCATGCTGGATCGGGGCTGGGGCTATCTATCGTACAAGCCATCGCCCAAGCCCATGATGGTACTGTCAGCATTCGCATCAGAGATCATGAGTACTTTGCCGTGAGTGTTAAGCTGTATCTGGCGCCAGTATAGTGGAGTCCAAATACATCAGCTATGGATACTTGTCTTCTACCAACAGATCTTCTACTAACAGTTTTTACAGACACAAAAAAACCTCAAACAATCTAATGTTTGAGGCGAAACTTTCTTAAACTTAATAGTTTAAATTCGTTTTAAATATGGCGCAGCGGACGGGACTCGAACCCGCGACCCCCGGCGTGACAGGCCGGTATTCTAACCAACTGAACTACCGCTGCTTAGGTCGTTTTAGCATCTTGCCTTTATAAGGGCCCACTTGCTAATAAGTGGTGGGTGATGACAGGCTCGAACTGCCGACATTCTGCGTGTAAGGCAGACGCTCTACCAACTGAGCTAATCACCCTGAGAAGCGTTAAAAATGGCACTGCAATTTTTGCTTCACAAGAGAATTTTCCTTAATGGGAATATTCTAACAGAAGCTGACTGACTAAAGCCTCGCTCTGTGGGTGTGTATTATATAGATTTACACATGGCTGTCAAACGGTATTTTGCCTTTTTTTCATGATTTTCTTTTATTTTAAAAAAACAATCAGCAAACCTATGTTTTTATTAATTTTATATTTTTTAAAATTTACAGATATTTCTAATATTGACGCATTCTGGATGCACAGCTTGGCTCGCTATCCCATGTTATAGTGAGTTCAGTATAAAAACGATACAGTGGGACTGGGATAAATTTTACGCAGCCTCTGTCGGCGCAGGCACAGCACGCAAGGAAAATTTATACCAGTTCCACGTTGACATATAATATATCTGTTTTATTGAGAATCGACTATATCTATGAAAAACCTGACCTTTATACTGCGGACACAACCCCTCTAGCCCTTCAAACTGCGGGGTAAATCGGCACTTGCTGGCCGCATTGACGACCAGCAAGACTTTTTTATATCAAAAAATGCGTGCGCGATGCCATTCATACGCTCTGCGGTAAAATCACAAAAGCAGGTTATTTTGCAGATTTATCCAAATCAATAGAGACCGAGTTGATACAGTAGCGCATACCTGTCGTCTCACGCGGTCCATCAGGGAACACATGACCCAAGTGCGCGCCGCAGTTACTACAGGTCACCTCGGTACGGCGCATACCTAATGAGTTGTCTTCATGCTCATCGATAGCGGCATTGTCGATACCTTGATCAAAGCTTGGCCAGCCGCAGCCTGCATCAAACTTGTTGTCAGCATCGAATAACTTTGCACCGCAGCCTTTACAGCGGTAGATACCTTCGTCATTGACATCATTATAAACGCCAGTAAACGGACGCTCTGTGCCTTTTTCGCGCATCACATGATACTCTTCGCTACTCAAACGCTCGCGCCAGTCAGCGTCGGTCAATTGACTGATTTCTTCTTTGCTAAGTTGGTTGTCTTGCATGGTTTATCCTTATTTATCGGTTTTGTCTAATTTTTTGTGGTTAATCGCTATAACATTATTTCGCTACAACACCATCTCGCTATAAAACTACCAAAATACAGAGCCAGTTAAGCCCATGATAATAATAACGATGCTATGTATTTGTCGATACAACCAGCATTATTCAAGGTGTCTACTATAAGAATATCATTCTACCTCTCAAGTCTGATGAGCACTGTAATAAAAATGATAAGAAAGCAGCGCTTCTCCCTTTGGCAATTTATGAGCGTCTTATATAGTCAAATTGGTTAGGCGAGTTGGTCATGCTTTAAAAACCGGATAGCTTGGCAAAAGCTACAGATATACTCAGGGCACCGCTTAAAGATATATTTTGCAAGTTATTCTTGCATTGTAAAATAAGCCAATAGATACGGCTTGCATTGATAGATAAAATGCAATAATATCTTGCATTGGCGTTAAACATTTATGCGCCGCAATCACAGATTTATTGATGCGTAAGACTCGCACTACCACATATATATAGGCTTAAATGTAATGGCTGATAACAATAAAAAGAGCACTCAGGCTGAGCGACTGGTGCAGCTGCGCCGTGATAAAGGGCTGACCGCCGAGCAGCTAGCCCAAGCGATGACTGCCGCTGGCGCTAAGGTCAGTCGCGGTGCTATCTCTAACTGGGAGCGTGGCACCAACGGTATCGTCTCATCCAAGCTGCCGACATTGGCACGTATTTTGGGCTGTAGCGAAGGGTATTTGCTGCGCGGTGAGAGTGCAGCCGATACAGAGCTGCCCCGCCCTAACAGCGCCCCTGAGCTAGCGATAGCTCAATCCGGTGGCCAACATCGCGTGTTAGACGAGCATATCAGTCAATCCCAAAAACCAATCAGCCAAGCTGATGCAGCCATGACACAAGCTCCTTCACCAACCAACCAGACAAGCGATCCCTTTATGAATACAATAAAAAAGTCTGACAAATTACAAAACGTCTGCTACGACATTCGTGGCCCCCTACTTCAGACTGCCAATAAAATGGAAGCAGAAGGCAAACGTATTTTGAAGCTCAACGTTGGCAACCCTGCGCCCTTCGGTTTAGAGGCTCCGCATGAGATTTTGCGCGACGTATCAATGAACCTGCCAGAGGCGACTGGTTACTCAGACTCGCAAGGGATTTTTTCGGCGCGAAAGGCCGTGCTGCAATATTATCAATCAAAAGGACTCCTCTCTGCCGTCGATGTGCGCGACGTCTATCTGGGCAACGGCGTGTCTGAGCTGATTGTGATGACCATGCAGGCGCTGATGAATGATGGAGATGAAGTACTGATTCCGATGCCAGACTATCCACTGTGGACGGCCGCGGCAAATCTGGCTGGTGGCACCGCTGTCCATTATCGCTGTAATGAAGACGATAACTGGCACCCAGATATCGAAGACATCAAATCTAAAATCACGCCCAAAACCAAAGGCATCGTCGTGATCAACCCCAACAACCCCACAGGGGCGCTCTACAGCGACGAGCTGCTACGACAGATTATTGAAGTGGCCAAAGCGCATAATCTGATCATCATGGCTGATGAGATTTATGATCGTATTCTGTATGATGATACCGTGCATACACCGATGAGCACCTTGACGGATGACGTGCTGGTACTCTCCTATAATGGTCTCTCAAAGTCGCACCGTATCGCAGGCTTTCGTGCCGGCTGGATGCTGGTTTCAGGGCAAAAGCAGCACGCCGCCGACTTTATCGAAGGCTTAGATATGCTGGCGTCCATGCGTTTGTGCTCCAACGTCCAAGGCCAGTACGCGATTCAAACGGCGATGGGCGGCTACCAGAGCATGAAAGAGCTGACCTCAAAGACGGGGCGCTTGTATAAGCAGCGTGAAATGGCCGTCACTCGCCTCAACGCCATTAAAGGTATTTCTTGCACCATGCCGCAGGGCGCGTTTTATTGTTTTCCCAAAATGGACCCTGAGGTTTACCCTATCGAAGACGACATGGCCTTTATGATGGATCTACTGGTAGAAGAAAATGTCCTGATGGTACAAGGCACCGGGTTTAACTGGGACAAACCTGACCACTTCCGCTTGGTGTTTTTGCCCAATATCCATGATCTAGAAAACGCCATGGATCGCTTGGATCGCTTTTTCGCCAAAAAGCGTCAGCAGTTTGGTACGGATTAGTCCCATCCACTGTCTGTGACTGAGCGCTAAGATAGGATAGGTTCTACATTTATAAAAAAACGCTTATCGGCATTAGGCTGATAAGCGTTTTTTATGAGAGTGTGCTCGTGTACAACACTGGCCACCTATCTGCATGCGTATCTTTGCACGATGGTTGCCGCTTTTGTTGGTTAAAAGATATTTTTTAGAACCACATAGCTTATCGCAGACATCGTAGCGGCAGCTGGCAAAGTGACAACCCACGCCAGACCAATTGGCTTCATCAGCGCCCAGTTGGTGTCTCTGTTGACAATACCAATCCCCAATACCGCACCGACCAACGTATGCGTACTCGATACTGGCAAGCCCATGGTCGAGGCACCCATCACGACGGCAGCGGCGGCCAACTCTGCTGAAAAGCCAGAAGCGGGATGCATTTTTGCCAAATTGGTACCGACAGTTTGAATAACTTCCTTACCAATAAACCAAAGACCGACGATCAGCGCCACCCCAAACGTCAACATCACCGCTGGTGGCACTGCCGCTTGTGAGGCAATCTCATTGGTGCGGATGACATCCATAATGGCCGCAAACGGGCCGACGGCGTTGGCAATGTCGTTTGAGCCATGACTAAAGGCAAAAGCGGAGGCCGTAAATACTTGCATCCAGCTAAACATAATAAAGGTCGCTTTGGTCAAATCCTCTTTATGCTTACCGCGGATACTTTTGGTGTAGATAAAGGTGGCCAACCAGACAAGGGCAGCAATCATGCCCATGATCAAAAAACCTTGTAGCGTCGTCAGGCTATTATTGACGTTTTTAAGACCTTTAAACACCACCAAAGACGTCATAATCGCGCCGCCAAGCGCAGCAATCATCGGCACCCATTGCTTGAGTGCTTTTAGTGTATCTAGACTGCTACGCTCATTTTCGATCTCATACAGCTTTTTGTAATAGTCCGTTTCTAAATCTTCGACGACACAATCATCATCTTTGTAGATTTCTTGGTCGCGCAGCATCGCTGAGGTATAAGCCAGCTGCTCCGACTCGGTCAGACGCTCCAGATACTCTTTATGATTTTGTTTTAAGACTTTTTTACTGGCTTTTAATTCACCAATATGAGCCTCGGTTCTATCGTTATACTCGATGATGTTTTTCTTGATTTGACCGTACAATATATAGGCCAAGATACCACCCAATAGAGGCGATAACACCCATGAGATGGCAATGGTGCCAACCGTGCCCCAATCGACTGTCGAGAGTGCCGTCGCGCTGCCACCCAAATCAAAGCCCAACACGATAGAGCTACCAACTACCCCGCCGATGATAGAGTGCGTGGTCGATACTGGCAGGCCTTTGCGAGTGGCAAACAACAGCCAGAATGCGGCCGCAACCAGAGCTGAGAGCATGACGTAAATGAACTGGTTGGGCGTGACGGTCAGACCATCTAAGTCTACGATGCCTTTGCGGATGGTGTCCGTCACTTCCCCGCCTGCCAGCACTGCG
Organism: Psychrobacter sp. L7; assembly: GCF_002810365.1. Lineage (NCBI taxonomy): Bacteria > Pseudomonadati > Pseudomonadota > Gammaproteobacteria > Moraxellales > Moraxellaceae > Psychrobacter > Psychrobacter sp. L7. Next base: position 84,434 of record NZ_NEXR01000010.1, read on the forward strand.
CCGGATACTTCAAATATCGCGGCGACCCCGAGCGCTTGCGGGATGGTCAACGTCCCCGCGCCCACCGAGGTGCCAAAGGAGTTGGCAACATCGTTACCACCGATATTAAATGCCATAAAGACACCAAAAGCGGTAGCGACAATAAATAGCGTCGTTTGTTGACGCATTGTGTAATCTAGACCCCACCATAAAAAGTAGGCGGTCATCGCAATCAGTAAAATGGCAAAAAATAGATTTATTCTCATAGAGCCGACTGATTTGGCGGGCCCTGTAGAGCTGCTGCTAATACCCATACGTTGATACGTCCTGCGTAAGCTGATTGAAATTATATGCGATTAAAGACAAGCGTGCCGAAGGTAAAACCCTTAATGCAACATGTCACAAAGCCGCAAGGGATATTGCTCAATCGTCTGATTACAGCATCTTGCGGCTTAGATTTTTGTGATGATAATGTTAGTACTTGATAACTACTAATTATGATAAGCGTTGTCAGAGCTGTGATGGTCGGTGTATTACCAAAGGCACCAATACAGGTCACAAGACTCTATTTGCTACGTTTTGTTGGGTGTAGCAAGAAACGTTACGCGCCTATTATATTCAATATAAGCACATAATGCATGATGATATTACAAGATTTGTAACTGCTCATGGTTAGGGCAGATGATACCGTGTTTACCTGCGCCATTATACGCTTATTTACGCCATACGCCTATAGCGACGATAGTTGTGCGATGGCATGATCCAAGACTTGCAGGCGCGCTTGGCGCTTTTCGTTGGTGGCAATGACGCACCATGGTGCCTTGTCTGTGTCTGTCCGTGCCAGCATATCAGCGGCCGCCTGTACATACCTCTCCCACTTATCGCGATTGCGCCAATCATCCTCCGTCAGCTTATACTGCTTGTGCGGTGTCTGCCGGCGTGCCTCAAAGCGCTGTAGCTGCTCTTTTTTGTCGATGGCCAGCCAGTATTTTATCACCAGCGTGCCTGCATCAGCTAGGTCGGCCTCAAAACGGTTGATTTCATCATAGGCACGCTGCCATGCCGCCGCGTCAGCAAAGCCTTCGATACGCTCAACCAACACTCGCCCGTACCAAGTCCGATCAAAGATAGCAATACGACTGATGCGGTCAGTGTGCTCGTTGGGCAGTTTATGCCAAAAGCGCCACAAATAAGGATGCTGCAGCTCATGAAGCATCGGTGCCCCGATATTATAGACCTGATACTCGCGCGGATCGAGCGGCGCTACTAGCCTTTTGATCGCCCCGCCTTTGCCAGCAGCATCCATGCCTTCAAAAGCAAAGACCACATGCCGACCGTTGCGCGCACGCAGTAGCGCAGCCAAATGCGCTTGCTTAGCCGCCAGCGCCTCTTTATAGTCAGACTTGTCTATTTTTGTGCTGGTGATTTCTTGTAGCTGATTGGGAATGGCGACTGGCACGAAGGTGCTGGGATAAGACTTTGCTTTAGTGTCATCCTTCGTCTTGCTACTTGCCAGCGCTTCTTGCATGGCGTGCAGCACCTCATGACAAAAATGATCGGCGGCAGCAGACTTGTCCTCCCCATCGATGATGACCCAGTCTGATTGTTGTCTAAGCAGCGCGGTTGCCACCTCATTGAAGGTATCGACCACTTGTCTGTCGTGCCAGTCCATTTGATACAAAAACTGTGGGTCTGCTGTTTTGTCAGTCAGGCGTTTTTGCAACGTATCGACATCGACATGAAACCAGCATTTAAGCAGTCGCGTTTGGTTGGCCGCCAAATCCTGCTCAAAGGCAGTTAGTTTCGCCAGCTGCTGCTGTAGGTAGTCTTGCCACTTGGTGGTCATACGAGACATCAAAGATGATGGCGCATCATCTTGTCTATTTTGACTCTTTGTCCCAGCGGCTGTTTCGGTAGTGTCTTTTGCGCAGGTCATACGCATGACGTCATACAGCAGGTCAGCATACCAATTCCCAAAATACACCATCACGTCACCGTGACGTGGCAACACGTTGGTATGCGTTTGCCAAATCGGCTGATAATCCAGTGGGCAGTCGCCAACGGTCGCCTCGACTTTTAGTAGCCGCGGATCTACCCAGCCTCTTAACTGCTTGACTGCGGTGCCTTTACCGGCTTGCTCCATCCCGTTGACCAGTACCAGCAGTCCCGTGGCTTTGTCATGGGTAGGCGAGCTTTGTTGCCGCGTTGCCCGCAGGGCGTATTGCGCCGTGACCAACGCCAGTCGCAGGGCATCTTTGTCCATAAAAAACTGGCTGAGCGGATTGGGTTTGAGACGCTGACTGATGACTTGTTTATCAGCTGGCGTGCGTCCAGCTGGTGCACTCTGCTCTGCGGCATGGTTATTTTTTGACATCACATCCTCCGTCCTAATTGGCTTTTTATAGGCTCATCCAATGCTGATTCATTGCATCAATCTTGCAAAATTTTGAGCCATTTTTATACTAGCACTCAGCCAATAGACTAAATAACGTTGCTGTGTAACCATTTGGGTAACAGTTTGGCATTTGTATTCTGTTTTGTTTTCTTTTAAGGTGAACACTTTTTACGATACGTCCGTTTGCTACAGGTTGTCTTTTAGAGATACGCAAGATATAGCTGCGTCTAAATAAATCAGATACATGGCTATTCAGATACATGGCAATAAAGCCGCTTCATAACAAGTTGCACGTTGATATGAGCGTATCGATTTTATAGCAAATTGACCGTACTGCTTTTTGACCTTGTCTTTCTGACATTGTCGTTATAATGACGGTATTTTTATACGGTTTTTAAAATCTTTATAGCGTTTTAAAAATTATTTTGCGCACAAAACCATTAAAATATGTCATTGACAGATAGGTAACACCACGCCATTTATCAGCACTTTGATAATATTATTGATTTTATAGGATTGATTGCCATGGCCGCTTTAGCCAACTTACAACAACACTTGACCCGCTTTTGGGCGCTGCCCTACCATCAAGACGATGCCCTAAACAATAAACTAAAAGACGTACAGTCATGGCAACAAACGCGCATCAAACACACGCACCATGAACTGTTTTCTCAGCCCAAAAATCAACTGATGGCTGAGTATTTTTTGACCCAGCTATACGGCGGCGATGAGTTTAAGCTACTGGCCAAACAGTTGGAGCGCATTTTACCCAAAGCGCAAAAGCTTGAGCGCTTGGCAAAAGAGTCGGCGCTGGAGGCTGGCAGTATGGGCATTCAAGCGGCGATTTTGGCGATTGAGCTGGATTTGCATTTAGCGCAGTGGTTACTGACCCAAGAGTTGCCAGTGACCGAAGACAATATGCTGGCCGCCTATCGTGCTGTCGATGAAGCAGAAGCACGCCGCGTCCAAATCGCCAACCTCAAAGACGTCTGTTATCGCACAGACAAGCATTTAAACTCATTTATGCTCAAAAAAGCCTTTGCTTTAGCCAAAGGCACCGCCTATCGCTATAATTTTCAACCACTGTATGATTTCATTGACACAGGCTTTCAGGCCATGAAACCACTCAAGAGTGTCAGTCATTTTATCGAGCCATTTTGCCAGCAGGAGCTTTTGATTATCGAGCAAGTGCATGCCACGGATAATGACGGTAAGCCAATGCGGTTTGGTGTATCATAGACTGATAGTGTAGATTGGCTAATACCAATACGCCCTACCAAGAAAATCATAACAATAACGAATAGGACACAATGATGACCGACAGCACAGACAACACCAACCGCGCCGCTAACACCCACGAGCCATCCAAGCAGGCCGAGCTGCAAGACAGTCTCGTCAAAGACAAGCTTGTCAAAGAAAGCATCCGTCATAATCAAGACATCACAGCGCAAGCACAAGCGCGGCAGACAGACGCTCAGCGCAGCCAGCACCATGATTTTACCCAAGTTCAAGACTTACCCACCGGAACCCCACAAGGTCAACAAACTACTATGCCTAATACGATCAATGACAGTGCTGACCCTAGCACTGCGCAAGCACAAACTGCCAAGCAGACGCTATTTAATCAGCGCGATGACATCAACAACCCGCACACGCCTGAAACCGATGGTAATGAGCAGACACACTTTGGCTATAAGACAGTCAATAAAGCAGAAAAACAAGCACGTGTGGCTGATGTCTTTACTTCTGTTGCCAAAAAATACGACATCATGAACGACCTTATGTCATTTGGTATCCATCGTCTATGGAAGCGTTACGCGATTAGCTTATCAGGCGTGCGGGCCGGTCAGCAGGTGCTCGATATCGCTGGCGGCACCGGCGACTTGGCCAAAGTGTTTAGCCGCGAAGTGGGTCGCCACGGCCATGTGGTACTATCAGACATCAACGCGGCCATGCTGGAGGTCGGCCGTGAGCGCCTGATCAATGCAGGCTGCAACAACGTAGATTTTGTATTGGCCAACGCCGAAACACTGGCACCGTTTGATGATGAAAGCTTTGATTTGGTGACCATCAGCTTTGGTCTACGCAACGTCACAGACAAAGACGCAGCGCTGCGAGCCATGTACCGCGTACTAAAGCCAGGTGGTCGCTTGTTGATTTTGGAGTTCTCAAAGCCCGTTTTTGAGCCACTGTCTAAAGCCTATGATCTGTATTCATTTACAGCGCTACCGATGATGGGCAAGCTGATTGCCAATGATTCTGAAAGTTACCAGTACTTGGCAGAGTCGATTCGTATGCATCCTGATCAGCAAACGCTAAAGCAAATGATGCAACAAGCTGGCTTTGAAAACTGTGATTATCACAATCTCACCGCCGGTATCGTCGCGGTGCATCGCGGTTTTAAGGCGTAATATTGCTTAGTATTTAGTATTTAGCACTTAGTATTTAGCACTTAGTATGTAGTACTTAACGCTGCGTCTTTTCTACTGCATGATGGGATAACGATGGTGACTATTGAGCCGCTACACTCTGTAGTCGTTGATTATTATAAACTTAGCGCTGTTGTTAGGCGCTTCACCAAACACGCGAGAGCCTTATGCTGACTGTTTTACTTTTGGCTGGTGCCGAAAAGCTGATTAACCTTGCTATCGCTAGCGATGACATTACCAAAGCAGGATTGGCCCCGCTTGCTGGTAAAGTATTGCGGCTAGAGATGGCCGTGCCTGAGATTCATCTAGACGTGCTGTTTAGCCATGAGCGTTTGCGCTTTGAGCCTGTGACCACGGACAGTGTGTTTGAGCCAAGCGGCACTATGGATGAGCGGCAAAAAGCCAGTAGGCAGCGCGCGCGTATCGGTCACAGCCGACCAGATTGCACCATCACAGTCGACAATCCTGCCCAACTGCTCAACCTGATGCGCGGCACCGAAGGCAACCTGCCTATCGCAGGCGACTATAAGGTACTCATGCAGCTAAAACAGCTGGTCGCAGGGTTTGACCCTGACGTGGCAGGACAGCTGGAGCCTTTCATCGGCAAGCCCATGGCCAGCCAATTACACCTGCTCATCTCTCAGCTAAAAAGCAGCTGGCGACATAGTGCCAAACGCGCATTTGATGACGTCAGCGATTGGGCCAATGATGTGGCAGGCAATGCTGCACCTGACCCCGCTGAGGTGGCAGAAGTTAATGATCTCAGGCAGCAGCTCCTCAAGCTACGTGCTGATGTGGCACGCGAAGAAGCGAGACTTGCAGCCATCAAAGAAGAGCAATCACGTTTTCTTAACAACTCGTTTCATCAGTAACTGGTCTGGGGCATGTTGAATATTTAACAAACCCTAAGCACCGCGCTACCCTATTTTTGAATTTTTTAGAGTGCTTATTTCTCATGCTACTATCTCACCGCGCCCGTTTATTTGAGCTTTGGCGTATCGCCGCCACTTATCGCATCGATACGCACCTGTCTTTAGAAGAGATGCCGCAGCTACAGCCTATCGCGCGCTTGATTCGTCTGCACCCCGCCGCGTGGGGCAAAAAACATCAGCCCAACGCCATTAAGTACGCCCTAGAAGACATGGGCACGCTGTTTTTAAAACTTGGCCAGCTGCTCTCTACGCGCCGTGATTTGGTGCCACCCGAGATCATCGAGCAGTTGGTGCAGCTACAAGATAAAGTCAAACCCTTCGACGCTGACGTTGCCATTGCTCAGATTCAGCACCCAAAACACGGCCTCGGTCAACCGATCAACACATTGTTTTCCCGCTTTGATGTCAAGCCACTAGCGGCGGCATCTATCGCCCAAGTACACACCGCGGCCTTGCATGATGGTCGTGAAGTGGTGGTAAAGGTGGTACGGCCGGATATTCGCGCCACCATCGTCTCTGACTTTGAGCTACTGCGCGAGCTGGCCGGCTGGGCATCAGCACGTATCGAAGCGGCGCGCGCGGTACATATCATCGATATCGTCGAAGACTACCGCCAAGTGATGCTCAATGAGCTGGATCTGACCTTGGAGGCGGACAATACCACGCAGATGCGCAATAACTTCTTAGGCTCGGCACTCATGTATGTGCCTGAAGTTTATGATGCCGCCAAAAACGTCATGGTCATGGAGCGCATCCAAGGCGTTCCTATCTCGCAGGTCGAGGTATTTAATAAGCTGGGTTATGACCGTGCGGCACTGGCAGAAAAAGGCTTAACGATATTTTTTACCCAAGTATTTCGCGATAACTTTTTTCATGCTGATATGCATCCGGGTAATGTCTTCGTTGAGACACCACCTGTCAAAGATTTATACGATGATACGGCAAAGCTTGGCCATGAGCCGCGCTATATCGGCCTTGATTGTGCCATCATGGGTACGCTATCAAGAGACGATCAGCTGGTGGTGGCGCGGATGCTGCTGGCAGTGATGAATAACAATTTCACGGCCGTGGTAGATATTGTCAGCCGTGCAGGCTGGATACCACCTAACGCTGACAAGCATGCACTCATGCGTGACATGAAACGCACCGTCGGTCCGATGCTACAAAAATCCATTAATGACATCGATTTTGCTGGAGTATTGATGCAGATTTTGGATATCGCCCGTCGTCATCATATGAGTATTCCGCCACAGTTAATGCTACTGCTCAAAACCTTGGTACATGTCGAGGGACTGGGGCGCGACCTATATCCTGAGCTTGATATTTGGTCGCTTGCCAAGCCCATCCTTAGCGGCTGGATCAAAGAGCAGCTCGACCCTGTGCGCAACTTACAACAGCTGCGCCAACAGTTGCCAGAGCTGTTATTATCGACCACGGATATCCCAAAACTACTCGACCAAGGTTTACAAAGCCTTGCCACGCAAGGGTCGCGGCAAGACAGTCAGCTCAGAGAAATACAGCAAATCCGAGCGGATATGCTCAATGACCGTCGTCGCGACTGGCTGGCACTCTCAGGCTTTGCTATCTTTATTGCGATTGCCACGCAAGTCGGCTGGTTTGCGCCTGTCTTTTATCTATTGGCCATCGTCGTGGTTGTTTGGCGGGTACTGGCCTAGTTGTTCTTTTAGCGCTCGTTATGCCATTGGCGTATATTGTTTTAGGGCGTCTCCTCATTTTAAAAATGGCGATAAAAATGAGATAAATTGCCGCCAAATAAGGAAAATATCGCCGTTAATATCGAGATATTCGTCAGCTATTCGACACCGTTTAGCCATTTTTAGCCCATTTAGATAGCTATCGATTAGATTGAGGACACGCCCTAGTCTACGTCCAAAAAAATAAAAACACATGCTGTCTAACAAATCATATATGTAGGAGTCATCCATGTCTGCCCTATCCGCCTTACCCGCATCCGAGCTGCACGATAACACTACGCCCGATCACAGTGCGGCCATAGCTGCGCTACAGACGCGCTTTGGCAAACAGCTGAGTGTCAATAAAGCGGTACGCGAGCAGCATGGTCATACCATGACATGGCTTGCCAACCAGCCACCCGATGCGGTGCTGACCGTGCAGGATAAACATGAGGTCGCCGCGGCTGTCGAGATTTGCAACCAGTATCAGATGCCAGTGATTGCTTTTGGTATAGGCTCATCCTTAGAAGGTCAGCTAAACGCGCCTTTTGGCGGGCTATGTATCGATATGCATGCGATGGATGCAATCTTACAAGTCAATAATGAAGATCTGACCGTGACCGTACAGCCTGGCGTCACACGCGAGCAGCTCAATCACTACCTGCGCGATACGGGGCTGTTTTTTCCGATAGACCCAGGCGCTAATGCCAGTATCGGTGGCATGGTGGCCACTCGCGCCTCTGGCACCAACGCTGTGCGCTACGGCACTATGAAAGATGTGGTGCTCGCTCTAGAAGTCGTGACCGCCAACGGGGAGATCGTACGTACAGGCACACGCGCCAAAAAGTCGGCCGCTGGATACGATCTAACACGGCTTATGATCGGCTCAGAAGGGACGCTAGGCATTGTCACCGAAGTCACGCTCAAGCTGTTTGGTATTAGCGAATGTATTGCTAGTGGTATCTGCCACTTCCCAACGATTGAGGACGCTTGTCAGGCGGTGATGCTTACCATCCAGATGTGCTTGCCAGTTGCCCGTATTGAGCTACTCGATGCCATGCAAATCAAAGCCTGTAATCAATATGCCAATCTAGACCTGACTGAGACGCCAACTTTGTTTGTGGAGTTTCATGGCACGGACGCGGGCGTGGCTGAGCAAGCAACAATCTTTACTGACATCATCGAAGAGTTTGGCGGTAGCGATTTTGCGTGGGACACAGACGAGGCCGAACGTAAGCGTCTGTGGCAAGCGCGGCACAATGCCTATCATGCCAGCTCTGCCCTACGGCCTGAAGCCAGCGCCTTATCGACCGATGCTTGTGTACCTATTTCGCGCTTGGCAGAGTGCGTCAGCGCCACGGCAAAAGACATCGAGGCATCAGGAATGATTGGCCCTATCGTCGGACATGTGGGTGATGGCAACTTTCATGTTTTATTATTGGTCGATACCGATAACCCTGAGGAAATCGCTACTGCCGATGGCATCATTAGCCGCCTGGCCATGCGCGCCATCGAGATGGATGGTACGTGCACAGGTGAGCATGGTATTGGTCAAGGCAAGCAAAAATATATGCAACAGGAGCATGGTAATGCCTTAGTATTGATGCAAGCCATCAAATCAGCGCTCGACCCCAATAACATCCTTAATCCTGGAAAAATATGGCCAAAGACTGTGGTCGCAGATTAACAGCCTACGCCGACCTATAGGCTATCCGATATGACAATTTTTCATTGAATGACTTGATAGCGACATCTCTGATTTAAACGAAGAAGCGCCACCTTTTAATCAACCAAAAGGCGGCGCTTTTTGTATAAAGGTGTTTTGGCCAGTTTTATATCATCTCATCTGGCCTATAACATCTGGTCAATGGCCATCTGCGTCAATACGCGGCCACGAGCCGTACGTAAAACGTAACCTTGCTGAATCAAATACGGCTCGATGACATCCTCAAGCGTGCCGCGATCCTCTGCCATTGCCGCCGCTACCGCCTCAACCCCTGCCGGCCCTCCATCAAAGCGCTCTTGCAATATCTCGATATAGCGTCTGTCCAAATGGTCAAGACCGCGCCTATCGACCGCCAGCATATCCAGCGCACTGCCTGCTATCGCGCCATTGATACGGCCATCGCCTTTGACCTCGGCATAATCACGTACACGGCGCAACAAACGGTTGGCAATCCTTGGGGTGCCGCGTGCACGGCGCGCAATCTCGACCGCACCGTCTTCACTCATCGGCACGCGCATCAAGCGCGCCGCTCGTGTCACAATGGTAGTCAGATCTGCGATATTATAAAACTCTAACCGCTGAACGATACCAAAACGATCTCGCAGAGGTGAAGTCAAAAGCCCCGCGCGCGTGGTCGCTGCTACCAGCGTAAATGGCGGCAAGTCCAGCTTGATAGAGCGTGCTGCAGGCCCTTCACCAATCATAATATCCAGCTGAAAATCTTCCATCGCAGGATAGAGTATCTCTTCGATGACGGAGCTTAACCGATGAATCTCATCGATAAATAACACATCACCTTCCTCTAGATTGGTCAACATAGCAGCCAAGTCACCAGGTCGCTCAAGGACAGGCCCCGAGGTTGAACGCAGGTTACCACCCAGCTCGCGCGCGATGATATTGGCCAGAGTCGTCTTACCTAGCCCTGGTGGCCCAAAGATAAGCGTATGATCCAACGCTTCATCACGGCCGCGCGCCGCTCCGATAAATACTTCCATCTGCTCACGCACGACAGGCTGGCCAATGTACTCTGCCAGTAGTGCTGGGCGAATATTTGCGTCAGGCGCATCACCGGCGCCCTCTAGCGGATTAATTAAACGATCTTGCGTCATAGTTTTTTCATTATATTAAAAATGTGAAATCATACAAAACATCATAAAGCACCAGCGCACGAAAGCACAGACGTAAACAAAAATAAGCGACAATCGATGTCGCTTATCTTAAGTCAACTATGCTAGGTCGCTGTCAAGCATATTCGGCATACCCTAATTAATAATAAAAACTGCCTTAAAAGCCTGACAACTGCTGCAAAGTCGCTTTTAGTAAGCTTTGCGTATCAGCAAACGTATCTCCACTACGCTTAGCCGCTTTAATCGCTTGTTGCGCTTCTTTTTCTTTGTAACCTAGGCTGATAAGTGCGCCCTCGACCTCAGCGATGATGCTGCCTTCGTGAGAAGCTGTGGTTACCTGCGTTGGCAGCTCTAACAAATCATTGTCGACTTCGATATTTTTTAGCTTGTCTTTGAGCTCAATTAATAACCGCTGTGCGGTTTTCTTGCCAATCCCTGGGATACGCGTCAGTGCACTCTCTGACTCTTGCTCGACATGCATCTTAAGCTCGGCGGCCGACATAGCAGATAGCATCGCTAACGCCATTTTTGCCCCCACACCATTGATTTTGATAAGCTGACGAAACACTTCGCGCTCTTTGCGATCGATAAACCCATAGAGCAGCTGCGCGTCTTCGCGCACATGCAAATGCGTCCAAATACGAGCCTGCTGATCGAGCTGTAACTGACAAAATGACGGCAATGGTAGCTCGATATCATACCCCACGCCAGATGCGGTCAAAATACATGCCGTTGGTGCCATCAGGTACGCGACCTGCCCTGTAATCAGTCCAATCATCATCCATTACCTATCATTATAAAAAATAAACCGCGCCATACTCTACGCTTAATACTCAATATTTTGGTTTAAAAACGCCTATGCAAAAACGTACACGTAAACCTCTTGCGCTTACACCCAAGCATTTAGAGAAAAAAAGGCGTTTGCATATCGATATGACAAACGCCTTCTTTGATAAGCTCAGCCCTACTTGTCAGGCTTAGTTATAAAAATCAACCATACCTTCAAGACTGATTGGGCGAATCTTGTGCGCTTGACCAGCAGAACCAAAGGCTTCAAAACGGTTGGTACAGATGTCAGACATCGCGACCATAGAGGCTTTGAAATATTTACGTGGATCAAACTCACTTGGGTTTTCTACCAAAAACTGGCGGATAGCGCCTGTGGAAGCCAACCGCAAATCGGTATCGATGTTTACTTTACGCACACCGTGTTTGATAGCCTCGACGATTTGCTCAACGGGCACGCCGTATGTTTCACCGATATCACCGCCATTTTCGTTGATGACTTTTAGCCACTCTTGCGGCACAGAGGACGAGCCATGCATGACCAAGTGCGTGTTTGGAATACGGGCATGAATCTCTTTGACGCGCTCGATAGATAGGATATCGCCTGTCGGTGGACGTGTAAACTTATAAGCACCGTGACTGGTACCAATCGCAATGGCAAGTGCATCGACATTGGTATCTTTGACAAACTGCTCGGCTTCGTCCGCACTGGTCAATAGCTGCTCATGGTCCAACACGCCCTCTGCTCCTGAGCCGTCTTCTTCACCCGCCATGCCAGTCTCAAGGCTACCTAAACAGCCAATCTCACCTTCGACAGAAACGCCGCACGCATGCGCCATCTTGACCACTTCGCGTGTGACGCTAGCGTTATAATCGTAATCCATTGGGGTTTTGCCGTCCTCACCCAGTGAGCCGTCCATCATCACCGATGAAAAACCAAGCTGAATAGAGCGTTGGCAAATGGCAGGCGACATGCCATGGTCTTGGTGCATCACTACAGGAATGTGCGGCCACTCTTCTATAGCAGCGATAATCAGATGACGCAAAAACGCCGAGCCTGCATATTTGCGAGCGCCAGCACTGGCTTGGACGATGACCGGTGAGTCGCAGGCGTCGGCCGCCATCATGATTGCACGCATCTGCTCTAAATTATTGACATTAAAAGCAGGCACCCCGTAATTATGCTCGGCAGCGTGATCTAGAAGTTGACGTAAGGATATTAAGGCCATAAAACGCTCTCTGATTAAAATTTTGGATAGTATGTAAAATAGCTTTTGAAATGATAGCAGCAACATAGCGCTGCCTATATGACTCGCCCAAAGCTGTACACTCAATGAGGTCAAAACTGCCCGTCTGGCAAAACCATTGGCAACTGGCAATAATAGACGCTCATTATCGTGCGCTGATTATAGCAAAAATTGCCTTGTCTTCGTAGCGGTTGCCTGACTATTTATTTTATGACGGATTGACTACAAAAAAATGCTTGTAGCGTTTCGCCATCACCATACAAAAAGCCTTGGCAATCGCCAAGGCTTTTGTAGTATTTTGAGGGCTTATAAAGCAGCTATTTTATGAGACAACCATTATAGGGCAGTCATAAAAAACTGCTTATTTAGCGAGCTGTACATCAATCTATCAGTAGTCAAACAGTGATAAAAAAGGTTTGAACCGGTCAAACGATGCTTATTTACTAAGCGACTAGTTTTGACAAGCTACTGATTATCGAACCTATTAGTACTGCTGCTCAGCATCAACTGCGACATCATTTGCGCCGTCAGCCACTGCATTTGCGCCATCAGCTACCGCTTCGGCAGTGTTTGCTACTGCTTTGTTGGTACCATCAGCGATTGCATCACCTGTGTTTTCTAGAGCGTCTGTCGCAGCCGCGCCAGCAGTTTCAGCGCTTTCGGCGACTTCAGTGCCAGCATTTTGAGCAGCAACTTCTGCTTCTGCAGCAGCAGCTTCTGTCTCTACAGCGGCGGCTTCAGTGTTGGCTGCGACATCATCACCAGCAGACTCAACAGCAGCTTCAGTGTTTTCTTCTGTTTGTTGGCTACACGCAGTGATAGCAAAAGTACCAGCAAGTACGCTAGCAAGTAACAAATGACGTTTTAACATAATAAACCTCTCGTAAATAAAGCATGTCAAAATACATGGTTGCGCTATTTTATAGAGTGCAAATAAGACATGCAATAATAATTTTCAGTGTATAAACAAATAAATACGACTTAATAATAATCGGCGACCATCAATACCGAAGTCTGTCATACAGAACACTATATTGATGGCCATCCTCTTATTTCCACAGCCTACCTTAGATGATTCATCATGGTTGTACGTCTAGTGTTACTAACGTACTAAGTAACGTTAAAGGTTTACGCATCTATTTGCAGGGCAGCAACTGCAGGCAGCACCTTGCCTTCGACAAATTCTAAGAAAGCACCGCCACCTGTAGACATATAACTGACGCCATCCGCCACTTGATATTTATCAATAGCAGCTAGCGTATCACCGCCGCCTGCGATAGAAAACCCAGCACTGTCTTTGACCGCTGCGGCCAATATCTGCGTACCCTGTCCAAAAGCATCCACTTCAAAAACTCCAACTGGACCATTCCATAAAATGGTCTTGGCATTGATGATAGCCTCAGCCAATCGCTCAGCGCTTTTTGGCGCGATATCCAAGATCATGTCGTTGTCGCCGATGGCATCGACCGACTTAATGGTCGCAGTGGCTTGTTGTAATGAACCAGTAAAATCGGCAAAGTCAATATCGCCTTTATCAGCCACCACCACAAACTCAGGCAATAAAATCTCAGTTTTGCTCATAATATCGCGAGCGCTATCGATCAAATCCGCTTCATACAATGATGCACCAACGCTATGACCTTGCGCCGCCAAAAACGTATTGGCAATACCGCCACCAACGATGATTTGGCTACATACCTCAGCTAAGCTATGCAGCACTTCAAGCTTGGTCGATACCTTTGAGCCACCCACGATAGCCAGCATTGGCTGAGCTGGTGTCTCTAACGCCAAACTTAGCGCATCAAGCTCTGCGGCCAATAACGGCCCTGCGCAGACCTTCTTGCCTGCTTGGCGCATGGCTTGAGTGACGCCCTCTGTCGATGCTTGGGCGCGATGCGCGGTACCAAAAGCATCCATCACAAACACATCGCACAAATCTGCGTATTTTTTTGCCAAAGCAGCTTCGTTTTTCTTCTCGCCTTTGTTAAAACGGACGTTTTCTAGTAGCACCACTTCACCCGCTTTGATAGACACGCCTTGATTCAGATAGTCAGTGTCTAAACGCACAGGCGCAGCCAGTTTGTCGCTCAGATAGTCAGCGACCGGTGCCAATGAATAAATGGCCTCAGGGCTACCTTCGGTTGGACGCCCAAGATGTGAGCAGACAATCACAGCCGCGCCTTTTTCTAGCGCCATCTTAATGGTAGGTAAGCTTGCTTGTAGGCGCGCATCACTGCTGACTTTGCCATCTTTGATTGGCACGTTTAAGTCTTCTCGAATCAAGACAACCTTATCCGTTAAGCTCAGCTCACTCATACGCAAAAAATTCATTAACTGCTCCTCTACATCATCTATTGTTAATCTACAGTGGACTGCTCGATAAGTCCTACTACCACATATTTATGGTCAATCCTAAATAAAACTGACACCATGGATACGATGCCGCACTATGCCGCCCGAGTGGTAGCGCTCAGGCCGATCAAAAACACTCTAGTAAGAATTTGTGGCGGTGTATTCTAGCAGTTTTCTGCCACGCTCTCCTATCAAAGCGTGGATTAAATATTACTCAGCAGACAATCAAACAAAACCGGCTTGACAAACTGATGATAAAAATCAGCATTTTATAAAACCAGTAACATTTCGTGGTGGCACTCATGGATTGCGCTGTTTATGATAAATCTACACTACGATGACCTTAGGCTAGACCAGAATAAATGCAGGCTCCGACAAACACAGGCACTAGCCTAATATTTTAGTGAATAATAACAACAAATTACTAGGAGAAAACCATGAGTATCGATCTAAAAACAGCAAAACAAGACCTATTAAAACTCAAAAAAGAGTACGAAACTCGCATCGACAAAATCGAAGAGCATATCCAAAACCCACAGGACGACCTCAACGAGCATTGGGAAGACCAAGCCATCTCCTACCGTCAAAACGACATGCGAAAAAATCTCATGGCTGAGGCGCGCCAAAGCCTAATCTATGTAGAAAACGCACTAAGCCGTATCGAAAACGGCACTTATGGAGAGTGCGAAGTATGCGGCGAGGCAATCGAAGAGCAGCGCTTAGAGGCCCTGCCCTATGCTACGTTATGTATGCAACACGCCAAATAACGAATGGCTTTTGACTTATCCTTGTGGCTTATTTCGTCTTGTGCCTTATATAGTTAACCTACTTTAGGGAGACTTTATATTGGATTGACGATACTTGGTCATCAGGCCTTTACATCACTGGCAGCGGTATGCCACTTTGCAAATGCTTGCTGCCACTGCTGACAACGAGGTGCTATCTGCGCCACAGGCAGATCCATAATATCTCCAACGACAGCCACATATTTGATAGACAGACCTGCCAGCGCGCCGACATTCTCAGCACTTAACCCGCCTATCACGCAGATATCGATGCCTTGCTGGCAGCCTTCTTTTAGCTGCTGGTACGAGATGGTATCGGCTTTAGGCTTGGTCGTAGAAGCAAAAACAGCACCCATGGCCGCATAGTCTGCGCCTTGCTGCTTGGCTTCTTTGACCAGCGCCACTTGTCCATGACACGTACGACCGATAATCTGATCCGGACTTATTTGGCGCTTGGCATCGACCATCTTGCTATCTTGCTGACCTAGGTGTACCCCGACACCGAGCTTGGCCGCCAGCGCACTATCATCATTGATCACGACTGGTACCTGATATCTGCGTGCCAGCTCGACGATTTGCTTGGCTTCTGCCAACAGTGTTGCCGCGCCATCTGGCAGTGCCGCTGTTTTTTTACGGCGTACTTGCAGCAGACCGACCAGCCCTGTTGCCAGCGCGGCCTCTAGCTTTTGATAGAGTTGCTCAAACTCATCATCGTTGGTCAGTAAATAAAGCTGAGGTACGACAGCCGATTGCAAGTGATTCATACCACGAGTATCCTTTTTGATATAAAAAAGGCCGTTATATGATATAACAGCCCTTTGAATTATTTTACCTGTCTATTTTTGATCTATATACTTGCGTTTGTGCATTTGTATAGTGACATCAGTGTCATCCGCACTTATACAGTACGACGCGTGGCCAAGCTGTTTAAGATATTCTTTGCATCGCCCCAGCGCGTGGCTGAGCTGTTTGCGCCCAAAATAACAATAATGGCTGGACGGTTATTGACCCTCGTTTCCATGACCACACAGCGCCCTGCTTCATTGATAAAGCCGGTCTTTGAGATACCAATAGGATAGCCACCCTCACGTACTAAGCTGCTGGTATTGTTGGCTTTATATGTGCGGTTGCCGCGAGAGTAATTTGATACAAAGAAATCATAGCTTTTGGTGGTGGAGAAGCGGCGAATCACATCGTAGTTACCCGCAGCGCGTACCATCTTGACCAAATCCTTTGATGACGCCACATTACGCTTGTCAAGACCCGTTGGATCACCAAAAAAGGCAGTCGTCATACCCAAGTCTTGCGCTTTGCGGTTCATCGCTCGCATAAAGGCACTATATCCACCTGGATAGTTACGCGCCAGACTCTTTGCGGCTGGGTTTTCCGACTTCATCAAGGCCATGAGCAGCATTTCGGCACGGTTGAGGCGATCCCCTACTTTTAGACGAGAGCTTGCGCGTTTGGGGCCGACGAAGTCTTCTGCGTCTAAGGTAATCTCTTCACGCATATCCAGACCGGCATCTAGTACCACCATCGCGGTCATGACCTTGGTGATACTGGCCATTGGACGGGCAATATCCGCGTCTTTTTCGTAGATAGACTCGCCTGTTTCAGCATCGATCACAGCCACACTACGCGAGTCTGTGCTGATCGGAATCATATCACTACTGCCAAAGGCGCCGCGATAGGTGGTGTTGTAGCGATTGCTATTGGTATAGCTATTATTGCTGCTGCCAAAACTGTTGGCATTGGTGATATTAGTGGTGCCATAACCGGTATCAACCTTTTTGATAGCAGAGCCTGTCGATTTGTACATAATCTTACGGGCTTCAGACAAGCTATCGGCACCGCCCCAGCTGATACGCGCGCTAGATTCTGTATCAGCGCTACCATTAATCGTAAGTGCAGCTTGTGCCACACCACCCAAACTCAGTGAAATCATGGCAGCGATCAGTTGCTGTTTGGTTAATGGTAGTTGCTTCATTGTGCCTCCTGCTGTCGCTATCACGCCAGATACATACGATCTGACGCCAAAAACGTTCATAGCGTTTATGAATAGGTTTGTAAGTACTCGTATAGAGTTTTTGTATTTTTAGTGTATCATGGTTTGCTTTTAAGTTTAATGTATCAAGCTGATTTAATGGTTTATTTTGTCCCAATTCAAATTTTGCTACAACCACTTTATATTATAGAAACATTGGTTCACATTTCAGCAATATATTTTAACCCAAAGCATGGCAATTATTCAAAATTTGATATATTAAACAACAACATCCACATAATATATTAGCAGTATTTTACATCGTCAAAAACTAAAAAATAACTTAGACAGTTTTTTGTCTGTGATTTATGCTAGGCAGTATCCCTTCTTCTGACAAATAGTAAAGAGTATAGTGATGATTAAAGTATTGGTAGTCGATGATCATGATTTGGTACGTATGGGTATCAGCCGTATGTTGTCAGACAGTGCGGATATTGAGGTGGTCGGTGAGGCCGATAGCGGCGACATGGCGATCAAAATGGCCAAACAGCTGCACCCTGATGTGGTATTACTCGATGTCAATATGCCCAATATTGGCGGGCTTGAGGCCACCAAACGTTTGGTTCAGCTAGACATGGGTATCAAGATTTTGGCGGTCAGCAGTATGTCGGCGCAGCCTTATCCTTCTATGCTGATCAAAGCTGGGGTCAACGGTTATATCACCAAAGGCACACCCTTAGACGAAATGATACGGGCAGTAAAAAAAGTCTATCAAGGGGGCCGCTATTTTAGCCAAGATGTCGCAGAGCAGCTAGCAGACGTCTTGCTATCAGACAATGCCAGCTCGCCCTTTGATTTGCTCAGTGATCGCGAAAAACAAGTAGCGATGATGGTCGTCAACTGCCAAAGCCCACAGCAAATCGCGGACCAGCTGTTTGTCAGTGTCAAAACCATCAATACGTATCGCTACCGTATCTATGAAAAAGTCGGGGTCGATAGCGATGTCAAACTGACACATTTAGCGATTCGTCATGGTCTGATTCAGCCATAATCTTCGCCTACTTGCCTGCTCAGTAAGTCAACCAGCTAAGCCAGACAGCCCTGTAAGTCAGCAAGTAAGATTGTCCATGACGGTACATTTATGAAACCTGCTATTCGTTTTGTCTCGACCATCACCCGCTCAGCGCCCCCCAATGACACCCTGCCATTGCCGCAGCTGCGTAAATTAGGACTTATTTATAGCAGTTATCGCTTTGCTGTGAGCTTGTTTTCTATGCTCATGGTCTATATCACCGCGCGTGCTGATAGCGGCGCGTCTTTGCCCAGTTTTTTGCAACAAACCACCCTGAGCTTTTATGTACTGCTTAGCATGATATTGCTCGGTTTGTTTTATGTGGTCAACAAACACATGCGCCAGCAGCTGGCCTTTGGCTTGGCTTTGGATGTCATTATCTTAAGCTTGCTGCTTTATACCGCAGGTGCGCCTGATTTGCAGCTGACCATGCTATATATGGTAGTGGTAGCGGCAAGCTTTATGCTACTTCACAGCTCTCAAGCATTGATCATCACCTTACTGGCGATTATTTTTGTTATTTATCAGCAGTTTTTTTATGCCATTGCCAATAGTATGAGCTTGACCAACTTAGGCGATGCACTGCTGATGTCTGCCAGTTTTTTGGCGGTGGGTGGCTTGAGCTGGTCTATCTCTCAGCGTTTGGTGCAGTTAGAAAAAGTGGCCGCTCGTCATGCCAAGGAAGTCGAGCGCCTAAATGTCATCAACCAAGAGGTCATCACTCAAATGGTCAATGGCGTTATTGTCATCGATCAGGCGCATATCGTGCTGGCAAATCTTGCCGCATATCAGCTGCTCAGTATCCCTCATCGTCCATCACTCACCGTACCTACTACCAGTGAAAGTCGTACGCCAAACGATAGGCGCAGGCTCGATAGCGCATCTGCTGCCCAATTAGCAGATTTTGAAGAGCAACTTGACGAGCAGCATCCACAGCTGCTTCAAGCCTGCTTGACTGTCGCAGCAGGACAGTCGCGTACCTTTACTTATGACTTACCTGCCGTGGCCAATGTATCAGTGTTTGGCAAGCTACGTGTACAGATTATCCCTCTAAAAGACGGCAGTAAACTGGTCATGCTCGAAGATTTGCGCCGTGAGCAAGCCAACGCTCAGCAGCTAAAACTGGCGTCTTTAGGACAGCTGACGGCCAGTATTGCTCATGAGATTAGAAACCCACTGGCCACCATCTCACAAGCCAGCCAGTTGCTCATGGAGGACGTTGTTGAAAGCTGTCACCCACCAGCAAGTAACGACATGACAAGCCCTGCCCCTGATTATAGTGATGAGCACATCGCAGCCAATCATGAGCTGTATAAAATGATATTTTCGCAGACCAAACGCGTCAATCGCATTATAGAAGACATCCTAAAGCTGTCGCGTCAGCAGCAAGCAAATCAGCAGCCCATCGTACTTGCCGAATGGATGCCTGCGTTTTTAGAAAACCATTTTCAGGGGCATGACGTGTTTTTGCGTGTTAAGACCCAGCCGACCATCTCCTTTGACACCCACCAACTAGAGCAAGTATTGATCAACTTAATCAACAATGGTTTGCGTCATAGTAGCTACGCCCACCCTCATGCCTTTGTGGAAATCGAGATTTATTGTGCAGATAACGATGTTATAATCGATATTTTAGATGGTGGTACTGGGGTCCGCGAGCATGACTTACCGCACCTGTTCAATCCGTTTTTTACCACAGATCAAGCAGGGACAGGACTTGGGTTGTATCTATCACAAGCCTTTTGCGAAGCCAATCAAGCTCGCTTGCTATATGTGCCTGAACACACAAAAACCTGCTTTCGCCTCATCGCACCTGCCATCAATGCCCGCACCCATGTATAAAATGCATTGGTACGACCTTACTATTTGTGTCCCAATACCGCACTGATAAGCTGAGCATTTGTAAGTACTTAACTGCAATTGTGATAGATGCTTTGATAATTTTTCGCTACCGAATACGATGAGATGATGTATGACAAAAACCGCGCTAGTCGTTGATGATGAAGTAGATCTGTGCCGATTAATGCAAATCACTTTAACCAAGATGGGCATCAAAAGTGATGTGGCTTATACATTGTCACAAGCAAGAGACTACTGGCAAGAGCGCGAGTATGACTTTTGCTTAACGGATCTCAAGCTCCCTGACGGCTCAGGGCTGGAGCTGGTCAAAGAAATCAGTGGCAGCACCAACACGCCCATTGCCGTTATTACCGCGCACGGTAGTATGGATTTGGCCATCGAAGCCCTCAAGCTTGGCGCTTTTGATTTTGTCAATAAACCACTTGAGCTGCCGCGCCTGCGCCAACTGGTCGAAAATGCCCTTAAAGTCACTCACCAAGGTGACGACCCCGAGGCCGCGCCTGAGTGTACCCCTGAGCAAAAACTCCTCGATAGTAGGCTGATCGGTGACTCAGCGGTGATGCTACCACTGAAAAACACCATTTTAAAACTGGCGCGCTCGCAAGCACCGGTGTTTTTATCAGGGGCGTCGGGTACAGGTAAGGAAGTGGTCGCCAGACTGATTCATGACCTCAGTCCACGCCGTGATGGTAGCTTTGTGCCTGTGAATTGCGGCGCCATACCCTCCGAGCTGATGGAGTCAGAGTTTTTTGGCCATAAAAAAGGCAGCTTCACGGGCGCGGTCGCTGACAAACAAGGCCTGTTTCAGCAAGCCAATGGCGGGACTTTATTTTTAGATGAAGTGGCTGACTTGCCGCTAGCGATGCAAGTCAAACTTCTGCGCGCCATTCAAGAAAAAACGGTAAGAGCCATCGGTGATACCAAAGAGATACCTGTCGATATCCGCATATTGTCTGCAACTCATAAAGATTTATCCCAGCTGGTGCAAGCTGGCACGTTTCGCCAAGACCTCTACTACCGCATCAACGTCATTGAATTAAAACTACCGACGCTCAACGCGCGCCGTGATGACATACCTGTACTAGCGACACACTTTTTGGCCTTGATCGCTGAAGAGTGGCAATTGGAGACGCCGCCTTCACTGACGGCAGCCGCCTGTGAGCGTTTGCAATATCACGACTTTGCAGGCAACGTGCGCGAGCTGCGTAACCTACTTGAGCGTGCAGTAACCCTAGCAGAAACGCCAAATATCGATATAAACCATCTGGGCCTGCCAGCGTTGACGCCGGCGGATACAGAGCCGCATGCGGTAAACGCAGCTACGCAAGGCACAGCACCAACAGCTGAAACACCTGCCGCCCGCACTCATCCTGCTTCAGCAGACACGCTTTTACCAAACAGTCCATCGGAACAAATGGTGCCCATAGACAGCTCAGCAGCACGCGATGATAAGAGTCAACCTATCCAAGCCCCGACTTCGGCCAGCAACTTGCATCCTTATCGCACCCATACTCAGCACTACCCTTCTGTCATCAAAGGTGCGGCGGCCAATCACCCAAAAACGGCGCAGGGCGACAGCGCCGAAAACATAAAAACGGCCAATCAGGCCGTACAAGCGCCAAACGAGACAAAAAACATCAACAATGCAGGCTTACCCGCCCAAGGCTTAGAGCATTATTTACAAGCGCAAGAAAAACAGCTGATCATCACCGCACTAAAGCAAACAGGCTGGAATAAAACCCAAGCCGCTGAACTGCTGGGCACGACTTTTCGCTCTTTACGTTACCGCATGAAAAAACTAGAGATCGATGAAGACCAGCTGGAATAAGGACCAGAGACGATCTATGGCACGGGCGACCATTATATGATCTAGATTGGTATTACTGAGCGCGGTTGGGTTTTCGGACAAAACGAACGCCTGACGTTAAGGCGCGCTCTTTGACCAGCTCAAGAGCCTGCTGTCGCCACGTGCTCTCATTTCCAGAGAGCATCACATCAGGTGTCACCCCGATCTCATCTATCTTTTTACCCGTGGCGGTCATATAGTTGGCGACCGTCAGTTTGACCGCTTGCTCATCGTTTAGCGGAATCACCGACTGTACCGATCCTTTACCATAGCTGACCTCCCCAAGGATAGTGGCGCGCTGCTGCGCCTGCAGGCTACTGGCAAGCACCTCGGCCGCCGAAGCCGAGTAGCGATTTTGTAGCACCACCATAGGTAGAGGCTTAAGGATGGCCTCACCTGTCGTGGACAGCACGCGCGGCTCGTTTTGGCGCGCTTGTACCTGCACCACATCAGTATCATTCATAAACAGACTGGCGACATTCACCGCCGAGGTAAGCACGCCGCCTGGATTGTCACGCAGATCCAACAAAATGCCTGAAACCGGCGCGTCTAGATCGATCAAACCCTCAAGCAGCCTGTCACGACTATCGTTTTGAAAGGCTGGTAGCCTAACCACCGCAATACCATCGACCAGCTCTATCTCAATAGTTTGCGGATGGCTGTTATTTCGCTGCAAAGTGGTAGTGTGTTTACGGCGACCCGCTTTAGAAGTCACCACATCTACTTGCGTGCCAGCGATACCCATTAGCAGTTGCTCAACGTCGTTGGTTTGGCGATTTTCATCAAGCTTAAACTCGCCCACCTGATGCAAATAATCGCCGACTGCGATGCCTTTTTTGTCAGCAGGTGAGTCATCGATGACCTCTGTGATGACCCAGTAGCCTTCTCGCGGCTGATAGCTGACCTTGATACCGACATCGCCTACGTCGCCTTCGGTAAAGGCACGCAGGTTTTCATAAGCCTCGGCATCCAAAAACTCAGCATGACTATCGAGCTTGGTCAACATACCGCTCATGGCATTATTAAACAGCGTCTCATCGTTGACCGCATCGACATACTCACGGCGCACCAAATCGACCACAGCGACAAAGGTCTTGAGCGTCTCAGGAGAAATGGCATTCAATGACACATGCGCAACCTCCGGCGGTATCGCGGTATCGATTACCTCGGCCTCGTCATTGAGCACGCTTTCATCGGCAACGCTATCTATCGAGTCATCGATGTCGTCGGCTGCCTCTAGCATGTCGGCGATATCTGATAGATTGTCTTCTGCAGGATCTATCTCATCCGTATTTAAGCCAATCAGTTGCAGCTTCTGCGCCGAATGATGACTGGGCGCCGCGGCCGCTTGAGAGATATTGACACTGACCAGCCCTAGCAGCGCTGCCATAAAGACAGGCTTACATAAAGCAGGCGTGCTGGATAAACGTCTGATATCGCGATTGATTTTTTTGATGAGAAAAGAGCGTATGGCATAAATAGGACGCATAAAATACTCGTGTTAATCATAAAATATCGTAATTTTTATTATAAAAATATCTGTGATAGCGACTTTATAAGATAGCATCAAGAGCAGAGTTAAGACTAGTAGTGTATTGCAAACCCTCAGTATGTAAATCGTTAACTGTCATTGGTAGACTGCGGTCGTGATAATAAAAAACACCTAAAAAAATACCTAAAAATATCGCGAAAAAAAGGAGAGACAATCATGATCTCTCCTTATAATATAACGGTACAACGTCTGTCTGTCCTTACCATAGCCATATTACCGCTACAGCACAACTCACAGCATAGCCACAGTATCGTCATTCACCGCAATGAGCAACACGCCGCTACTCATGAGGGTGGCGTATGATCATAAAACAGGCTTACGACGCTGGAACCAATAGGCTCTTACCTGTCATTTCAGCTGGTGCATCCACACTCATCAGGGTCAAAATTGTCGGAGCGATATCGCTGAGTTTACCCCCACTGCGCACCGTGAGTTTTTGCTCGCCGATATAAATCAGCGGTACCAACTCGGTGGTATGCTGAGTATGCACTTGCCCACTGTCATAGTCCTGCATTTGCTCACAGTTGCCATGATCAGCGGTGATCAGCATATCGCCGCCAGCCGTGCGCACAGCAGTCTCAAGACGGCCGATACAAACATCGAGCGCCTCTACCGCTTGCACCGCGGCATCAAAGATGCCCGTGTGCCCGACCATATCACCATTGGCATAATTGACCACTAACACATCATACTTGCCAGACTCAATCGCCTCGACCAGCTTATCCGTCACTTCAGGGGCGCTCATTTCAGGCTTCAGATCATAAGTGGCCACATCAGGTGATGGTACTAGGATACGGGTCTCGCCTTCATACTCCTCTTCGCGGCCACCACTAAAGAAAAACGTCACATGAGCGTACTTTTCCGTTTCGGCGATACGTAGCTGCGTTTTGCCGATGTTTTGCAAATACTCGCCAAGGGTGTTGGTCAATGAGGCGGGATGATAAGCGATGCTGGTGTGAGGATTGTCAGCCAGCACATCAGAGTATTTGGTCAGCATGACAAAGGCGGCCAGCTTTGGCTGCTTTTGACGGGCAAACCCTGAAAACTCATGATCTGGCAGCACAAACGCTTGGGTAAGCTCGCGAGCACGATCAGCGCGGAAGTTCATAAAGATCAGCGCGTCATTGTCTTCAACTGTATAAGGCATTTCATCACGGCCAATCACAGTCGTCGGACTGACAAACTCATCCGTCTCGCGCGCTTTATAAGCGGCTTGTACAGCACCATCGGCACGCGTTGCCAAGCGGTCAGCTTTGCCTTCAGTGATCAGCTCATAGGCTTTTTGGACGCGCTCCCAGCGATTGTCACGGTCCATGGCATAATAGCGCCCGATGATACTGGCAATCTGTACGCGGCCACCTTCGTAGTGGGCATTGAGCTTACCGATATGGTCACGCAAGCGATCGATATATTTATCAGCAGACTTAGGCGGCGTATCGCGGCCATCTAGAAAACAATGCACAAAGACGTTTTTGGCACCATGTACCAGCGCTGAGTGACACATCGCTTCGATATGGTCTTGATGCGAGTGCACCCCACCATCAGAGAGCAAGCCCATGATATGCACATTACCGCCCAAGTCGTTTGCCGCTTTTACTGCATCGACCAGCGCTTGATTTTTATAAAACTCACGGTTGGCCAACTCATTTGAGATACGCGTTGAGTCTTGATAAAGGACGCGGCCAGCGCCGAGGTTCATATGTCCCACTTCTGAGTTGCCAAACTGACCATCTGGTAAGCCCACATCTTCTCCAGAGGCAGAGATCAGGCCATGTGGGTATTGCTGATAGATTTTATCCAAGTTTGGCATATTGGCCGCAGCAATGGCATTGTCCTTATCTTCTTCACGATGACCAAAGCCGTCCAATATCATCAAAACATGCGGTGTTTTTTTGTTTTGTCCGCCGTTTTTGTCATTAAGTTGTGCCTGATTGTCATCGATAGACTCTGATGGTTGCTGGTTCGTGGTCATATATTACCGCTCCTCAAGTGAATGAACGCCTATAATGCTGTCTTAGGGTGTTGAAAGCCCTCTATATTAGCACATATCTGAAAATTGCTGAAAAACTGACAAATTTTCACTACGTAGCAATCTGTAATTGTTACTTGCAATCACACTTTTCATTGGTTAAGATGAAACTATTCTGAAGTGTTGGCTAGTAGATGTTTATTCCCTGAGCCGATAATGCTTTACTAGGATGTGGTACCTATTGCCTCATTGTGTATGCCTGCACCGCTTGCGGTGTATCAGGAAACCTGCAGAGGCAGTGACGCATCCGCCCTGAACTTCACGGTTCATGGGTCACCATCTTGCGGCGGCACTTCGGTTGTTCTATTCGGTCTTCTCTTTATTTTATCGCTTGTAAAATACAAATGATAAATAAGTCATCAAGACCAGCAAAAAGCCCCTTTCGCTCATCACGAAAGGGGCTTTTTGCTATCTGCTTTACGGCTTGCTATGATTCATCATTGGCAGACTTGGTGATTTTTTTCACATCTTTAGGCACGGTTTTTGCCGTACCATCTACGGTAGTATGCTGTTTAAAGACATCGCCAAACGGGTTTTGCGACTGCTGACCAAAGGGGTTTTGACCACCCATACCACCTGCACCGCCAAACGGATTTTGGCCGCCCATGCCACCAAATGGGTTTTGACCGCCCATCTGTCCACCCATTTGTTTTGCCATCATTTCCATCATTTTTTGCTGATTATTCATGACATAGTTGTTGGCCGCATCTTTCAGCTTTTTTTGTACAGGCGGCAACACAACCAATAACGCTAGTAAATCACTGAGCACCCCTGGTATCAGTAATAAAATACCGGCTGCCGCCATCGCCACACTCTTTAGCATGGTAGACTCTTGCGGGCGCATCGCTGGATTCATCATGCCACCTGCTTTCATCTGCTGCGCCATCGGGTTGAGCGCGGCCATGCCTTTGCGCATCAGTGACACACCGATGACAGCGGCGATGATAAACCACATAAATACCCACCAGCCACTCATAAACTGAGCAAGCAAATACCACAGCAGCATCTCAATAATAAACCAAACAATGGCGATACCAACGATCTGACCCATAAAGTGTCGTCCTATAAAATAAAAACCAATAAATAAAGCGCCATACAAATTAAGATGGCTAACATATGATGTATATGGGGATTGATTGCTATACTATCAAACTTATAGCGGATTTTTAAGATATAAAACAAAATGTAAGTAAGACGGAATACTATGGCAATTATTATTGGGATTGACCCAGGCTCGCGTATGACCGGTTATGGCATCGTGCAACAAACCGGCGACAAACTGACCTATATCGATGCAGGCACCATTCGCACAGATACTAAGGAGATGCCTGAGCGATTAAAGCGTATTTTCAATGGGTTGACGCGTATTACTCAGCACCATCTAAAATATACTGACGAGCCAATTCATACGGCAATCGAACAAGTATTTATGGCCGAAAACCCAGACTCAGCGCTGAAGCTCGGTCAAGCCCGCGGTGCCGCCATCGCCGCGATGGTAGCACTAGACTTAGAGGTGTCGGAGTACACTGCTCGTCAGATCAAGCAGGCGGTTTGCGGCTATGGCGCAGCGGCCAAAGAGCAAGTGCAGGAGATGGTATGCCGTATACTATCGTTAGACGTCGTGCCACAGCAAGATGCCGCCGACGGCCTTGCTTGTGCGATTTGTCATGCTCACTCCAGCCATTCGATGAACAAACTGATATTAAACAGCGCTATGCGCGGGCGCGGCAGCTCTAAGAAAAAAGGCCGCTGGCGGCTAACAGAAGAAGACTTGGGCAATTTACGCTAGGTCATCAAGCTATTTGTCTACAAACCATCAGACATAAAAAAACACGCGTCATTTGAACGCGTGTTTTTTTATGTCATTTTGGCTATCTAGCCCTCGTTTTAAATAACCAAAACGACCAACTTACTTACCTTAAAAGCCTCACTCTACCACGCTACTTTCTATCACGGCATCGAGTACATAAGCGTACTCTTCACCTGTTGATACTGCGTCTTCGGCATCCAGCTGATAGCGCTGGAGACGCAGCACTTCATCATGCTTGCCGTCATGCTGATAGCCTTCGATTTCGCCCGTGAACGCAGCCCATTTACCTTCACTGGTCTTGATACCTTGATCATCATAAGTGATGGGTTTGACTTGCAAACACTGCTGCGTCCCCTCAGTGGTGCAAGGGGCTTTTTTGGCATTGACGGCCCAAAAGACGGTTTTTCCTTTGCTATTATATTTCGCCTGTGAGGTCAGCCGCCCTTTCCAAGTCAACGTCACCTCATCGCTGGTCACTTGCGTGAGTAAGGGCCGCTCCTCGGTCGTCACGCTCAGCTCACTCGTACCCTGCATCAATGTGTTCAGACGATTTTCAGCCTCATTGAGATCTTGGCAGAGCATTTGTGTACTCATGCTCTCTTCGGTGGTCAACGTATGACCTTGCAGCTGATAAACCGCGCTCATAGCATTGCAGCCAACGCTATAGCTCAAAGTGTCTTGCCCTTGATTTTGGTTAAACAATAATGATACTTGGTCTTTGATATCAGCCAGCATAGACACCGAGGGCCCACTGCCAGCATTCTGAATATCCGATAACGTCCAACGATAGCGCGATAGGTTTGCGATCATTTTTTGCTCTACCGTCAGCTTATCATCATGGCCATCGTCTGTATCCGTATTTTCTACATTCATCTCGTTTATTGGCGTATCGCCATCTGCTTCACTGGTTGCCCCCGCTTCATGACTATCCACCGTGTCACCATCAGCAGGCGCAGTGGATTTTTGACAAGCGCCCAGCGCTAGGCTTGCTACTAGCATGCTTGGTAATAGCAGCCATTTCGAAGCGGGTTTTGCGGTTTTACTTACCATACAACGTACCTCTTAGTAAGCTTGGTTTCTTTTCTTGTATAAAACAGATGTGGCCAAAAAACTGTCAAATATCATTTAAGCTCTATTACAAAGCTTTTTATGCAACGTCTAAAAGCTCAGGACAGATTGCTCACTATAACGCTGAGTCTACTGCACTATGTAATAAAATGTTTGTTTTTATTACATCTTTTAAAAATAGTTCCCAAATCCATGTTTTAGTGCTAGTAGTCATGAGTTACTATCTTGCAGCTTCCATCTTGGCTTGATTATAACGCCTTATTAACACTGCATAAAAAAACAGCCAATCATGAGATAGGCTGTTTTAATTGAATATAAGCTGTCAGCAGTTGAAAGGTTAATTGAGCAGCTAATTAAGGTACACTTAATAAGTAAGCAGCCGACTACTTATCAATCTCTCGTGTCAATCTCTCGTCACCTACTGCCATCTACAGGCTTGGCTTTTGCCATATTTTTGATACTAAACTGCTCATTCATTTTTTGATAAAAACGCGCTAGGTTTTCACCTTGCTCGCTTGGGTCGACTTTAAGTATTTTGCCAAAATCCAACCCCAAATACAGCACAATATCAGCAAAGCTTAACTGCTCACCCACGAGATAGTCGCGACCTACTAAAGCGTTCTCAAAATAGCCCATGGCTTTGGTAGCACGGGTGATAGATGGCTGGACAAACTCAGGAACCTGCTCGACGCGCTGAGCCTTGGAGGGATGACTGTGCTGAAACGCCAGCATCAGGTTGTACAACACCTCAAACTCAGCGATGCGGCGCATGGAGCAAACTTGCGCGCGCTGTACCACATCATTCCCCATCACTGAGCGCTCGCCATAGACGCGGTCTAGATACTCACAGACCGCTTGTGAGTCATTAAGCACCGTCCCATCGTCTAAGGTCAAGACCGGTACCGTCTGCATCGGATTGATCTTGGTAAATTCCGCCGACATCTGCTCGTTGGCTGCAAAGTCGATATCTATCACATCGACGTCATCCATGTCATCGACATCAATCCCTTTTGACGCCAAGAGTATCAAAGCTTTACGCGGATTTGGGGCAGTACGAGTAACGTATAGTTTTTTCATAGTAAACTCCTTGTAAAATAAACAGATAACGATTCAGCCCTGCCAGCCATTATTATAATAAGTAATGAGCATTGCTGATTAATAAACGCATGGCTCTTTTATTTAGAATAGACTCTATACTATAGTTATAGCCTACTCGGGGCATCATAGCAAAGCTTTCTTGTTTTTTGCTAAGGCAGAGTCCTAAAGCAAGATAAATACGACAGTTGAGATATAAAAAAAGCCTCACAACTTTACGTCGTGAGGCTTTGTATCATGCGACTTGCCATTCACTGCCACTTATTTATTAGGGGCAGGTGTGGTACGTAGATAGGGCTTAATTTCTGTATGGCCTTTTGGATAGTTGGCAGGGATGTCTTCGTTTTTGACACTTGGCGGGATGATCACATCGTCGCCATCTTTCCAGTCGACTGGCGTGGCAACATTATACTCATCAGACAACTGTAGCGCATCGATGACCCGAACGATCTCATCAAAGTTACGACCACAGCTGGCTGGATAGGTCAGGGTCAGACGTACTTTTTTATTTGGATCAATGATAAACACGCTCCGAACGGTCGCGGTGTTATCAGCATTTGGGTGAATCATGTCATACAAATCCGCAACCGTGCGATCAGAGTCTGCAATGATAGGGAAGTTCACCGCAGTGCCTTGTGTCTCTTCGATGTCGCCGACCCAGCCTTTGTGATCTTCTAAGCCGTCCACTGACAAAGCAATCGGCTTGACATTGCGTTTTTGGAACTCACCGCCCAATGCAGCGGTGCGGCCAAGCTCAGTAGTACAA
The DNA here is from genome assembly GCF_002810365.1 of Psychrobacter sp. L7. Lineage (NCBI taxonomy): Bacteria > Pseudomonadati > Pseudomonadota > Gammaproteobacteria > Moraxellales > Moraxellaceae > Psychrobacter > Psychrobacter sp. L7. Next base: position 114,968 of record NZ_NEXR01000010.1, read on the forward strand.
ACTGGCGTATAGTCGGCAGGATGCGAAAACAATACCACCCAGCTATCACCCGCCCAATCATAAAAATTAATATCACCCTCTGTGGTGGTTGCATCAAAGTTTGGTGCGGTGTCGCCTAAACGTAAATGTGCCATACTAAATTCCTTATTTATATGAATGATGAGCGCTGAGCTTACTGTCTTATGCGCCCTATTATTATAAACCGATTATTGCAATGTGCGAGACGGTTTGATCATTTGCTTATCCCGTCTAGTGCATCAATAAAACTCACTTTATAGTACCAAACTGGTTATGAATGTCTTGTGAAGGATTGTAATTCGCTTATTCCATTTATCACTAAGCGAACCAGTATATAGGTAGCATAGCGCCTTAAACTACCATGCCTGTATCCCACACGCAAAATTCATAAAAAACCCACCCCTAGCGCACTAGAGATGGGTCAGTATAAAAGGGCAATGATTTGACATTAAACCCTAAGGGCACGCTCAAAGGCTATGCATTAAGCTGGCTTATAACTGTCGCGTAAGCTGACGATTTGGTTAAATACCGGCTTATCACTGGTGTGCTCTTCGCTATCGGCGATAAAGTAACCTTCACGCTCAAACTGAAAGCGCGTGCCAGCATCGCTATTGGCCAATGACGGCTCAACCACTGCCGCAAGCTCAGTCAACGAATTGGGATTGAGTACTTGATGCACATCACTGGCGCTACCTGGATCCTCGACACTAAATAGCTGCTCATACATACGCACGGTCGCAGGGACGCCAAGGCTGGCTGACACCCAATGAATCACGCCTTTGACCTTGCGGCCTTCAGGGTTGTTACCCAATGTCGCAGGATCAATCGTCGCTTTAAGCTCGGTCACATTGCCAGCATCGTCAGTAATATGCTCAGTCACGGCCAGCACATAAGTATTACGCAGGCGGATTTCTGGCTTTTCTGGTGACAGGCGCTTATAACCGGCTGGCGGCTCAATTTCATAGTCGCCTTGATCGATATAAAGGGTTTCGGTAAACGGAATCTCACGCTCACCCATATCGACATTAGGATGTTTTGGCTGCTTGAGCCATAGAGTCTGAGCATCTTCATCCCAGCGTGCATTGACGCTATCGGCCTTTTGTGACTCCCAGCTGCTGACCGCATCGCTAAAGTTCGTAATCGTCACTTTTAAAGGCTTGAGCACCGCCATGCCGCGCGCGGTCGTCGTCTCGAGTGATTGACGGATACTGAACTCTAATAGACGAAAATCAACAACGCTGTCGACTTTGGTCACGCCAACGCGCTCACAAAAATCGCGCAGGCCCTCTGGCGTATAACCACGACGACGCATACCCGCGATGGTCGGCATACGCGGATCATCCCAACCGCTTACCACCCCTTCATCGACCAACTGTTTGAGCTTGCGCTTACTGGTCATGGTGTGATCAACGTTTAAGCGGCTAAACTCATACTGATGCGGCGGCACCTCAAAGCCGATTTTTTCTACCGCCCAATCATAAAACGGACGATGGTCTTCAAACTCCAGTGTACACAATGAATGGGTGATACCTTCGAGCGCATCAGAGAGCGGATGGGCAAAATCATACATCGGATAGATGCACCATTTATCGCCGGTTTGATGATGCGCTTGGTGCATAACGCGGTAGATGACAGGGTCACGCATGTTCATATTAGGGCTTGCCATATCAATCTTGGCACGTAGCACCGCTTCGCCTTCGGCAAACTTGCCGTCTTTCATCTCATTAAAGCGCGCCAAGTTTTCTGCGACACTGGCATCACGCTGCGGTGATGGCGTGCCTGCCTCATTAAATGAGCCGCGGTTGTCGCGGATTTGTTCAGGCGACTGCAAATCCACATAAGCGTCGCCCTGCTCGATAAGCTGCACCGCCCATGCATAGAGCTGATCAAAATAACCTGAGGCATGATGCGCCTCGCCTGCCCACTCAAACCCAAGCCATTTGACATCGTTTTCGATATTGTCGATGAAGTCTTGTTTTTCTGCGGTTGGGTTGGTGTCATCAAAACGCAAATTACAGACACCGCCAAACTCCTCAGCAATACCAAAGTTTAGACAGATTGATTTGACATGACCCAAGTGCAAATAGCCGTTTGGCTCAGGGGGAAATCTCGTTACAATTTGGGGGTGTTTTTGCGCATTGACATCATCACGAATGATATTACGAATAAAGTCGTTTTTTTGTGCATTATTGCTTGAGTGCTCACTCATTACTCATTGCTCCTAGCGCAAGTGTTCAGCGCGTGTTACCACGCTCAAAAATGATAAATTAAAAAAGACTGATAAAAGATAACGTTGCGTTATTCTATCAGGTTTCGCAAAGGCATTAACAGCCTGATACATGACAGACGACAAAAAAGCCGTTAGACTAGCCATAACTTTTAGTCACCAACTTTTAACCACCACTTGACAGCGTTATTTAAGGCGCTGCAATCAAAAAGGAATATCACATGGTAGACATGCCACCAGTAGTAGAGCTAGACACCAATATGGGTGCGATCGTCATCGAACTCAACGAAGAAAAAGCACCAAAAACCGTCGAAAACTTCTTAAACTACGTAAAATCTGGCCATTATGACGGCACGATTTTTCATCGCATCATCGATGGCTTTATGATTCAAGGCGGCGGTATGGACGCTGAGATGAATGAAAAAGCAACCAACGCTCCCATCGAAAACGAAGCGGACAATGGCCTAAAGAACGACAAGGGCACTATCGCCATGGCGCGTACGCAAGATCCACATTCAGCGACCAGCCAGTTCTTTATCAACGTCAAAGACAATGACTTCCTAAACCACTCTGGCAAAAACATGCAAGGCTGGGGCTACACGGTATTTGGTAAAGTCACCAGCGGTATGGATGTCATCGACAAAATGCGCGGCGTACCAACCGGTCGCTTCGGCATGCATGCTGATGTGCCAAAAGAGCCTGTCGTTATCAACTCTGCGACCATCGTTTCTCAGTAGGTCGTGATAAGTAAGTGTTACTGATAGTCTGACAATAGACGACAAGGATTATGATAAATGCAAACGTTTAATCATCTGATAACGACCCGCCCACATGAGGTGCGGCAAGTATTCATCAGCGATTTGCATTTATCGCCAGAGGAGCCTGCCTTAGTGCAGGCTTTTTTGGCACTGCTTGATGACTGTTTGGCCCTGCCCGTCCTCAAACGCTTATTTATCTTAGGCGATTGGTTTGAGGTCTGGATCGGTGATGACGCTTATTTGACGTTGTCAGATGACGCGCGCCAAACCCACTGGCTCACCCCGCTTATCGCTAAATTAAAACAACTGCGCATCAAGGGCTGTGAGATATTGGTGATGCATGGCAATCGTGATTTTCTGCTGGGTCAGCCGTTTTGCAGCCTGTTTGGCGGGGAGCTGATTGATGAGCAGTATATGTTAACCATCGGGCAGCAACACTACCGTCTCGAGCATGGCGACGCGCTCTGTACCGATGATAAAAAATACCAGTTTTTTCGAAAAATCATGCGCAATCGTCTAACCCAGTGGTACCTGCTGAATAAATCCCTAGAAAAACGCTTGGCCATCGCGGAAAAAATGCGCCAAAAAAGCCAGAAAAACAACGCCAATAAAGCCGCTCACATTATGGACGTCAACGATGAGGCAGTGATACATGCCGTGGCTAATAGCGATGCGCTGCTACATGGCCATACCCATCGTCCAGATATCCATCAAGCGACCGATGATAAAAAACGCTACGTGCTGGGTGACTGGCGCTTAATCGATAAAGAGAAGCGGCAACCAATCGTCAACGCAGTGATTGGTGTGACGATCACTAATGCACACTCAGATAGCAATAAAGCTAACTTTGAATTGGTTGAATTTAGCTCACTGGTCTAGCTTCTTTTTTTACAAACCAAACGATGTCATAAAATAAGGGTCTGCTAACTATTTAGCAGACCCTTATTTTATGGCTATTAACTTATCAAGTGTAGGCTCATTACTTATCGAGCTTAACTTATCAATATTATTAAGGCATCAGTTTAAAAAAGTGCTGACGATAATGCTTAAGCTCACGAATAGAGTCGCGGATATCGTCTAATGCGAGATGGCTGCCGCCCTTTTCAAAGTTTTTTAAGATATCAGGGCGCCAGCGAAAGCACAGCTCTTTAATCGATGACACGTCAAGGTTGCGATAATGAAAGAAGCGCTCCAGCTCTGGCATTTGCCGCGCCAAAAAGCGACGATCTTGACAGATCGAGTTACCGCACATCGGCGACTTACCGCTATCGACCCACTTATTCAAAAACTTAATGGTTTCCGCTTCAGCCTCTGCCAGCGTCACCTTACTACGGCGCACCCGATCGATCAGACCTGACTGACCATGCTGTTTGGTATTCCAGTCATCCATTTTATTTAACACCTGATCGGATACTTTAATCGCAAACACTGGCCCTTCTGCCAGTACGTTTAAATCCTCATCAGTGACGACAGTAGCAATCTCGATAATTTCATCGTTTAAGGTGTCAAGTCCGGTCATCTCTAAGTCAATCCATACCAGCCCTTTTTTGCCTTGATTTTTGATCTTAATTTTATTGGGATGGTCGCCGGTAGTCATAAAATATCCTATGGTCAATAATGTTTGGAGCAAGTTGTTATATAAGTTATATAAAAAGTGCCGTTTTATCTACGGTGACAAGATGAGGGCATGGGATTTAACAGTGCCAAATCAGCCCTGATATTACAAAACCACTATCTGCCACGGACGGTTTAGGCTGTATGTTAGCAAATTTTCACGCTACACTTAGCAATATTTTTATAATAGGTCAAAACCATGGCATTAATACGGCAGCGCAAACTGACTAAACAACAGATTCGTCGCATTGACAAACAGCAGCTCGACAGTCAAGACAGCCTCGATGACAGTTTGATGGATGGCGTGGTCATGGCGCATTATGGCAAGCAGCTAGAGGTACAAATCACCAGCTTGCCTGCGGTGCTACCGGTGCAGCCAGAGATTGCGCCTGATGATCCTGAGCCATTTTGGCAAGCGCTGGAGTTGGGCGATATATGGCGCTGTCATGTGCGTACCAACCTGCCTATGCTGGCGGCAGGCGACCACGTACGCTGGACAGCTGACCCCAATACCGGCTTTGGCCGTATCGAGTCGGTCAAACCGCGTACCTCTCTTGTCTCGCGTCCTGATCGTTATCATAAGCTCAAGCCTGTCGCTGCCAATATCGATATCTTGGCGATCGTGTTTGCGCCACTGCCAGCGGCGGCGCCGTCCCTGATCGATCGCTATTTGGTGGTCTGTCATCACGCGGGCGTCAAGCCGCTATTGGTATTGAACAAAGCCGACCTACTCACGCAAGAAGACGGCGTCGATACCAGTGAACTATTGGCACAATACGCGGCCCTTGGTTACGAGAGCGTACTGACGTCGGTTGACTGTCCTGAAAACATCGCTGGTAGCGACGCCCAAACAGGTCTTGATGAGCTAAAGCGTCATATAGATAAAAAGCTGGTGATTTTTGCCGGACAATCTGGCGTCGGTAAAAGCAGCCTTATCAATGCGCTGTTGCCTGAGTCAGGGCAAATGGTCAACGTCATCTCCGAAAACTCAAAACTTGGCCAGCATACCACCACCACCAGTCGCTTATTGCCGTTTAATCCAGAGGACTTGACGGAGGGCGGTATCGTCGATACCCCTGGCATTCGTGAGTACGGGATTTGGCATCTGACCCCTGATGATATCATCTCAGGCTTTATTGAGCTTGCCCCTCTCGCTGGTGATTGTCGGTTCCGTGACTGTCGTCACACTCACAACAGCAAAGGCTGCGCGCTATGGCAAGCCGTAGCTGATGGTGATGTGCTACAGCGCCGAGTCGAAAACCTGGTGACCTTGAGCGAAGAGGCTGATACCAAGCCCTATTAACAACGCGATTTATCAAATCCGCATTATTAAACTGTAGGTTGCTCATCATACATTTACTATAGATGACCTAATCGGTATAATAGCGCCTTGTTCAAAATCATTGAGCTGTCTTCTCGGCTTAATAGAACACTTATTTTTTGGAGGTATGGTTTGGATCGTGCGCTAGAATTTGTGGGCAACCACCCGTTTTTGTTTGGTATATTAGCCGTACTTGCTGTGCTGTTTTTTACCATCGAAAACAAACGTAGCGGTAGAAAAATATCGCCCAACACGCTTGGTATGATGGTGAACTCGCAAAACGCGCAGCTGATCGATATTCGCGCCAAAAAGAAATTTTTGACCGGCTATATTCAAGGCAGCCGCAACATACCTTTTACTGAGCTAAAAGATCGCCTAGAAGAAATCCGCGCCATCCAGCAGCCAGTGGTCATCATCTGCGATATGGGCGTACAGGCAGGCGCAGCCATTCAAATGATTGGCAAAGATGACGTTTATCGCTTAGAAGGTGGCATTGGCGGCTGGCAGGCAGCTGGTATGCCGCTCGTTGGTTTAAAAGATGCCAAGTCAAAAACCAAAGGCAAGGCCAAGCCGTCATTGAACAAATAGCTGGTGCTGCATTATTTAGTACCAGTAACCATTAAAAAGACACCGCATTTAGGTGTCTTTTTTTATGTGGTATAGTCATTTCACTATAACAATGTTATAGCAAGGCTGATAGAAATTTTTGCAGTATCGAGCGGTGTAGGTACAGTACACTAGAAATTTTTATCGGCCTTGCTGGTTAATAAACACATAACTTTTTTATTTAGAATCGACTATAGTTATACCGCTGCAGCGCCTTTTTGGCCCATCTCGCTTGAATTTGCCTGACACATCCCCACTGTACTAATAAGCCCGGCCCAATACCTCGCACGTTTACTTGTGAGTAACCGATGATCATCATTTTTATCACATGATTGTTTATCGTATTTTTTATAATAACTAGGGTCTGTTAAGCATTTCGTTTTTTATTCATATTTTTTATGCGTAGTTTTTTATAATAAAGTCATTACTGACGACCATACTGACCAATAAGGATTTATCATGACTGTATCTGTCAAAGTTTATACCACGCCTATCTGTCCGTACTGCTCTAACGCCAAACAACTACTAAAAACCAAAGGCGTCGATTATGAAGAAATCGGTATGCACGATATGACGAGCGAAGAGCGCCGCGCATTGATGCAAAAGACCAATAACTATCGCACTGTGCCACAGATTTTTGTGGGTGATACCTTTGTCGGCGGTTTTGATGAGCTCAATCAACTGAACCAACAAGGCAAGCTTGACGAGCTATTGGCCGGTTAATTTACAAGTTTTTTGCAACCTTGTTTTGCGGTTTGTCATCAGCTGTGTAATGATAAGCAGCGGCAAAATAAAACACGGTATTATGCAATGTGTGTGATAAAACGGCGAGATTGATCTTTTTGATTCAATCTCGGCTACTATTACCATAAGGCTTTTACGACGACGCTTTTGTCATAGTATTTTTAACCACAGTATTTTTAATCATAACTTGCCCAATCATTTGATTTAATTTTAGAGGAATTATCATGGCTGAAGAACAAGCACAACCACAATTGGCACTAGAGCGCATTTATGTAAAAGACATGTCACTTGAAGTGCCAGGCGCGAGCGTATTTACCAAAGAGTGGAACCCAGAGCTTGACATCAATCTCTCTAGCAACGCAGAAAAGCTAGACGACGATCATTATCAAATCGTCTTGACCGTCAGCGTGACTGCAAAAAACGCAGGCGAAGCCGCATTTATCGCTGAGGTGCATCAAGCGGGTATTTTCTTATTAAAAGACATTCCAGAAGACCAAATCGGTCAAATTCTAGGCGCTTATTGCCCAAATGTGCTATTCCCCTATGCACGCGAAGTCATCAGCGACATCGTCACACGTGGTAGCTTCCCACAGTTACTGCTCGCTCCTGTGAACTTTGACCAAGCCTACGCACAAAGCCAGCAGCAAGCACAAGTTGATGCGCAAGGTAATGCATAAGCGGTGAGCTGCTAAAGCAGAAAAGAAAGCTGTTGTGTAAAATGCGTATTAAAAGCCGCTTACTTATCATAGGTAAGCGGCTTTTTTGTGAGTATGGTCGTGTGTGGGCAGGGTTGTGCGGGCAAGGCTATATGAATGCGTATCAGCCACAAAAAAACCCTGCTAAGAAACAGGGCTTTCAATCACGGCATCGGTTATCTTATAACGAGATTAACCCTTGAGCGCCGTTAAGATTTGTTGTTTGACATCGTCGATCGCTTGCGTACCGTCAAACTTATCGTAGTTCGGCGCATCACCACCTTCAGCCGCTTTGTTTTGATAAAAATCTACCAGCGCTGAGGTTTGCTGATGATACGTCGCTAGACGATCACGAATGGTCGACTCTTGATCGTCCTCACGCTGGATCAGCGCTTCACCCGTCACATCATCGATACCTTCGACCTTTGGCGGATTGTGATCGACGTGGTAAACACGGCCTGAGCCTGGGTGCTGGCGACGGCCAGACAAGCGCTTGACGATTTCGTCATCGGGTACGCTGATTTCGATGACATGATCGATTGCAACATCAGCATCAGCCAGCGCTTGCGCTTGTGGAATCGTACGTGGAAAACCATCTAAGATACAACCATTGGCACAGTCAGGCTTGGCGATACGTTCTTTCACTAGGTTAATGATAAGGTCATCAGATACCAAACCACCAGCATTCATGATGTCTTTGGCTTGTTTGCCAAGCTCACTGCCTTCTTTGATTGCTGCACGCAACATATCGCCAGTTGAGATCTGCGGAATATCATACTCTTTAGAAATAAACTGGGCTTGGGTACCTTTACCGGCGCCTGGTGGACCTAGCAAAATAATACGCATCATTACACGACTCTCCTTAATAGGTAGGATTTTGGGACTAATAAATACTTAGGGATTGGTTGGTTGCTAAGCTACCTTACCTTGTGGCTTGACAAAGCTCAAGTATTTTCATTATCTGCAGTAAAAAGTCGCAATGACTTCTCTGTTCATATAATGCAGTTGCGCGCTGCTGTGACGACGACAGCGCGCTTACTGAGTGGGTAATAGTCGCTACTAACAACCGTTATAAATACTAGGGAATTTGTTGATTGATTTCAACATTGGCCTGATTTTGATCGGCACTAATGACCACAGGGTTGCCAGATAAGTCGCCTGACTCAGCCGCCGCGGTGCCGCTATGACTGATACGAGCGATCACTGCCAGCTGTACCTTGTCTGCACGCGCCGATTGCAAGGTGCGTTCAGGCATCATCGCATCGAGATCGCTTAGACTGATAGTGGCCTCGCCTTGTTTGATCACGCTGATCGGTAAGCGCTTGGCGGCAAATGGCGGTCCACCATTGACATCACGTATCGCCACAAACAATACATCGTCCGCCTTGACAAGTGGCAACAGGCTGGCGCTGATTCTAATGCTTACCTCTACCCCTTCTGAGGCTTGCTGCTGCTGGGCGCTGACATTGGCGCTGAGCTCATCTAGGCTGGCTAAGGCTTTTGTATGGTCGCCAGGTTTGGCAGCGATACTGCTCCGCAGACGTTTAATCCAGCCTTGCGCCTCCTCAAAGTTATTACTACGCGCCTCGCCCATGGCCATCAGCATTTGCGCGCCTTCGTGGCGTGGGTTTTTGGCCAGCACATCCTGCAAGACGCGGCGACTGGTGGCGTCTAGTTGGCCTTTATTGGCAAAGAAGCTGATCTGCGCATAGGTCGTCGCAATTTCCTCGTTATCAGGCGATAAGCGATAAGCACGTGACAATGCCTCTAGCGCCGAATCTGTCGCTTCTAATGACAAAAACAGCTCAGATAAACGCATCCAGCGATTGGGGTCATCAGCATGACGATAGACATTGGTCTGCATCGCGCTGATAAGCTGCTGGCCGTTTTCGATTGCCCATACAGGTGGCTGATCGATTTTGCCAGTCAACAAGTCATCAGCGACTTTTCCGACCTTGTCTTCGGCCGTCCACAGCTCAAACACAGGCGTTCGGTCACCCACCATCAGATACGCCAGCGCAGCCAATACAGGCACCCAAACCATGAGAATCAGGCGGCTTTTGATACCAGGGGTGACCATCGGCGTGACTTCACGTTGGGCATCCAATAATTGCCGCTCAAGCTCGAGCTTTTGGTTTTGGTAGTGAGCATCATCGATGGTGCCACTGTCTTTGTCTGTTTGTAGCTCTGCCAGACGCTCGCGAAACACCGCCACGTTGATATCTAGTAGCTGGTTGTCCACAGAGGTGCCTGATATACGCGCGGCGCGCAGCCATGGCATGATGGTAATAACAGCAAGGAGTAAGGCAATCAGTAAGCTTAGAGCAATAAATAAGCCAGCAGTAGAGAATATGGTCATTTTTTGTCCTCGGGGCTTGTGGTGTCATGAGCGTCATTATCGGTGCTATTGGCACGCGATAATAGACGATCAAGTTCGGCTTTTTCGGCGGCGGTCAGCTCCGAGGCGGTATTATCTACCGTCACTCTACTCTGACCGCTCGCTGCCAGCTGGCGGCGCCGGCTTTGCCAAAACCACCCTATCAATAATACGATCAGTAGCAATGGCGGAAAAAACCATAAAATCCATGTCGATGGACGTACAGGCGGCTTGTAGCTGATAAAATCGCCGTAGCGCTCTTGCATATAAGCGCGAATCTCACCATCACTACGACCGTCTTTTACCATATCATAGGTTTTTTGCTTTAAATCTTGAGCGATCGGCGCATCAGAGCCGGCCAAGTTTTGGTTTTGACATTTCGGGCAACGCAGCTCTTCGATTAGCCCTCGGTATTGGGCTTCTTGTTGTACAGAGTCAAAATCATATACCTCTATCGCCGCGTAACTTACGCTACTGAGCAAGCACGCTAGGACAACGCCGGCCAGCTTCAGTATCAGGGTAGATAAGTGATTGGCCATCATTTACATGCCTCCGCAACCTGAGCTGGATCTGGGCTGATGTTTTTATCATTGGCGTCATTGAGCACCATAAGACAAGGGGTGATACGGCTTTGCCAATTGCTCTCGTTTACTTCGCCAATAATATGCTGGCGAATAACACCCTTCCCATCGACCACAAAGGTCTCAGGCGCACCGGTCAACCCCAAATCCAAAGCAAATTGACCAGATAAATCTTGAATAGACATCGAAAACGGATCGCCGCCGCGGTTGAGATAGCTGAGCGCATCACCGATATCGTCTTTGTAGTTGACGCCCACCAAGTTGACACCGCGCTCCTCTAGCTGCATCAAAAAAGGATGCTCGATGATACAAGTGGGACACCAAGAGCCCCAGACATTGAGCAAAAATGGCTGATCGGGCAAATTGTCGTTGGTCATGATACGGCTGGTGTCTGACAATAATGGCAACTCAAAAGGCGGCACCGGACGCTCAAGCGCCGTATTGGTCACGATATCCGTGGGCTTGCCCAGACGCATATACAGCATAACGAGTAAGCCGATAAACACAATCAGCGGAATCAAAAACCATACTTTTAGCTGCTTTTTGTTCATGGTTTTAGGCCCCTGTACAGAAGTTTTTTGGGTGCTATTTTCAGAGGAATGGTTGGATGAGCTCATGTGTTTACGCCCCTCTCTTTGGTGCTGGTGTATCCAAGTCGGCAACCGTGGCAAAGCCTGATTTTTTGGCAGCTATTTGCGCAGGTGTCTTGTCTTTATTAAAACGATAACGCTTATCAAGCATACTGAGCAGCGCGCCTAAGGCCATGATGATTGCGCCTAGCCATATCCAGCGAATCAGTGGCTTCACATAGATACGAATTGCCCATTCGTTACTGTCAGCAGCGATAGGCTCACCAAGCGCCACATAGACGTCACGCATGAGGCTGGCATCAACGGCAGCTTCGGTCATTGGCATCATGCTGATGATATAGTTACGTTTTTCAGGATACAAAGTCGTGACATCGCGCCCATCTTTGCTGACCAATACTTCAGCTTGAGTAGCATCAAAGTTACTGCCTTTGACTTCGCGAAAGTCCTTAACCGTAAAGTCATAGCCTTGGACATGGACGCTCTCGTTTGGCCCTAGTGCCACATCACGCTCGATGCTGAGCGTGCTGGTAAAGGCCACACCAATGACAGCAATGATGACACCAATATGCGCGGTTTGTTGTCCCCAATAGCTCAGACGTAGCTGGCGCAGCCCCTGCAGACGACTCGGGGCATTTTTGGTTTTGTCTTTGAAATCAACGACCATCCAAAACAACACCCAAAAACTGATCGCCAATGTCACGCCAATATTGAGCATGGCAGAGGGGCTAGCAAAGTAGGTGATAATCGCAGCCAGTACCAGACTACTTGCGGCAATCACCATGCCAGCGCCCAAGAGCGGACGGCTGTCTTTTTTCCAGCGAATGTTTGAGCCCATACCCATCGCGATGAGCAGCAGCCACGTCAGTGGCACAAACAGCGCGTTGAAGTACGGAGGGCCGACAGAGACCTGACCGAGGTTAAAAGAGTCAGCGATAATCGGATATAGCGTACCCAGCAATACCACCAAAGTGGCAATTAAGATAATAACGTTGTTAATCACCAAAAACGACTCTCGTGAGATCAGTTGATACTGACTCTCAACCGTCAAGCGCCAACCGCGCACCGCAAACATCAATAGCCCGCCGCCCACAACGATACCAAGAATCATCAAAACTACCAGCCCGCGCGTGGGATCGGCAGCAAATGAGTGCACCGAGGTAATCACCCCTGAGCGCACCAAAAAAGTACCAAGCAAGCTCAGCGCAAAGGCAAAAATAGCCAGCATGATCGTCCAAGCCTTAAAGACCCCGCGTTTTTCGGTCACCGCCAGCGAATGCAGCAACGCCGTACCAGCCAGCCACGGCATGAGTGAGGCGTTTTCTACAGGGTCCCAAAACCACCAACCACCCCAGCCAAGCTCATAATACGCCCACCAAGAGCCAAGAGCGATACCAACGGTCAAAAACCCCCAAGCCGCTAGCGCCCATGGACGCGACCAACGTGTCCATACTGCATCCAAACGCCCTTCCCACAATGCCGCCATACAAAAAGCAAATGGCACCGCTAAGCCCACATAGCCCATATACAGCATCGGCGGGTGAATGATCAGCCCAAAATCCTGCAAAAGTGGGTTTAGATCTACCCCATCTACGGGCAAATTGGGCAAGGTGCGATCAAATGGCGACGAGGTAAAAATCAGCATCGCCAGCATCATAACCTGCACACCAGCCAATATCACGAGCACCCGCGCGCGCATCGACAACGGCAAGCCACGGCTAAAATAGGAGACCAGCGCGCACCACGTGGCCATGATGGTCATCCACAACAAGAGCGAGCCTTCGTGCCCGCCCCATGTCGCCGAGAGTTTATAGTACCAAGGCAACAAAGTATTAGAGTGCTGCGTGACATAGACGAGACTAAAGTCATTGAAATAAAAGCCTGCCATCAACGCAACAAATGAAAAAATCATGGCAGCAAATTGCGCCCACGCGAGACTGGGCGCGAGACGCTGCCAAGCAACGTGATCGCGCATGACGCCAACGGTTGGTAATACCACCTGCAAAATCGCCAATATAAAGGCGGCCAGCAAGGCAAAATAACCCAATTCTGTGATTAACATACGGTCTAACCTTGTTTACCTTGGATACAATTAAGGATTTGCCAATAGCCTTTTGGCCACTGGCAAACGCGAAATAGTCCTTTATGCGGTCATAGTTTACGGTTAAAAACGGCGGTTTTAATGGCTATAGAAGCTGTAAAACTCGCTACTATTGTCGTGATGTATCAATAGGAATCATTGATACAAAAAACGTATCTGCTATTTATACTTATACTCAGCGATGCGCCCATGACAGATCACTGTACTGAAGGAAAAAACACCAAGACCAAATGCAGCCAGCCTGCCAAAAACCCTGTCAAACCACCAAGGATGATCAGCGTCATCTCGTCCTCTTTAAAGGCAGGACGCAGCAGGTTTTGAAACTCATTTGGCGTCAGTGCCCGAATCCGATCGCGAAACATCCCAAATATTTTACTGGCACGGCTCTCATTGAGCTCAGGATCACGCAGCGGCACCATCGTGGCCACGATTGACTTGTCAATAATGGTGTTTTTTAGCTGACCATACTCACGGCGGCCCAGTCCGACACGCAGCGTAGTACTGATCACAGGCGACTCTAACACCTGATACAAATGCGACTTCATCAAGTCACGCGTCTGCGGCGCGCGCGCGCCATACATCATCTCATTCATGATGTTTTCTAACGTCACCAAGTCTCGCACCACAATCTCAGCAAACACCTCAGAGACCTCTTCTTGCCGCTTCATAAAACCGCCCTGCAAACGGTACTGGGCGATGTGCGGCATTTGCGGCTGAATAAACGGAAAGCGGCGCTGAACTGTAAAAAACTTCACATAAGGTATAAAACGCGGCTCAACAGGATTAAACACCATCCAAATCGCAATCCAATTGGTCAAAAAGCCCCAAATCGCCGCAAAAAACGGCACGGTCCAATGCTGCGGCACCACCAAAAAGATAAACATCTGGATAATACCAAAGACCAGCCCAATCAAAGCGCTGATATGCCAGATAAAATCTATTTCTTTTTGGCCAACTTTCAAAAACATATTGACCATCAAGCGGCGATCACTCTCCATTTTATTGACAATCATCTGACGCATATCGACGAGATCTTCGACATGGTACGTCAAATCCGTCACCAAGGACTGCATGATGCTTGGCAGCTCTTTGTGCGCTTGGGCATAGACGCGGCGCTTGACAGCATATGGCAAATTGCCCCATAAGGCTGGCGAATGATCGAGCATAATTTCATCAATCAACACCTCAAGGTTTTTATCGACCGTCTCCGTGATAAAGGCTGCCATCTGCTCAGGCTCCATCGCCTGAAAAAACTCATCAAGCGACCCAAGCTTTGATAATGTCTGATCGACGATAACCCCCGATATCTTACCGGCTTTACGCGGCACGATACCCTGCCAGCCAATACCTGGCAAACCAAAAAACGGAAAGTTTGGGATACGAATACCCCAAAACTTAATCGGATAAAACAGCATTTTGAGCGCCATCCACACATGTGCCCAAGTGACAAAGGCGGTCACCGGCGGGATGGTTAGCATGGCAAAAAACTCTGGATGCTCAGCGATTGTCTGCCACAATGAAGTTACGTCCATGATTTATCTGATTCCTGACAGGTTGATTGTCGGTGCTAGTAAATGAGCGTTAGCAAACTTCGAGCGCGGCAAAAAGACGCGCGGCCATCATAACGACTATAAAACAAATCGCCTGATTTTAGCATACTTGCTATTTATTAGCACACGTCACAGCGCGCAAGTTGTGACTCATCTGACAAATAACGGTGAGCCACTGCCAGCGCTGATACAGCTAACCCAACATAGCAATCGCGCCCTTTAGGTCGTGTCTACTGATATTCACTTTATATGGACCTGATGATGGTGGTCGGCCAGATAGCGCCTGACAGCAGATAATCGTGACAAACCCGCTGACGAGTACTGCGCGCGCGCATGGCTTCTGTTATAATTTGTCCACCAACCGCATAAGATATCAGCCAGTCAGTTGCTAAGATGTCTTTTTGAGCAAAGACCATCTATGTGATTGAAACCCTTTGCATTATCCTTTATTCTTACCGCGCTTTGGCAAACCTGTCTATTTGTTTGCTTATTTTTTGTTATCCATGTTTTGCTGACTCAGCTTTATTGACTCGCTGACCGTTTGGGCTTTGATTTTTATGAATAAACCGCTGACTCCCAATACCGAACAGGTCAATCGTATTTTTACCAATCGCATTATCATCTTTGGCGCTATTATCCTCCTAGGATTGGGTGGTCTGATATTGCGTTATGGCTATCTGCAGGTCTATGCGCATGATAAATATACGACGCAAGCGGACAATAACCGTATCAAGCTGATCTCAGCGCCGCCGAGCCGTGGCTATGTCTATGATCGCAACGGCATTATCTTGGCCGACAATCAACCTGTCTTTACCGCGATGCTCAGCCCTGATGAGGTCGAAAACCCTGAGCGCACCTTAAACTTACTGGCGCCTATTTTTGATCTGACAGAGACGGACGTCACTGATATTTTGGCGCGTCTGAATAAAGCCAAAAACGATCCAGTCACCATCAAGATTGACCTAACCGAAGCGCAGGTGGCGCAGTTTAGCGAGCGTAAACCGTTTTTTCGGGGCGTGACGATTCGAAGTAAGCTGACCCGCTCCTATCCTTATGATGAGCTATTTGCCCATGTCATTGGCTATGTTGGCCGTATCAATGACAAAGAAACCAAGCGTATCGACAAGGATCGTTATGCAGGCACTGACCTCATCGGTAAAATCGGTATCGAAGATTATTATGAAGATATCCTCTTAGGGCAGCCAGGCTATCAATCGGTTGAGACCGACGCGCACGGCAACATCATCCGCCAATTAGACACCAAACCACCGATCGCGGGCAACGACATCACTTTGAGCTTAGATTATGGCCTACAAAAAGTCGCCCAGCAGCAGCTAGATGGCCGCCGCGGTGCCATTGTGGCCATTGACCCCAAAACAGGCGACGTACTGGCGTTTGTGAGTAACCCAAGCTACGACCCCAACCCCTTTATCTCTGGTATCTCCTTTAAAGATTATGGCGACCTGCGTGATGACCCAGATCAGCCGCTGTACAACCGTGCGCTGCAGGGCATGTATCCCCCTGCCTCTACCATCAAGCCCTTTGAGGGCTTGGGCGCGCTGCATTATGGCCTACGAGAGTGGGAGACCTCTATCTATGACCCAGGGTATTTTAGCTTGCCAGGCGACAGTCACCGTTTTCGTGACTGGAAACGCGGTGGTCATGGCTCAGTCGACCTCAAAAAATCGGTGGTGATGTCGGTGGACACTTATTACTATAAACTCGCCTATGAGATGGGCATTCAGCGCCTGCATGACTGGATGGTGCGCTTTGGTTTTGGAGAGCAGACAGGTATTGATTTGCCGCATGAGCGCTCAGGTATCATGCCATCGCCGAAGTGGAAAAAAGAAACTTATGATAAAGACTGGCTACCGGGTGAAACCATCTCAGTCAGTATCGGTCAAGGGTATTTTTTGGCGACGCCGCTACAGGTAGCCAACGCTACCGCCATGACGGCCAGCAAAGGGCAACATATCACCCCGCATTTACTCAAAAGTAGCGACGGCGCAGCGGATGTAAAGATCATCAGCAAACCTGATGGCAAAATCGACTACAATGGCAAGCCCTCAGACTGGCTACGCATGCATGACGCGATGGAGAGCGTGATAAAAAACGGCACCGGACGCCGTATTTATACCTCAGAATATCGCATCGCAGGCAAGACGGGTACCGCACAGGTCAAGTCCATCGCCCAAGGCAAGCGCTATGATAAGTCTGCGCTCGATAAGCGCCACTGGGACCACGCGTGGTTTAGTGGCTTTGCCCCTGTCGATGACCCACAAATCGCGCTGGCGGTGCTGGTCGAAAACGGTGGCGGCGGTAGTACCGTTGCCGCCCCAATTGGCCGCGCGCTCTTTGATTATTGGGTAATACAGCGGCACGATGACCCTATCTTGCCACCGACAGCAGACGAGCTAAAAGCCATTAAACGTCAAAAAGCGTTTGACAAAGCCATGCGTGATGCGCTGCGTGATAAAGAAGAAAAAGCACAAGCTGAGCAAACTGCCAATGCAGCGGCACAATAGGATACATAGGAATAATAAGCAAAATAAAGACCACGATCAGACACGGTAACCCAAGCCATGACAAAAAAATCCTCAAGCAGACGCGCCGCTAAAAACCGCACACCCAAAACCAGCCATCTGGCAAAGAGTAGCTCTGCCGGAGATGTCCGCATCATCGGTGGTGAACACAAGCGCCGTATCGTCCGATTCGTCGACGCCGAAGGCTTGCGTCCGACGCCCGACCGCCTGCGCGAAACATTATTTAACTGGTTGCTGGCTGATATACACGGCGCTTATGTGCTCGACAGCTGTGCAGGCAGCGGGGTGTTGGGGTTTGAAGCACTGTCACGCGGCGCGGCGCACACTACCTTTGTCGAGCCCAATCCTGCCCAATGCCGCTTACTTGAGCAAAGCGCCACGCAGCTACGCTTAGAGACTCATCGTTATCAAATTAACCAAGGTACAGCCGAACACGTTCTGATGCACAATCAAACCTTGCAACGTCACTTTGATATCGTCTTTATCGATCCGCCGTATGCGCAGGACTTATGGCAGCCTATCTTGACGACGCTCATCGATCAGTCGCTGATCACAAGTGACACGCTGCTGTATCTTGAGGCAGACAAAGCACTAGAGTATCAATTGCAGCAGTTGGCCGACCACCTTAGCCAATCAACGACCTGCGCGGCGCAGACAGAGCCAACAAGCATCAGCTTTGATTGCCTGAAACAAACCAAAGTCGGCCAAGTTGTCGCTGGACTTTATCGGCTGGCACCGTCATAATTGCACCGTGCTTGCAAAAAGTGAGTGATGAGCAAATCGCTTTTCTTTGCCTCACCGCTTTTAGCAAAATCACGCAACACCTACAAAATGTCTAAAACCGCTTAAAAACTGGCCAAACGCTGCAGTTTGATGCATAAAGGCAAAAATAAACCCCAATGCAGCTTGCAAGCGTAGGCGCTACTGCTTATAATGTGCAGTCTGTTTTTTGAGAGCCCCGTTCCCAGCTAAACTCTCAACGAATTCTAATTTTAAGGTTTTATCATGAAAACACTTAGTGCAAAACCAGCTGAAGTGACCCATGACTGGTATGTCGTAGATGCTGACGGCAAAACCCTTGGTCGCTTAGCCACTCAAATTGCTACTCGCTTACGTGGCAAGCATAAAACTTCTTATACTCCGCACGTAGATACTGGTGACTTCATCGTTGTCATCAACGCAGAAAAAATCGCGGTAACGGGTAAAAAAGCACAAGACAAAAAGTACTATCGTCACAGTGGCTACCCAGGTGGTATCAAAGAAACCAACTTCACCAAGCTGATTGCACATAAGCCTGAAGATGTTCTATACAAAGCAGTTAAGGGTATGCTTCCAAAGGGTCCTCTTGGCTATGCGATGATTAAGAAGCTAAAGCTATATGCCGGGGAAGAACATCCACATACTGCACAGCAACCTAAAGAACTAGACATCTAAGGAGTCACTTATGGAACGCAATTACGGAACTGGTCGCCGCAAGACGTCTACTGCTCGTGTCTTTTTAGCGAAAGGTACTGGTGCTATCGTTGTTAACGGTAAACCACTTGATGAATACTTCAGCCGTGAAACTTCACGCATGGTCGTTCGTCAGCCACTAGAGTTACTTGACTCTGCTAACGAATACGATCTATACGTAACCGTTGCAGGCGGTGGTATCAGTGGTCAAGCGGGCGCAATCCGCCACGGCATCACTCGTGCATTGATCGAAGCTGACGAAACATTAAAGCCTGCTCTAAAATCAGCTGGTTTTGTTACTCGTGACTCACGTCAAGTCGAACGTAAGAAATTGGGTCTACGTAAAGCACGTAAACGCCCACAATTCTCAAAACGTTAATCAAAGCTATATCTTATCTTTTTGCGATTGGCCGCTTTATCTCAAAACAGCCCTATCCGCATTAAGCCACAGAGTAGATTTGCAAAACCTTATAAGCTGGTCACAGCTTATAAGGTTTTTTTATGGCTATGTGTCTAATACTATTCTAAAAAAACCTGCTACACGCAAAAACCACCTTGCAAAGTATTCAGCACTACCCCATCATGATAGTAACTTTTATTACCTCATCCTTATTATGAAAGCGCCAGAACAATACGACCCCAGCAAGCACCCAAAGACTGATGTATCAGGCTCACGCCCTGCGTCGCCTAATCATATGGCCACAAACAACAGCAAATCACCTGCCATCCCTGCCGGTACGCCGACCATCACACAAAACCACAAACGCACCGCACAAGCAGAAAAAAAGCCTTTTGAATGGCAGTTTTTGTTGCCCAAATACTGGGGCATTTGGCTATTATTCTTTTTTATATTACCGATGATATATCTACCGCTGCGTTGGCAGTTTTGGTTGGGCCGTAAGCTAGGTATTTTGGTTTATACCGTAGCAGGCACGCGTCGGCGTGATACGCTGATAAATCTTAGGCTGGCCTTTCCAGAAAAACCAGAAGCTGAGCGCGAGCTGATGGCAAAGCAAGTGTTTGTCAACCAGGGCATCGGTGTGTTTGAGACCTTGTGTGCTTGGTTTCGCCCCAATGTCTTTACTCGTACTGTCTCAATCTCAGGACTACAGCATTTGGTTAATGCGCAAAACGACAATCGCCCTGTGATTTTGTTGGGTGCTCATTACACCATGCTGGATTTGGGCGGCTTGCTAAGCGCGCAGTTTTTCCCTGTCGATTGTATGTATCGACCTCAAAACAATCCATTGCTCGATTGGTTTATCTACAACGGCCGCACCACTATCTTTGGTAAGCAAATCTCTAGCCGCGATATGCGCAGCTTGGTCACCTCAATCAAAGCTGGACACGTGATTTGGTACTCACCCGATCAGGATTATGGCCTCAAACAAGGGGTGATGGCACCGTTTTTTGGCGTACCAGCAGCCACCATTACCGCCGCCAGACGTATGGCAAAACTGGGTGACAAACAGCATCCACCTGCGCTCATGGCACTGCATACCTATCGGCAAACGCCTGATAACTTACCGCGAGGCAAACGTCCTCATTATCACCTGACCATTACCCCAGCGCTGGAGAACTATCCTAGTAATGATGAGGTGGCTGATGCAACACGTGTCAATGAGATATTAGAAGGACTGATTCGTATTGATCCGACTCAGTGGATGTGGTTCCATCGCCGCTTCAAAAACGGCCCTGATGGTCGTACAGATATTTATAAGTAGACATTGATACCCAAACAAAGCAGTAGCTAAATTTGTTATAATTTGCGCCATCAAATTGAGTCGTTGACGTCAATACCACTCTTTTACTTAAGCAAAAATACTAATATCACTCTAATAAATTAAAAAGTAAACCAACCACGGATTTTTCATGACTAATCAAACTGACGCCCTTAATAAAGAACACAAACGCATCCTCACTGGCATCAAACCGACAGGTATCCCGCATCTAGGTAACTATGTCGGTGCCATTCGTCCAGCGATTGAGTCGATCCAAAATAGCGACGATGAGGCGTTTTTCTTTTTGGCCGACTATCACGGCATCATCGGCTGCTACGATCCTGCCGTCATCCATGAGTCAACCAAAATCATTGCTGCGACGTGGATTGCTTGTGGTCTTGACCCTGAGCGTGTGACGTTTTATCGTCAGTCGGATGTGCCTGAGATACCAGAGCTGGCTTGGATTTTGAACTGCTCATGCGCCAAAGGTCTGATGAACCGTGCCCATGCCTATAAAGCGGCAGTCGATATCAATACAGAAAAAGCCGATGTCGATCCAGATCAAGGCATCAACATGGGGCTGTTTGGCTATCCTGTACTCATGGCGGCGGACATATTGATGTTCAACGCTACCCACGTTCCCGTAGGCCGTGACCAAGTACAGCACATCGAAATGGCGCGTGACATCGCTGGCACCTTTAACCATCGCTACAAACCGCTCTTTACCCTCCCCTCAGCGGTCGTTGATGAAGACATACCTTTGCTGACAGGGCTTGATGGTCGTAAGATGAGCAAAAGCTATAGCAACACCATTCCTCTATTTGGTGAGACCAATCCACAAGTCAGCGCTGAAAAGCAAATGCACAAAGCCATCATGAAAATCGTCACCAACTCGCAATTGCCTGATGAGCCAAAAGACCCTGATGACTCAGCACTCTTTGAGATTTACAAAGCGTTTGCCACTGCTGAAGAAATCGCTGATATGCGCGCACAGTATGCCGCTGGTATCGGCTGGGGTGATGCCAAGCAAGTATTGTTTGATAAAATAAATAGCGAGATTGCGCCATTTCGCGCGCGTTATGAGGAGCTGATGGCCAACCCCAAAGAGCTTGAAGAAATCCTACAAATGGGGGCAAACAAAGCGCGCCGTCATAGCCGCAAACAGTTAGATAAGGCGCGCCGTGCTATTGGAATACGTCCACTTGCCAAACTTAAATAGCTCCTTACGTGGCAAAGTACGTCGCCATCAGGACAGGTGCTAAACATGCAAACCTCAACGACCAAACAATCAGCCGCTTTAGATAAAGCGGCTTTGTCTGCTAGCACGCCTGACAAAAAAGACAGCACCGCTATCAGCCAAATACCGCTACGTATCTATCAAACGCCTGTACAACATCTGCCCGATGATCTGTACGTGCCGCCTGGGGCCTTTGCCATTTGGCTTGAGCAATTTGCCGGGCCACTTGATTTTTTATTGTATCTGGTCAAAAAAAACAACGTCGATCTCACGCAAATGCCCATCTTGCCTATCACAGAGCAGTATCTGGCTTATATCAGTGAGCTAGATACCGAGCATTTTGAGCTGGCGGGCGACTACTTACTGATGGCATCCACATTGATTGCGATCAAATCTGAACTGCTGCTGCCCACGCCTGAGGTGCCAAGCGATGAGCGTGACCCAAAGGCAGAGCTGATCGAGCGCCTTGAAGAATACGCACAGATCAAGGCGGTCAGTCAACGCTTGGACAATCTGGTGCGTCTTGAGCGTGATGTGTTTTTGGCGATGGTCAGCATGCCCAGCACCGAGGTGATGAGCGCCGAATTACCTAGCTATTCACCAACTCTGTTGATCGATAGTTTGTTTAAGATGCAGTTGCAGCCTGATTATCAGATGCACACCATCAAGGTCGATGCCGTGCCGCTGTCTGACCGTATCGCCAGCATCAGCCGTCAGCTAAGCACGGATGGCGCGCGCTCGTTTTATGAGCTGCTGGACAAAACCCAAGGTAAGATCGGTGTGGTGGTCAGCTTCGTTGCCGTCCTGGAGCTGATAAAACGGCAGCTGATTGGCGTTGTAAGTACCGATTTAGAAAGTCGCCCTAACGATGCTGGTACTGATGCTGATACAGGGTCTGCAGAAGACGACCACATAGGACAACTAACGCTACAATGGCTGGCTTAATATTTTTTAGTAGAGAATATATGCAATGACAGACAACCAGCACCAATCGCCAACACAGACGGACGATTATTTAGAGACGATGAGTAAGCATATCGAAGTGCTGTTGCACGCATCAGAGACACCTCTTACTGACACGGTCTTAAAAAAACAGCTGTCGTTAACGGTCGAAGAGCTGACCCAAGCGCTAGAGCGGTTACAATTACGCTTAGCCAGCGGCGTGCTCAGTCTGCACAAGACCGCTAGTGGTTATCGACTGCAAATCTCAGATGACTATAGCGCGCTCATTCAGCGCGTGTTTCCGCAGCGTCAAGAGCGCCTAAGCCAAGCCCTGCTTGAGACTCTAAGCGTCATCGCCTATAAGCAGCCTGTGACCCGTAGCGATATCGAGCACGTACGCGGCGTGACGCTATCGAGTAATATCTTGCGCCAACTGTTTGATAAAGGCTGGATCGTCGAGGACGGCTATAAAGACACCTTAGGGCGCCCTGCACTGCTGCATACCACGCCGCAGTTTTTGGACGCCTTTGGGCTGACGCATTTGGATGAACTGCCGCCTATGCCAGACATGGAAGCTATCCAAGCGATGTCTTAGAGTCCTGCTGCCATAAAAAAGGACAAACCACGCAAGGCTTGTCCTTTTTTTATCCATAGTCGTTTGTTTTGAAGACTAAACTTACTGATTGATGACGTCCACACCCTTTGGCGGGGTAAATTTAAACTGGCTACTACCAATACTGGGGTTTAGCTTGATATTGCTAAACTTGATAGACGTAGTCTGACCCAAACTGTCATTGAGCACCATCATCACAGGCTTACCGCCGCTAAAGCTCATCGACAGGCTCTTAAAGCTCGCGCTATCGGCTTTTGGATAAAGCACGTAGTAGTTTTTATTGTCATAAGGCTGGGTGATTTTGAAGTTTTTATCAATTTTACTGGGATCACCCGACAGCAATAACGCTGGCGTGTTGCCTACTTGGCTATCGACATTTTGTTTGGTCGCTTGCTCTAAGTCTTTGTCATAGACCCACATCGAGTTGCCGTTGGCCACGATAAGCTGCTGCGACGGGGATTTGGTTTCCCAGCGAAAATTATTGGGACGCTGTACACTCATCGTGCCTGTAAAGGTGCCGCTATTGGCGCCTTTGGTGGTTTGGCTAAAGTTTGCGGTCATACTTTTGGTGTTTGCCAAAAGCTTATTTAAGCGCTTAGCGGCCGTTAAATTGTCCGCAGGGGCGGCGGTTGCTGATTGGCTGATCGCCATCATAGGAGCAGCCACGCCAAGCGATGTCATCAATACACCTGTCAACGCACTGCTCATCAGTTTTTGTGTTAAAGTGGTTGGTTTGCTAGATAACGTCATACTCATTCCTCTCTCAACATGCAAATCGCATAAAAATAAAATGTCTTCATTAAAATTGTTTTTTTCAATAAGTGCTTATCCCGCGCCAAAAAATCGACGTGAGTAAACAATGCAGACAGTGTGCCAGTTTTTTTATTACACGCCTAGTCATCGTTTGCAATCTTTACTACGGCTGCCATACACGCTTGTAACTGATTGACGCGCGGCGATTGTACATCATAAACCAAACGCACTGCCCTATGGCGCGATTGGGTAAGTTTTTTTAGATTCCTTCCAAACCGGTCGTCTAATAGACCAATAGCCGTCTTTTAAACTCGTAATCTGACATACAATGGCTGATACAAAGCGCCCAACAAAACACTTAGCTCAAAGCACTTAGTACAAAACGCTCAATAACGTTCGTGAGAAATGACTGGCATAAAAAAAGCTCCTACTGCCCTCAGACAGTAGAAGCTTTTTTGTTGTCATTTTATACAAATGAAAGATAAATAAAATGACGTCGCATCATTGCTAAGCCGTTATAGGCCATGAATTATGCGCTTTCAACCGATACATAACGACGGTTGAACTTACCTTTGGTCGCAAACTTTACAACGCCGTCATTTAGGGCAAATAAAGTATGGTCACGACCCATGCCAACGCCTTCGCCTGCGTGGAACTCTGTACCACGTTGACGTACGATGATGTTACCAGCTGTGATAGCTTGGCCACCAAAGATTTTTACGCCGAGCATTTTTGGGTTTGAATCACGACCGTTACGAGTCGAACCGGCAGCTTTTTTATGTGCCATGAGAAAATCTCCTTGTTAATGTGACTTACCGCCAATGCGATAACTCTTAAGCATTTAGTGCGCTAGTTTAGCGATAATCGCTAAATAGGGAATTAGGCATTAATGGCTTTGATTTTTAACAAGGTGTACCATTGGCGGTGACCTTGCTCTTTGTGATAGTGCTTACGACGGTTGTGCTTGATGATACGGATTTTTTCGCCGCGACCATGCTCAACCACTTCAACTTCTACGCTAGCGCCTTCAACAACAGGCTGACCGATTTTGACGTTATCGCCGTCAACAACCATCAACACGTCTTCTAGTTTGATTGTCTCGCCTTTTTCTGCTTTTAGTAGCTCAACTTTTAAAAGCTCATCGACGACAACGCGGTGCTGCTTACCACCAGTTTTGATTACTGCGTACATTGTATGACTCCGTTTAACCCGTGTGCCGTGGCTGATGTTATATCAACGCTTCGATAACGAACACGACAGGGAAAAATTAAAGGCAAGATTTTACGGCTTTTTGCTCATAAAAGCAAGCCGCGCCTCTTGTTTTTGTAAGGTGGTTACCTAAATACCATCGTCCGTATCTCTCTGCTTGTCAGTGATGATCAAGCTTTATAAAGGTGTTCGCTATTGCTACACACTTTTTATGGCCTGTGACTGTTTATAACTTACAATCAATGATTGTGAATGCCCAGTTACTTAGTCTAGGGCGTGTCTTTATTTCAAAAATGGTGATAAAAATGAGCTACATTGCGGCCAAACAAGGAAAATAGCGCCGTTAATATCGGGATATTGACCCGCTATTTGATGATGTTTGGCAAAATTTGGCCATTTTTAGCCCATTTAGATAACTATCGAGTGAATTGAAGACACACGCTAGCAGACACGCTAGCAAATACGACGCATGGCTAATGCCTAACGGTGGCCATTATAGCTTATATAATCAGTGACTTACAGTGCTTTATTTACTCTTTGGTTGTTTTTAATGTCTATTCTCGGTTGGCTGTTAGCGTCTACCTTCCCAGCCCAGTACCTATCCGCGTCAGCGCACTACACTTTAACCAACCATTCAAAAACACAGCTATGCTATTATAACCAAAACGACGCCTTTGCTATATAAGACCGAGGCTACCAAACTTTTTTATTTTGACTGATATGACGATTTATTATGACCAGTACCCTTTTAGACACGAATACGCCTAACGCTCAGCCCACGCCCAGCTATGCCGATATCCAAAGTATCGTGGCCGATGATTTTGAGATCATGGACAAACAAGTATTTGGCAGCCTGAACTCCAAAGTACAACTCGTCATGAGCGTCTCACAGCATGTGATCAATGCAGGGGGCAAACGTATGCGCCCACTTATCACCTTGCTATGTGCTCGTATGTTTGATGACAACCCATCACAATCAGCCATGCATTTGGCGGCCATCACAGAGATGCTGCATACTGCGACGCTGGTACACGATGATGTCATTGATGAGTCAGGTCAGCGCCGCGGCAAGCCCACGGCCAATGCCACGTGGGACAACGCCACCGCCGTACTGGTCGGTGATTATCTGATCGCCCGTGCCTTTAATTTATTGGTTGGTTTTCAAAGCTTGCCGCTATTGCAAGTATTCTCTGATGGCACCTGTGATATCGCTGAAGGCGAAGTCTTGCAGTTGCAGCATCAGCATAATCCTGAGGCCACTGAGACCGATTATCTCAACATCATCGATGGCAAAACCTCACGGCTGTTTATGATGGCGACCCAAGGCGCGGCGATTTTGCAAGGCAAGACAGAATATATGCCAGTGCTTGGCAATTTTGGCCAGCACTTCGGCAACGCCTTTCAAATCATCGATGATGTGCTCGACTACAGCGGCGACAGTGAGCTGATGGGTAAAAACCTTGGTGATGACTTGGCTGAAGGCAAGCCGACACTACCGACCATCAAAGCTCTTGAGCTCCTCAAGCAAAGCGACCATGAGGGTTATGAGCAATTAAGAGTCGCTGTACAAACGGGCAAAACCCCCAATGCCGCGCAGCTCATCGAACTGGTCCGTCAATCGGGTGCTTTAGACTACTGTAAGCTGCGCGCCTTAGAAGAAACCAAGCTGGCGCAACAGGCGCTTGAGAGCTTGCCTGACAACCGCTACCGTCATGGTCTGTATCAATTGACTGAGCTTGCCAGCGCGCGCTTGCTATAGGTTGTAATGTCATTAGTAGTAAGATCGTCGCACTCTTTGTCCAATGACCGAGTGATTAAGCGTTTATTTCCGCGGTCACAATTATGGCTTGCCAACGCCGATTTTTTGTAGACAGAGGCGACTTAGGCAGCAAAAAACACCTTAATAGTTATAGGGCTTTGCATTTTTAACAAAAGTTAACATTTATTTTTGCTGATTAATAGGCGGTTAGGGCTGCTCAGTTATTTGACATAACGCTGATATCACGGATAGTTAGCACTTATAGCGCTGCCAACATTGCTGATTTTTATGACAATCCGCGATATTAGTCACTTGACTGTGGGGTTACCCCTATAGTTTATAATTATTTATTCATTTTATACATCCATGTTGCCGCTTACTCATAGGTCTCCTACCCCTAAGCGGCGACTAAAACACAAAGCGTCTTACCGCGGTACCTCATTGATATAGCGCTATCAGATGTCCTAGTAGCGAGGTTTTGAATATGGTATAGGTGCTTTGAATCAATATTAATTTTTATATTCAATACGCTTAGGTTTATTGATAAACTTTTTATACTGCCATTATTCTTTATACATATTGCCGAGGACATTGATGAAGCATTCTACTCTTGCGCTTGTAATAGCATCTGTACTATCTGGAGCTGTACTGGTTGGCTGTGACAAAAACGAGGACGCCGCTGGCGCTGAAGCCGCTCAGCAGCAGATGCCGCCTGCGGTCGTCAACGTCCAAACCGTTACATTTGATACCGTCCCTCAAGTACAGACATTCTCTGGACGTACCGCCGCGTATCAAACCGCTGACGTCCGCCCACAGGTCAATGGTGTCATCGACGAAGTGCTGTTCCGTGAAGGAAGCAACGTCAAAAAAGGCCAGCCCCTTTATCGCATCAATACCGACAACTATGCGTCTTCTGTCGCCAGTGGGCAAGCCGCGGTGCAGCAAGCACAAGCCAACTATCAGACAGCACAGGCCAACAACGCCAATGCCAAAGCTGAGCTAGCCAGCCGTCAAGCCTCATTGGCACAGGCGCAAAACGACTTACAACGTCTGCAAGGGCTGGTCGATATCGATGCCATCTCCAAGCAGCAATACGAACAAGCACAAACCGCGGTACGCACCGCACAAGCTGCTGTACAAAGCGCGGCGGCCGCTGTCGGACAGACCCAAGCGGGCATCGAAAGTGCCAAAGCAGGCATTCAAACGGCTAAGGCTGGGCTACAAGCCAGCACACTAGACCTCAACCGTACCATCGTACGTGCGCCATTGACGGGTCGCACGGACCGCTCAAGCGTGACGGCGGGTACACTAGTGAGCGCAGGTCAGCCCGATCCGTTGGTGACCATCTCTCGCTTAGACCCTATCTATGTCGATATCAGTCAGTCATCATCTGAGCTACTGAAGCTACGCCAACAAATATCTGAAGGCAAAGCACAGCCAGGTATGAACTCTGTAGAGCTGGTATTAGAAGACGGCTCGGTCTATCCGGTACGCGGTAAGCTTGCGCTGTCTGAGGCCAAAGTCGATGAATCCACAGGCGCGGTCACCTTGCGCGCGATTTTCCCAAATAGCAACAATATCTTGTTGCCAGGCATGTACGTCACCGCTCGCCTCACGCAGAGCGTCATCACCAACGCCGCCTTAGTACCACAAAGTGCGGTCATGCGTACGCCTAAAGGCGACACGCAAGTGTACATCGCTGACAAAAACAACAAAATCCAAGTGCGTCCAGTCACCATCAATGGTACTTATGATGGACAATGGATCGTCACAGATGGCCTGCAAGCGGGTGATAAAGTGGTCGTTATTGGTGGCTCGAAGGTCAAACCTGAGCAAGAAGTGGTGGTAAAACCACTAGAGAGCGCCAATCCAGCACCATCTGCAAAAGGTGCTGAGGCCAAAACACCGCAGCAAGCGGCAAAAACAATGGATAAGAAGCCAGCTGGTAATGACACCTCTGAAAACAACGCTACCAAAGAAAAATCTACAGAAGCCGCTGCTAACTAATTCCATTCAAAGATAGGAAGACTTAGGGATATACTATGTCACGTTTTTTTATTAATCGCCCTATTTTTGCATGGGTGCTGGCTATTTTGGTCATGCTCATCGGGGTGATATCGGTCATCAATCTACCGATCGAACAGTATCCACGTATTGCACCGCCGACGATTTCGGTGAGTGCCAGCTATCCTGGTGCCAACGCCCAGACCGTCGAAGATTCCGTTGTCCAGATCATTGAACAACGTATGAAGGGCCTTGATGGTCTGATGTATATGTCATCGTCGAGCTCCTCAAACGGTAGCGCCTCTGTGACGCTCACCTTTGAAAACGGCACAGACCCTGATACGGCACAGGTACAAGTACAAAACAAACTACAAGCGGCCATGAGCTCGCTACCTGAGTCGGTGCAGCGTCAAGGCGTCAACGTCAACAAATCCTCCAGCAGCTTTTTGATGGTACAGGGTTTTATCTCCGAAGACGGTAGTATGGATCGTGCGGATATCGCCGACTATATCAACTCAAACGTCGTCGATCAGCTAAGCCGTGTCGAAGGGGTGGGTGAAGTACAGGTGTTCGGTTCGGCGTATGCCATGCGTATATGGCTGGACCCTGCGCGCTTGCGTAGCTACAACATGGTGCCCTCTGATGTGGTCAATGCGGTACGCTCACAAAACGCGCAAGTCTCAGCCGGTCAGTTAGGGCAAGCACCTGCTGACACCGATCGACAAGTCATCAACGCCACCGTCACCGTACAGAGCTATCTACAAACTCCTGAAGAGTTTAAAGATATCTTGCTAAAAACAGACACATCGGGCGCGCAAGTACGCCTCGGCGATGTCGCTGATGTCGAAATCGGTAGTGAAAACTATAGCGTCATCTCCTTGTATAACGGTCAAGAAGCGGCAGGTCTAGGTATCTCATTGGCTGCAGGCGCAAACGCGCTAGAGACCCGTGAGGCGGTCGGCGCACGTATGGCTGAGCTAGAAGCCAACTTCCCAGCAGGCCTTATCTCTGTTGTGCCTTATGACACCACGCCATTCGTACGTTTGTCTATCGAGCAAGTGGTTCATACACTGATCGAAGCGATCGTGCTGGTATTTATCGTCATGTTTATTTTCTTACAGAACTGGCGCGCCACTATCATTCCGACCCTTGCTGTCCCTGTCGTTCTACTCGGTACTTTTGCTGTACTGTATGTCGCAGGGTTTAGTGTCAACGTCTTGACCATGTTTGCGATGGTACTGTCCATCGGTCTGTTGGTCGATGATGCCATCGTCGTGGTAGAAAACGTCGAGCGTATTTTAGAAGAAGATCCGCATATCTCTATCAAGGATGCCACCCTACAGTCTATGGGTGAAATCAGTAAAATCGTTATCGGTATTGCCTTGATATTGTCAGCGGTATTCGTACCGATGGCTTTCTTTGGCGGCTCGACTGGGGTTATTTACCGTCAGTTCTCCATCACCTTGATCACCAGTATGGTGCTCTCTGCCTTGGTCGCGCTGATCTTTACGCCAGCGCTGTGTGTGACCCTACTAAAACGTAGTAAGAGTCACGAAAAAGGCAGCAACGAAGAACAAAAAGGCTTTTTTGGCTGGTTCAACCGCGGCTTCTTTAAACTTAGCCGCTCGTATGAAAACTTCGTTGGTAAGAGTATTCGGTTTAAGTGGCTATATCTGATCGGCTATGCCGCCATCATCGGTATCATGGCAGTGGTGTTCTTGCGTATTCCAGGTTCGTTTTTGCCAGAAGAAGACCAAGGTATTATGTTTACCTTAGTCCAGCTTCCTGCTGGCGCCACGCTAGATGAAACACAAGACGTGCTCGATAAAGTCAGTAACTATTACGACACGCAAGAAGGCGACAATATCGCCTCTGTCTTTACCATTGCAGGCTTTAGTTTTGCTGGACAAGGGCAAAACATGGGTCTGGCCTTTGTGCGCTTATCTGACTGGGCGGATCGTCCTGGTGAAGAAAACACCGCACAGGCTGTCGCTGATCGTGCCATGGGATATTTCTTTACCCAACTAAACGAAGCACAAGTCTTTGCCATCGTTCCACCAGCGATTACTGAGCTGGGTAACGCCAGTGGTTTTGACTTGATGATTCAGGATACCGGCAACCTCGGACACGAAGGCTTGCTCGAGGCGCGTAATATGCTGCTTGGCATGGCCGCCCAAAACGATCAAGTCGCAGGTGTGCGCCCTAACGGCCAAGAAGATGCGCCGCAGCTCAAAGTCAATATCAACCAAGAGCAGGCTGCCGCTTATGGCCTATCGCTTGGCAGCATCAATAGTGTTATTTCTACAGCTTGGGGCTCAAGCTATATCAATGACTTCGTCGATCGTGGTCGTATCAAACGCGTCTTTGTCCAAGGCGAGCCTAGCAGCCGTACCAACCCAGATGACATCGGTAAGTGGTATGTACGTAATGATACGGGCGATATGATTTCATTTGATGCGTTCTCTAGCAGCGAATGGCAATCAGGCTCTCCGCGTCTGACCCGTTATAACAGCTTGCCTTCTATGAACATCCAAGGTAGCGCTGCGCCTGGTCTTAGTACAGGTGAGGCAATGAGCGCGATGGAAGCCATGATGGAAAAACTGCCTGATGGCGTCGGCTACGAATGGACGGGTATGTCACTTGAGGAGCAAAAATCAGGTGCCCAAGCGCCCATGCTATATGCGCTGTCTATCTTAGTGGTATTCTTATGCCTAGCCGCTCTATATGAAAGCTGGTCCATCCCCTTCTCTGTCCTACTGGTGATTCCACTTGGGGTATTGGGAGCGGTGATATTTACCTGGCTACGCGGCTTTAACAACGATATTTACTTACAGGTGGGTCTACTCACCGTCGTTGGTCTGTCTGCCAAAAACGCGATTTTGATTATCGAGTTTGCCAAAGAGCACCAAGAAGAAGGCTATAGTCTAAAAGAGGCGGTAATGACCGCAGCACGTCAACGTCTGCGCCCAATTATCATGACCTCACTTGCCTTTGGACTCGGTGTTGTGCCATTATTCCTCGCCACAGGACCAGGTTCGGGCAGTCAAAACGCCATTGGTACCAGTGTGGTCGGCGGGGTTGTCACCGCGACATTCTTAGGTATCTTCTTTATCCCTATGTTCTACATCTGGGTGCGTAGTTTGTTCCCGCACAAATATGAGAACAATCAACCGAATGATAAAGATGGTGGCAGTGGCCCAACTGGCCCACAAACCCCAACGCCTTCTGAAAGTTATCAGCCTGCAAGCTTTGGAGACAATACACAATGAGTGCTCAAAAAACCTTAACCCTAAGCTCAGCTGCGGTAGCCAACATGGCTACCCCTGCCCACCCAACGCGGGCAGCACTGCGCAAAAACGGCGGTCGTCTTATCGGCTTGACCGCCTTGGCGCTCAGCATGGCAGCCTGTAACACCATTCCAAAGGCGGATATGCGTCCTGTATTGGCTGAGCCCAATGTGCCGATTGAGCAAACCTACGGCGCATTTGACAAAGAAACCGTCAGTAGTGGCGAGCAGCCAAGTATCGCAGGACAGCGCTGGCAGGACTTTTATAGCGATGAGCGCCTAAAAGGTCTGATTGCATTAGGACTGGAAAATAACAAAGACTTTGAAAGTGCGCGCCTTGCAATTGAGAAAGCGCGCGCGCAATATCAAATCACTGACATCAATGATTTGCCTGCGATCAACGCCAGTGGCGGCTACACGCGTCAAGCGCAAAATAGCGTCGACAAAAACCCCAACAGCAGCTATAACGTCAACCTAGGCTTGGCCAACTATGAGCTGGATTTTTGGGGCAAAATTGCCAGCTTAAAAGATCAAGCCTTGCAAAATTTCTTAGCGACGAGCGCCGCCAAAGACGCCACGCAAATCAGCCTGATTAGTAACATCGCCCAAAGCTATGCCAACCTAAGCTATAGCTTGGCGCAGCTAAAACTGGCAGAAGCCACTGCTGAGAGCCGTGAGCGCTCGCTGTTTATTGCCGACAAACGCTTTGAAGCTGGGGTCGATCCCAAACTGCCCTCATTACAAGCCAGCGCGTCTTTAGAAAATGCCAGACTGGCGGTACTACGCGCCCAGAGTAGTATTTTGACCTCGCGTAATGCCTTGCAGTATCTGATTGGCGCCCCGATTCCAAATGATTTGATTCCAGCGCCTGCCGTCAGCAATATCACAAGCCAGCAGATCTTTAATGCCGGCTTGCCAAGTGAGCTGTTGCGTTATCGCCCTGACGTCCTACAAGCAGAGTACAGCCTCAAAGCGGCTGGTGCCAATATCGAAGTGGCACGCGCTTCTTACTTCCCCTCTATCAGCCTAGCCAGTAGTGTAGGCGTGAGTAGTGGTAGTTTGGATGACTTGTTTAAGAGCGGCTCGGTGGGCTGGTCGTTTGGCCCAAGTATTAGCGTGCCTATCTTTGATGCAGGTCGCCTAGATGCCAACTACGACGTGGCCAAAATCGAGCGCGAGCAGACCTTGGCAAATTACGAAAAATCTATCCAAACCGCCTTCCGTGAAGTGTCAGATGTATTGGCCACACGTGCGACGCTAGGACAGCAGCTCGAAGCACAGTATCGTCTACAAGACAACTTTGAGCAAACCTATCAGATAGCAGATGCACGCTTTAAGGCTGGTATCGCAAACTATCTAGACGTACTCGATGCCCAGCGCTCGCTGTTCTCAACTCAGCAAGGTATCTTGGATTTGGAACTACAAAAAATCGTCAGCCAAATCGAGCTATACCAAGCGCTCGGTGGCGGTGCCAACCTTGATGTACCAACAGCCATTCCCGTACCACACAAAAACTTGGTACAATTGGTCAACTTACCTGCTAGCACCAACAAAGCAAAAGCAGTAAACGCTATCGAGGCTGCCAGCTCAGCACGGGTAGCCTCGCCGCAAGAAGCAGGTGCAATCAAGCAAGCGCAGGCCAAAGAGACCGCAAGCTTTGAGCCAACCGCGGTGGTCGATGTCAATGACGATGGTACAACAGATGCTGCGGTCGGGGTGATCAACGAAAAGACCACCTTTGACACCAGTACAGAGACCGTCCCTGTGACCCAGATCGTTGAACCATAAGCAGTCTTAACGAGGGCAAGGCAACACAATGCCCTAACAGTCGATACGTACCATCAGCCCTACCGACTTGGTAGGGCTTTTTGCTTTTGACCGTGGCTATTGGGTATAGTAGTCAGACCATACTAGCCAGCCTCACATAGCCGTATCAGACGGCAACGCTTAGAGCATGTAAAATTCATCAAACAAAACAAATATAAGGAATGATTATGAGCTATACCTTTAACCGCCAATATCCTGCCACTCGCTTGCGCCGCTTACGTTATAACGACAATGTACGCGCGATGATTCGTGAAGTGGAGCTACACCCCAAACACTTTATCGCCCCTGTTTTTGTCTTAGAAGGTAAAAATCAGCGTGAGGCCATCTCTAGCATGCCAGGGGTCGAGCGTCTATCTATCGATCTGCTGATCGATTATGCCAAAGCGCTATTAAATGAGGGCGTCACAACCATCGATATCTTCCCCGTCATTGACAACGCTCTAAAAACCCCAGACGGCAAAGCAGCCTACGATAAAAATGGCCTGACAGCGCGCGCAGTAAAAGCCGTAAAAGACGCCGTACCAGAAATGGTGGTGATGACTGACGTGGCACTGGACCCGTATACCTCACATGGCCAAGATGGTCTGCTCGACGATAGTGGCTATGTCATCAACGATGCCACCATCGAGGTATTGGTCAAGCAAGCCCTTGTCCATGCACAGGCTGGCGCTGATATTATCTCACCAAGTGACATGATGGATGGCCGCATCAAAGCCATGCGTGATGCCTTTGAGAGCGAAGGTCTTGTCAATACCGCTATCATGGCTTATTCTGCCAAATACGCCTCGGCTTATTATGGACCATTCCGTGATGCTGTCGGCAGTGCAGGCAACCTAAAAGGTGGGCACAAAAAACAATACCAAATGGACTTTGGTAACCGCGCCGAGGCTCTACACGAGGTGGCCATGGACATCAACGAAGGCGCCGATATGGTGATGATCAAGCCCGGTCAGCCTTATCTGGATTTGATTCGCGAAGTCAAAAACACCTTTGGCGTGCCGACTTTTGCTTATCAAGTATCTGGCGAATATGCCATGCACATGGCCGCGATTCAAAATGGCTGGCTGACTGATGCGGTGATCTTAGAGTCTTTGATTGGCTTTCGCCGCGCGGGTGCCGACGGCATCTTGACCTATTTTGCCTTAGAGGCAGCGCGTCAGCTAAACAACGCTTAAAGATAAGTTTAATCAATAACTTATCATTCAAAAACGCCCCAGCTAACATCGGTCAGCTGGGGCGTTTTTTGTTGTGAGATTTTTTATCAGTATCAGTTAACCTCTGCCTGCGAACCTCTTAAACACACAGACAATTTGATAAATAGTCACTTTAAAATAAACTTATGCCTTATCACGCTGATGTGGCGAATGAAAATCAATCGCAGGCCCGACAGGGACGATACGTGTTGGGTTGATATTGGTATGACTACCATAATAGTGCTGCTTGATATGCGTCATATTGACCGTCTCTGCGACGCCTGGCACTTGATACAACTCTCGCAGATAGCCCCACAGATTGGGGTAATCAACAATACGGCGTATGTTGCATTTAAAATGACCAAAATACACACTATCAAAACGCACAAGCGTGGTAAATAAGCGCCAATCTGCTTCTGTGATCGTCTGGCCGACCAAGTAGCGCTGCTGGGACAAGCGCGCCTCGAGCATGTCTAACGCCTCAAATAGCGCCGTCACTGCCTCTTCATAAGCAGCTTGCGTGGTAGCAAACCCTGCCTTATAGACGCCATTGTTTACCGCTGTATAGACCCTATCGTTGATCTCATCGATTTCGGCCACCTTCTCTGCTGGTAAAAAGTTACCAGCACGCGCGCCGACCTCATCAAAGGCGGTGTTAAACATACGGATGATCTCTGATGACTCATTGCTGACGATGGTATTGGTTTTTTTATCCCACAAGATAGGCACCGTGACGCGCCCTGTATAATCAGGCTTCGCCGCAACATATATCTCATAAGCATAATCGGCATCGTGTAGCGGATCAGCAATCACGCCCTCGCCCGCGGCAAACGTCCAGCCCTTATCACCCATAAATGGATGCACAACCGACAACGACACCATATCCTCCAAGCCCTTGAGCTTACGATAAATGGTGGTGCGATGCGCCCAAGGGCAAGCCAGCGATACATACAGATGATAACGGTTTGGCTCGGCTTTAAAACCGCCTACCCCTGATGGGCCTGCGCTACCGTCTGCGGTCACCCAGTTTCTAAAGCCTGCGTCCTCACGCTGGAAGCGGCCCCCACTGGATTTTGTGTCATACCACTGATCTTGCCACTTACCTTCGACTAATAATCCCATAATCTATCCCATTCTACGTTAATATCATCATAGCCTTGTCACCGTCATCATTGAGTGCTGACATCAAACAAAACAGTCTGAACAACGACCTCTGATCAAAACCATTGCTCTTTTATGAAAACCATTGCTCTTTTATGAAAACCAATGCGCCTTTATGAAAATCATAGTAACATCAATGCCGGTGATATCTCTATAAAGCCATAAAAAGCCTCAATCTGGAAGGGATTATAAGTATTTTCATAATAATTCAATTTTTTTATAAAAAAGGCTTGCAAAGTCTTAAAAACTTGCTAAAATGCTCAACCTAAATAGGCGTATAGCTCAGTTGGTTAGAGCGCTACCTTGACATGGTAGAGGTCGCTAGTTCGAATCTAGTTACGCCTACCAGATTCGAAAAGCCCCAATCTTTATGATTGGGGCTTTTTTTTATGTATCCCGTCCTGAAAGAAGAAGGTACTACTTATCGTTCGCTATTTTCTTGACAGCTTTAGCTTTGAATTCGTCACTGCAAGCTCTCACTTTCTTGATCATAGCAAACTCCGATTAATGAGCTTAGTTTATCAAGTTTCTCTCTACGGTTTTTTCAGCATGGCTCAGTCTGATAGTAGCAGTCATTTTCAGCAAGACGCTAAAAAAGCGATGTCGTCATTACTAAATAAAAGAGATACATTGTATACGACGGGTGCTGCGTAAAATTCATTCCAGTCTCGCTGTATCCTGTTTATATTGACCTGACTATATATAAAAACAGCTGATGTATAATGAATATAAAATGATAGCCTATACAGATGGGTAAAACATATGAATATCGAAAGTGATAGCGCCAGCCAAGTAGAGATTGTTTATGAAGATGAGTTTTTGGTGGCGATTAATAAAGAGGCGGGATTATTGGTGCATCGCAGCTGGCTGGATAAGGGCGAGACGCGCTTTGCTCTGCAGCTGACCCGTGATGCCGTAGGCTGTCATGTGTTTCCCGTACATCGTCTGGATCGGCCGACGTCAGGGGTATTACTGTTTGCCAAAAATGCGGACGTGGCGCGCTCGTTGACCGAGGCTTTTACTACGCGCAAGGTAACCAAGCAATATTTGGCGGTGGTGCGCGGCTTTATGCCAGAGCAAGGCTTTGTTGATCATGCGCTAAGCTTTCAGCCAGACGCCATCGCCGATAAGTTTGCCAATGTGGACAAACCCGCTCAAGAAGCGGTGACTCATTGGCAACGCTTAGCACAGATCGAGCTGCCATTTGCCGTATCAAAAAAGCACAATACCAGCCGCTATAGCCTCATGCGCTTGATGCCCATCACTGGCCGCAAGCATCAGTTGCGCCGGCATATGAAGCATTTGTTTCACCCTATCGTGGGTGATACCAGTCACGGCGATGGACGGCACAATCGATTTTTTCGTACTCAGTATGATTGCACGCGCATGCTACTGCATGCTCACAGTTTGGCGCTCAGCCATCCTGTCACCGGTGAGCCACTGCTACTAAAAGCAGGACTGGACGAGCAGTGGCGTCACATCATAGAGACCTTTGCTTGGACAGCGAGTATTACAGACTAGGGCGTGTTGAACATCCAAATGTTCAACACGCCCTAGGCGCAGGTATCCATCGCTGCTATTTACCGATGCGCCAGCTTTTTATTTTGGTAAAAAAACCTTTTATTCTCTCAGAAAAGCTAAACGCCTCGGACGCAGGCACTGCCTCGACCTGATGGCGCGCCGCCAGTATCGGCTGCTGGAGTAGTCGCTCATGATGATCAAAGGCGCGATCCAGACTGATACTCATCATAGAAAAATTGGTCGGTCGTGGTAAGCAGCGATACACTTGACCCTTATTGATTAAATCAATCACCATATGAGCATCTTTAAATTCAGTCAGCATCAACACCATTAAGTCTGGCTGGATGTTTTTTAGGGCATAAACCACAGGCGTGATGTTTTCTTCGTTGAGCGTGGCGTCAGCAATGGTGACCCCAAAGCGCTTTTTTTGTAATAAGCTTGCTGCCTGCTCCAGCGTGTTTGCCCAGCTCACTGTATAGGCACCCTTAAAATGACCTTTTATTTGCTGATAGACATGCTCGTCATCGTCTAATACCAGTAGATGGCGCTTGCCAGCTGCATTACTGTATGCAGAATGAGACAGTGCGGTGTCCCCAAAAACACTCGGGGCAATGTCTTGTGTTTGTTGAGCAATCTCTGTCGCTTTGTTGATGACGTCTTTTAGCTCGTCATTTTGCCAAGGTTTGGTGATATAACGATAAATCTCGCCTTCATTGACCGAATCAATCACCGCGTTTAGATCGGCATAGCCGGTCAATAAAATACGAATGGTATTTGGCGATTTTTCTTTGATATCACGCAGCACTTCTGTCCCTTGCTTATCTGGCATACGCTGATCACTGATGACCACTTGGACATCGTGGCGGCTGACATACGCCATCAGCTCGGCGGCATCAGTGGTGGTAAACACATCGTGCGACTGGCGAAAGTGCATCTTTAAACTGCGTAAAATGCGCGGTTCATCATCGATAAAGGCAATCTTTGGTTTTTGCATGTCATTCTCTTTATAGTTTTAAGTCTATTCATTTTCAAATAAAGCCCGAGCTGGTTTGCTCTTATGGGCAGTCGACTGCACAGGCAGCAGCAGCGTAAACGTCGTGCCCTCCCCAACGACTGAGCTGACCTCCATACGTCCATGATGCTGCTCCATGATTTGCGCGCTAATAGCCAGCCCTAGGCCTGTACCCTCACCGGCTTTTTTGGTGGTAAAAAATGGCTCAAAAATCTGTACCAGCTTGCTCTCCTCGATGCCCACGCCATTGTCTTTGACACTCACGGCTAGGTACTGCTGGGTGTCATCGACAGATGACGTAATATGCAATGTGCCTTTACGATCGGCTGGCATGGCTTGAGCGGCATTATTAAATAGGTTTAATAACACTTGGTTGATTTGTGAAGGGTTACATTGAATCAATGGCAGCTCGGCAAGCTCTGTGCTGACGTCTAGGTTTTTTAGATTGTTTCGCGCCATGACAAGGGAGGTGGTGATACAGTCATTGATATCGACGTCTTTTACTTTAGATTCATCAATTCGAGAAAAATCACGCAAGCTGACGACCAGCTCTGCAATCTGATCGACCCCGTACAGCCCGTCTTTAATCAAATCGGCCAAATCCTCACTGACCTCATCTTCTTTGATTGCCTCGCAGCATTGTAAGGTTTGCGCTATCAGCTGCTCTGTTTTTTCTAGCGGGGTATTTGGCGCTTTTAAGGCCTGCAATAACTGCTCGATATGCTGTATCAGCTCATCAAAACGCCCAAGATTATCACCCACCAATTCCATGTTGCTGCGCACATAGCCAAGCGGGGTATTGACCTCGTGTGCCACGCCTGCCACCATCTGGCCGAGCGTGGCCATTTTTTCGGAGCGTACCAGCTGCACTTGTGAGGCTTTTAGCTCATCCATGGCTTGCTGTAGGTCTTGGGTTCGAGCTGCGACTTGCTTTTCTAGATGGACATTGATTTCAGCCAGTGCGCCTTCGTTTTCGACGATGCGGTCGATCAGCTGATTGGTTTGTTCACTGATGACATGGATTTCACTGACTGCTGAGGCTGGCAGTTTGTGCGCGCTTAACTGCTGATATTGCTTTTGTTCAATCAGCGCACCCATGTCAGCCACAGCATCGGCCATCCGCTTGAGCGGCCGCGTGAAGTAGCGACGAAACACCCATGCGGTCAATAATAAGATCGGTATAAAACCCAACAACATGGCCTGAATCAGCTTGTCAGACAACGCATTTGCCACGCTCATCATATCGTTATCAGGCTTGACGACGACCATCTTCCAATAGGTAAACGGCATACGAAAGACAAAAGCGGTCGCTGGCTGCTGCAATATAAAATCATTAGGCACAGCGATGGTCTCAACCAAATGACTGTCTACAAGCGCAAACGTCTGATCAATATTTAATAGTAGTAAAGCAGAGAGCAGTTTGGACTCTTGCTCGCTAATTTTGTCTAGATTGGTGGTGCTCAAGATACTACGAGCAGCGAGTGTAAAGCGGCCTTCATCTTTTGCCAGTGCTTCATCGATTAGCTGATTATTGATACGCTCTAAGCTGTCCGCAATCGGTGCAAAACCAGGGCTTTGGGCGGCCAGCTGCCGTGCCGTGACTACCTCACCTTGCGGATTATTCTCAGTCGTTTGTGTGACCTTCGATTGCTCTGGAAAGGCCAAAAACCGATTGTCCAAATCGACCAAAAACACATAACCACCGAGCTTGTCTTGCCACTTTTTCATGGCAGCGCCGAGGTTATCCAGCAACAAATTAAAGCTCACTACCCCATCAAACGCCTGATTGCGACTGTCATACAGCGCCTTGGCACAGGTCATTACCCGCTGATTGCTCACAGGATCGACGTAGGCTCGGCTCCAGACGCAGTGGTCGTGCCGCGCATACATCGCAGGGATGTACCACCAGTCCCGATAATACGGGGTTGGCGTTTGACGAGCTTGATTATAACGCGTCAATGGCTGCATCACGCCTGACGTGTCTCGCGCCCAGACAAACGACTGGCGCTCGCGGCCTTGTACATACATATTGGGATCAAACCACACACCGCCGCCCACGATACGCGCATCCGTCTGCTGCATGAGGTTGCCAAAGGTTTGTTTATAAATGTCATCTTGTTTTGGCAAGCCGCCTGCCATCGTGCTGGTGGCTTTGGCCAGTCCATCGACATGATTGATACTGGCCATGATGCTATTGATGGCTTCGTTGCCAGTTTCTACGACTATCTCTGACGTCATCGCTAGAATGCGCGGTTTGGCTTGTGTTTGTATGACCCAGTACACCAATAAAATAATCAACAAAAAAGCCAGTGCCAAAATAACCAAGATACGAGTGGAAATACTGCCAGACCGACCAACAACCTTCATAAACATCCCTAATGGCTATGCGTTGACTGCTATCGACATATCAATAAATAACTAAAGATATGAGTGTGACGCAACCACGATTTATCGTGAGCACAAGGATACGGTGCCGTTATGACAATATGATGACAAAACTGGTGTTTACTATTATTCAGACCATACAAATAAAAAAGCCCTCAGCAGTCACGCTAAGAGCTTTTTTAGAAAACAACAATAAACTTTACTTCACTAATGTTTTAGATGATAGTAATTCAGATAATAGTACTTTAAATGATTTGTTGTATGACTGGCATTATGTGAGCGCTGGTGGCACCGAGTACGTTCCGACGACATGAGCCACCATATCGCTTGAGCCTTCTGAGTACAGCGACACCTCACCAACTATCAGGGTGCGTCCCACTTTCATCAGGGTACACTCCGCTATGATGCGAGCCTCAGACGAGGGTTTTCGCAAAAAATTAATCGTCAAACTGGTGGTCACGGTCAAAGGTACGATGCCGATCCTACCGAGGATGGCCACATAAATTGCCACATCCGCGATGCTCATCAATACAGGCCCTGATACTGTCCCACCTGGGCGCAGCTCATCTATGCCAATATCATGTGATAGCACTGCCCCTTTATCATCTACCGACTCGACCACGCATTTGGTCTGCGGAAACTCTGCTGCCATAAAGGCGACGATCTGTTCTTTAGTTGCCGACATATACGCTCCTTGTTCAGCGGTTCTTATTCCTTTATAAGTTACTTTTTTGCTTACTGCTGTTTTGTATCACTGTCTTTTGCTGCTCGCGCCGTCACTCTTACCCCGCCCCACGTCACCAAAACCACACCTACCGCAATCAGTGAAGCGCCTAAAAACAATCCCTCAGGCGGCGTCTCTTTTTGCAAAAAAATAGCGATTGGCACGCCGACGACCGCGCCCACCGCGCCCAATAAGCTAAGCAGGACTGGGCCACCCGTCTTTTGTAATAAAAACAATAGCAAAAACTGCCCAGCAAAGAGCCACGCTTGTAAGACAATCACAGCGATTGGCAGCCATCCTGTATGCGGTAACGCCACTGAAAAGCCCGGCAACGCTGCACACAATAATAATAGCAATGCCGCCGCCAACAGCATCCCTGGTGCTAGTGAGTGGGGAGAGGCACCCGCAGGCCAGCGCAACGTGCGGTAAATATTACCCACTGCCAGCAGCACTGGCCCACACAGCGCGATCAATACCCAAAACATACTGGTGTCTGGCGCAGAGAATTTGTGTACCGCCAGCACTCCCGCCCCCAGTAGCGCAGCCCCCACACCAAACGCACGACTGATATCAAAGCGCTCCATGCGTAAAGTAAGCGCGGCCAGATAAGTAAGCAGCGGCGGCAACGACACAATCAGCGCCACAAACCCTGCACCGACATGAGGAATGGCCGAAAATAGCAACAAATTAGACCCCGCCACACTGACCAAAGCGGCGATAACATAATACTCAAAGCTGCGTTTACTCAAGGGTGGCAACTCGTGCCTAAGTACAGCCATCACCAACAGTATGAGAGCGGCACCTGCTATCGACCAAAACAAAAACGCCAATGGTGTCAGCCCCACCACTCCTGCATATTTTGCCACATTGGTCGAGACACCGATCAGTGCCCCACCCGCCAACAGACACAGTACGGGGACAAGCCATGTTGCTTTACCCGAACGTGTGGGCGGCGTCATGCGTGTACTCATCGGCTATCCTATCGGATCGTATTTTATCGTTGATCGTCATACTCATACGGTTTCATTCCGATGATGATTGGCCCCACTAGCGTAAGGGCCGCGGTAAAACCCTTGCCAATATGAAAAAACATCCATGTTTCACCCATTAATCATAAACATATGAGATTAAAAAAACTGACGCTACCAGTCCTTTTATAGCAAAACCAAGAAACCACATAAGCTCTTTTAGAAATACTTGGCTTATCTTTAGAACGACTACCATAGCACATATCTTTGTGACTCCATCAGGTAACCCACCTCTTTGTGACTCTATCAGGTAATCCACCAAGCAGCTGTCATGCGTAGCCATCAAAAGTAAAAAAGAGTAAGACACCATGCCTTACTCTTTCATCTATGCGCTTTTATTTGTGCGCCTTTAATCGTGAATACAGATCAAGCCATCAAGGCGTAAACTGTGCGTATTTAGCACAAGATGCTGGCTGCCAATAAAACTCAGTAGCAAAGAACTCATCATCACGCAGTCTTCCTTCATAGCTATCATCGAAGATAATCTTATACTGGCAAGTTTCTACGTTATTATCAGCGTCATAAAACGTGAGAATATAATCCCATTCACGAGCATTAAAACCTTCGCTAAAGTGCGGTGTACCGATGAGCTTGTAAATTTCATCCTTTGTCGTCCCTACGCTAATCTTGGCAACATCATCGTGATTGACGATATTACCGCCTTTTTGCCATGCTTTGTTGGGATCAGGAAACACCAAGTCATCGGCATCGACAGAGCCATGCTGCGCCCCAGCGGTTAAGTGCCAAGTTGGTAAAATGTTTTTTTGACTACAGCCCGTCATCGTAAAAAGTAATGCCGTCGCTGCCAGTAAGCCATAATGATATAGTCAGTCTAGAATAAAAGAGATACAACCCATATCATGAAACAGCTTAGGTAGATTATTCTCCATCCAGCCTTGACGTAGAAATTTTGCCTGTGCCCACTTCTTTTCAATGGGATTTAGATCAGGGCTGTAGGGTGGCAACCAAAGAATACGATGGCCATGTCTGTTCAGTAGTTTTTGAATGCATTTGTTCTTATGAAATCTAGCATTGTCCATCACGATCACACATTTTGTTTTAAGACTTGGTATTAGCGTGTGTTTGCACCAGTGGTAGAATATGCTGCTGTTAATATTTTGCTCAAAGTAATCTAAGGCAAATAACATTTTTTCATAGAGCGCACCAATAACGTTAGTGCGCTTTCTTGCTTGCCAGTTATAGCTGTCGATACAGGGTTTACCTATCGGTGCATAGCCATGAGAACGAATGGTTTCAGCCTCAAAGCCGCTTTCATCCATGTACACAATGGGATAGCCTTGCTGMATAAAACTATTGAGCTTACTCTGATACGCTGCTCTTTTTATTGGACACRCTTTTGGATGCTCTAAGGTCTTTTTTTTGACTGATACCAAGGCGCTTTAGGGC
Organism: Psychrobacter sp. L7; assembly: GCF_002810365.1. Classification (NCBI taxonomy): domain Bacteria; kingdom Pseudomonadati; phylum Pseudomonadota; class Gammaproteobacteria; order Moraxellales; family Moraxellaceae; genus Psychrobacter; species Psychrobacter sp. L7. Next base: position 159,924 of record NZ_NEXR01000010.1, read on the forward strand.
AATATCAATGCCTGACTTGCTACAGCCTAAACGTTGAGCTCGCTCGTACATGTAATCGTCTGGATACTGCGCGACGTCTTTGAGAAGTGCTTCATTTGGTATTTTACTGGGTGGCTTATCCCGAGTTTGTTTGATACTTGGATTTTTCAGCCAACGCTGTAAAGTGGTTTTGCTGATGTCATAGAAAATACAAGCTTGACGAATGCTCATGTCTTTGTCTTTGACGCTTTTTATAACTTGCGTTCGAAAGTCTGCTGAGTAAGTCATAATGATTATATCTTTCTCTTTATTTTAAAAGCATTGTATCTTATTTATAAAAGACTGACTATAGTTCTTCTTCAGTATTCTCAATAAAATTGATGGCTAAGTTCTTCATTTCACAATCCCTGTTTTGGTAGTCGTGTTCCACTGTTCGATTGAAGTGCTAAAGCTGCTTTTTGGGCTTGCTCTTGAATAAATCTTTTATTGTAATGCATTGCCGTACCAGATCCTTGCTTCCATCCCATTAAATAAGAGCGAAATTGCTCTTGTTTTTCCTCACTTACAGATTCGTCCATTGAGTCCATTTTTTCTGAAAACTTACGATTCCATGTATGCCGTAGCTTATGGCCTGTTAATTTATACAAATCAGGTGATACAGTTTTTACGATGTTAAGTACTTTGTAATAGCTAGATTTTGATATAGGCTGCCCAACTGTTGGCCCTTCTTTATGAGTAACAAACAGAAAATCGTTTCTCTTCGCATTAGTGACTTTACGCCTATCTTTGGTAATATATTCATGAATCTCTTTGCTCAGAATTTCTCCAAGAAGTGTTGTACGTTCTAATGTCTTAGCATTGGGTTCTTGTACCCTAGGATCATTTTTATCATCAGCACGCCTAACAACTTTTAGTTGGTGCTTGGAAAAGTCAATGTCACTTACTCTTAAATTAAGTAATTCACCACCTCTAATTCCAAGGTGATATAGAATTAAAATCATTAATCGATTACGTCGTTGTATCTGCTCACCAAATGGATTATATTCTGACCCTACCTTTATTACCTCAAACAAGACCTCTAACTGGTCATCGTTAAGTGACCTATCCTGATCTCGGTTACGACCTTTTTTTACTGGACGTCGTGCCTTTATCTGTGTCTCCACTCTTTTTATTTGTCTCGCTTCAACTGTACTTGGTTGCTTAATCAAATGATTAGCATACCAACTTAAGTATTGAGCAATGGTAGTCAAGCGCATGTAATGAGTTATTGAGCTAACTACACCTTCATTACCAACATAGCAACCCTCATCAGCTACCTTGGAGAATCTTCTCTGAGTGTAGTCTCGCAAATCGTCTAATTCATAAGTTTCAAATAACTCTCGACATAGAACCCGCTCCTCAAGGTTTATATCTCTGTCATCTAAAAACCTAAGGAATATTGCTATGTTATTAGCTGCTGACAACATAGTTGAAAATGAGTCTGACTTATTACGAAGTTGGGTTGTGATGAATAAATTAGGGTGGTAGATAGGTAGCTGTGTTATTCGATCAATGACTAAGCAATAACGTTCTCCACTACTCATTGAAAAAGATGTCGTTCCGAAAGAATTAATCATTATGATACCTCAATACTTTACATAATAACAAGGTACACTATATCCAATTAATACTCAATATATATTTTACGTTATTCTCGTTATGCAAATAAAAGAAAACCCGCTAGTGGCGGGTTTTCAAGACATATACTTTACATTAAAGTCTAAGGTGAATCCTAGAAGGGTTAAGTATACCAAAATAGACAAATTAAAATTAAAAAATATAAATATCATATACTTAGATACATTAAATGCAATATTTTCTATAAAAAATTGTATTTAATAGGTTTTTATTCACTATCCTATGAGTAAATCCAACTAAAGGTAGCACTTCTAACTATTAGTTACATACGGCCGTTAAGTTAACACTATTTTAGCTTAACTTAAATTCTTCTCAGTCTGCCACCATTGTGCCAGTTTAAAGCACATTGGTTCCTTTATATTTATAATACCTTGACCTGGAGCTAATTCATCGATAGCCTCCTGCAATTGAAAGGTACTCTTAGGAGTTCCAAGAAAATGCTCTATTACTTTGTAATCTTTATTGTTGATATTTAGACATATAGGTATCTTAACCTGAGAAACAAAGTCGAAGTTCTTTGTTTTATAATCTTCTGCCCCTTGTGACAACATTATTATAACTACACCTTTAGATCGAAGTAGACGCAACATCTCTTCAAGAGCTTTGCTAGCGTTTTTATTCTTAAGGTATATATGTGCTTCATCAATAACAATCACGTAACGCAGAGGAAAAATACTATCTACTGGTGTACAGTCGTTAGTTGAACTAAAAAAAGATACTAAGTAGCGTAAGACTAAAAACACTATTAACTGTCTTAAAGTATCGGAAAGCTCTTGAGGTAAGTTCAGGTAAAGGCTCTCATCAAAAATAGATTTTTCAGAGAAATCACAGTTAAAAATATTACTATTTAAGTCTTCGATTCCTGCATACAAACTATCCTTCTTTTTATTATTTTTCTCATAAAACTCATCTACAGAACTAAACAGTTCATTTATTGTAGGAATTCTATTCTCATCAATACTATCAAATAATTCCGTTAAAATACCTTTAAGAATGCTTTTTTGGTTTATACCGATGTTTGGTGTGAATGTCGCTATCGTTTCTACAAATAAGTTTATACTAAATAGCCTATGATTTTGATCGGTCTTAATTACAGATAATGGGTTAAAGTCCAACCCTCCATCCTTGATAATATCTACAAATTTACATTTCGTATTTTCAAGAAAAGTCGATAATGAACCTGAATCACCCTCGCCTTTGTAATCGAAAAATATAAACTTTAGTTCACTATTTGTTTTCTGAGATATCTGATATAGAACATCCTTAATTAATTGTGTTTTTCCTGAACCTGCCATTCCTGCTATAGCAATATTCCTATTATCAAACTCTCTTAAATCATTTAATCTAATTTCGACCTTACTTCCATCGCTAAACTCACCCAAATCAAATTTAAGTAATGCTTTAAATTCAGCAACTTCAATTTTTGTCTCTGTTGATGCAGTATGTACAAAGACTGGTTTCTGAGATAACCCTTTATTGAAAATTTTTGCTAAATATTTTACATGACCACCTGATACAGTATCAGCCATTTTTACTTTCTCTAGCCACTGTGTTAATCCATCAGATAAATGTAATTTGTACAGTCGGATAAAATCTGCACTAGTTAATTTTTGATTATAATGCTGGCATAGTACCGCATAATATATAGACTCATTATCTATATCATCTATATAACGACCAAATACATTGCTCGTAGGAGAGAACTCTTTACCATCATTTCCACTGATTTGCTCTTCATTAGAGTAGTACTTATCATTAGACAAACTTAAAGCGAAAGCAATTCGCATGGTAACTGTCTCATATCTAAACTCATAAATTTTCGTAAGCTTTTCAAGTCTTTCTGTCGTTTCTTGATTGAGCTTGAATCTAATCATTTCTAATCCCTTTAAAATAACCTTCTACAAATTTCGAATTTTTACCATCATGTTCAAGCAGGAACGATTTTGCTACAACTCCTTCTATCTTACGGTAGCGTGTTGGTGTTATCTCATTATTTGTTGAAAGCAACACAACTTGATCCGATAAGGTTGGATAATAATATTGCAATATACTGGTAATATGCTCATCATCCAATCGCCCAAGAGGAGTATCGATAAATATTGGAAGCGGATATAATGATTCTTTTAAGATTGCTTTGATAAGACTAGATATGTAAAGTTGTTTTTCACCTTGTGATAATGATTCTTTTTTCAATTCTTCATCATTATCGTCATACAAAAACACCTTCATACCGTGTCCATCTGGAAGAATATTAACTACGACTTCATTAATAAAGCTATTGTTAGATACTTTCATTTTATGCATAAGACTTCGAAGTTCTTTTAATATATTACTTTCAAGACTAGTTTTTTTAGCTTGTTTCTGACTTTCAATGAAAATATTTAGTACGTCAATATAACTTTGTGCTGCATTAATTTTTATTTGATTTTCATTTGATACTTCAATCTTCTTCATAAGAGTATCTAATTGTGCCTTCTTCCTTGTAATTTCTTCGGATTCTCTACTAATCCTCTCAACATTACTCCCTATCTTCTGAATAATTTCTTTAACGTCTTGCTTTAACCTTTCACGTTTATTAATAACATCAGATATATATTCATCAACTTGATCTGCATCGATCCTACTAAGAGTTGAGTTTATTTCAGAAAGTCTATTCTCAGAATTGTTCAATTGATCTAGAATCTCTTCAACTGATTTTTGATTGTATGAATTTACAACAATCAATGAGTTATCGATTAACTGCTTATCTGATTTAGTCAAATCATGTTCGAAATCTAGAACACAATCAGATTCTTTATCTCCAAAAATATCCTCACCTAAGTCTTTTGCTTTTTCATAGAAAAAAACTTTATCCTTGAAAGATAAAGTTGAACTTTCTGGTTGAGGAGGTTCATTAAAAAGCAGCTCAATAAACTGTTCAATCTTTTCAAGATTAACTAATGCATTGTTTTCTGCATTTTCATTATTTTGCTGGTTTTTCAAGTGTTCGTTTACTTGGTGTAATTTTCCTGAAAGCATGACCAACGGTATAACTTCACCAAGAGCATTAAACTCGCTCTCTAATGTTGAGATTTTATCTAGTATTTTCGATCTTTCACCGACAAGCTCTTCTTTACTAATATTGTATTCTTGAGGAGCAGATGCATTAATAATTTTTTCATACTGAGCGATTTTTTGCTCTTTAATCTCTATTTCATTGTTTAAATTTGTATTTTCATCTTCTAATTCATCTATACTATCAGTCTTATTATCAATACTTTTATCTATATCATTAACTTGATTTTCTGATCTGCCCGTAAGGCTATGCTTTTTCAAAGATTGAATATACTTACCTAAATCTAAAGAAAGTTGTTCGTAAATATCTAATCCTAACACTTTGTTCAATGCGTCATTAATGAAACTACCTTCATCTTTAATAGATAGATTAGCTACTTCAGATATTTTCTCACCATCAAAAAATACAAATTTAGCAGCATCAATTGGTATAACAAAATCATTGATAAAGTTAAATTTATCTTCTTCATCCTCGTAAATTAATTTACCATTTTTATCAAGAATTAGTAGGTTCTCGCTAAAATTTTCTGTATCAAACTCTCTGGTTATAGTCACTTCGTTAAAATCAAACTGTTCTATCTGAAAAGGTAATCTTAGATCAGATATTTTTATACTTATTGAAAATTCTTTTTCGCCTTTTTCTTTTGCTGTTGCATTTAAGGAATGTTCCATAAAAGAACTATAGTTACGCTCTTTACGTATTTCCTTTTTAAAATTATCATCTATCTGTGATATCTTTTCCCCATATAAGCACCAAACAATGGATAGTAAAAAATTTGTCTTTCCGTAACCGTTCTTACCACCTACTAATATAATATTTTTTTCATTAGAAACGGATAAATCAATACGATTACTCTGAAAATACTGCCTAAAGTTATTTATTTCAATATATTCAAAACGCATAATTAATCCTCTATTATTTCAGTAATAACTTTATTGATGTAATTAACCCGCTTATAAAGCTTTTTTATTTTTTCCGCCTCTAACATAGTGTTCAAACGTTCGTAATCAACATTACTTTCCATGCATATTTTTTTTAGTTCTTCTATTTGATTCTCGACATTAACTCTTCTCTCTATACTGTATATTTCACTCATACTGACTCCGATTGTCATAATAGGTAATAATACTTTTGATCTTACTATCTCTATCTTCTGATAATTTATTATCTAGATATCTTTTCCTTTGTATACCATACCACCTATATACTCTGGGGGCTTCATCAAAGTCATCACTTGCTTTAGGTATTCTTCCATACAGTTCAACAAAAGATAACAAGTTTAAATAACTCTCATCCCATGTTCTATTCTCTTTATCCAATCTTTCTAAAACATTAAACTCATCAGAATAATTTTTACTATCTAGACCAACATATTGTTTTTTAAAAAAAACGAACCCTCTTTGATTATTAAATTTTAAATTACTCATTAAGTTTCCACAGTCAACATCCCTGTATCTAGATATTTTTTCTGATATATCGGAAATGTGTAGAGGTAAGTCACTATTTTTTAAGATATTCTCAGCCATTTCTAGCATTGTTCCACCTAAGAAATCATCTCGCTCATGCTCCCACTCTTTTAACCCCCATATACTTCGTCTTCCAAGAGGAACAAATCTACTGTCCGCATTAAAACACCCTCTAAATGTATTTTCCGATCGATCAAAATCTGGATATTTTTCTAACAATATATTATATATTAGGTCTATCTTTGAAGGCTCACCTATTTCTTTTAATATTTCATAAGCATAATCTGGAACTGTTCTAGAAGTATTTCTTTTAAACTCTAATTCGTTAAACTCATTTACAAAAACTCCTGACTCCTTCATAATTAGATCTTCAGAATTTCTAATTAAAAATTCATCTAACTCTTCTCCATTATGCAAATACCTATTGAGAAAATTATTAAAATCCAAATAATAATCTTCTTCAATCTTACTTTTACTTAATATTTTTATATCATCTACCAAGGAAACAAAGTCTAATTTATTATACACATCTTTATCTAACAAATAAAAGCTACTAAAACTAGTATTTTCCTTACCCTGAATATTAGCTAGATGTTCAGATGTTACTTCAGGTATTAATACTTTGTTTTTAGAACAAATTGAATATAGGTATGCAATAAATTCTTTTGAAAAACTTACATTATTTTTATTATTTACACTCTCTATCGTTTCATTTGTTAGTTCCAATATATCCTTGTCGCTACTATCCCAGCCAGAGTATATCTCTCTATAAAATATATCACGCATTCCTTTCAATACTTCATCCAATCTTAACAGACTTTTAAACCTTAACTGTCTAATTCTTTCTCTAGTTAATCCAAAATTATTCCCTACTTCTTCCAAAGTCCTTTCTTTAAAGTTATCGTATATATTTAGACACTCTAAAGCTATATCATTTCTTTCACCAAATACTATACCTTCTCTAATAACATAGTCGATTATCTTCAATCCTGAATAGCCATCTATATCCAAACTAGAATCATCTCTAGATCCATACAGCAAGACTTCAAATAACTGTTCTATTAATCCCTCTCTCTCACTTCTGTCTAAATAAATATTTTTTAAAACCTGATCGTAGAAGAAGTTAATATCTTTAAAAGATTTTGAACCTACCTTTATATTAGAGTTATTATCAATCAATCGAATCTCACTTACGATTTTTTTTACTCTTAAATCTTGATTATAGTATTCAGTAATATATTTTTGTGAACGAGACGATAATGAGCTTAGGACAAAATTGATAAAATCATTAATTGAATCCCTATCTTTTTTTACTAGGCTACTTACCAATTCTGAAAGATTATTCCAACTTGTTACTTTACAGTCTACTTCATCTTCTATGTTATCTTGATAACTATGGATTTCAACTTCTTTATTCGCCAAAATTGTTAGTTCATCATTAGTCTTTCGCCCACATTTACTCAGTCTATAAAAGTCACTATACTTTTCTTTATATTCTATCAACTCACCTAAAGTATTCAGGTGATTTTCCATACATATATTATAAGCCCTAACGGAAATCTCGCCTTTATTATAAAAACTTTTAATTTCTATTTCTCTTTCTTTAGAGAATAATTCTAATTGATTTTCACTACCTAAACTGGAAACCTTGGAAAGTTCTTTATTATTCTCACTTCCATATCCTTTGACTCCTTTAGAGCTATGATTGTATATTTGAGATAAAATATTTAACTCATTGATTATATCCAAATCAAAACTTTCTAAAATAGTAGTATCAGTGAAACCGATGAGAAATTCATTAAAATCTATTTTTGTATGCAGGTTGTATTTTATACATATATTATATGCACTTAGAGAGATTAAACCCTTTTCTTTTAAATTTACGATATCCATAAAACCACCAATTACAATATAACCAACTCGGAATATAAAAATCACGGAAACTTTAGCAAGCCATTAGCACCAACTTCTTTTGCGAACTGTTTACACAGAGGCTTAACGAAGGTCATTTTACCAGCACTATACTTTTTCAAATCATACCAACTACACTAGGGGCTGTATAGAATTGAGGATCCATTGAAAAAAATAAGCAACGCCTTACTCTACTGTTTACCACAACAAAGAAATAAGGCATCACTTATGACTCGCACCAAGCTCAGCGATGAACTTTGGCACAAGCTATTTATTATATTGCGACAAATTAACATACATAACAAGCCCAATCTAAGACGTACCGTTGAAGGCATGCTGTACCGCATAAGAGTAGGCTGTCCATGGCGAGACTTACCTTCTTATTTCGGTCATTGGTCTAGCATATATCATCAATACCGTTATTGGCGTAAAACCGGTAAATGGCAAAAGCTCATGAAAATAATCACAGCAAACTATGATAGTGAATGGTTATTTATAGACGGTAGCGTGGTCAAAGCTCATCAGCATAGTTCAGGTGCAGCCAGTCATCTTGATGAGGCCATTGGTAAAAGCGTTGCAGGTAATAGCAGCAAACTGCACTTAGTGGTCGATGCTTGTGGCAACCCTATACATGTTGAGCTGTCAGGTGGGCAAGTGCATGACGCTAAGATGGCAAAGACGTTGATATTTAGCACGATTAATAACCAGACTAAAGCGGTGATTGCAGACAGGGGCTACGATAGTAGCGATATTAGAGAGTGTATCTTCACGCACTGTGCTCAGTCAGTCATACCTGTTAAGTCGAACTCTAAAAGCTGTAACGACACACTAGATTGGTATTTGTATCGTTGCCGTCATTTGGTAGAAAACGCTTTTGCTAGATTGAAACATTTTAGGGGCATTGCCACGCGATATGATAAGCTCAAAGATAGCTATGCAGCGGCGGTAATGCTCGCTTGTGTCTTTATCTGGTTGCCCCTGATTTGAATTCTATACACACCCTATAGTTTACTTTGTACTACTTCTAATAGTGTGCCAACCTTACATGTACTATAATTTACTTCCAAACTAGTTATTATGCATTATTTTCAACACCAAATCACTAAACTATTGTCAATAAAATAGCAGTATATAAAAATTGTTATGGAATTTGAATATCGTTTTTTACTTCTGCTTTTCCGATAGAGGTTGGTCGAGTGTAGACAAATCTACATTTGGCATCATGGAAAGATTATATTGCCACCTTCGGTACTGCTCTACCCATAGCCTTTCTTTTGCTTTAAACTCTTCTTCTAAATGATGAATTTGGTTTCTTAGCTCAGCATTTTCGTTGATAAGTATATCAATAGTCACATCACTCATTGTTTCAATGACCTGTGATTTTGCCTTTTTAAGCGTTTGCTTACGTCTATTAAATGCCTGTTTGACTTCAGGGTAGCCCATTAGAGTAAACTTAGAGACAGAATCTTTCCCTAAAGCAGAAGCAACTCGGACAGCGAACTTATCCCATGTCAGCTTGCCTGACCATTTCTTCAATATGTCTTCAACTAAATCCAATTCCTTTTCACTTATAAGTTTTGGCTTCATAACCCACCCTGTAAAATCGCTAGAAAGTTAGACTCTGTTGTGAGAGTAATCTTTTCACTCAAGGTTGAGTTATCTGTGACCTCTGTAGAATATCCAAGCTCATTTAGTGCTATTCGCGTTAAGCTCACATCTAGATCTTCTGGAACACGGATAATAAGCCCTTCAGGATAGTCATCATTATCTAAATATGTTAACAGAGTCTTAATTATTGCAAGTTTTTTACTTTGATAAATGACCCAGCTACTAGCACCTGAATAGTCGTTATTATCAGCCTCTACTGCTCTATTAAGCTCATGTTTGACAACCTGCTCTAATTCTAATAATCGCTCTTTTGTATTCGGCATACCTTTAATGCAAGAGTGCTCTTTACACGTTACACATTCACCTGCTTTTGAACATGGTGACATAGTCCAATCATGCTCGCAGTATCCAAACCCAGAAGCTTGAACTACACCATATCGATCTTTATGACCTAGCATTTCAAAAGTAATAGGTACATTAACCTTTACAGCTTGTAGAGCTTTAGTCCCGTCGTGAGCCTCTAGGCCAAGACTAATTAGTTTTCTTGACTCCTTTGCCAATTCCTCCATAGGACGTAAATCATAAGCTCTGTTGTCTTGAATACGGCTACGTCCTGCAAACATTGCTAAGTCTAATGACTCCATCTCGCCACGTTCAGCCATTGTAGACAACCACACTCGAATTTGATGCGAAGTAATTACTAAGTTGTCTCCGTTTTGTTCCTTTAATCCCACAGATGTAAATAAAGACTGTACTATTGTACCCTTTTTTCTTTCATGAATACTGCCTAAAGCATCATTTAGTTGATTTATAGTAGGAGCAGTAAAACTATAGCCTTTAGATTGAAACTCGCTATGAAGCTCCTTGTCTCTAACAAGGCATAACATGTCTGATACGGGCTTATTAATTTCTGAAAGATTAGGAAATTTAGGAAAAGACTTTTTATAATTTCCCACAGTATAAGCAGCTAAATCTCGATAGGTAATACAGTCCTTTGTTTCAAAAAGATTTTGAATCCACTTTTGCTTGTAGTAATTTAAGAAAGCACTTCTTTCTATAGATTCAGCAAAATCATTCGGTATATTGTCCTGTGAAAGCCCCATAGCCGCTGCAAACTCTAGAATAGTCAGTGGAGCATCTTCGCGATGATCTCCTGCGGTAATGCAGCCATCATGTCGATAGAACTCATTAGGATGCTTGATTGACCACTGTGTAGCTCTTCTAGCAGGCTCTCCAATATCAATTAGCCTTTGCACCGCCTCTCTCACCGTTGGCTCAATTAGAGGGTGTACAGGTTTCGGTATAAATCCACCACCTTTAGCAGCGACCCAACGAATATTTAAAATAGTATGCTCTTCTTTGACGACTTTACCCGAAGTATCGACCACCTCCTTAAATGCTGTTGTTTCAAATAAACAATCTGTAGTCAGAAAATGTAGCTCTCCACCTCTGCTTGGAGCAGCCATCAACAATACAGCTTGAGATGAATAAAATTGCTCATAAGGCGTTCTAGCCAACCGAAAAGCATCAGCTAAACAACTAATCTGGTGACTAGTTAATAATCTATTTTCTTGCCAAGCTCTATCTTCGTGAGAAGTTCCTGTAGCCTTTTCATTTGGTCGTTTCCAAGGGTTTTTCCATATTGGTATCGTTAAGTTTATTTTATACTCTTGAATATCACTCAATAAACTTTCAAGCACTTGACCAGCACGATATAATGCACCTGAAGATAGACGATTTTCTAAGCTCTCAGTAGTTTTTCGTAGTGTTATACCATTGAAATCAAGAATATCAGCGCTTTCATTAGTTTCGACTAGCATTTCATAAACAGTTTTCAGCACAACCATATAATTTGCAGGATTTCTTTCTTTCCATGTTTGCAAGTCTCTCATGTATGCTTTCGCAAAATCTCTAAAAGGTTGTAGCATTAACTCCCCAGTCTTATTACCTTGAGATTTTAGTCCAGTAAAATGCATAGATGAGCTACGACCATTTTTATATATAACCTTCCAGTTGTCGCTATTGAAGCCACCTTGATCCTCATAAATACTCAAGTTATTCTTGGCTCTCTCAATAAAATCAAGAAGGTTTTTTTTGTAATCAACTTCATGCTTTGGCGTAAAAGGTATAACCTGTGTCATATCAAAGAACCTCCTCTAGCTTGATTTTATCGCATGCATTCATAATAGCTTTGACATGAGCTAGTTGAAGACTAAAAGATTGTAAAATCAAATCGCTAGCTCCCATAGCTTGCTTATGTTCAATTTCTTCCATTAGATCCAGTAACACATCTTCCCAAGGAGCGTCTAATAATGGTTGAAACTGACTGCATAAAAGACAGGCTTTCAAGCCACTGTTACAGGCAGGAGAGCCTCCACAGTTACCTACCTGATTGTTTGAAGATTGGAAGACACGGCTATTAGGATCATTACCTCTTAATGCTTGAGCTTCGGAATGAATAAGACGCCCTTCAAATTTTGCAGATAACAACTCCATTGCATCATTCATCTTGTCAAAAACCCTCAGTGCTAACTCACCTGTATGCTGAGTATATACACTTAGTTGCTGAGTATCTGAATGATCAAGCAAGTAGGCTAGCTGCACACCTGTAATACCATTCCTGACAAGATTGGTCGCTCTAGTTCGCCTACATCTTATAGGTGTAAAGTGAATGTAGTCGCCTGTACACTCAGAAATAGCATCACATTTACGAGATATTTGTCTATCCATATAATGAACGTCAGTTGCAGATAGATGTAAGTAATCAGGAGTATTTACAATAACGTCTTTATAGTCGGTTACTTTCATTTCTCGCAATGAATCGCGGTTCAAAAAAATAGGTAACTGTTCAATATCGTTATCGTCAAGTCTAGGCAATTTAGAAGAAACAAAGGATTTAACCTCATTAACTTGATTTACTACAATCAAATACAAGTCTTCAGTAATAGTTAAAGACCTGCATTCAGAACGGAATTTACCACCTCTTTGTTTCGCTCTTGGGATATTAATAGAATATATATTTCTATTATTGACCACTTTATGAGTAACGTCACATATTCTTAACGCTCTGATTTGGCTTGGCCTTCTAGCTGTTGCATATATCAAATAGAGCCATGTAAACTCCTCTAAAGACAGGATTTTATCTTGGAAAGCGTTACCCGCCCATATTAATAATGATTGCTGTTCAGTGAGCGTATAAGCGCCCGTATGAGGACATTGATGTAAGACAGCTTTACCTTTTACATTTCCCTTTAAGACTAGCCGATCAAGTGTATCTGATATATCACTATTAACCCCTGGATGTTTCCATTCAACCCAATTTCTTAGTAATGAGCGAATCGTTCCCAACTTATACTCATTTTCAGAATCTAAAGTTGATTTATACTTCAAAATTAGCTCTGAGCTAATTTTGCCACCTGTGTAGATATTGGGATCTAACAAATATTGCTTAAAATAATGCCAACAATTTTGAGTATGCTTTGCGGAGACCTCTTCAGCCATCCGTGCAGTAGTGAGCTTAAATCCTTGTAAAACACTACCTGAAACATTCCCCACATTACCCCAATTGATACTGTACGAATTATCCAATTTCCAAACAACATCTTGAAAATTTGATTCATAGCCTGATTTAGATCTAATAATAAAGGAGTCTGACCTCTCAATATCTTCTACACAATTATTTAATACTGCAGCGGTGTTCATCTTAGTTAGTCATCCTTAGGGTTAATAAGAAAATCCATCTTTCGCATTTCTTGCAATAATAGTGATTCAGCCTGTTTTTTAGTATGCCTCAAGTTGTAAATACTCGAAGAACTTTCATGTTTATGACCCATAAGATACATTCTATTTTCAAGTTCTTTCTTTTCTGAGATGACATCATGTAACCGCCCTTCTTCTCTTGCCTTCTCATTGTTCTTATCAATACTAATCGATAGCCGATTGTTAAAATCATGCCTGAAACCATGCCTAGTTATTCTCTTTGCGCCTTTAAAACCATACTTTTTGATGAAGTCAGCTAAATTTTCATCCTCTGCAACTTTTTCAACAATTTTTGAAAACTGTATAAGAGAAATAGGATTTCCAGAACTTGTCCCTTTGTGAGATACGAATAAAAAACTATGCTTATTTGCATTACTAATAAGCGGACGTTCTTGAATAACGTATGACCTAATCTCTTCAGATAGTTCAGATGTTATAGGGATATCGCGCTCAAGAGTTTTAGCATTAGGCTCGATTGACCTATAAGTATCCTCAAGGTCATCATGTTTACGACGAATTTCAATTAGGTTTTGAGAGAACTTAATATCAGTTATTTTCAACTGAAGGATCTCTCCGCTTCTCAGACCAGTTTCATACAGCAATCTGAATAAAAGGTAGTTTCGATTTTTAACCAGCTTGGTAAAAGGATTTTTGTGGTTGAGTGGTCTTACCAACTCCATAACCTCAGAAAACACTTCTGGAGGTGGGGCTTTAGCATCAGGATCAAACGTTGTTCTACGACTACCACCTTTAGACTTTTTACTTAAAAGCAACTCTTTAGTTTCTTTAATGATTGCAACATAGCTTGAGAAACTTGCTTTGTTTCTGAGAAGGTTATTTGCTAAGAATTCGAAATATTCAGAAATAACTTTGATTCTTTGATTTTGTTGGGCAATGGATACAGTTGCTAATGGCGCTTTAGATGTAGGCTTCTTGAATTGGATTACCTTATTATTCGAATCATTTAGCTTTCGAGCAGTCTTTGTTTGAAGCTTACAATGCTCAGCAATGGATTGAACTTCGGAATGTGAGAAAAACCGAATATTATTACTACTTTTATTTTGTGATGCTGTAATTATCCTGTCAGACAGACGAGCTTTTATTTTCGCTTCCCAAAGACTGAGATGATACAGGTGACTAATATATGCTCTTTGAGTTGAGTGTGTATAAGATCGTACAACAGTAGTCATGAATAACGTTATCCAAAAGTCAGGAATACCATTCTCATCAACAAGAAGAGAAAACCTTTCACCACTTGTTTCAATAAACTCTTTTCTCTTTAGGACTGGCATTAGGCTACTACTCTAAGTAAATACAATAAATAATATTATACAAAGTTATCAAATACAAATACAATATATTTTTGATATAAAAATAGCTCAATGATATTATTATCAATGAGCTACAGTATTACAAATGCAATATATTATTATTGTATAAGTTAGAACGGAATATCATCATCGACTGGACCATCAGGCATCGCTGTTGGCTTAGGCTGAGAGGCATTTTGCGCTGACTGATTGAATGGGTTTTGCTGAGGATTGCTTTGGTTGTTATAAGCATTTTGATTGTTATAACCCCCTTGATTACCACCCTGCGCCATGCCTTGAGCTGCTACGCCGCCTGCTTGGTTGTAGCCGCCTTGCTGACCAAAGCTGTTTTGGCCGCCTTGACTACCATAGCTCCCGCCTTGACTTTGACCGCCACCGCTTGCGCCATCGAGCATCTGCATTTGCTCAGCGCGAATCTCGGTGATATAGCGATCTTGACCATTTTGGTCTTGGTATTTACGCGTGCGCAAACTGCCCTCGATATAGACCTTACTGCCCTTACGAAGATACTGCGCTGCAATCTCGCCTAGACGATTAAAGAGTGAGATACGATGCCATTCGGTCGCTTCTCTTTTTTCGCCGCTTTGCTTGTCTGTCCACTGCTCTGATGTCGCAACCGAGATATTGGTCACGCTACCACCGTTGTTAAACTGACGTGCCTCAGGGTCTGCTCCAAGGTTACCGATGATGATAACTTTATTAACTCCGCGCATGGTACCGTCCTTTTATTTATGAATAATTTAGTGAATCGTATCTATGATGATTCAATGAAGCCAATATGCCCCATCATCGTTAATGCTATCGACAATACGATTTTACAGTAATTTGATTTTACTTTAACCAATTTTTATTTAAATATCTAGTGGGCTTTGTGCCAGATGCGACAGTGCTTGTCGCGAGTCGTCGGTGAGCTGGGTTTTGTCCAGCTTAAGATAGGCCACCTGCTCTTTTGCCATCACCACTAGCTCGTCTACGCCATCTACCGCCAGCATTTGCCGCGACCAGTCTTGGATATTGATGTTTTTAGGAATGGTAATGGTGGTACTTGATAGATACGGCGGCTGGGCGATCGGAAATATCAGTAATAGCGCCGCGCCCATAATCAGCGCCAGTACGCCCCATGCCAGCAAATTTGGCTGCGTCAATAGTATGCCACCCAGCGCCCCGCCGACAAATGCACCAAAAAACTGACTGGATGAGTTTAGTCCCATCGCTGTGGCTTTATTGGCGACTGGTGCACGCTTGGATATCCAAGACGGTATCGTCGCCTCAAGCAAGTTAAAGCCCATAAAGTATAAGAGTAAACCCAAAATAATCCCAACGCCCACATGGCTACCCAGCGCCAGTAATGCCAGTGCCGCGGTCATCAGGCCGATCGCACCCAAAAACACCTGACGCATTTTGCGCTTTTTTTCTGCGACAATAATAAAAGGTATCGCTACCGCAAAGCCAATAAACAACAGTGGCAAATACACCAAGCCCTGCTGATGAACCGACAAACCCAGCACCTCAGAGAGCTGATGCGGCAAAAGAACAAATATCGCCGTCATGGTCAGGTGTAGCGCAAAAATACTGATATGCAGACGGTTTAAATCGCCAATTTTTAGCACGCTGGCCAACTGCTGACCGATAGATTTGTTGTCCAAGTTATGTTTGAGCACTCGTAGCGGCGTCGGCACCACAAACAGTAGCATCATTGCCAATACCGCAAAACCCGATGTCAGCCAAAACAAGCCTGACATACCAAGCGACCCCACCAACAAAGGGCCAAAGGCAAAGGCCAACATAATAGAGGTGGCAATGGTCAAGCCCATCGTCGCCATCGCTTTGGTACGCATCTCCTCGCGCGTGACATCAGCGAGTAGCGCCATCAATACCGCCGACACCGCACCGCTTCCTGCCAGCGCCCGACCGATGATGACCTCATAAATATCGGTGGCGTTGGCTGCAATCATACCGCCCAAAGCAAACAATATCAGACCCAAAAAGATAATCGGCTTACGCGGAAACTTGTCAGCAGCAAGGCTCATCGGTATCTGAAAAATCGCCTGACCCAGCCCATAAACCCCGACCGCCAAACCAATCAAAAACGGCGTAGCATGCGCATAATTGTCGCCATACACCGAAAACACAGGCACAATCATAAACAGGCCAATCATACGCAGGGCAAAGATGCCGCCGACCCCGAGGATTGCCCGTTTTTCTACGCTATTCATACTTGCCTCACAGGTTTATCATTGCTGATATAGTCGATTCACTCTAAAAAATGACGACCAGTAGGTCTATACTTAACTTATTTTAAAATAGATTATCCATACATCAATATCACAGTTGATCTATCAGGGCACTCGCCTACAAATCAAGCCCTCTAAATTAAGGCCCCTAGTATAAGACATTCGCCGTTTGGTTGCCGAGACTTTTGTTTTTTGTTACCAAGTGCGTCTCTAGCGGCTTTTTGCCTTGAATAATGCACGCATCATGACAATAAAGTACAACGTTATCAATAAGGTTGCGGATTCGCTTGAGCCATTAAGTGCTGACTAAGACAAGCGTTCTGGTCAAAACCATAACAAAGGATACCTGTTAGGTAACACAGATTTGATTTAGATTGGCGGAGTCTAACAAAACTTGTGAGATAAAAACGGCCTAGATGGTTTAGCTGCCTTAAACGGTTTCGTTAAAGATTACCCAGCTTATAAAAAACGCGCGCGAAAAAGCACGCACTAAAAAATAGGATAAAAACCGCAGCGAGGCCTGACAAAGACACTATAAAAACCGAAGCAATAAAGAAAGCGTATCGTCTATAAAAGCATCGCTTATAAATAGTTATCGTAAAAACATAGCTTACAAAAACGCTGTTTATAAAAACCAGCTATCTTTTGCGTCACTATTTTGACCCTCATACACTTTAAAAATAACATAGCGCGACTGGGATGCTGTTTTACATGGCTGGTTTAAATGTAGGTTGCGCTCACTACTTCTTATACATCAGTATTTTTTATCCATCACTTTAGCAAATAGGAAACCTATCACCGATGGCAAATGACCACATTGCAATACGCGGCGCCCGCACACACAACCTAAAAAACATCGATCTGGACATCCCGCGCGATAAGTTCGTGGTAATCACAGGTTTATCAGGCTCTGGTAAATCATCCTTGGCGTTTGACACCTTGTATGCCGAAGGGCAACGCCGCTATGTCGAGAGTCTGTCCGCCTATGCGCGTCAGTTTCTCTCACAAATGGAGAAGCCCGAAGTCGATAGCATCGAGGGACTCTCCCCTGCTATTGCCATTGAGCAAAAATCCACCAACCACAACCCGCGCTCGACGGTCGGTACCATCACCGAGATCTATGACTATCTGCGCCTGCTCTATGCCCGTATCGGCACGCCTTATTGCCCCGAGCATGGCGAACCGATGGTGGCGCAGTCTGTCACCGAGATGGTCGATCAGATCATGGCGCTGCCGACAGACACCAAGCTTATGATCCTGGCTCCTGTAATTCGTGAGCGTAAAGGCGAGCATACGGTCTTACTTGAGCAGCTGATCGGACAAGGCTTCGTCCGTGTGCGTGTCGATGGCGATGTCTATGATACCGATGAGCTACCCACGCTCGATAAAAAGAAAAAACACACCATCGAAGTCGTCGTCGATCGTTTTAAAGTCCGCGACGATTTGGGCAACCGCGTCGCCGAAAGTCTCGAGACTGCCCTACGCTTAGGCCAAGGTCTGGTCACACTACACTTTATGGATGGCAACCCAAACGCAGACAGTGCTGACGACCAAGTGATGTCAGCCAAGCACTCCTGCCCTGTCTGTGATCGAGCAGTGCCTGAGCTTGAGCCGCGGATGTTTAGTTTTAACAACCCATACGGCGCTTGTCCAAGCTGTGACGGTCTGGGTAAACGTCAGTATTTTGCTGCTGAGAAGCTGATTACCCATCATGAAAAATCGCTCAATCAAGGCGCAATCAATGGTTGGGACAAGCGTCATGCCTATTATTTTGGCCTGCTCTCTACCGTCTGCAAGCACTTTGACATCGATATGGATGCGCCGTGGCAAGCACTGCCAAAAGCGCAACAAGACATCATCATGCACGGCTCTGGTAAAGAAAAACTGAGTTTTAACTTCACCGATGAGCGCGGGCGCAAGACCAATAAGACGGTACCATTTGAAGGCGTATTGCCCTATCTTGAGCGCCGTTATGCCAAGACCCAAAGTAACCTTGTGCGTGATGAGCTGGCAAAATATCTGGCTGATACTACCTGCAACGTCTGCGATGGTGCACGTCTCAATGAAATCTCGCGCAACGTGCGTGTCGATGAGCAGACCATCGCCGATATCGTCAAGCTCTCCATCGGTGATGCCGCTGACTATTATAAAACCTTAAAGATTGGCGGCCATAAAGGTGAAGTGGCAGAAAAAATCTTTAAAGAGATTAATGAGCGCCTAAACTTCCTCGTCAGTGTCGGGCTAGATTATTTGACCCTTGCTCGCTCTGCTGAGACGCTATCGGGTGGGGAGGCACAGCGTATCCGTCTTGCCAGTCAAATTGGTGCCGGTCTCATGGGCGTGATGTATGTGCTCGATGAGCCGTCGATCGGTCTGCATCAGCGTGACAACGATCGCTTACTAAAGACTCTAACGCGGCTGCGTGACTTGGGTAATACCGTCCTTGTCGTTGAGCATGATGAAGACGCCATACGTCAGGCCGATCACGTCATCGATATCGGTGTCGGCGCAGGCGTGCATGGCGGTCATATCATCGCGCAAGGTACGATCGATGAGATCATGGCGACCCCAGACTCGCTGACTGGACAATATATGTCTGGCGAGAAAAAAATCGAGATTCCCCAAGTACGGCATAAAGCCAAGACCATGGAAGTTGAGACCAAAGGTAAAGCCAAACCAAAGCAGGTGCCAATGACGATCGAGCTAAAAGGCGCGTCAGGTAACAACTTAAAAGACGTCGATCTGAGCTTGCCAGTCGGTGTGATGACCTGTGTCACTGGCGTATCCGGCTCGGGCAAATCAACCTTGATCAACCGCACCTTGATGCCGATTGCAGCGACTCAGTTAAATAACGCTTCTACCCTTATCGCGGATAAGCATGACAGCATCAGCGGGCTTGAACATTTGGACAAAATGGTCGATATCGACCAAAGCCCGATCGGCCGTACCCCGCGCTCAAATCCTGCCACCTATACTGGCGTGTTTACCCCTGTGCGTGAAATGTTTGCTCAAACGCCTGAGGCGCGCGCCCGTGGTTATAAACCCGGCCGCTTTAGCTTCAACGTCAAAGGCGGACGCTGTGAGATGTGTCAGGGCGATGGCCTGATTAAAGTCGAGATGCACTTCTTACCTGATATGTATGTGCCGTGTGATAGCTGCCACGGCAAACGCTATAACCGTGAGACGCTAGAGATTTACTATAAAGGCAAAACCATCGCCGATGTGCTAGAGATGACGGTGGAGGATGCCACTGAGTTTTTCTCAGCCATTCCTGCGATTCATCGTCGTCTGCAAGCGCTGATGGATGTGGGGCTAAGCTACATTCACCTAGGTCAATCCGCGCCTACCCTATCGGGCGGTGAAGCGCAGCGAGTCAAACTGGCGCGTGAGCTGGCCAAGCGTGACACGGGACAAACGCTCTATATTTTGGATGAGCCGACCACTGGCCTGCATTTCCATGATATCGACAAGCTGCTTAATATCCTGCATGCGCTACGTGATAAAGGTAACACCATCGTGGTCATCGAGCATAACTTAGATGTGATCAAAACTGCGGATTGGGTGATTGATCTTGGCCCTGAAGGCGGTAAAGGCGGCGGTATGATCATCGCGGAGGGTACGCCTGAGGAAGTGGCGGACGTCAAAGGCTCATACACTGGTGAGTTTTTAAAGCCGATGCTTACGCAGGCGATGAAAGAAGTGAGTTAATACCGTTAGTTATGATTGATAAAAGGCCACTCTTTATAGGGTGGCCTTTTTTTGGGTAGAGTTTTAACTTTGGTGTTAATATAATTATTATTTTAAGAACATCTGTAAGGTAATGAGCAATGGCAAATGTAGAAAATCTTGAGAAGAAGCTTTTAGATCTAATAGATACTAAAAGTCCTTTTGCCATTGCTCTGACTGGCGAATGGGGTGTTGGTAAGACGCGCTTTTGGAAGAGTTTTTACGAGAAGAATCACACGAATTTAGGTGTTAATAAGTACTCTTACGTTTCTCTCTTTGGTATAGAATCAATAGAAGCTTTAAAGTTTGAAATTGCTCTTAGCACCCATGAGACTACTCAAAAAAAGGACTATCTTTCTGGTCTCAAAGGTATCTTTAAAAAGAGTTTAGAGGCTATAGACTTGCCAAAACTTGAAGGTACAGGCGTTACCTTGTCTCTCAGTAAAGGCATGATAAGTAGTGCTATGACTAGTCTTATCGGAGATACCTTAATTTGTATTGATGATATTGAACGTCTATCTAAAAACCTAGATATCAGAGATATAATGGGTTTAGTTAATCATTTAAGCTTAGAAAAAAACTGTAAGGTAGTAGTGATATTGCATGATATTAAAGCAAATGAGCAGTTTCAAGAGTACAAGGAAAAGGTGTTTGATGAAGTACTTATTTTAGATGAGTCTCTGACAGCTATAGAGAAATTGGTCAACGACAACAACTTATTTACAACCTACAAAAAATTCTATCAAGTGATAGGTATTAAGAATATAAGGTTTTATCAACGCGTTATTAAAACGTTTAATACATTAATGAATAGTTTGCCTGACACTTTGAGTTTAGTAAGTAAACAACAAATATTAGATTCAATCTTAATTATTCGACTTGCTTATGATATACCTAATCTAATTTATGAGGGACTCACATTTGATCAGTTTGTAAAACATTGTAGTCAGAACGCACTTGCATTGAGCGATGATTATTTTGTAGGGAATATTAATAAAGCTAATGCGTCCAACGAAGATAATCAACTCAAAAAGGATATCCGCTTTAAGATTGATGACTTTTTTAAACCATTGACCGAACGATTTTTAATCAGAGATTGGGGAGAAGTGATTGTCAGTCTAGTAAAAGATCTATCAACTGATGATGACCAAACTAAATTTTTAATTGATTCTGATATACTGACTGAAGCAAAAATTTTAAATGATCGCCAGCATGACCAACTCTTGACAGAGTATCATAGCTTAAACCCTAGCAAGGATTTTATTGAACGTTGGTACAAAGTTGTTAAAGATAGAATAGGAAGAGAGAATCTTAATAATTTAAGTTTTTATTATAAAGTTCTACAAGATTACGGTAAGGAAGAATGGGCGGCAAGTTTCGATAAAAAAGTTAGAGAGCATATTGTATCTAAAATTAACCAACATAATGGAGTTACTGACTTAGATAGCTGGTATTTTTTTGGTAGATCTGATCATGAAAGATACTACGATTTTGTTAAAAATACTATTGCCGTTCATGAGATTAATTCTATAGATAAAAACTCTATTAAAGATATATTTCAGCGCTACTATCAGCATAAGGGTTGTAATGATAATGATGAGATGTTCTTAAGCAAACTTGACCAAGAAATATTAAGCGAAATTATATGGTCTGATACTGGCTTTGATTCAAGAGAGCGTAAACGTTTTATATTATCTATTCTACTACATCCTAATCTAAGTAATAAGGCTGAGGTTCGACAATGGATTCTTAATATTTTAAATGATCAAATTAAATATAATCCAAATAGTAAGGTACCGATTCAAGACTGGCTTAACTATACTAATAACTTGACTGAGAACTTAGATAAATAGTTTTTTGTACCATTATACTTGATGATAGGCTGTTGATATAACAGATATTAATTACAGTCGCCAGTTTAACTCGTAGGTTGGATTAAAGAAGAAAACCCAACAATTCATATTAAGCAAAACTATAATGTTGGGTCTCGTTCCTCGTAACTAACCTAAAAGTTAGATATTTTTCAGAGTTGATGTATAAAAACACCCCACCTAAACAAACTCCCTCTCAACATTCATCATTCTTGCATCCACCGTCCGCTCTATCTTCTCCTCAATTTGGCTGCACTGTGACTCAACCTCACGTTTGGACAGCCCAACGATCACGAATGTCCATTCGCTGGCATCATGCCTATCACGCTCGCCGCTCTCGCACACTGCAACACTTGGCGTATTGCCAAAACGTGCGTGCAAGCCGCCCATACGTTGGCGTTTTTCTTTTAATGAGCTACATCCGGGTAGCGCAAAAGTCAGGGTTAAGATAGCAATATGCATTTTATTCTCCTTGCGGCAATGGTTTACGCTTTATAATAGTAGCAAATAAGCAGGGCAAGTTATGCTATCTTTACCTCTATCCATATCAATATCTCAGCCAATATGCATACTCCTCCAATGACCTCTACCAGCTACATACAGCAGCAGCGTATTACTCGATTATGCGTACGCTGCGGCCTACTTCTTATGCAATATGGCGCGGAGTCTGCCGTGGTGGTGGATTTGTCCAAACGCTTGGGGCTGGCCTTAGGTATGAACAGCGTCGAATGCTCGCTGAACTTTAACGCCATTACCTTGACCACCATCTGTGATGAGCGCTGTATCACCACCACCCGAGACACCATAAACCAAAGCATCAATGTCAATTTACTCGTACAAATCCAGCAAATCATCAATAAAACCGAAGCCAATACCAGTAGCGGCAAGCTAGGTAACAATACGCTAAAGTCTGAGCTGACGGACCGCACCATCCTTGCCTTTGATGAGCTAGATAAGGCGGTGTATCCAACGTGGTTGGTGGGCATGTTTGTAGGAGCGTCTTGCGCCGCATTTGCCTATCTAAACGGCGGCAGCTGGGCAATTACTGGGGTGACCTTTATCGCCGGTATGGTGGCGATGTTTACTCGTATTTATTTGTCCAAGCATCATTTCAACCCTTTTATCACCGTCATTGCCACCGCTTTTATCGCTTCCTTGATCGGGGCGACGACTTATTATTTTGATATTGGCAATAATGCCGATATTGCGGTGGCCTCTAGCGTGCTACTACTGGTGCCCAGCTTTCCTTTGATCAACTCCTTATCCGATATCTTAAAGGGCTATGTCAATATCGGCGTTGGGCGAGCGGTGTTTACTTATATGCTGACCTTGTCCGCGTGCGTGGGCATCGTCATGGCGCTGGTGTTACTGCAAATACAGCATTGGGGGTTTTGATATGTGGCTCATTGAGACTGTCGCGCTATCATGCATCATCACTCTTGGTTGGACGCTGATGTTTACCGTGCCCAAACGCTATATTTTGCCGTGTTTGCTGATGACGGCGTTTGGCTTCGGACTAAAAACTGCCCTTGTCTATCAGCATGTCCATCTGGCGGTGGCCAGCTTTTTTGGAGCGATGCTTGCCAGCTTTTTGGGAGTATATTTTTCTAAAAAATATACCCTACCGCCCAAAGCGCTGATCTCACCAAGCGTCATCTGTATGATGCCCGGTATTGCCGCTTATAAGGCAATGGTCAGTATGGTACAGATAGGCTATTTTGGTTTTTCGGACGAGTTATTTAGCCAAATGATGGTGTATTTGTTCGAGGCCTTGTTTGTGACCTCAGGGTTGGTGCTGGGTCTGTCGATTCCTGGGCTGTTATTTTATAGACGTCGCGCCATTGTTTAGGTATCGTTTATAGTATGTTGGGTCTTTGCCCATTCTCTTAATAGCGGCTGTTTATGTTGTACCATACCTACAGTGGTCGGTTGCACCCTGCCGCGACAATACTCAAGACAGCACTTATCAATCATACATACAAGGATAAAACATGAGCAAACATTATGATTATATCGCCATTGGCGGCGGTAGCGGCGGTATTGCCTCGATCAACCGCGCCGCCAGCTACGGCAAAAAATGCGCCATTATCGAAGCGGCGCAACTAGGCGGCACGTGCGTCAACTGGGGCTGCGTACCCAAAAAGGTGATGTGGTATGGCGCGCAAGTGGCCGAAGCGATTGAGAAGTATGCGCCAGATTATGGCTTTGATGTGGAATTAAAAAACTTTGACTTTCAAAAACTGGTACAAAGCCGCCAGCAATATATCCAAAATATCCACCGCGCTTATGACAATAATCTGGCCAAAAACGGCGTGGAAGTAATCAAAGGCTTTGCAAAATTTGTCGATACCAATACGGTCGAAGTCAATGGCGAGCATATCACTGCCGATCATATCCTGATCGCGACGGGCGGACATCCTATTAAGCCTAAGATCAAAGGCGCAGAGCACGGCATCGATTCTGATGGTTTTTTTAAATTGACTCATTTGCCAAAAAGGGTCGCTATCGCAGGCGCAGGCTATATCGCTGTCGAAATCGCAGGCGTACTCAACAGCCTCGGCGCTGAGGTACATCTCTATGTCCGCCAGCATTCGCCGCTGCGCTCGTTTGATCACACTATCGTCGAGGCGCTGCTGATAGAGATGGAGCAAGACGGTATTCATCTGCATACCAACACCACACTCACCGAAGTCAATAAAAACGAAGATGGCTGTTTAGAGCTGTTCACCAAAGATGGTACGCTTGATACGGTCGATTGCTTGATTTGGGCAATTGGGCGCGCGCCTTCAACCGACAACATAAACCTGCAAGTAACGGGCGTAGAAACCACCGAGTTTGGCAAAATCAAAGTCGATAAATTCCAAAATACCAATGTCGATGGTATTTACGCGGTCGGTGATATTATCGAAAATAGTATTGATCTGACACCAGTTGCCATCGCCGCTGGTAGGCGTCTGTCTGAGCGCTTGTTTAACGACAAGACCGATGAGCATTTAACATACGAGCTGGTACCGACGGTGATTTTTACTCACCCTGCGATTGGGACGGTTGGCTTATCTGAGATCGATGCGGTGGCGCAGTATGGCAAAGACACCATCAAATGCTACACCTCGACCTTTACCTCGATGTATAGCGCGGTGACGCAGCATCGCCAAAAGTGCGTGATGAAGCTGGTGTGCTTAGGTGAGGAGGAAAAAATCATCGGCCTACATGGCATCGGTTACGGGGTCGATGAGATGCTGCAAGGCTTTGCAGTGGCGATCAAGATGGGTGCGACTAAGGCTGACTTTGACAATACCGTCGCCATCCATCCGACAGGTGCAGAAGAGTTTGTGACGATGCGTTAGACAGACTGAATGAGAAGAAAGGCTATTTTTAACGAAATGGCCTTTTTTATTGTCTATTTTTGCTTTAGTGTAAAACCACATACAGACAGCACAATCCTGATGCTGCTATGATGCGTTTAATAATGACCGTTGCGAGATGACTGTGTGGCAGATGTACCTTTTTATATTACCCGTGGGCTTAGGCATCATGACCTTGGCAGGGAGTTTGCTATTTTTATTCGCTTTTCTTATGTCTGATGATAATGCCACGCGCGTACCAGCTTTTACTTGGTTTAAGCGCTTGATTATCGTGGCATTTATCTTATTGAGTGTCGGCCTGTTTATGACCTTTGGGCATTTTTGGGGTTAGGGTTTACGCACTCACCACTTTTTCTAATTCCAATAATTCTAAATCCTGACGTTTTGGTTCGCCATTATTGCCATCATCTGGGAATGGCATTTTATTGCCATTTAGCTGATAGCCGCGGCGCTGATAGTAGGCTAATAGCTCGGGGCGATGGCTCAAGATAGACATGGTCAGACGACTTGGCTGGCCGTTATCTGCTAGATGCCGCGTAGCAAACGTCTCTGCCGCTTGTAATATCTCATTGCCAACGCCGCACCCTTGCAGCTCTGGATGCACGGCAAACATACCGATATAAGCACAAGTGGCTACATTGTCATCTGTTTTTATGTCCACTGCGATGCAGCCTAGCAGCTCGCCTGTTTCTGCATCATCACGTGCGCCTGTCGTGGTTTTTGGATAAACAAACAGGTAGTGTGTTGGATGATCGATGACGCCTGCCAGCTCGTCTGCCGTGGTACGAATACCGCCCACCAGATCCGCTTCATTTGTCCAGCCTGCGGTCTCTCGGTAGCAGCGGTTGAGTAGCTGCTCGAGCGCGGCGATATCGGCGCGGCGGGCTTGCCGCAAAAAAACAGCATCCTTACTTATAATCTCTTTATTCATACTCTGTGATATCCTTTTACTATTACGATATAAAAAGCTGACTTGAATAATCAAGCCAGCTTTTTATAGTAAACCTTATCACCCTCTAAATGCTAGCGCGACAGTAGTTGTGCTTGCTCAATCATGTCAAATCCGGCACTGAGCTGCGCGCGCGTTGGCGCATGACCACGGCGTAATAGCTCAGAAAAAGCGATCAGCTCTTTGTCTCGTCCAAGCGAGCTTGCAGCACTGGCACGGGTGTCTTCCGCCTCATCATCGAAGTAGTATTCGATATAATCTAGGCTATCTGGCGAGCCAAATAATATGCCTTTATCAGGGGTTGCGGCATGTCCGCTGTAGCGTAGGCTTTTGCCATACTGTCCAGTCCAAAAAAACGGAATACGTTCCTCTAACGAGTGGTCATTGTCTTCATTTAAGATAGCAGCAGCCGTTACCATGCCATGCTGTAAGGCCACGCGCCAATGCTCAATACGCATGCGCCCCATCTGATTGGTGGCTTTGGCAATATCGCCCAGTGCATAGACGCCGTCGCGTAGCTGTAGGCGCTCATCGACTTGCACGCCATCGGGATCATTTACTTCATTTAATATCTCGGTACGTGGTGCCACGCCCGTACCCAAAACCACCACATCTGCTGCCAGCGTACTGCCGTCTGACAGTGTGACACCGCTGACGTGACTGCCATCTTCATTGATGCTCTCAACACCTGCACCAAACACAAAGCGCACCCCATTTTCTTCATGCAGTTTGATAAGCGTATTACTCACCGCCTCAGAGACGATATTGCTCATGACGCGGCGACTGCGCCCGACGATGGTGACGGAGGCGGCATTGCCAGCCTGCATCAGCGCTGACGCCGCCTCCATGCCGATAAATCCTGTACCGACGATGACGACGTTTTTGTTATCGGTAGCACCTTTGATCGCCTTAGCATCATCCATACTACGTAGCGTATAGACGCCCGCTAGCTCAGCACCTTGAAATGGCGGTATCTTCGGCTCGGCGCCTGTTGCCACGACCAAAAAATCCGCAGTCTGCTGCTCGTGGTTACCATCGTCGCCTTCAATGACAATCGTACGCTCATTGGGCAGTACTGCGCTGACGGTTTGATTTAGGCGCAGCTCAATGTTGTTATTACTGGCCCACTCGCGGCCACCTAGCATCAGATACTTCTCATCCATCTTGCCTGCCAAAAACATTTTGGACAATAAAGGACGGTTGTAAGGGGCGTAACTGTCTTTACTAATTAAGGTAATTTTGCCGCCATAACCCGTATGACGTAGCTGATTGGCGGTCATAAATCCTGCACCGCCGCCGCCTACGATGATGGTATGCGTGTCGGTCAGCTTGTCATTTGCGGCACGGTTGTCTATCTTGGCCGCGGTATCCACCACCAACCGTTCGCCCTCATCGATCAGCTCATATTGAGTCAGGCCACGCATCGCGACAGGCTCTAATAGCGTACCGTCGCGGCTGTCAAAACTACCATGATGCCATGGACAGATCACTCTATCGCCGCAGCGCAACCCCTCACCCAAGTCGGTACCGGCATGGGGACATTTGCCATCAAATGCGCTAAACTCATCACGGTCACGCGTGACTAAAATGATGCTATCGTCCTCTTGTTTATAAGACTTCATGCCACCATCTGGGATGTCGGACTTATCGATAGTCACTAAATTTTTGGCGGCGATTTTGTCAGCGGCTTGATTATTGTTTGTTTGGCTCATAGGTCATCCTTAACAGTTATTGTTGATAGGCTGGCATCCGTATTGGCTTAGGCGGGCTTGGGCAGGATTGTATTGGCTCAAACCAAAAGACCACTTATAGACATTTAGACACTACATTCAAAAATACGTATTATCTGATAGTAGCAAGACCACTTGGCTGACGCTGTTTATTTGTATGCGTGCCACGTTGCAAAACGTAACTTTTTGGCTGTTATTTTCATTAATTATATTCTCATTACTTACCTTTATCTCGCGTACGTCCCTCTTACCCTTATCAAAACAAAAGACACCTTTATGACTTCCCAAGATCAAGATAATCAGAACGATACAACGACACATCAGCCATCTACTCATGAGCGGGCTATGAGCGACACGCTGACAAGCACTGATATAAAAGCGGCGACAGACACCGAGCGGCTGCCGCAGCCTATACCGCAACCTTTAAGGCAGGCAACTTATAAAACCCAAAACAATGACTTCATTGTCAATGAAATATTGCCGCTTGACTTCACAGGCGAGGGTGAGCACTTGTGGCTACATATCAAAAAATCAGGGATAAATACGGCCTATCTGGCCAAGCTGCTATCAGAATGGGCAGAGATCCCACTGCGCGATGTTGGTTATTCGGGGCTCAAAGACCGTCATGCGCTGACGACGCAGTGGTTTAGCTTAAGAATCCCCAAAAAGCAACTGCCCAACTCTGAGTTTGCCCCAGTAGACATCAGTGACAACGAGTCCGTCACCATCATCGCCCAGCATTGGCACCACAAAAAGCTCAATCGCGGTACTCACCGCGCCAATCAATTTACCATTATCCTACGAGAAATCGAGTTTGCCAGTAATATCGCAGCTACTGACGCCAAGCAGGCAACCGAGCAACATCTGGCTACTATCAGCAAAACAGGCGTGCCCAATTACTTTGGCCCCCAGCGTTTTGGTTATGAAGGCAACAACATCGCAGAAGCCCTACGGCTATTTGCTCGTCCCATACCGGCGAGCAAACCAAAAACCAAAAAGAGTAAACGCAAACGCGCGCCACGTGAGCAAAACGCCATGGAGCTATCTGCGGCTCGTAGTCTGATATTTAATGAGATATTGGCAGCCAGAGTCCGCGTAGGCAACTGGGATACTGGGCTGGCAGGTGAGGTATTTAACTTAAACGGCTCAGGCTCGATATTTGGCAGTGAGGCAATAGACGATGCCTTACGCGCACGGATGATGAGTGGTGATATTCATCCGACTGGGGTGCTGTGGGGCGTGGGTAACGATAAGGTTAGCGGCATGGCAGCGCAGCTTGAGAGCGATATTGTGAAAAATAATGCCTTATTGACACAGCTGGCCATGGGCTTAGAGCAGCGCGATGTCAAAGCCCAGCGCCGAGCACTGCGTTTGCCGATTGAAGCGCTAAGCTGGGAGTGGTTAGATGCATCCGATAGCAATGAGCAAGCGCTGGTGCTGAGCTTTACCTTGACGACTGGCAGCTTTGCCACCAGTGTATTGGCCAGCATTTACAGTTGGGCTCAGCTTAGATACCACACAGCATCGCATGGCGGCTATTTTCGCTGACGAACATATGATTGGCACTGACCACTTGGTCGCGGCCACGGTCTTTTGCTTCATAGAGCGCCTTGTCCGCTGTACAGATTAAACGCTGGCAAATATCAGGTGGCAAAAGGGTCTGGTACTCTGGCGGTAAGGCGGATCTGTGGTGCCGGGGCTTGCCTGCGAGCGCTGGTTGCAGCGTCGCCTCTAACTGTAACTGCTCTGTACGGGCTTGTTTCATACACACACTTTGTTCGTGAGTGAATGTGTATAGCCCCAAGCTTGCGGTGACGCTAAACGCCTTATTATCATCGACCTTGATGACGTGCTTACTGATGTCTTTGCGGAGCTGTTCGGCGATGAGCATCGCCCCATCGTGACTCGTGGCTGGCAGGACAATCAAAAACTCTTCGCCGCCATAGCGACTCACGATGGCCGCATCGGTCAATGCCTGCGTCAGCGTCTGCGCCACTTCAAACAACACCTGATCGCCGACCTCATGACCATAGGTGTCATTGATGTCTTTAAACCAATCCAAATCTAGCAAGATAACGCTAAAGTCCTGCCCGTCTTGTAGCTCTTTTAGCGCCTGCTTCATCTGCGTCAAACCGTATCGACGATTTTTGAGCTGGGTTAGCTCGTCTTGATTGGCATGCTTTAATATCTCGTTTTTGCTGTCATCTAATATCAACAACAACGTACGAAACATATAAACGATAAAGATTGCTTTGGGTAAGGCCAGTAGCACATGGGTTGCGCGCCAAAAAAACGTCGAAGAGCGCTGTAGCTCACTGATACTCGACCAGTCTAATGCCACCCCTTTAAACACCGAGGTGGCAAGCGTGTTTTCGATCGCCATCAGCTCGTTATACGTCAGGTAATTTTGGCTGTCTAAAAATGGATAAACAAACGTCAGTTGGCGCAAGTTGGGCAGATGAATACCAAAGTAAGGCGCCAAGATAGCCAATAAAATCAGAGCAATCTGTAGCAAAAACACGCGCCACGCATAGCGGCGTTTGATCAGCATCATCCCAAGCATCGCACCGCCTACCAGCGAGACACCCGCAAACAAACTGCTATAACCGACCATGACGATCACAGTGGCGATATAAAAAGTATAAGGCACCACCAACAGCAGCTGCCATTTGTTTAAGTTTTTGTTTTTTATGGCAGTCGTTTGCCGTTTAAGACGCGACAGATGGCGTGCGATACCCCAAAAAAACACACCCATCACCGTAATGCCAAGCCACAGCGGATACAACAGATGAATATAAACATAAGCGCCTAAGGCATCTTGATACCACCAGACAAACACACACCAAAGCCAGTGTAAAAACACCTCCATCAAGATAAATACTGCCAACAAAGCAGTCCTATCAGCAGCTTGCCATTCGAAGATTGCTCGCGAGAGTCGCTTGTAGCCTAAATGAGGAAACGATACAGACATAGTTTGGCTACCGCAAAAAATGTAAATACACCAGACATAACATGAGTGAAAGCAACCAACGACTACAACTGCTATATAAAAATAAGCGTCTATTAAATATAAGCTCAGATAACTGCGTGGGTAAGAGATAAACGTCCTACCCATCGTACAAACGCTGGCCACCACTTAAGTGTGGCAAGATTTTTCTGAGGTTTCAATCTGTTTTGGCTATTTATTAGACAAACGCTCACCTCAAAGTGTAACCAAATAAGCGGCGGCATCGCGCTTCTAGACAAATGTATATGAGCCGTTAGCCAAGCGTGGTAAACGACTGCCAGACGCCTTGTTGGTCAGGTGTCAATGCAGGAACGTCGCCCAAGCGCCGCCACGGCATATTGCTACCATGAAAGTCACTACCAACCGAAGCGACCAAATTGTTGGCGGCGATACTACGATCGACCATGCGGCGGGTGCTGATAGGCTCACTGTTGGCTGGCAGCTCACAACCATCACCGCCCAGCCCAGCAAACTCTTCGATCAGCTTACGCACCCGCGTGGCTGAGAGATGATAACGCGTCGGATGCGCCAATACAGCCTTGCCGCCACACGCATGTATCAGCTCGATACCCTCAGCCATGCTCAGCGCATCGATCGCCACATAGGCAGGTTTATTATCCGCCAGATATTTGTCAAAGGCCTTTTGTACCGTTTTGACGTCGCCGCGCTCAAACAGTACCTGACCGATATGAGCGCGTCCGACCCCTTGCGGGTTGCCACCGGCTTTATCCAGTACGGCCTGCCACAGCTCCTCATAATCGAGACTTAATAACTCACTAAGCTTCTCAGTGATTTTCTGACCGCGAGTAGCGCGGCTGTCTTGTAACTGCTGCAAAGTTGCGTGCATTTTATCTCGGTCAATAAAATCCAGCCCCAGCACATGGATGATTTTTTTGGTTGATTTGTTTTTGCCATAGCCGCCGCTAAGCGTATGCTCACAGCTAATCTCAACCCCATTAATCAGCTGCATATCGCAGGCCGTCGCCGCTACCCGCGCCTCATCAATCCCCGCCAGCGTATCATGATCGGTCAGTGCCAATACATTGACACCAGCTGCGTGGGCACGTTGCACCACTTCGGTCGGTGCATAAGTACCATCAGAGCAGGTACTGTGACAATGTAAATCAAATTTCATAAAATAAGCCTTAGCTTTAATAGTATATAAAAGTATAGTCAGTTCGAAATAAAATCGATGCGCTCATATGAACGGGCAACTGGTATAAATTTTCCTTGCTTGCTGTGTCTACGCTGACAGATGCTGCGCAAAATTCATACCAGCTGCACTGTATCGGTTTTAAAGTGAGTTAACTATATAAAAAGTCAATAATAACTCGGCGCGCCTGCTCATCAGCAACAACCCTTTCGATATAGCAGTAGCACGACTGATCAGCCGCACTGACTATTGGCGCGCAGGCTTGTGATATCGTATGATTATCGCGTTGTTTGCTTTTTTTTGCCGCAGTAGACGTGTAAACTACCCCATACGTTTTTGTTGGACATCCCACTTGCTATGAAAGCCTTATTAGACTTTATTCCTTTAATTGCCTTTTTTATCGCTGCTCGTTACAGTGGTATCTTGGCGGCGGCGGGTGCACTACTGATCGCCACCATCGTCGTTTATGCCATTCACTTCATTCGGCAAAAAGGCAAATTTGATAAACAGCAATGGGTCGTTTTGTTATTGACCATTTTGTTCTGTGGTGGCACGTTATTGCTGCGTGATGATGTCTATCTACGCTGGAAGTCACCAATCATCAACGGCATCTTTGCCTTGACGCTGATTGTCAGTGCCGCGATCAATAAACCCTTGATGCAGCTGGCCATGAAAGATGTCTTTTCACTGACGATGAGCGGCTGGAAAAAACTGACTGTCGCGTGGGGGTTGTTTTTTGCCTTTATGGGCATCTTGCATTATATCACAGCGTTTATGATGTCAGATGAAGCCTGGATCAACTTTAAAACTTATGGCTGGATTCCAATTATGTTGGTGTTTGTCGTCGCTCAGTTTGCAGTACTAAAAAAGCATCTCAATCCAGCATTGACGGATAAGTCGGCAAAGTAGCAAAGTCGCGCGCGTTATTATTTCTATGATTTTATAATAATTTGCAGCGCCAGCTAAATGCCAATCGCGACCATCATGATGCCATCTTGGCACATTTGTATCGATACTCGCGATTTTTTATCAGCTTATGTGGTTAGGGCTTGTTGAACATTCACCCCTTTTATTTACTGTTTATTTT
This sequence comes from Psychrobacter sp. L7, assembly GCF_002810365.1. Lineage (NCBI taxonomy): Bacteria > Pseudomonadati > Pseudomonadota > Gammaproteobacteria > Moraxellales > Moraxellaceae > Psychrobacter > Psychrobacter sp. L7. The sequence continues at coordinate 193,832 of NZ_NEXR01000010.1, forward strand.
ATGAGGAAGTCTCATGTCCTTATTTGCCATCATCGGTCATGACGTAGCCGATAGCCGCGCGCAGCGTCAACCCACCCGCGCTGAGCACGTCGCCCGTCTGCAGGCACTCGACCAAGAAAACCGCCTAATTATCGCAGGCCCCACCCCTATCGAACACGGTTTGGAGGCAATGTCAGGTAGCCTAATCATCGCTGACTTTGACTCTATCGAGGCGGCGCAGGCGTGGGCAAACGACGAGCCCTACCTACGTGATGGCGTCTATAGCCATGTCGATATCAGACCTTTTATTCATACGTTGCCAAAATCTGGTAACGGCGCTGCACAAGTGACCAAACCGTGAGCCGATACCCCTCTGTAATAAATACGCTTGGCCCTACGTCTGCGCTTGCTAGAGTGTTGTTGGTCATGGCGCTGGCCGCGCAGTCTGCTTATGCAGCACCGAGCGTCACCGATACGGCTGCAAGCACTGCCGCCCCTTTGGTAGAGCAAGCCGCAGCAGGTGCAGCGGGTACCAACGCCAGCCTTGATATCAATAACTCCTTGGCCGCGCAGTTGCAGCCGTCCAGTCAAGCGCTCTCCGATGCCAATCAGCAGCTCCTTAGCCGCAATGCCCAATTGCAGCGGCAAGTGAATGACTTACAAACCCAAGTCAATGTCTTGATATATGAGAGTAAGGGCCAGTTGTTTTTATATGGCGCTTTTACGGTTTTGATCAGCTTGCTTGTGGGTATTTTTATCTCGTGGCTTGTGTTTGTCCGCCGTGAGCGCTGGTAGTTTTATTTATCGTCTTTTTGCTTTGTCTGATGTGACCATTTATGTCTAACGCCGCCCCAAAAAACAGCCGTACATCTGCCTCCTTGCCAGATAAACAGCCAAATAGCCAGCCAGATACGCAGTCGTCAAACAGTCACTCACCACAGCCTTCTGCCATCCGCCCTGCCAAAATCGACTGGCAAATGGATGACACGGGTAATAAAGTACCGGTATCTGGTGAGTTTGGTGATGTGTATTTTTCCCATGCCGATGGTCTCGCAGAGTCGCGTTATGTGTTTTTGGCGCACAATCAACTCGCCGAGCGCTTGGCAAACCTTGCGCCAATGCAATGCTTTAGCATCGCGGAGTTGGGGCTTGGCACGGGGCTAAATTTATTGGCAACGTGGCAGCTCTGGCGTGCGCTGCGTGACAGGCATCCGCACTTAGCCACAGCGAAGCTGCATTTTATTACCACAGAAAAATTCCCGATCGCGCACGCCGATCTTACTAAAATTTTAGCCTTATGGACACAGCGTGCGCCTGAGCTGGCCGAGCTGATTGAGCAGTTTTTGGCCGCCTATCCGCCGCTCATCGCAGGCTGTCATCGCTTGCGTTTTTTTGATGACAACTTAACGGTCGATATATGGTTGGGCGATGCCGCTGACAGCTTGACGAAATTGGCATCAGGGACGCACCTAACGCCAGCGCCTGCTATCGATGCTTGGTATCTGGACGGATTTGCGCCGTCTTGCAACAGCACCTTATGGGCTGAAAATATCTTTGCACAGATACAGCGGCTATCGTCTCCCAGCACGACCGCGGCTACTTATAGCTGCGCCGGTATCGTCAAACGCGCGCTAAAAGACTGCGGCTTTGAGATCAAAAAAGTCAAAGGCTTTGGCCGCAAGCGTGAGATGCTCACTGCCATCATGTCAGCGCCAGTAAGCGATGAGACGTATGAACACACTGATAATCGAGCGGCTGACCACCAAGCTATAGATAATGGCCATAGTATCGTCATTGGTGCTGGTATCTCAGGGCTGATGATGGCATGGACGCTGGCCAATCGCGGCATCCAGGTGACCTTGCTGGATAAAACGGCACCGTTGGCAGGGGCGTCAGGCAATCCGCGCGCCCTACTCGCGCCCAAAATGACGCCCATCCATCATGTCGACGAGCATCTGCATACTATCGGCTATCTCTATAGTAGCAGACTATATCGAACGCTCAATGACAAGGCTACGCAGCAGCTAGCGCCAGTGCTTGAGCCGACAGGCGCGCTCGATTTGCTGATAAAAGCCAATATCGGCACCGAGCAAATTGCAGATTATCCGGATGAGATGGCCACCACGCTACCACATGCGCAGGCACAAAGCATCAGCGGACTAACCATGCAAGACTTAACAGAAAACTTATATTTACCACAGTCTGGCTTGGTCAATCCGCACGCCTTAAAAAACACCATCCTGACGCATCCGCTCATCCGTTTTCAACAAATAGACGTTTACGATATTAGCGAGACGGCGCAAACCGCTACGATTAAAGGTAATGATCAGGATGATAGTATCGTCTCTCTTGATGCCGATAACGTGGTGATTTGCGCCGCTTATGAAAGCCATCAATTAGATCAGCGTATTTTTGATTGTCGGAAAATCCGTGGTCAGCTTTCGTGGTTTACACCTACAGCCGAACAACTCGCAAAACTACCTAAAATACCGCTTAAATATAGCGGCTATTGCACCTCATTTAGCGGGCAAGTTGGTGATGGTAGGTTGAATAATGTGGTAGAAGGCGAACAGTATTTATTGTTAGGCGCAAGCTTTGTGCGTAATGACACAGGCACCGATATTCGTGATGAAGAGCATCAGATTAGCCGTGACAAGCTCGTCACTGCCATTCCTGAGATGGCAGCAGTGATTCCAACAGATACCGCTCTATGGCGGGGACGTGCAGGCATTCGCACGCAAACGCCTGATTATCATCCAATGGTTGGGCTGTTGGTAGATAGTAAGCGGCTTTGGACAATGAGCGCAATGGGCGCAAAAGGCTATGCATTAGCCCCCATATGTGCTGAGGCCTTGGCAGATATGATGCTCGGCTCGTTTGCACCGTTGTCGGCAGCGATGCAATCACGCCTATCACCGAACCGCACGCGCTTGCAGACGCCGCTTGCAGACTAGGGCGTGTCCTCATTTTGAAAATGGTGATAAAAATGAGATAAATCGCCGTCAAACAAGGAAAATAGCGCAGATAATATCGAGATATTCGTCAGCTATTTGACACCGTTTGGCCAGATTTCGCCCATTTAGATGGCTATCGATTGAATTGAGGACACACCCTAGTTTAAAGAAAATACCATCACAAAGAAAACCACTATTTACCCTATAAAATACCGTTGGCGTGGTCGTGGATTGTTCCTATTGGTTTACTGTGCTTAAATATCGCTATCTTACTAGACAAGCAGCGCCTTATGACGACCCTAGCCCCCACATTGACGAGCTTTCTAAGAGCCATCCCTTCAAGTGCCATGTCTCAAAAGGCGCGGCGCCTTTATCTTTTGTTGCCTGCTGCCGTGCTCAGCCTGCAACTAGCAGCTTGTCAAGAAACGCCCGCGCCCGCTGACGGTACTCAAACTGAGATCCGCACCCAACCAGTAGCGGCCACAAATACTGATACCGATCGTGCTGATAGCGATGAAGCACAAACGGAGCACACTCAGATTGCGCCAGCAACAGCAACCGACCATGATGTCAACCTAACGGAATTAGAAAGCGATCTTGACGGTGCAGCGCCGGCTGCCTCCGATACGCCGCCTACCCCAAACCCAGAGCAAGCCATTAAAGGCGCGCAAATCACCGACGTGCGTTATATAAGCGCAGCTGGTGAGTCATTATCTGTCACTTTTGAGACCTCGGCGGCGGGCGTACTCAATGCCATTGTCACCTTGCCCAATAAATCAACGATGACCCTAAGCGCCCCAGAAGGCCAAGGCAATAACCCAACGTATCGCTCAAGCGATGGTGATGTTCAATTGGTCAGTCATGCAGGTGGCGGCAGTATCGACCTGATTAAAAACGATAACGTCAAAAGCTTTGATGCCATTAGTGCTGACGCTGAAGTCATCACTGAGTAAATTACCAGTTGATAATTTATTAAAAAACAAATGCCTTAAGCCTTAAGCCTCTTAAAAAGAATATTTTAAGCAATAAAAAAGGCGGCACACGATAATCACGTTTGCCGCCTCTTTCATGACTGCTTATTTTTAGCCAAAACCCGTTGTCTTGCCAAATACCTCGACCAGCCAACTCATAAGCGCCCACAGCCCCCACGCGATCATCGCGATGACGATAAGGCCGATGATGTCTGGGATATGCAGATACACCCAAGCCACAATAGGATTACGCCAAAAGCGACTTTGCTGCTGCTTGTCTTCTAATGATTGATGTAAAAACGGCCGATCCATATGCATGGTTTCGGTGATGCCATACTCATTATGTAGATGCTCATGGACGATTCCCAAAGTCTTGCGGCTGGGACGTATAAAGATATCCAGCAATGTGCCGATACCAGGGACGATACCGACCACCATATCGATCAATGCCAGTTTCACTGCAGGCGTCATCTTATGTGCCGGCACGCCTAGCTGACGACCTAATATAAAGGCATAGCTGGTCAACGCCAGCCCCGCCAAATCCCCTGCCAGCGGAATGGTTGACAGCGCGGCATCAGCGCCCATGCCTTGCTTGGTAAATGGCACCCGCACCAATGAGTCCATAGTGTTGGCAAATTTGGCCAGTTTACGCTCGGTGGCGATGACCTGCGCGCGCGTCAGTCCATGTTCAGCCAATTTGGCTTGATAATCGACGCTTGGACCATTGGGTTCTACCCGTTTTCCCGCTTTTGACTTTGATAGCTTGTTAAATTTATCCATTAAAAGTCGTCCATAGACACGCAATTGCAATAAGCGCAAAGACATAGCGCCCGACCCAGATATTGGCCAAAAACGCCTGAAAGCAAGACATTGCACGACGCGTGGCACAGGCGCTGTTTTGCTTAGCAAACATCATCGCCACCAACGCTAGTCCAAATACTGGCGTTATGCCAAGCGACGTCGGCGCAAAGTAGTGCCACATCACCACGCCCATAATGAGTAAAAATAGCATCTGTAGTAGCGAGATGATAACGACATCATAGCGGCCAAATAATATCGCCGTTGATTTAACCCCAATCTTTAGATCATCTTCACGGTCAGCCATGGCATACTGGGTATCATATGCTACCGTCCAGCACATATAAGCGATAAACAACAGCCAACACCAGATGTCAGGCGCGCCTTGTATCGCGACATACGCCATCGGTATCGCCCAGCCAAACGCGGCGGCCAAAAACACTTGCGGCAAATGGGTATAGCGCTTCATAAAGGGATAAATAAAGGCCAATATGACCGCCCCTAACGACCAATAAAACACTGCGATAGGCAAAAAAAACAATAAACTGGCGCTGAGTAAGACAAGTATCACAAAAGCTGCGATGGCTTCTTTGGCAGACAGGCGACCATCTGCTAATGGTCGGCCTTTGGTACGAGACACATGACCGTCGACCTTGCGATCGGCAAAGTCATTAATCGCACAGCCTGCCGCCCGCATAAAAATCGCCCCGAGCGCAAATAATACAAATACTTTTAGGCTGGGCAAGCCTGCCGTCGCTCCTTGCTGCTGCGCCTCACCCATCGCCGCCAGCATCACGCCCCATAGCGTCGGCCAAAGTAGTAGCTCTATACCGACTGGTTTATCAAAACGGGTCAATTGCAGGTAGGCATGTATTTTGTCTGAAAATGTCATGGTATTTTAATTATCATCAATAAAAAGTTAGGTAACCAGCTTATATGCTCGGATAAGATTACTGGATCTGCTGCCATAATTTATTGGCTTCGATCAGTGATAGCTCAGGATATTTTTTGCGTAGGGCTTTTATAGCCGCGATGTCACCTTTAGCAGCATGCTGACGTAGGTAAGCCAAATAAGCTTGCGTGCCTGTTTGCTCACGCAATCGTGCTTTTAGTTGCAGTATCTGTGTGCGTAGCGCGATGTTGTATAACAGTAGGCCCGCGCCCATGATCCATATGACTAACGCTGACATTCCGGCTCCTAAATTCATTAACTCCAAACACTCAAGCGGATTAACTGAGTCCATTCGTCGTAATAACAAAACGTCTATCACACAAAATAACCATCAAAGCGCACTGCTTCGTTATGCCAACTCTCATTGGGTGGTTGATTGGCAAGCGCTGGGGCGAGCTGTGGACGCTTTACCACCACGCGGCCTTGTTTGTCACTATTTTGCCTGACGATAGCTTGCGCATGTTGTAGCAGCTGGCGCTCTTCGTCCAGTGTCGGCGGGCTTGCTAACTGGTGCAGCGCTTGCATATGCTTGCCGACTTTTGCGCCTTTGCCAGTCTTGCTGTCTTGGTAGCTGTCTTCTGGAAACATCGGATCTAGATAGACCACATCGACGGCTTTAGTCTCATTTGTTATATCAGCTTGTAAGGTTGCAAAGTAGCTGAGCGCATCAGTGTTGATAATTTGCAGACGGCTCATCAGCTTTTGCCAATTGGGCTGTGCACTCATGCGCTGCTGCTCTACTAACAATAGCAATGCCATCAACGGCTGCTGCTCGAGCATGGTAACTTGTGCGCCGGTGCTGGCCAATATCAAACTGTCATGACCAAAGCCTGCGGTGGCATCAATCACACGGCTGTCCGCTGTGACCTTCGCTGCTTGCAGCAATAGCTCAGACTTACGCCCAGCGCTTACCACGCGGCGCTGCAATTTATCCCATTCTGGCGCCACGCTTAGCCCATCGCTCAGCCACGATAGCTTGTCTTTTTGATCCAATACTAAAACAGGTACGCTGGAGGTTTGGCTTAACTGCTGGCGACGTTTTTGAGTGAGCTTATCGTGCAATCGCTCAGTATTTAAGACAACGGGCAGCTGGTGCTGTACTATCAAGGCTTGCAAGCGCTCAATCTGTGCTTGCTGGCTATCGCTGATATAAAACAGGTGACAGTAACTTTGCACATTAGGAGGGTTAGCTGCTGGTCGCGGCGCGCTCATGACTATTTCTCTCTATTTATTACTTATATAACCACAAATCATCGCACCCATTTAGCCTGCCATTTGATAGCCAAATAACCAAGACGCCAACAATACGATGACTCCAGTGATAATCCGTAGCCATGCAAAAATCGTAAAATCACGGCGACTGACCCATGCTACCAGCCAGCGAATACAAAGCAGCGCGACGATAAATGACACCACTGTGCCTACGCCCAATACCAGCCAGTCTTCGCGACTGCTCAATACATCACCGTGTTTGAGCAAGTCTAATAATGCAGCACCCACAATGACCGGAATCCCCAAAAAGAATGAAAACTCAGCCGAAGCCTTGCGCGAGACGCCAAGCCACAGCGCACCAATGATGGTCGCCCCTGAGCGAGAGGTTCCCGGAATGAGAGCCAGACATTGAAACAACCCTATCATCAGCGCTGTCTTTAGACTGACGTCTTCGGCCTCACATGCAATGACGGTCTTAGGGCGTTTTTCGACATAAAAAATCAGCAGACCACCGATGATAAGCATGATAGCGACTGTGATCGGATTAAACAGATAAGTCTTAATCTCATCGGCAAAAGTAAAGCCCACCAGCATCACCGGAATAGTGGCGACAATCAGACTCAGCCCCAGCTGCCGTGGGTTGCTCATGCCAGCGGCCTTGCCAGTCAGCAGACCCATAAACGCTTGCCAGAGCCGTCCCCAGTAATCGTAAATGACCGCCAAAATCGCACCAAGCTGCACCACCACCACAAACAAATCAACTTTGTCTTTGCTCCAAAACCCCATGACATCGGCTGACAAAATCATATAGCCGGTACTAGAGATGGGCAAAAACTCAGTGATACCTTCAACGATACCCATGATGACAGCTTGAATTAATAAAATGATATCCACGGTGGTATTCCTAAACCCAGATTGACAGGTGACTGAGTATAATGTTTGCGGTGTTGTTATCGTCTATACGGCTAGCCGCAGTTAGGCCTTGCCTTGCTCTTTGAGGGTTTTCCATGCTTGGTTGCGCAGATACTTTGGTAGCGCATGTGCCGCATCGGTACCGCCAGTATGCATAAATTGGGCGATACCAATCTGCCCTATCACCACGGCGTCCGGCCAGACATCATCATGACACACCTGACCGTCTTGTGGTTTGAGTAATACTGAGCCATTACCAGCGATAGGTAAATTCAGCGTCGTCTGACTGTCATAATCGAGCAGCTGCTCTGTGCTTTCGTCATCAGCCGTCGACACTGGCTGCATAATGGCGGCTGTCTCTTCGGTCTGCTTTATCTTATAGTGACCAAAATATACTTGCTGCATCCGCGCATCAAGGGCGCTATAAACCTCTGTCACGCCATACTGCTGATACGCGCATTGGGCAATGGCCTGCAGGCTTGAGACACCAACGCAAGGCAGATCATGCGCCACAGACAACGCTTGCACCACGGCGGTATTGATACGTATGCCGCTAAACGCGCCAGGGCCACGGTTAAATATTAATGCTTGTATATCTGCAAGCTTTAGATTGGCCTCCAACAAGGCGGCATCAATCATCGGCAAGATTTGCTGGGTTTGCTGACGTTTGCCGCTCTCTGTATGAGCGGACAATACCTGTCCACTGACATCTAAAACGGCGATCGAACACTGATCAAACACGGTATCCATTGCTAAAAACATCACAACCTCAATTTTGTCGCTCGGCATAAACTTATGCCCTAATAAATCAGCGCCTATCATAGCATTTAGGATAGGCAAGTTTTATGAATTTCTACGTTTTTCATACTTTCTTTATCAGTACCAACTCGCGCTTGGCAAATATAAAAGACCCCAAAGCCGTCACAGCTTTGAGGTCTCTTTGATGGTCGTTATACCTGCCGTATTTATAATACTGACGACCATACTGACGACCATGACCGCCAATCAAGGCTTAAAAGCGCGTTTTGAACTTTTTGGGCGCTTGGTTTTGTAGCTCTTGCATCTGCTTTTGCATCTCTTCGGTGCTCGGCATGTTATTTGGATCCAGCCCCATTTGCTTTGCCATCTGTGCAGGATTCACATCTTTAGCGCCGCCTTGCTGACCACCGCCAAACAGTGGGCCGCCGCCAGATCCACCGCCGCCCATCAGGCCTTGCATCGACTTCATCATTTTACTGATGCCTTCTGGCTTTGAGATCATTTTCATCATTTTTGCCATTTGCTTGTGCTGCTTTAGTAAGCGGTTGACGTCTTGAATCTCGCGCCCAGAGCCTGCGGCAATACGGCGCTTGCGGCTTGGGTTGATCTTATCTGGGTTTTTACGCTCAAACGGCGTCATAGAGTTAATCAACGCCTCCATTTCACGTACTTTTTCTTCAGGTTTGGCATCCTCGACCGCTTTTTGCATGTCTGAGCCGCCCATACCTGGCATCTTGTCCAAAAAGCCTGCCATGCCGCCCATGCTCTTCATTTGCTGAAATTGGGTCAACAGATCCTCAAGGTCAAAATCGCCGCCCTTTTGTATCTTTTTCGCCATTTTTTCGGCTTTATCACGGTCGATTTTTTGTTCGACTTCTTCGACCAGACTCAGTACGTCACCCATACCGAGGATACGCTGGGCGATACGCTCAGGATGAAAGAGCTCTAAGGCGTCCAGCTTTTCGCCGCGACCCAAAAACTTAATCGGCTTGCCTGTGATGGCACGTACAGACAACGCCGCACCGCCGCGCGCATCACCATCGGTCTTGGTGAGGATAACGCCTGTTAGCGGTAGCGCATCATTAAAGGCTTTGGCAGTGTTGGCGGCATCTTGACCCGTCATCGCATCGACGACAAACAACGTCTCAGATGGATTGACCGCAGCCGTTAATGCCTTGATCTCATCCATCATGGTGTCGTCAATGTGCAAACGACCCGCGGTATCGATGATCAAGATATCTTGGTATTGGATTTTGGCTTCTTCGATAGCGCGGCGGGCGATATCTATCGGGTTTTCATCCGTGCTTGAGTTGACAAACTTGGCATTGACCTGACCGGCCACTTGCTCAAGTTGCTTAATCGCGGCTGGACGATAGACGTCTGCTGAGACCAGCATGACTTTTTTCTTTTGCCGCTCTTGTAAGTACTTGGCAAGCTTACCTGCCGTGGTGGTTTTACCCGCCCCTTGTAGGCCTGCTAATAGATAGACAACCGGCGGTTTACCAGTCATCTCTAATTGCTGGTTGGCACTGCCCATCATTTCGGTCAGCTCGTCATGGACGATTTTGACAAAGGCTTGGCCCGGTGCCAACTCTTTTAGCACTTCTGCCCCTAGTGCCTGCTCTTTGACACGTTTGACAAAGTCGCGGGTGACAGGTAGCGCCACGTCAGCCTCTAGTAATGCCATACGCACTTCGCGCAGCGTGTCTTTGATATTGTCTTCAGTCAGTTGTCCAGATCCTACGATATTACGTAGGCTCGACGATAAGCGTTCTGTTAAGGTATCAAACATAAATAACTCTCAGTTAAAATAATACAGTTAAAATAGTTGTTCGTTAAATCAGCGCTTAGTAAACCAGTTAACCGATTTATCAATAATATCAGGGTGTCTGAACATATTAAGGGACGCTTTTAGCACAAGCCCTTATGAGATGGTCACAAAAAACAGCAAATAATCCTGACTATACCATGAAGACGATACGGTACTTATGGTCGTTTTGCAGAGGTTTAAACCCTCTTGCTGCAGATAATGCGGCCACCAAGCATTTATCAAGAATAAGTAAGATGGTACTCAATTGCCACCCATTTTATGATAAATTGGAGGATTATTCTAATCATTCCGATAATACCACTTTGGTGATACATTGAGCGGTCATGTTGCGCTCAGTATGAGATGAGGTTTTATATCTGTGCACTTTGCATTCTTACTTGCTAGCCTGACTTATATAGCGGTCAGCGTTTACATCGGTTGGGCGCTGATTGCTGATAAACCTATCTACAAAGGCCGCAGTCTAGGCTTATTGCTGCTCGGGATGGCCGCGCATGCCGCGCTACTTTATCCATCTGTGGTGACGTTGTATGGCCTAAATTTTAATTTGTTTAACGTCATCAGCCTGATCAGCTTATTTTTCTTGTGTTTTTATGTGCTGTTTAGCCTGTATCGTCCGATTGTCAGCCTCGGTATCTTGGCGGCGCCGACCGCGCTGGCAGGCATGACCATCGGCTATGTCGGCCGTGCCCCCTATCAGCCCATTACCGATATCAGCCTCGGGCTTGAGACTCATATTTTACTGTCGCTGGCGGCCTATTGTGTGCTGCTGATGGCGGCGGTGCAAGCACTGTTTTTACGGCTGCAAATCCGTGAGCTTAAGCACAAAACCATCCACCGATTTTGGGTTAATAAACTGCCATCTCTACAAAGTATGGAGAGCTTGTTGTTTGATATGCTCTTAGTTGGCTTTGTCTTGCTTAGTATCGCGCTGGGGATTGGCTTTATTTACGTACAGGACTTGATGGCGCAGCATATCGTCCACAAAACCGTGTTTAGCCTGCTGTCTTGGTTGTTGTTTGGTGGCTTATTACTCGGTCATTGGCGCGCAGGCTGGCGCGGCAAACGTGCGGCCAACATCACCATTTATGCGTTTATCCTGCTGGCTATTGGCTTTGTTGGTAGCAAGTTTGTATTAGAGATGCTGCTATAGTTGGTATTTTCAAGCAGCAAACATAAAAAGACCGCCAGTCGTGATAGAAGATGACTGGCGGCCTTTTTACTGACATACAGTGATTTCAGCACTATTTGATTACATACCTTAATTAAACACCACGGTTTTATTACCCGCCACAATCACGCGGTTTTGTACATGCCAGTTGACTGCACGTGCCAAGACATTGCGCTCGATATCACGGCCAATAGCGCGCAGCTCCGCCACGCCCTGACGATGGGTGACGCGGTGTACGTCTTGCTCGATGATAGGTCCTTGATCGAGCTCGGCGGTGACATAGTGCGCTGTTGCGCCGATAAGTTTGACGCCTTTGTCATAAGCCTGACGATACGGGTCGGCACCGACAAACGCTGGCAAAAATGAGTGATGGATATTAATCACCTGCATCGGCCAGCGTTTGACAAAATCGGACGACAATATCTGCATATAACGCGCCAATACCAATAAGTCATTGCCTGCCATCAGCGTATGAATCTGCTCTTCGGCATCTGCTTTGTTGTCCTTCGTCACCGGTACATGATGGAAAGTGATGCCAAAGTTTTCTACCGCTTGGCGCAGGTCTGGATGGTTGCTGACCACACACGTAATATCACAATCGAGCAAGCCGCGCTGATGACGCCATAATAAGTCCAATAACGCATGATCGAACTTTGACACCAAAATACCGACCTTGGTTTTGATGGCATTGTTGTGTAGCCGCCACGTCATGTTGTGGCGCTTAGCAACCGTATGCGCAAAACTGGCCTCAAAGTTATCCATAATTTCGCCCAAGCCCGCCAAAGCAAACTCTAAACGCATAAAGTACTGCCCGCCCTCATGCGCGGTGGAATACTGATCCAAGGTAATGATGTTCGCGCCATAGCGATGGATAAACTCAGATACCGCTTGGACGATGCCCGCTTGGTCGCGGCACTTAATGAGTAGCGTCGCCGTATCGATAGCCGCTGTCGTTTGCGAAAATTTTGCTGATGTACTTGGCGATGACACAGCTGCATTGTCGCTTGGTGTGGTGTTACTTGGTGTTGTTTTACTTAGCATAATACGCCCAATTCAAAAAACAAAGCTATCAGCTTTACATGGTCATGCTGATAGCAAAAATCTAATAAAAGTATAGGAAACCGACTATTCTAATCGTTTTTACAAAACTTTGCTGATTGAGTTGCTTATATTTGGTGATTAAGATTATAAATGCAAAAACCCCCAACGCAGGGTTGGGGGTTTTGTAGAATGATAAGATAACTATTGTAACTACCTAATAGTATAAATATAGCTAGTTACATTACCATTTGGGGCAGTAGCCGTAATCTTAACCTCATCTGTTACTTGACAATTCTTCAGCTTAAAAGTTGTAAAAGTTCCTAAGTTATCACCAGGCATACCAGTTGCCACGTTAGCGGGTACCTTAGTAACACCTGATAAGGTTGCTTCACAAGTATTATTTTTGCTTTCTACACTAATTTCGCCTTCAGGTGGATTTACAAACTTTGAAGAAACACCCTGACCCCTACTGTTTGTAGTTATCGTATACTCTATTTCTCCAACTTTTACGATTACACTTGATTTAGGGTTAGCGTCAGCTACCTCTATCACGTATCCATTTTCTACTGCAACAATTTTGGCTGTTGGATCTGCAGAAGTTTGATCAATACCTGCACCACTGATCGTAGTACCAGAGGGCATAGGACTTAAGTCGTAAAACCCGCCACTATTGACGCGAAAAGTCACTAGTGTATCACTACTGAAAATAGCTTGGACTGGACGTACTGTAAAGTTATTAGCTTGATCTAAACTTCCGACAGTAAAGCGTGCATCATTACCATTAGAGAGTAAAGTAACAGCTTGATAGCGTACCACGGCATCTAAATCAGTATTACAAGTATTTGCTTTGTTTGGAGAAACAAACTCACTTATATAATTAGCTTCGTATTGACGCTTTTTCAGCTCAGACAATGATGGAAATTTTAGATTGATATATCTATCAAGGTTGTTTTCACACTGATTACTCGCCCCAGTTGTCATTGGATAAGTAAACTCACCAATTTCAAACTCACCGCTTTCATTATCATCACGAAATGTATCACCGATATTGTGAACTAATATATCAACACCTTCATCCCAAGCATTGTTTTCGTTCATATCAATATATTCTTTTTCACCTTCAGCAACCGCTAGAATGCTTACACGACCATCGCCCGGACGTGGATTTTGCGTTGTAAAAGTGACAGTACAGTTACCATCGACTGTGGCACAGCTCGAAGTAATCTTGCCACCTTCAGCAGTAAAGTTAATTACTGTGCCATCAGGCACTTTATTGCCATTACGATCTACCATTCTTGCATTTATTTGAGTGCTATCGCCATCATAAGACCAATCTAAAACGTTCTTCTCCCATGATAAACTAAGGCCCGTCTGAGTGACTCGTGAGCTGGCTACTGTTATATTTTTTGACAAAGCGTTTATTAATGGATCGTCTACTAAAGAAACCTCAATCTCTACTGGGCCAGGCGTTGTACCAGGAAATATAGGCACAATAATCTGACCATTAGCATCAGTGGTTGCTACATAAGACTGCTGGTTTCTATTCGGCCCAAAAGTAAGCCCAAAAGGTGACTTCTCTAAAGAAACTCTAACTTGTTCATTTGCAAGGGTAGTAGATCCGGAATATACTGTAAACTCCGCTTGTCCTGTAGAAGATGAACCACTACCTCGAATACCTAGACTTAGGTCATTAGAGGTATAAATAATTGAAGTAGCTTCAGCAGAGGCTACAGTAATAGTCGTTGATTTAGTTTGATTACCTGTACGTGCAGATACCCTCACTAAACCACTACATAGCGTGGTATCCAAATTGATGGCTTTAAAAACTGCTTTAACCATCCCTTCGCTATCAGAAGTAACTTGCTCTGGTATTTGACCGCAGCCACTATTGAGGTTTACTAAAACGCCACTCAGTGCATCACCTGCTTCATTAGTAACCTTCAAACTGATGGGCGTTTGGCCTCCTGATGCCAAACTATTGGACCCGACCGTTATTTCTGATAAAGTCACATTTGTTGCCTGAACGGAGAAGGTCGTATCGGCTGTGGCCGTTTGCTGATTATAGGTTGCATTCGCTGATATAGTATATGCACCTGAAACCTCTGCGTTATCAGGCTTTAAAAATATTTGTGCTATGCCTTCCGCATCTGTCAAAACTGCGCCTGATGTCGTTTGAGAAAGGCTTATCCCTTCTGCATCAATATCAAAAACAACTTTTGCATTTATAATAGGGTTTTTAGCGTTATCAACAACCTTTATTTGATAGTAAGCTCCCTCTAAGTTAACTGAATTTATAACATTACCATCAGCATTATAGAGTGCACTTTCAACAATATTGATTTCTTCGACATTTTGCTCGCCACCGTCAGAACCTCCTCCATTGCCAGGCTGCTCAGGGCCCAAGTCAGGTGTTGGTGCTATTGTATCTGTACCATCACCGCCGCCACAGCCAGCCAATGTAAGTGCTAAAGTTAGCGCTGTCAGTTGAAACAACTTAGAAGAAAGTGGACGTGAACTATATGACATATTTGGAACTCCGCATCGGCAGTAATTTATTCGCGCAAATAAGCAAGATATCATTGTCTAGAATCATGACAGACTGATAATGATACATAGAATTACAGTAAGGTTGGTTGTATTAACAGATTGTATTAAATATATAACAGCAACTTTACTGACTTTTGTTATAACTTACAACTAAAAAATGAATCTTTACTATTAAATAATCAACAACATAGACGGCTCATTTCAGGGTATAATAGTTACCCTTTAGACCGACGATAATCATAAAAATATTTGAGTATTCATCTGTTTTATGGTATAAATGTCGGCTTTAAAATTTTCTGAATTGGTGGGTCTGTTATTTGCCTTTAGTAACAGTCATATCAGCTCAACCTTCATATAGTTTTGTTTGGTGCAAAGCTGCCGCTTGCTGTGTCCATGCCGCAAAAACGCGCAACTTGCCCAGACTGGTATGAGAATCCCTCATACCTCATAGATTAGGAGTTCGCCATGTCTCGAGTTTGCCAAGTGACTGGAAAGCGCCCTATGGTGGGTAATAATGTTTCGCACGCAAACAACAAAACCCGTCGTCGCTTTCTACCAAACCTTCACAACCATCGTTTTTGGGTAGAGTCAGAAAACCGTTTTGTACGTCTACGTGTGTCTACCAAAGGTATGCGCATCATCGACAAAGTTGGTATTGATAAAGTGTTAGCAGATTTGCGCGCACAAGGTCAAAAAGTTTAAGCCACGCGCTTATCACCACCATCTAAAGGAAAGCTATCATGAGAGATAAAATCAAATTAGTATCGACTGCTGGTACTGGCTATTATTACACCACGACCAAAAACAAGCGCACGATGCCTGGCAAAATGGAGATCAAAAAATATGATCCTAAAGTCCGCCAGCACGTGATCTTTAAAGAAGCAAAAATCAAATAATACGGCAATGCTGATTATTTGAATATAAAAAAGGGCTTATCGATTGATAAGCCCTTTTTTTGTCTGTTTTATCTGCTACTTTTTTCTACTGTCACTCGCATGGCGCTTTGGCCGTAGGTTTTCAGCTAACTATCTGTCTATAGTACATCGGCTAGCTTAGTGCAGTACACCAGCCAACTAGCTATAATGCGCCGGCTCTTTGTCATAGACATGGGCGTGCCACTGGCTCATTTGTTTTTGCATGATCACCTGAATGGCAGCATGAATCATATGCTGACCTATCGCCTGCGTATCACTACCGAGGATGTCTTTGAGTTTTTCAGAAAAATCAATGGTCATGAGCGGTGCTTCATTTTGCTCAGCATCACGTAGTAGCAGTCGCCCATCATCGGCCTCTACCAGCTCAAGCGTGGTTTCTCTTCCAAATCCTGCGAATTGATCGCTATTCTCGTTATCTACTTCTATCTCATTATCGATATCGATGTCGTATGGCATTCATGTGTTCCTTATTGTCCCGTGATGAAGTACTGGCAAAATACGTCGCGTCTGGCCACGTGATTACGCTAAGTAATACGGGTAAAACTGTCTTATGCATACAATGGACGCTTTGGCCCTGAAATTCAAGGGCTGTCACGTAAGTCTTCTATTCTAGAGTCCGCTTTTGTGTCAAGTATTTGCGCCAGCACATGCGCCGATCAGCGCCAGTAGCGCAGTTTTGCTAAGGTAAATAAGAAAGCGACAAACATACCCAGATAATACATGAGCTTTAGCTCAAGCGATGGGTCACGGTATTTAAATGGCAAGGCAACAGTCGCTGTCGCCGTAGGAAATATCAGCAGCATCAGTAGCCAGTTTTCGATGACATTGAGCCAGCTTTGCAAGTCGGTGCCATGACGTAAGGATGACAGCCCAAGCAGCAGACAAGCCACTATCAGGATAATAAACAAACTGTTGGGTAAGTCTTTGGGAAAAATAAGATCGAAGATTTTATCAGAAGGTTTTGACATGCAAGCGTCCAGTCACGCCCAAACAGCGTGACGTATTTATGAATAAAAAGTAAGCAGTCACAAAAGGGTGAGTTCGCTCATACACACTAACCTGTCCTCATAACAGGGTATTTGATATGCACGATACGCAAAACCCCTTAGTTTATGCAGTATAGCGAGGCACATAACAACTTAACTATAAGTCCCCATCAGCCACAGCATGGCCACGCATGCGGTCAGCCAGCCAAGCGTTAAGGCATTACGAGTTTCGATATGCATGCCTTTGACTTTGTTGAGCAGGCGCGAACCCAGCCAAAAAAACAGCGGAATACCCAGCACAAAGGCTGGGACGATGACCGCTGCATGGCGCAGCACCGTCTCCACATCCTCACCGAGCATCAGCCGAAAGCCATAACCGGCTAAGCTGAGTACAAGCGCAAATACAGCAAGACCAATGGTAATACCTTTAGGCACTAAGCTGCGCTGTCGCGGCGCGTGGCTATTTACAGAATCAGGCGGCACTGATGCGTGTGGCGGTTTGTTTGTGTTCATATGTCACCTTTTTACCTTTGTAGGGCGCTCACGCTCACAGCAGCCGTGAGACGTGCCCCATCTCAGCTATGCGCTCGCGTTGGCCAATGCCAGCTCTGCACGCATGGCGTCGATTGCAGCTTTATAATCTGGCTGATTAAATATCGCCGAGCCTGCGACAAACATATCAGCACCCGCTTCAGCGATCGCACGGATATTGCTGGCCTTGACGCCGCCATCCACTTCAAGCCTGATATCACGGCCACTGGTGATGATGCGCTGACGCACCTCCCGCACCTTGCCCAGCGTACTGTCGATAAACGACTGACCGCCAAACCCTGGGTTGACACTCATTAGCAGGATTTGATCGACCTTATCCATCACGTAGTCCAAGTAGTGTAAAGGCGTTGCTGGGTTTAATACCAAACCGCACTCAGCGCCGCCATCTTTGATCAGCTGCAAAGAGCGGTCGATATGCGCGCTGGCTTCTGGATGAAAGGTAATGATGCTGGCCCCTGCGTCCAAAAACTGCTCAATCATACCATCGACAGGCGACACCATCAGATGCACATCGATAGGGGCATCGACGCCATAATCACGTAGCGCCTTACAGATCATGCTACCAAACGTTAAGTTGGGTACGTAGTGATTGTCCATGACATCAAAATGAATGACATCAGCGCCAGCCTCTAATACCTTTTCGACCTCTTCACCAAGTCTGGCAAAGTCAGCCGATAAGATAGAAGGCGCAATAAGATAAGGCTTAGAAGGACTGCTCATAAATAAACTACCTGATTGATGATTGTATAAAAATAACAAGGCTAGAAATAACAAGGCTCAAAACCACAGCTAACGCGGCTTATATTGCGTTTTGCAATAAGCGCGTCCTACGCTAAAGGAGCGTTTGGCGTCATGTTTGGTAGCACGGCAGCTGACACGCCGACGCCATAGGCGAAAAGACGACGGTTTTAGCGTGTGACGCATCAGCTTAATAACTACTTTCTCATTTAGACCATAACCATGCTCTATCGCTGAAAATGGCGTCCTATCCTCCCACGCCATCTCTATCACGCGTGATATCTGCGCCTCATCTAGCACGCTCAGACTACTACCTGTATGCTGAGGACAGGGCTGCGGCTCAGTTGACGCCCGCTTACCATGTTGCTTGCTTTGTAAGGCGGCAATCATATCAGCGCGCATAATGGTAAGCGAGGCTGAGGCACAAGCAGCCTGCGATATAGCAGGCTTGGAAGTTATGATATCTTGATAACTTGCCTTCATATTTTAACCTTAATAAACATAAGCAATCTACCGTACAGCACCTATATGAAAGCCTACGCACAAAAAACAGCTCGGGACAAACAAGCCACTAGCCAAACTGCGCCATACGCCAATGGTGCTCGATATGATCATTAATAAAAGTTTGGATAAAGTAATAACTATGGTCATGGCCTGCTTGATAACGTAATGTTAAGGGCTGTTTGGCTTTTTCACAAGCGTCAAGCAACTTATTGGTCTGTAATTGGCCGTCTGCCAAAAAATTGTCCGCTGCGCCTTGATCGACCAAAATACTTGTATACTGCTGACCGACTTTTTCTATCGTTTTTGCTACATCTGCTTGCGCCCACTGCGCTTTATCATCACCAAAGTACTCTGTAAAAGCAGCCTCGCCCCATGCCGACTCGCTGGCGGCGCATACTGGTGACAGCGCTGATACGCTGACAAACTTACTTGGGAATTTAAACCCTAATAGCAGTGCCCCATGACCACCCATTGAGTGTCCTGTCACACCGATGCTATCGATAGGAAACTCTGAGCGCAGTAAGTCATATAGCTCATCTACGATATAGCTTTGCATATTAAAATGCTCGGACCACGGTGCCTGCGCAGCATCGACATAGTAGCTGGCGCCCTGCCCGACAAAATAACGCTCATCATTTGGCACATCCACCGACTCACTACTTCTCGGCGAGGTGTCTGGCGCGATAAATATCATCCCAAGCTCGCTGCATTTTTGTTGAAAATGCGCTTTGTGCGTGACGTTATCGGCATTACACGTCAAACCTGATAAATATAAAACAGCTGGACAGCGGCGACCTGCGAGCGCCTCATCTGGCAAGTAGATACTAAATGTCATCGCAGTCTTTGTCGCTGTCGACTGATGGCTATAATAGTGCTGCTCGCCATCAAAACAGCGATTGGCACTAAGCTGCGTGAGCTGTGAGCTGGTAGAGAAGCTATGATGATAGGAGTTACTCATAAGTCAGATCCTTTTTATCTAAGATAAAATACTGGTCAAATATATGACGCTTAACGAGAGAATACATGGGCCATGCTGTCTTATATTGGTAAGATCAACGCATCCCATCAATAGCGGCGACCGCTGGACGGGCAGCGTTTTTAGGTGCGGCATCGATACCAGCCCCCTCTATAATGCGTGCCACTGGCGGCCGCGTTTTATCAAACAGCACTTGCTCAAAGGCTGGCAGCGCCGTCTCCATTAGACTACCGATGGCCATTTGCGGCTCAGAGGGCTCAAAGCCCATCAGGTTTTCGCGCTTACTAACCCGCCGTCTTGCGTCTTTAAAGGCCGCCGCAAAGCTGGTATTGCTACGTAAGCTCTCGGCAAAAAACGCCTGGCCAAAATAAGTCATCTCAGCGGTGTTGGTACAACCAAACGACATCTTATCAGCGGCTGAGGCGGTAATCACCACCGTGGTCGGCGACGCCAGCTCGTCGATAAACGAGCCAGAATAACAGGCAGACACCACAATCACTCGCCAGCGAATACCAGAAGTATCCAGTGCCTCACGCAGCCATGCCGCGTCGAGGTTTTCCATAGCGAGCGGCGGGTTGGCCAATTGAATCAGGTCTTCGGTGCCGTGTGATGAGAGCGTCATAAACAGCACATCTTCATCGGTATTCATCTGCTGGCCAATTTTTTTTAGCCCGCGCAAGATACTGGTCTTGGTCGCCACCGGCTCATCTAGCCAGCTATAAGTATTATTAATCAAAGCAAGCGAGCGACCACTGGTGCCAAACCGCACATCAAACAGCTCACGGACTTTATTGATCTCCGAGCGAAATACATTTTGCTCAGAAAACCCCGCCACACCCATAAAATACCAGTCGGTTTTGCCCGTGATACCCGGATCGATACTGTTTAGAGCGTTTTCGAGCAAACGCGGCTGCTTATAGAGCGCCGCCTCCTCTAGCACAGGCTCGATAGGAATTTGTTTAAATATGGGCTGATCAGCGACGTTACGCTGCCAGATAGTCAAAAGCGCCACCGCACCGAGCAGCACAAGGATACGCTCCCACCACGGAATACGCAGACGCCGCGAAAATATCCAAAGCAGTGCCAGTGTCTGCCACAAAAAAAGCAGCAAAAATAAAATAGGTAAAAACGAATAACTCCAGTCAGGTAACCAGCCATGACTGCCCAAAAACTGTACCAAGCTTTGTAGCAGCGCCGATAAGGTATCCGCGACCAGCCATAGTACCACGGGCACAAACACCAAGGTTTGATTGCTCGCTCGCCGTGCCAAGATGATACCACTGAGCAAGATAATCATCGGCCAAATAAGATAGCTGACCAGTCCTTGCTCATTAAACACGCTGCCATTTTCGGCTGCCAGCCACGAAAACAGCACATTACTGCTCAGCGCCAATAGCGCAAAAACAGCAAACTGTATAAACGTAGGCTTGACCCAAGAAAACGCCCGCGTTGAGCCTACTAGCATCCATAAGGTTGCAATGATATTGGCCGCGAAATTGAGCGAAAAACGCTGAAGCGATACGGTTTTTAACGACGCAAGTGACAAAGACTTAGACCTCTAGCCAGTCGAGAGAAATAACGCAAATCAAGGATAGCACGCTTTACTGTCAGCGTTTTTTAATAGACCATTTTATATACTTTATCTAATGTTTGTACGGTGTACCGACAGCAATTTTATCCCTAATTGACGATAAAATAGGGTTAAAAATAAAAAACCCAGCCAAATAGCTTAGCGCGCTAATCTATCGCGATTGTAACGGATTGTCGCCTAAGAGGATAAGGCTGATTTGTAAAATTCGGCTATATTTACATAAAAACATATAAAAAAAGAGGCCTTGAGTACAAGACCTCCTTTATTAGTCACTGATATCAGCCGTGCTTACTTCATCAATAGCTCGTTGACGCGTTTTAGATACGCGGCTGGGTCGTCAAGTTGACCACCGTCGGCCAATAGTGCTTGATCAAAAATCACTTGCGCCAGCTCATCAAACTGCTCGCTGGTTTCTAATTTTTTGATCAATGGATGCTCTGGGTTGACTTCAAGCGTGGGCTTGCTCTCTGGCACCTCTTGACCCATTTGCTTAAGCATCTGAATCATCTGCGGGGAGAGCTCACCTTCGCCGACCACCAAACACGCTGGGCTGTCGACCAGACGCGTTGAGACTTTGACGTCTTTGGCACGTGCGCCTAGGGTCGTTTTTAGTTTGTCAACGACTGGCTTCATGGCCTCTTGCGCCTTTTCCGCTTCCGCTTTTTCTTCTTCGTCTTGCAAATCGCCCAAATCTACCGCACCTTTGGCGATGTTTTGTAGCGGCGTGTCATCAAACTGGGTCAAGAAGTTCATCGCCCACTCATCGACGCGGCTGGTCATCAAGATCACTTCGATGCCTTTTTTCTTAAACAGCTCAAGCTGCGGGCTGTTTTTGGCAGCAGCGAGGTTGTCAGCCGTGAGATAGTAGATGGCTTTTTGCCCATCTTTCATACGCGCTTTATAGTCCTCAAAGCTGGTCTCGATCTTGTCATTGGTGCTGGTGGCATAGCGCAGCAACTTGGCAATACGCGCTTGGTTGCCCATGTCCTCGCCCAGGCCTTCTTTGATGACATCGCCAAACTCGCTATAGAACTGCGCAAATTTTTCTTGCTTATCGCTGTCCTCGCTGTTGGCAAGGCTCGCCAGCAAAGTCAGTACGCGGCGCGCGTTACCATCACGGATAGATTTTACATCGCGTGACTCTTGTAACAGCTCACGGCTGACGTTCAGTGGTAAGTCAGCAGAGTCGATCACCCCTTTGACAAAGCGCAGATACATCGGTAGTAGCTGCTCTGCTTCATCCATGATAAAGACGCGTTTAACATACAGCTTTAGCCCATGCTGCTGCTCGCGTGTGTACAGATCCATTGGCGCTTTTTTAGGAATATATAACAGCTGGGTGTACTGCACGCGGCCTTCGACACGGTTGTGTGTCCATGTGAGCGGATCGTCCATGTCATAAGTGATGTTTTTATAAAAATCGACATATTCATCATCTTCGATTTCAGATGCTGAGCGTGTCCACAGCGCACTGGCTTTGTTGATGGTTTCCCATTCATCGGTCAAGACCAGCTGACCACCGGCTGGTGCGTCGCTACTATCGTTTTCGTCCGCACCTTCCTCTTTGACATCTTCTTGCCAAACTTCTTTACGCATCTGAATCGGCAAGCTGATGTGATCTGAGTATTTGTTGACCAGACGCTTGATCTTCCCGCGGTCTAGGTAGTGGTCTTCACCTTCACTGTATTCTTCTTTTAAGTGCAGCGTGATACGGGTGCCACGAGTGTCTTTTGTGATGGTCTCAACCGTAAAGCTTCCCGTGCCATCAGATACCCAGCGAACGCCTTGATCGGCAGGCTCACCGGCTTTGCGCGACTCAACGGTGATGGTGTCGGCCACGATAAACCCTGAATAAAAGCCCACCCCAAACTGACCAATCAGCTGACCGTCTTGTTTTTGCGACTCAGACAGCTTATCTAAAAAAGCTTTGGTGCCTGATTTGGCGATGGTACCTAGGTTTTCGATGGCATCGGCTTCATTCATACCGATACCATTATCGATAAAGCTGATGGTTTTGGCCTCGGTGTCGACATCGATGCGAATCTTAAGCTCGCCGTCGTCTTCATAAAGGCTGTCATCATTGGTGGCTTCAAAGCGCAACTTATCACAAGCGTCCGAGGCGTTAGAGACCAGCTCACGAACGAAAATATCGGCATTAGAATATAGCGAATGGGTCACCAAGTGCAGTAGCTGGGCGACTTCTGCTTCAAAACTGTGTTTTTTTACATCAGCGGAACTTTGATTGTCCACTTGGGTCTGCTCACTCATAAAAACTCCTATTATTCATACCAAAGATGCTGTCATCAGCAGCGGTGAATCACAAATTTTCCAATACCAACAGTATGGCATCTCTGGCCATAAAGGCTGGGCGATAAATACTGTTAGGCTGGTTAATCAGATAGGGGCACAGGCAAAAATTTCAAGCCAAAATACCGCAAAAACCAATATTGATCATAAAAATCGTCCACAAAAAAACCGCCTAAGTTGACTTAAGCGGTTTTTATCATTTTTTAGCATTGAGTGGCGTTGCCTCGCTTGCCTCCTTTAGGCACGCCAAGCATGCGCTGCGGCTTATAGACAGCTTGGCAGATGACGCGCTGGATCAGCGTCACGGGCAGCCATCGCATCTTCGACGCTCAAGCCCAAAGCCTTGGCCACGCCCTCGCCATACGCAGGGTCACACCAATGGCAGTTACGAATATGACGATACTGGATAAAGTCTGGCACGCCTGCCATGTTTCTGGCGGTATTATCAAACAAGACCTGCTGCTGCTCAGCACTCATCAAATGAAACAACGCGCGTGGCTGGCTAAAGTAGTCGCTGTCGTCTTCGCGAAAATCATAGTGCGCCGCATCGCCATCAATCTTTAAGGGTGGCTCGGCATAATCAGGCTGCTCCTGCCACTGGCTAAAGCTGTTTGGCTCATAGTGTGGGCGGCTGCCATAGTTGTCATCGACGCGGCCTTGACCATCACGGTGGTTGCTCATCACAGGACAGCGCGGCTTGTTGACAGGGATCTGTTGATGGTTGACACCGACACGGTAACGCTGAGCATCGGCGTAGTTCACCAAGCGATTTTGGAGCATTCTGTCTGGTGAGACGCTGATACCTGGGACTAGGTTGCTAGGCGCAAACGCAGCTTGCTCGACATCGACAAAATAGTTGTCAGAGTTTTTGTTGAGCTCAAACTCACCCACTTCGATAAGCGGATAATCCCCTTTTGGCCATACTTTGGTCAAGTCAAACGGATGGTAAGGGACGGTATCTGCCTCAGCTTCTGGCATGATTTGCACGTACATTTTCCACTTCGGAAAATCGCCATTTTCGATAGCATCGTACAAGTCTTTTTGATTGCTTTCGCGGTCCATACCGACGACTTCACGAGCTTCGTCATCGGTTAAGTTTTTGATGCCTTGCTGCGTACGGAAATGAAATTTCACCCAATAGCGCTCGCCTGCTTCGTTCCAAAAGCTGTAGGTGTGCGAGCCAAAGCCATGCATGTGTCTGTACGAGGCTGGGATGCCGCGATCACTCATGACGATGGTGACTTGGTGAAAGGCTTCTGGTAATAAAGTCCAAAAATCCCAGTTGTTGGTCGCTGAGCGCATGTTGGTACGTGGATCGCGTTTGACTGCTTTGTTTAAATCTGGGAATTTGCGTGGATCGCGCAAAAAGAACACAGGCGTGTTGTTGCCGACCATGTCCCAGTTACCCTCTTCGGTATAAAACTTCAAGGCAAAGCCGCGAATGTCGCGCTCAGCATCAGCAGCGCCGCGCTCGCCTGCCACAGTACTAAAGCGCGCAAACATCTCGGTTTTTTTGCCCACTTCGCTAAAAATAGCCGCGCGGGTATATTTGCTGATGTCATTGGTCACGGTAAAGGTACCAAACGCGCCTGAGCCTTTGGCGTGCATACGGCGCTCTGGAATCACTTCGCGGACAAAATTGCCAAGCTTTTCATTGAGCCAGATATCTTGAGCCAATAATGGGCCGCGCTTGCCTGCGGTCATGCTGTTTTGGTTGTCAGCGACTGGTGCGCCATTACCCATGGTCAATTGGGTTGGGGCGTAAGGGCATTTTTTATCACTCATGGTCATACTCCTGTAAAAACAAATGAAAGTGCCAAACTTATTCTGAATACGCTTCTAGCAGTATATCTAGAATGCTCGTCAGTTTGTTTGAAAAGCGGTGATCTTTGTTCAGATGAATTTTGTTCATAGTAACCTGCCTGTGCAGTTATCTTACCTAGCCTTTGCTTGATTACTATTACAACCGATTCGGCTTGTTTTGTATAATTAATTAATCACATGATTTCATTTTATTTTACAGAACTATAAGAGGCTTTGCGATAATTGCCATGGTTCTGGCTCTGCTTTGCCTTCGTTAATATGGTCAGCATAGTTGGCATGGTCGCGAATGCGGCGTATATGCTCGCCTACCTACGCTCGCTCACCTTCTTTATACTAGCGCGGCATCGGGCGGATGGTCAGTATTTGTTCGCTACGACCAAAGGGCCCATGCACATCGTGGAGCACAGCACTGGTCAGCCCGATACCATCAGCGCCATACTGCTGTACCGCCTCGATACCGAGCCAGCGACCCTTAGGGACGCGGTGCATGTGGATTTGCAGGTCTGTATTGGGAAACATCCACTCTAGTTTTGACAGCCCTAAACCCAGTCTTGGTACCACGCCATTGGCAGTATCGACCATGCCCAGCAGATGCACCATATCATCAGTGGGTACGCCCTCTACCATCTCGACATCGTTGGTTATCCAAACCATGCCGCGACCTTCTCGGCGATCTGGAGCGGCCACCAAGCGCACACTTTCGATAAAGCCGCCCGGCCAGCCTTTCATATCCTCCCAAGCAGGCAACGTTTCTGGCTTATGCTGTGCTGGTTGATCCTCAATGCCAGCGATGGCGCTGGTGTCTTGCGTCAGCAGTCGCCATGCCCTAGCAATAATGGCATCACGACCACGGCTGCTCATTACCGCCTCGACAAGCTCGATGGTCTTGCCTGGGCGAATACAGCGCGTGGTGATGGTAAACTCATCAAGCGGTATCAGCCCCAAAATATCTAAGCTAATACGAGCGATGCGCATGTTTTTTTGCGGCGCATACCCTTGTAGCTCAGCGCTCAGCACCCCAGTAGCTGGCGCCATATGTTGCTCGTGCTCGTTCCACGCGCCTTGGGCATGCTGCGTCGGCTGATAATGCGCGATACTGACACCCTCTGCCAATGGTTCGCGTTTGACCAGTTTGTAGTACGCTGACATAATTTTCCTTAATATTTTCGATTCTCTTTTTTATTTAAAGCACACTATTTATGACCGCAAACTGTCTGGCTGATCCTGCCTGACTTATCGTCGACGTGTACCTTATATGAGCTTGGTTGGATATGATTTTGATTGGAATAACGTGTTGCCGGATTCGATAAGCATACGTTATTTGCTCAATCGTTGTTTTTGCATGGTCAGCAGTGTGCGACTCTTGACCATGATAAATAGAAAAAACGCCATCACCGCAATCAGTACGCCATACAAGACGCTATAACCCTTTATAAACTGAGCGGTATTGAGTAGCAGCATCAGCACCAAGACGATGGTGACAAAGGTATTGATTTTTAGCTGCTTGTTGATCTCATCTAGCGTGGCTTCTGCTAAGACAAACTTTGTTTTTGGCTGCTGTTGACTCATATCACTTGCCTACTTGAGTGACCGGAATGCGCAGCGCTTTTGGCAGGCTAAACGTCACGTTTTCTTCGATACCCGATAGCTCGCTTGGCAAATCGCCACCCCAGTCTTGTAGCTGCTTTAGCACTTCTTGGATCAGGACTTCCGGCGCTGAGGCACCAGCCGTCACCCCGATACTCTGCACACCCTCCAACCAGCTTTTGTCCATCTCGCTGGCATTGTCTATCAGATACGCACGGCAATCCATACGTTCGGCCAGCTCGCGCAGACGGTTGGAGTTTGATGAGTTTGGTGAGCCAACGACCAACACCACTTCACAGCGGCCCGCCAAGTCTTTGACCGCATCTTGGCGGTTTTGGGTGGCGTAGCAGATATCGTCTTTGCGCGGGCCTTGAATGCTTGGAAACTTATCGCGCAGTGCATCGATGACGCGCGCGGTGTCATCCATCGATAGCGTAGTTTGGGTGACAAACGCTAGGCGCTCAGCATCTTGGACACTGAGTGCAGCCACATCACTTTCGTTTTCGACCAGATGAATCTGACCGCCATGCCCACGGTTAAATCGCCCCATGGTGCCTTCGACTTCTGGATGTCCAGCATGGCCGATCAGCACAGCATCCATGCCCTCTTGTGCAAACTTTGCCACTTCGATATGCACTTTGGTGACGAGCGGACAAGTGGCGTCAAATACCGTCAAATCGCGGCGCTCAGCCTCATCCTCGACCGCCTTTGACACCCCGTGTGCTGAAAAAATAACGATGGAGCCATCTGGCACTTCATCCAATTCTTCAACGAATACCGCGCCGCGATTGGCCAAGTCTGAGACCACAAATTTATTATGTACCACCTCGTGGCGGACATAAATGGGCGGCTCAAAACGTGTCAATGCTTCGTTGACAATCGCAATAGCGCGATCGACACCAGCACAAAATCCCCGCGGATTGGCAAGATAAATTTGCATAAAAAGGCCTATCATTAGATAATTTGTATTTAAGACTATATAAAACGTCTCACAACAGCTTGGATTAAGCTTTGATTGAAGGTTTGGGATAAAACCCATGCGTTACTGTAGCATAATTTGCTTTTATTGCCTTTGAAATTCCCGCGCCGGTCACAGTTAGTACGTAGTAGTCATGTGACTACCGCCTACTGATGGGCAGGGGCTTTATTATGCGTAACGGCCGTTTATCACGGTACCAATCAACCCTGCTATCGCCATAAATGATGGCGATTTTTCTTTTTACCAGCTTTTTATATTTATTAGGGCACTCGCTACTAGGACACACTGTATGACAGGTTCATTATTTATCATCACCGCCGCTTCAGGTACTGGCAAGACCTCACTGGTAAAACAGCTATTGGCTACCACCAATGACTTGACTGTCAGTGTGTCACATACCACGCGCGCGCCGCGTCCAGGCGAGGTCGATGGTCAGCATTATCATTTTACCAATGTCGACAAATTCGTCGCCGCCATCCATGACAATCAGTTTTTGGAGCATGCTGAGGTGTTTGGCAACTACTATGGCACCTCAGAGCAAAGCGTACGGGCGCAGTTAGACGCAGGCGTCGATGTCATCTTAGAGATTGACTGGCAAGGGGCGCTACAAGTCAAAAAAATCTTTACGGACGCGGTGATGATTTTTATTTTACCGCCCAGTATCGACACCCTGCGTCAGCGTCTATCGACACGCGCGCAAGACTCGATGGAGGTCATCGAGCAGCGTTTGGCCGGTGCAGTGGCGGAAATGGCGCAGTACGTCCATTTTGATTATGTGATTATAAATGACAACTTTGAGGTGGCATTGACTGAGCTAAAGGCCATTATCGTCGCTGACAGGCAGACCCTAAGCCGCCAGCAGCAGCGCTACCATCGCACCATCGCCAATCTGCTCGGCACTCAGGCAGACTAAAACGTCAGACAAATTAACGCGTTAAAAGGGCGGCGTGCCAGATTTTGTGATGTAGAGATAAAAAAGCAACGACGCGGCGGGGCAAAAAATGCTATAATATCTAGCTATCCCCCTTTATATATTTTTGATATTATTTTTATTGAGTGGCGGCCATCCTCGCCACTTAATAAAAACAACCGAGGTAGCTATTTATGGCACGAGTGACGATTGAAGATTGTTTAGATAACGTAGATAATCGCTTTGAGCTGATTTTAGTCGCAAGCAAGCGCGCCCGTCAATTGGCCAAAGGTATCGCTGAGCCAATGGTTGATGTCGATAATGACAAACCAACGGTTTTGGCATTACGTGAGATTGCTGCTGGCAAAATCACCCGCGATATTTTAAATCAGCCAGAGCATAACTTTGCAACCAGCTCATTAGACTTAGCCCTGTCAGGTGATCATAGCTTTTAATCTTTAATCATGGTTTGTTAGACCAACCAGATTAAGGCGGGCTATATATGCCCCAAAAGCCGTCATATCATCATGACAAAAGAGACCACAGCATAAGCTGTGGTTTTTTGGTTGTATCAGTTGTAATGACCACTGAGACCCCAAAATATACCACTGAGTGGGAATTTTTAGATTTTTTGCCGCGCGATTTGCTTAGCTGTTGACATTGAATGCGATTTAAGATTAATTAGAAGGTGCACGGCTCTCACTCTCACGTTTTCTATAGCGAGTTCATATTTTGTCAGCCGCCGCTTATCTTGATCGATGATTGAGTGTTATCGCAGTTGCCTAGTCATAAAAAGCAGCCATAAAAACTGGTCATAAAACCCAGTCATCAAATATAGGATCGTCACTTTATGATTCAAACCTTGCCCAAACTCAGTCATCACCTAGTCGATGATGCTCAATATAACTTATTGCGCTCAGTAGGCTACCTCACTGCCGCCGAGCGGCGTGATGTTATTGATGCCTGTGAGTTTGGTGACATCGCCCATATCAAGGATAAGCGCAAATCAGGGGAGCCTTATATCACCCACCCTATTGCGGTCGCTGAGATACTGGCAGGTTTTCGCTTGGATCGAGATACCATCATTGCGGCGATTTTGCATGATACGGTAGAGGACACTGAGGTCAGCGATGAGCAAATCGCTGAGCGCTATGGCAAAGCCGTAGCCAGATTGGTCGATGGCGTCACCAAGCTCAAATCCTCGGCACACAATAAACAAGAAAACAAAGCCGCCACTTTTCACAAGATTTTGACCGCGACCCTCGCAGATCCACGAGTATTGATCATCAAGCTGGCAGATCGCCTGCACAACATGTCGACATTGGATGCGGTACGCCCAGAAAAACAGCGCACCACCGCACAAGAAACGCTGGATTTTTATGTGCCCTTTGCGCGGCTGATGGGTCTCAATGACATCGCCGATTATATCGAGGTACTGTGCTATCGCAATCTTGACTCTGAGATGTACAACAAGCTCTCAGATAAGCTGTTGCAACACGGCTTGGGGCGCAATTTTCAACGAGAAGCCATTCATCGCTATCTGAGTATCGTGTTAAATAACTTAGATCTAAACGGTCTGGTCAAGGTCTTGGACAACCGCGTGGTGATTTACCGACAGTTTTTTCGCAACCGCGGCGAAATCAGTGCGCTATTGCGTCATTATGCGTTTGAAATCGTACTCGACAATATCGAAGCTTGCGATAAGCTCGCCTATTATCTGATCAAAAAATACCAAATCGACGACACCCATATTGCTGATAATATTCGCCGCCCGCTGCCAGGTGGCAATCAGTCGCTGACGCTCATCTACGAGCGCGACAATGACGTGGTCAAAGTCACGATTTTGACCAAGCAAATGCAAAGCGCGGCAAGGCTTGGGGTCATCGGTGCTGAGCACGCCTCTGATGTCAGTCAATCAGTCATTCAAGCGTCCTTGCGTAACATGAAGGACTTGGTCGAAGAAGACAGCTTAAATGATGGCAGTCCTGACTTTTCGGCGGCCGTCTCTACTATTAACGAGCTGATGGATTATCTACACTCTAGCAAAATCATTTGCTATAGCCCCAAAGGCCGAGCCTACGAGCTGCCGCAAGGCGCCACCGCCCTAGACTTTGCTTATGCTGTCGGCCCGATGGTCGGCAACGTCGCTGTCGGTGCCAACATCGATGGCAAAAAAGCCAAACTGGGCACGGTGGTCAAAAATGGCCAACTGGTTGAAATCGAGGTCGACAACCACTCAGAGCCAAAAGCAGAGTGGCTTGGGTTTGTAGCCACCAACAAGGCCCGCGAAGAGATATTGCGCTGGTTTAAGGACTTGTCCGCCGCTGACAAACAGCATCATGGAAAGCAAGCCTTAGATCGCGCGCTTAAGACTTATCAAAAAAGCCTTGACGATCTGACAGACAGCGACTGGAAAAACCTAACTGAATGGCGCGGTTTGACAGAAAAAAACACCTTATTTGAGCAAATCAGCTCTGGCACATTGCTGCCGCAGCTGGTCGTTACCCGTTTATTTAGTGACGAAGTCAACGACCTACACGCGCAAGAGCATAGCGCTGATATGACCCAGCCGCAGCAGCTGATCGTCAACGCCTCAGGGGTTGAGATCAACTTTGCCAACTGCTGTCATCCGATCTACGGCGACCCTATCGTCGGTCATTTATCACGCCACGGTCTGGTCGTCCATCGTCATAAGTGTTTTTCGCTTGATGACATTCGTAAAGACAATCCTTATCAGGTCATTCAACTGCGTTGGCGCAGCGATAAAGCTGTTAACCAAAGCGAGGCGGGCGAGACGGGGATCAAAAATAACGGTAAGGTTCGTTTCCCCGCTTATCTTAAACTCTCTATCGCCTTGAGCGATGAGCAAATCAGTGAAGTGATTTATCACTTGCGCCAGCTCAATATGGGCGTCGAAAAAATCGATGTACGCAGCAGCGATACCATCCTCCATATCGTGGTACGTAGCCGCAACCACTTAGCGCAGGGTATCCGCGAGCTACGCTCATTACTCGGCTTCCCCAATATTATCCGTCTATATCAGCTATAGCACTAAATGGCGGCCAGATGTGTCGCTCTATCGTCGAATCCAAATAAATCAGACACAAGGCTATCAAGTCGTGTTTATATTGGATTGACGATCGCACAAGCAGCTTTTTACGACGTGGCAAATTATAAAACGCGGCGCGATGCTCAGAGGTTTTTAGAAAGCAGTAAACAATGCTAAACTGGGCAGCTTGCAGCAAGACAGTACAGGCTGCCACTGTATGCTCAAAACCCAACTGATAAACCCATCTAACAACAGATAACAAGGATATCCTATGACTCGTCAAACCATCCAAACAGACAAAGCACCTGCCGCCGTTGGCACTTACTCACAAGCCGTCAAAGTTGGCAACACTGTCTATGTCTCAGGTCAGCTGGGTTTTGACCCAGACACCATGGAGCTAAAAGAAGGCTTTGAAGCACAAGCCAAGCAAGTATTTGCCAACCTAAAAGCCGTCTGTGAAGCCGCTGGCGGTAGCTTAAGTGACGTGGTGAAGTTCAACGTTTCTTTGACCGATCTAAGCGACTTTGCCGTGCTCAACGATGTGTTTGCCGCCAACCTAAGCGAGCCATACCCAGCGCGCGCGGCGGTACAAGTCGCCGCTTTGCCAAAGGGCGGCGTGGTTGAGATCGAAGCCATCATGTATATTGAGTAAGCCTACCACTCATATCTGTGTTGTAACGATAAGCTTAGCACCCTGCTAAGCTTATTGGTTTTTAGCAGTGAATAGCTGAATAGAGTCTATTAAATATTCAAATATTTTTGGTTAATGCGGCGTTATTTCGACTTTAATGTCCTAATACTGCCTATAGTCAGTTCACTATAAAAATGTTATAGCAAGGCTGATAGAAATTTTTGCAGCCTCTGTCTGCGTAGGCACAGCACGCCAAAAAATTTTTATCGGCCTTGCTGATCAATAAACGTATGACTCTTTTATTTAGAATCGACTATATGCCGACCATGTAAATCATCGTCTGTGGCAATGACATCTCTCTAATAAGACGGCGACGCCTTTTATGTTGGTACAAGTTGCTCTACCTGTGCCCCTTTACCGGGTATTTGACTATCGCCTGCCAGCAGCTACGCAGGCCACCCCAACCGCTGAGCCTAGCGCGCGTCCAGCAATCGGTAGCCGTGTCGAAGTTCCTTTCGGTCGGCAGACACTTATCGGTATCGTGGTTGCTCATATCGCTGCCGCCGATAGCAGCGTACCACTAAATAAGCTCAAATCTATCTATCGATGCTTGGATGACGAGCCTATCTTAAACGCGGCGATGCTAAAGCTTGCTTACTGGCTGGCACGCTACTATCACTATCCACTGGGCGATGTGTTTGGCGTGATCCTGCCGACGCTGGTGCGTCAAGGCAAGCCGCTAGACCTTTTGATCACGCACTGGCGCATACTGCCGAACATCACTGATGACGACTTTCATCCCAATGCCAAAAAACAAAAACAGCAGTTTGATATGCTCAAATTGCACGGCGAGCGCGGTGCCAGCGAAGACGTTTTATTATTAGAAGGCATGCAGCGGCCTTTTTTAAAGACACTGGAAGAAAAAGGACTCATCGAGCGCTATATCGAGCCAAAACAAGCACCGACGCCTGTCAAACTGGCCAAACTGCCGCTTGATCTCCATGACGAGCAGCAACAGGCGGTCAGCACCATCATCGCCGCTCATAAAGCTGGCCGTTATACTGGTTTTTTATTAAACGGTATTACTGGTAGCGGTAAGACCGAAGTGTATTTACAAGTCATGCAAGCGGTACTTGAAGCGGGCAAACAGGTTTTGATTTTGGTGCCAGAGATTGGCTTGACACCGCAGACGCGCGCCCGTTTTGCCAGCCGTTTTGCCGCAGATATCGTGCTGCTACACTCTGGCATGAACAACACCCACCGCCTGCAGGGCTGGCAAGACTGCCGTACAGGACACGCTCAAATCATCATTGGTACACGCTCAGCAGTGCTCTATCCTTTCGCCGATTTAGGGTTGATTGTCGTTGACGAGGCACATGATGGCTCGTATAAGCAGCAAGACACCCTGCGCTATCATGCCGCAGATGTCGCGCTTTATCGCGGTGTGCAATACAACATCCCCGTCATACTCGGTACCGCCACCCCTTCGCTTGAGCATCTAAAACTGGTCGATGATGGCAAACTCATAGAATGTCAGCTATCGACACGACCAGGCAATGCCAAGCCTGCGCCCATGCAGCTTATCGATGCGCGTCTGCAAAGTACGCACCAGCAGACAACGGACGACGGCGCCCGCTACGATACTGGACTGACAGACGCCATGATTGGGGCAATACGGCAAACCCTAGAAGCTGGCGACCAGGTGCTGGTGTTTTTAAATCGGCGCGGCTACGCACCTGTCTTATTGTGCGAAGCTTGCGGCTGGCAAGCAGATTGTCCACGCTGTGATGCGCATTTAACAGTACACTATAGCCGCCAAAACAGCAGTAATGCCTATCTCAAATGCCACCACTGCGACTGGCAAGCTTATATTCCAGCGGTGTGCCCTGATTGCGGCAGTCAAAACTTGGATGCCAAAGGTATAGGCACGACAAGGCTTAGCGAAAATTTGCACGCGATTTTTGCCAATCCGCAAACCAGCAAAGTCCTATACCCTATCATTCAAATCGATCGTGATACCACAAGGCGCAAAGACAGCTGGGAAAATATTTATCAGCGTATCAATCAAGGTGATCCTGCTATCTTGGTTGGCACGCAGATGGTCGCCAAAGGCCATCACTTTCCAAACGTTACTTTGGTGTGCTTACCCAACGCCGATCGCGGCTTTTTGTCCGCGGATTTTCGCTCGCCTGAGCATACCGCGCAGCTGATGATTCAGGTCGCCGGTCGAGCAGGACGCGGAGACAAGGCAGGACGTGTGTTAATCCAAACGCTACAGCCTGACAACGCGCTACTGCTAAAGCTGGTAAAAGACGGCTACCTGTCATTTGCGCAGGATCTACTACGAGAGCGCAAAATGATGGGACTGCCGCCTTATACCCATGCCGCGCTGATTCGCTGCGAAGGCAAAACCCTAGCCGCCACCATACAAGCGCTCAAAGATGCCATCGCTATCTTGTCCAGTAACCACAATTTGGCCGTGCTCGGGCCCATCGATGCCCCCATGAGCAAAAAAAATAGTCGCTACCATGCCCAGCTACTCCTCATCGCCAAAGAGCGCGGGCAGCTCCACCAAGTACTAAGCCACTGGTGGCAACCCGTACTGGCACTACCCAGCGCTAAATATCTAAAACTGACTTTAGATATCGACCCTGTCGGCTGGTAGGCTGACACCTCAAACTTATCACCGTTTCCTCTTATTGTTCTTAGGCTACCAAACGTATAGTCAATTCAAAATAACATGGTGATAAACTGAAGAGTGCTACTGGAATGAATGTTGCGCAGCCTCTGTGATAACAGCACGCAAGGAAAATTCATACCAGTAGCACGATGTCATTTTTGCAGTGAATCGATTATAGCTTACTGGCTGCCTTTTTACCTCGTCGTTACAGCTTCTAATACTCGACTATGTTAGATTTATTGTTAATCCTTGAAGTTATTTACGATAAATCTTAATAAATTTGAGTAACATTATGAGTCAAGAAGATCCCAGTCATAAGCAAAATAAGCATGTGCCTGCAAGTGAGCATAGTGATGTGCATAAAAATGACGATAGTAACTATACTGCTGACAATCAAGACGCTCATGATCACGACACTCACCTAGAGCAAAACACCGCGCCAAGAGATACCAAAGGCTATCAGCGTACGTTACTGATTAGCTTTGTGATCATCACAGGTTATATGTTTATCGAGGCGATTGGTGGCTTGTTAACTGGCAGCTTGGCGCTACTCTCCGATGCCGGTCACATGCTCAGCGACGCCATCGCCCTTGGTGCGACGTTGATGGCATTTAAAATCGGCGAAAAAGCCGCCACCCATCAAAAGACCTTTGGCTATAAACGCTTTGAGATTATCGTGGCCACCGTCAATGGTGCGACGCTGGTAATTATCGCCTTGATGATTTTTTATGAAGCGATCAAACGTTTTAACTCACCGCCAGAGATTGCCACCCAAGGTATGTTAATCGTCGCCACCATCGGTATGCTGGTTAATATCTTGGTCGCTTGGCTGATGCATCGTGGTAGTAGCGGCAGCGATGGGCACACCCACAGCCATGGAGCAAATGAAGACAAAGTAAATAAAGAAAAGGCAAATAAAGACCATGTAAAAACCAAAAGTGCTGACCCAAAAGAGCCTGTCAACCTCAATATGCAAAGCGCTTACTTGCATGTATTAAGTGATTTGATGGGCTCAGTAGCCGCTATTGTCGCTGCGTTACTGATGATGGGGTTTGGCTGGGTTTGGGCCGATGCCGCAGCGTCGGTGATCGTCGCCATACTTATCTTAGTAAGTGGTTACCGAGTTGTACGTGATTCGGTACATATCTTGATGGAGGGCACGCCAGAAGGCATATCGCTGGTGGATGTCGAAGACAAACTGCTTGCCCATCCACAAGTAAAACAAGTCCACGACCTGCATGTCTGGAGCATCACCAGCGGGCTAAATGCGCTATCTTGCCATGTGGTGGTCGATGGGGATATGAGAATCTCGGATGCCAGCGTATTGATTGCCAATCTTGAGCAAGGTTTGCTTGCGCTTGGTATTCATCACGCCACCATTCAGGTTGAGAGCTTGTCACACCCGCAGACCGGCACCCATAGCGATGCATTGGTCTGCGACATATCAGAGCAGCAAAGCTCTGCGAATAGCCATATCGGGCACAGTCACTAGGGCGTGCCCTCCATTTAATCGACAGTCACCTAAATGGGTTAAAAATAGCTCACTCTGCTTATCACCTACCCATCACCTTCAACCTACCACCGCCAACCCATCTCAACAATTTCTAGCAAAACTTTACTTATCCTATTTAAAAAAATCCTTTTACTGGTGTTTATATGGTTATAATAATTATAAACTGCCATTTTACTGATTGATTTGCCATGGCAGATACACTGAGTTGTATTTTTTTAACCGATTCATTGACGATGTGATCTTATGTCTAGACGTTCCGCGCCCTTTGTCGCCCCAGACTATATTGACAACCCAACGTCAAAAGAGGGCAAAAAACACGCCAAAGTTTTGCTATCGACGCTGCAAGACGATATTGCTCAGTTTCGTGACGAGCAGTTTCCACCTGATATCTTGCGTCAGATCCGCGACATGCCTATTTATGAAGGTAACTTAGCAGAGGTGCAGGCCTACCAGCAGCGTTGGCAGCCCCTACTTGAGCGCGCGATGGCTTTTTATCCTGCAGCCAACCTACCGCCTGATTATCTGCCACTGCCAGCCAGCCTCGAGATACCGCAGTTTATTTATCATGTGCAGCGCCTGCATCTGACCAAAACCCGAGCCAAAGAATCCAAAAGCTTTGGCTCGGTCGGTGCCCTGACTGATAAATGCGGCGATTATAGTGCCGAGGAGACTGCGCGCATGTCAGCAGTATTTGATAACGATGACGAGGCAAGATTAGTGGCGCATCGTGAGTTTATTGACCTACGTGCTTATGTGTTTTGCCGCGATAGTAAGGGTGAGATGATGGAGCCTGAGCGCGTACGCTTTTATCGTACCGGTCTTATCGTCCATGCGTTGCCTGATTTTAAAGTCGTCGATAGCAGACAGACCCCGCGTAAACGCCGTAACGATGCTTACAACAACCCCATCGCCGACAATGGCGTTTGGAAAATTTACCGCAAAAAATAACGCAGGTTTCTGATGTTTTTCTGACCACGTTTTTTATTATGTCTTTGACCTTGCCACTATTTAAGGATACCAGATGTTCGCTGCCGCCGCCGGCTCACCAAATTTGATGTTACAAGCTACAATCTTTTTAGGAGCAGCGCTGCTGTTTGTACCCCTTGGTAAACGATTTGGTATCGCGACAGTTTTAGGGTATCTCATTACTGGTTTGATTTTGGGGCCGAGCGGCTTGGATGTGGCAGGTGATGCTGAGAGCTTGCTGCATTTCTCTGAATTTGGCGTGGTCATGCTGCTGTTTATTATTGGCCTTGAGCTACAACCATCGCGGCTTTGGGCACTACGGCGCTCCATCTTTGTCCTCGGTGGTTTGCAAGTTGGCCTCACTGGCATGCTACTAATGTGGCTTTTGCACCAGTTTTTTTCTTTGGCATTAGATACTGCCTTTATCGTCGGTTTTGGCCTTGCACTCTCCTCCACCGCTTTTGTCTTACAGATACTGACCGAAAAGCAGCAGCTCTCTAGCACTCATGGCCGTGAAGCCTTTACTATTTTATTGTTTCAAGACATCGCCGTCATTCCTTTATTGGCGGTCATTCCGTTTTTGTCAGGGGTGCGCGAGCAAAGCTACGACCTGCTGTATTTTGGTAAAGTGTTTGCCGTATTTGCGGGTCTGATTTTTGCCAGCCGTTATGTGGTACGTCCATTTTTTAAGTTTGTGGCCTCCAGTGGCGCCTCTGAGCTGCTCACGGCGGTGGCGCTTTTCATTGTGATGGGCGTGTCGATTTTGATGGGTCAGATTGGTCTATCAATGGCACTGGGCGCGTTTTTGACGGGCGTATTGCTGGCCGACTCTGAATATCGTCACGAGCTCGAAGCCAGTATCGAGCCGTTTAAAGGCTTGCTTTTGGGCTTGTTTTTTATGTCGGTTGGCATGCTCACAGACGTCAAGCTTATCTTAGCGGAGCCTATTTTTATTATTGGCTGCGCCATTGCGCTGATGGTGATTAAGTTTGCCGTGATTACCGCCATCGCCAAAGTCTCAGGCAATCGCTGGCCGACCAGTATTAGGCTAGGCGTGACACTGGCACAAGGCGGTGAATTTGCCTTTGTCCTCTTTAGCGTGGCAAGCGCCCAAAACGTCTTGCGCCCTGAGCTTGCCAACACCTTAAACCTCATCGTCACCATCTCTATGGCGCTCACACCGTTGGCGTTTTTATTGCTAGAAAAAATCGGCGAGCCATTATTTGCCAAAAGCAAGCCCAGCCGTGAGTACGATGCGATTCCTGATCATGAGCATCAAGTCATCATTGCAGGGTTTGGCCGTGTCGGGCAGATTATCGGGCGCGTACTGCGCATGCACAATATCGAATTTACCGCCATTGAACGCTCAGCCAACCGTGTTGATTTCGTGCGTAAATTTGGTAACCAAGTCTATTACGGCGACCCAAAAAACCCTGAAATCCTCCGCGCTGCTGGCATCAAAAAAGCACGGGTGTTTATATTGGCGATTGACGATTTGGAGCGCTCTATCACCACCGCCCAATATTTGCGCAAAAACTACCCCGATATGATCGTCTTAGCACGAGCGCGGGATCGTCAGCATTATTATCGCTTGCGTGAAGTAGGCGTACGTCATATTTGGCGCGAGACTTACCTGTCGTCGTTAGATATGTCGCGCGAGTCGCTACAGCTGCTGGGCATCTCTCCAGAAAAAGCCCGAGAAACGGTGCAGACATTCCGTGATTACGATGATGACTTGATTGAGCGCCAGCAAGCCATTTATGGCGACGAAGCCAGCCTGATCGAGTCGGCGCAGTCAGCCATGGCAGAGCTTGAGAGTCTATTTGATGAAGATATCGATAAAGCGCGCAAGATGGATTTGACTGACTTTTATGAGGCACTAAAGAGTCAAGCAACGCCTGTCGATGACCAAGATGCCAGCGCCGCTGATTCTAAACCCTAAAGCACTGTCATTATAAACTATTGTCACTCTAAAACATTGTCCTTGACGACTTTGACGACATTGACTGGGATACACGCTCGATAGCACCCCCTTGCTTCGATATCGATGCATCAATCAGCTAGGCAGCTTTTTGGGGCTTGTTTTTTATTGAGTGAGCTGGTGCAAGCCCAATCATCACTATCTGGCAAATGATAAAAGACCAAGGTCTGATCATTGAGGTAGCGCACTGGAAAGCTGACGTTTTGAATGGTCGCAATGATGGCGCAATCGGTATTGGTCACCCCTGGCGCTTGGACTGCGATATGCATGCGCACCTGCTGATCCTCGGTACTAAGCGGCAGATTCACAGGACACTGCCCAGTCTGCTGATAGATCAGCGCCACCCGGTTTTGGGCGTTTTTGGCGATATCATAAGTATCAAACAGCACCGCGTTTTCTTTTGGTTTGGCAACGATAGGCAAAAACTGCACCTTAATCACCAGTAGCGCAAATGCAAAAAACCCAAAGCCAAGCCCCAAACCAAACAAGCTCACGCCGCCTTCTTTTTTTAGGTGCGCCTTTTGCGCCTCCTCATCACGCGGATGGTCATTGATAGCATCCGCAATCTCACGACGCGCCATACGATAATAATAGGCATCCGTCCAGCGCGCCACCATAAACGACCAAAACAGCCAAATAGCCGCGGCAATACCGATACGGGTGGCCATCTGATACGCATCAGGGACATAAGACATCGCCACAAACTCAAACGCCACCAAGACCAGCGCCACATTGAGCTGAATAAACGACCAACCCGCCACACTATAGACAATGGCGTCCATATAGCGCTTGCGGTATAGCAGCCAAGGAAAAGTGATGAAAAATGCCGCCCAGTGCCATTTGGGCGATA
This sequence comes from Psychrobacter sp. L7, assembly GCF_002810365.1. Taxonomy (NCBI): domain Bacteria; kingdom Pseudomonadati; phylum Pseudomonadota; class Gammaproteobacteria; order Moraxellales; family Moraxellaceae; genus Psychrobacter; species Psychrobacter sp. L7. The sequence continues at coordinate 234,515 of NZ_NEXR01000010.1, forward strand.
AATACCCTTGCTCATCAAATTCCTCAAAGCGCTTTAGATAATAACGCTGGCTACGATGGCCAATAAACCATTTGTCCAGCTGCCTGCGCTTGGCTGCTGTGAGCTGTTCTTGATAAAACGGCGGTGGCGAATCCGTTTCGATAAATAACATGAGAGTACGCTCTAAGTTTTAAAAAATATCAATCGTTATTATATGATAACGCCAACTGCCCTGTATAGAAAACCCGTGTACACCGATTTGACGTCTTTCGATACTTTAATACCCTTTATCATCTCGATAGTCTTTACTATCACTTTTGATGTCACATCTATTCTCATCTCCTACAACTGTATAAAACCGCTAAAAACGTATTGCACATTCACAGTCGCAGCAATATCACTTATAATGACGCCATCTCACTCACCTAATGAAGCACTGCCCATCTTATGAGTCAACATCCTGATAGTAATGACAATCTCACCAGTACGCCAACCACTGATGAGCAAACCCTAATCGACGTCGGCACAGCGAGCGCTGACGTTGATGACAACCAAAGCACGCCTGCCGCGGACAAACACATTCGTATCGTCAATACCTTTATGAAACGACGTACACACATGAACAAAAACGCCGAGCTGGCGTTGACTGCGCCCGAGTTCGCCGATTATTTGGTCAATAACAGCTTTGGCGATGGCGACTTAACTGGCATCCATGACTTGCGCGCGCTATTTGCCGATAGCCCAAATGGCAGTGACGCACCGCTGACCCTAGAGATTGGGTTTGGCTTGGGCGACTCGTTCATCGAGATGGCCGCCGCAGAGCCGGCGCGCAACTTTGTCGGCATCGAAGTCCATGAGCCAGGCATTGGCAAATGCGCCTATATGGCCGGCACCCAAGGCTTGCGTAACGTCAAAATAATCAATGGTGACGCCATCCAACTACTCAAACAGCTACCAGAAAACCATATCGACCGTATTCAGCTGTACTTCCCTGACCCATGGCAAAAAAAGCGCCACTATAAGCGCCGCTTTGTCAGTCCTGAACGCATGGCGATTGTGACACGCAGCCTAACCCAAGGCGGCTGGTTTCATACCGCCACTGACTGGGAGCATTATGCTTTTTGGATGCTGGAGGTACTAGACAACTTTGCTGGCCTCACCAACCAAGCAGGTGCAGGCAACTTTATTGACAGACCAGACTTTCGTCCAATGACCAAATTTGAGCGCCGCGGCATCGCGCGTGGTCATGGCGTCTGGGATTTGATTTATAGCAAAGACTAAAACCAAGCGATTAGAAATCTACTCTTAGATAAAGAGCGATAAAGGCGGCTAACAGATTAGCCGCCTTTTTTATGCGCGGCGCTTTGCCAGCGAAGATGATCAAGAGCGCGGCGGAATGTGACCGATACAGCGGATAAAAACGCGCCTTAACACGGCCGACTAAGTATAAAAAGCTTGCCATACGGTCAACTCAGCGATTCTTGCGACCATTTTGACGGTTTTATTTTTATAACAATAAATATTTTATGGTGTGAAACATCGGCGACACAGACTAATTTTTTGAGAAAAACACACACGTGACATCACAAAATCTGCTTTGATCTTTAAGAAGTCGTAACAAGCGATTTGCGCAAACATTGATGTTACAAGGGCTTGGTGAGTTCTCCCCATAAGCTGTGGATAACCCTGTGTATAAGTCATAACTTGACAAGCAATTCCCTAGATATATTAAAGGGTCAGGTAAAATCGTTCATTTTTTGTACAATTTAAAAACCTTTAAAAATCAACAATTTACGCTTATAGAGAGAAGCTAAAAATTTATTTCTTATATTTTTTAGAAAAATCGAAATCAGAGCCGATGTTTCACAATCAGCGAATTTTTACCGAAGATATATTGTGGACAACTGCAAACCCTATTGACAAACAATACCATTTTCCTATCCAAAATACTTGCTAATTTTGCCAATACTTATATAACTCTAAAAATAATATGCATGCGACAACCGATGTCGTTTAGCATACCTGCACCCTTAGTATGCTATCTAGATTTTGTTATAATATCCTTATCCAATCAACCATACATCCCTAACGCTTAGATAAATGAACAAACGCCTTAATAATGAGAAGGCGCTGCTTGCACAAGGGGTTATATCAAACTTTTATTTACTTTTATCCGTCATTAATTTTACTGTATAGTAGAATGATTGCACTCTCGACATCATCGATACGACATCTTATTCGTCTTGCTAGACACTGGCCGTTGCCTACCATTTGGGGAGCCGTCGGTATATATGGCCCGTAACCTTCCTATTACCCGTATTTTATCTATCATCGAATTTATCGTTTTACACTAATGATTGAAGACAAGGAATCCAGTATGGACGACAATAAAGCCAAAGCTCTCAAAGCCGCACTTGGTCAAATCGAAAAACAATTTGGTAAAAATACCATCATGCAACTAGGCGATGACTCTGCAGTCCTCGATGCCGATGTGGTCTCGACAGGCTCGCTAGGACTAGATATCGCGCTTGGTATTGGCGGCTTGCCAAAAGGCCGTATCATTGAGATTTATGGACCAGAGAGCTCAGGTAAAACCACCATGACGCTACAAGCAATCGCTGAGTGTCAAAAACAAGGCGGTACTTGTGCCTTTATCGATGCCGAGCATGCGCTTGATCCGGTTTATGCGCGTAAGCTTGGGGTCAATACAGATGACCTACTGCTCTCTCAGCCTGATAACGGTGAGCAGGCGTTGGAGATTACCGATATGCTGGTACGCTCAGGAGCGGTCGATATGATCGTGGTCGACTCCGTCGCCGCACTCACGCCGCGCGCTGAGATTGAAGGCGAGATGGGCGACTCACACATGGGTCTACAAGCCCGCTTGATGAGTCAAGCGCTGCGTAAGATCACAGGTAATGCCAAACGCTCTAACTGTATGGTGGTGTTTATCAACCAGATCCGTATGAAAATCGGCGTGATGTTTGGTAGCCCAGAAACCACAACCGGTGGTAATGCGCTGAAATTCTATGCCTCAGTACGTATGGATATTCGCCGTATCGGGGCGGTCAAAAACGGTGATGAAATCATCGGCAACCAAACCCGTGTCAAAGTTATCAAAAATAAAATGGCACCACCCTTCCGCCAAGCTGAGTTTGAAATCACTTATGGCGAAGGCACCAATCACCTAGCAGAGGTCATCGACTTAGGTGTCGAAATTGGCGCTGTGGGTAAAGCAGGCTCTTGGTACAGCTATGGCGATGAAAAAATCGGTCAGGGTAAAGCCAACTCTGTGCTTTTCTTAAAAGAAAACCCTAGTATTGCTCAAGAAATCGAAGATAAGATCCGTGAAGAAAAGCTTGGTAGCAAAAAAGACGCCAAAGACACTGACGCCTCTCAAAAAGATGAAAACCTAGCGCCTGAGCCAGTACAATAACGGCACGCTTATTTATCGTTATGATTGATTATGAACATTAAAACCTTAGCTGAAATACTCGCTGAATCGGACGCCGACTCAGCGAGCGCCCCTACTAGCAAGTTCAAAAAAACCTCTAAAACCTCTAAAACCTCTAAAACCTCTAAAACCTCTAAAACCTCTAAAACCTCTAAAACCTCTAAAACCTCTAAAACCTCTAAAACCTCCCAAACGCCCAAAGCGCTCAGATCGCCTCATGCAGCACGGGTCGATAAAAATACGTCTCAGAAGTCAGCGTCTACAGCCAAACGTAAAAGACGTGAAAAACGCTTTCATCCAGCCGCGAGCTATAGCCCTGAACCTAACGACGCACCTGCGTATCAGCCACCAAAAGCGCAAAGTATCAAAGAGATGCTGGCCGAGGTAAAGCATCATATTCATGGTCATTCGGACGATAGCGCCTCTACCAACACCGCTGATAGCGATGCACGTATAGAGGGTGTAGATTATTTAGAGAGCACAGAAGGCTCAGCGCCACTGCTTGGCCCTAAAGCCGTCCATCGTTACGATACAGACGCGCAAGCGGACAACTTACCTGCTGCTCTAAAAGCGTACCTTCGCACCCCTGAACAAAGGCAAGCCGAGATTGACGCTATCAAGGCAGAGAGTCGCCTGCGCTGGCTGGCTTTTTATTATCTGTCGCGCCGTGAGTACGGTAAAGCAGAGCTAAAGCAAAAACTGCTCGATAAGGAGCAAGACCCAGACAAGATTGATGCCTTACTCGATGAGTTTGAGAAAAAAGGCTATCAAAGTGATTACCGCACCACCCTCATGCTCATCCGTGAAAACATCCGTAAAGGACGGGGTCGCGGCCGCATCAAGCAAGCATTTTATCAAAAAAAAATAGTCATGCCAGACAACATCGATGAGCTGATCGATATGGCAAATGCAGAGTCTGAGGAATTTAGCGAATTTGTCGAGGATGGTGATGACAATCTGGTCGAAGGCGTTGACTGGCTAAAGCTGGCGGTGACCGCTCGCACCAAAAAATACGGCAATACCTTGCCCCGTGAGCCAAAAGACAAGGCTCGTCAATTACGGTTTTTGCAGTATAGAGGCTTTAAAAGTGACATCTGCTTTGCCGCCCTTGACTACACACTTGAGACATTAGATGAGCGATTTTAACCGTGACTCATCTAACACTCAGATACCTATTAATAATAGCCAAGCACTTTCCACCATATCATACCTGCCCCTATCCAAATCACCAGATTGACCACACTCATAATAGCGCCGATGCCCCACCACTCTTTTAAGGTCACATACCCTGAGTTAAAGATGACGGGGGCGGTGCCGGTCGCATAATGGGTGAGGGTCATCATAATGTTGCCCGCTGCTGCCAAAATCAGCGCATATAGCATGGGCGGCGCTCCTAAGCTCAGCCCGACGGCATAAAAGGCGGCAAATAAAGCGGTAATATGCGCAGTCGTACTTGCAAAGAAGTAATGAATGTACAAATACACCAGCGTCAAAACCGCCACGGCACCTACCCAGCCTAGACCTGTCGTACCAATCATCGCTTCAATATTATCAGAAAACCAGCGAATCAAGCCAAGCTCATTCAGATAAGCGGCCATCATAATCAAGGCACCAAACCAGATGATGGTATCCCAAGCAGATTTTTCTTTGAGAATATCCTCCCACGTCAGCACCCCAGTCAATATCAAGGTCGTCAGACCGATAAAAGCTGTCGTCGTGGCATCGACGCTGTATTGCTCACCCAATAGCAGCGCCGGTATATTAGCCCAGAGTAGTAGCATCAGGCCAAACACACCGAGCATGATTTTTTCTTGGCGGCTAATGCTACCCATGTCTGCCAAATTGTCTTTTGCAAAACCTTTAGCGTCGGGCGTGACTTTGACATCAGGTGGATAGATCAGATAAATCACCAAGGGCATCACCACCAAGCACAGAATGCCCGGCACAAACATCGCCACCGCCCACGTTGTCCACGACAGCTGAATGTTGCCGCCTGTGGCTTTATTTACCAGGTCTACCACTAAAGGGTTGGGCGCGGTCGCGGTGATAAACATCCCTGAGGTAATCGGATTGGCGTGGTAATTGACCATTGCCAGATAGCGACCAATTTTATTTTGCGTGCCTTCCTCTGGCGTTGAATGAAAGCTTTGGGCGATAGATTTCATAATAGGATGAATAATACCGCCACCACGCGCGGTATTCGACGGCGTGATAGGCGCTATCATCAGCTCAGCCGCCGTCAATGAGTACGCGACTCCGATGGTTTTTTTGCCAAAGATAGAAATAAAATAATAAGCAATGCGGCGACCAAGACCAGTCTTGATAAGGCCGCGCGATATCATTACTGCGATACCAATCAACCATATCAGCGGGCTTGAATAGCTAGAGAGCGCATCATTGATGGCTTGTTTTGGGCTGTCACTGGTCACACCCGTCAAAGCCACGAGCGTCACGGCGATGACCGCTATCGCCCCGATGGGTAGCACTTTACCAATAATGGCAACGATGGTGGCGATAAATAAAGCCAGCATGTGCCATGCTTCAGGGGTGACGCCCATCGGTACAGGAATGACAAACCAGATGATAAGACCTACGACGATGGCAATAGCGGCTTGGATCGGCTTAAACGGCATGCGTCAGTATCCTATGCAGTGGCTGATACCCTCATCTTATAAGATTACCAGCACCATTGTGCATTTGTTCACCATTTTTAACATATCTATGTAGCATGTATTGTTGAAGTCCTCACAACAAAAAAGAGCACGCTACACAAACGTGCTCTTTTGACCGCTATCAGCTGTCTGCGTAAGTAGCGGCAGACTACACAGCTAAAGGTAGCTATAACACAGACATGGGGCCATTATCGTAAAGTACCTAAACGGTTGGACAAATGGCTGATGATTTGATCAATCTCTTCGTTAGCCTCCGCTTCGGTATCTAAGTTACCTTTGGGGGTAAGCTGATTTACGACTTCAGGTAGCAGCTCTGCAATGCCTTGGCGCACCTCGGCTTCGTTGGCACCAGTATGCGCTGCCACTTGTTGAATCTCACTTTCATCAAACAACCGATTGACATCGTTTGGATCGAGGTTTTCGTTGTCTTGCTGATTGCTCATCCAAGAGCGTGCTTGGTTTTCATAGCCCATGCCCGTGATTTTGGATAATGCACCGCTCAGACCACCATTACGCTTGATCCAGCTAAGCACCATGGGCATAAGCGCGGCGATAAGCATGCCTTTACCGCCAAAGCCGCTTTGACTGCGCTGACCACCCAGTACGCTTCCTAAGATATCACCCAAACCACCAGCGCCTGCGCTGACACCACCACGCGGCGCGCCGCCAGTAAGACCGTCGATGATATCATCTAGGCCAAAGCCATTATCTGGCTGACGATCGTGTTGACGCGGATTATAGCCACCTGCCTGACTGCCTCCCAGCACGCTTCCTAAGATATCACCCAGACCGCCTGTCCGCCTTGTATCAACCCGCTGATTGACTGGGTTATGCTGGGCGTCGGCAGGATTCATGGCTTGACGAGCCACCTGACTGACTAAATTCCCTAATAAACTCATATTTTTCTCCTTTTTTATCATTATCGTGGTCTAGCACATTGTTTTTTTAGCCGTTATTTATCGGTAGCCATTTTTTAACGCCGCTGCCTCACAACATACATTATCACCATAACTTTTATAACCATACTTTCTACAACAGTGTTGTTATAGTCAGCTCAAAGCAAAACTGTCATAAGTTTAAACGCGCTACTGGTATAATTTTTACTTGCGTGCTGCGTCCCCAGAGGCTGCGAAAAATTCATCCCAGTAGCGCTATAACACTTTTAAAGTCTATCGACTATAGTTAGTTGTCAATTAATAGTGATATTAATATAGCAAGCTTTTTCGCTGATCGAGATAGGTATTTTGTTATGACATGTAGGCGCTTGTAAGCCTGTACATCGCTACCAAGGGAAAAGAAGATAAGTATTTAGACCGTATTGCCCGTGCTCATATTGGCCAAAACATTTAGCTCTCGCCACTGCTCGGGGCTGACTTGATCGCGAAAAACTGTCACGGCCAACGAACGATGATAAGGCTCGATGATGTCGAATTCAAAACTGAGCGCCCACTCAAAACGGTGAATGGCTTGTAGATTTGCCAACCATAAGCCCTCCCCCTGCGCCGTACGCATCAACAGCTGCCAGTATTGATCAAGGCGCTGACTCACTGGCGGCTGGCTTAGATGTAGCAGGATCGGCCGCGATACGGTCAAATAACCAAGCACGGCGGCTGTCACCACTAAGACCAGCACGTACTGCCAAAGCGCCAAAGACGCTAATAAACCAAGCCCTATCATGATGCTTGCTAAGCTCAGATATAACAGCAAACGCAATCGGCTCCTAGGCTCGATAGCAGTATCAATACGCAGGGCAGTTATCGAATCCATGATATCGCGGTAATCTCATAAGGTGTGTGATAGCGAATTAGGGCATCAACTCTTTGGTATGACGCCATGTTTTAATTTTATTGACCAGCGCCCAGATATCGTCGCTCTCTGGGCGGTTTTGGTTGGTAAAATAATCCAATAAGTCCGGGTCTTCGTGGGTGAGCATTTCGGCAAAGGTCGCCTGTTCAGCAGCATCTGCGGTCAAATACTGTTCCTTGACGTAAGGGTCGATATAAAAATCCAGCTCTTTTAGGCCGCGGCGAGCTTGATAGATGACGCGGCGCTGCTCATTGGTTGGCTCAGGTTGCTTGTTTGCAGATATGCTCATAGGAAACGCCTCATAGCTAGTAGGTACATTATTTAGTAGATTGATAGTGATGGTTGTTGGTCGTAATGACAGAGGTTTGATGATACTCGGTTAATTGCTGCCAGAGCGCGGCCGCTTGCTGCATCATCGCTACATTATGAGTACGGATGATACTCGCGCCTTGCTGCAATGCCAACAATCCAGCCGCCGTACCGATCGCATCGCGCTCGCTCGCTTGCGTAGTGGCAACTGCTGGTACACCGCTCTTAGTGAGTACCTGTGCCAAAAAACGCTTACGCGAGATACCAAACATCAATGGCAAACCAAGCGTTTGTAACTTATCAAGCTGGGTCAATAGTGCACAATGATGCTCGTAATCTTTTGCAAAACCAAAGCCTGGATCGATGATGAGGTTTTCACGCTTCACGCCAGCACAGGTCACCTCTTCAATACGAGCAAGCAGCTCGCGACTGACATCACCGATTACCTCGTCATATTGCGCCAACTCATTCATGGTCGTGGGCTCGCCGCGCATGTGCATCAGCATCACCGGTATATCAAGTGCTGCTGCTAATTGGGCTGCACCCTCACGTCTGAGCGCGCGTACATCATTCCAAATATCAGCGCCTGCATCAAACGCTGCTTGCATCACCGTCGGGCTACTGGTATCGATCGACAGCCAAATATCCTGACCCATCTCACCTAACTGCTGACGAATGACTGTCACCACTGGCACCACACGCTGCACTTCTTCATCCGTCGCTACAGGCGCGGCATTTGGACGGGTAGATTCGCCGCCGATATCGATAATCGTCGCCCCTTCATTTATCAGCTGTTTACAATGCTGCAGCGCTTTATCTGCCGCGGTAAACTGACCACCATCTGAAAACGAGTCTGGCGTCACATTTAATATTCCCATCACCTGCGGCTGCGATAGATCCAAAACTTTGTTGCGGCTGCGAATGCGATAAGTCGGTAAAGGCTGAAACAATGACATAGGCCATCCATTATCAATAAAAGGAGCTAAAAAAGGGGTAATCGGTATTGGCGATCGTTTGCTTATGATACCAGTAAATCCCATACGGTTCTAAATTCTGAATAAAATACGAGCCATAAAAAAGCCCTTTATCAAAAAGGGCTTTTTAACTTAAACAGTGATCTGCCAGCGGTCTTTTACAATTTTACTTGCTTGCTCTACATCGCTGGTAATGGCGGCGGTGTCGGACCCGTGGTTTTAACGTCATTTTTTGACAAGTTCACTTCGTTGGGCTGATACACTCTTGGTGGACGTGGCTCTTCACCTGCCAAAATGTCTTGCAACTGATCCCGATCGATGGTTTCCCACTTCATCAAGGCATCGACCATCGCATGCATCTTGTCTTGGTTGGCTTCGATCAGCTCGCGAGCGATATCATATTGCTCTTCTAACATGCGCCGCACTTCTTCATCGACCTTTTGCTGTGTGGCCTCTGAAATCGTACGGCTGCTAGAGCCAAAATAACCTTGTGAGCTGTCTTCATCTTCATACACCATGATACCTAGCGCATCAGACATACCATACTTAGTGACCATCGCTCGTGCCATTTTGGTAGCACGCTCAAAGTCGTTGGACGCGCCCGTTGACATCTGATTGATAAAGACTTCTTCAGCAATACGGCCACCGAATAAAATAGCAATATCATTGAGCATTTTTGACTTATACATGCTGGTCTGGTCATGCTCAGGTAGCTGCCAAGTCACACCAAGGGCAAATCCGCGCGGCATGATCGTTACTTTATGCACAGGGTCGGTACCTGGTAGTAGCTCAGCAACCAAGGCATGTCCTGCTTCATGATAAGCAGTAGCACGGCGCTCTTCTTCGCGTATCACCATCGATTTGCGCTCAGGACCCATATATAGCTTGTCTTTTGCGTCCTCAAAGTCATTCATATCGACGCTGGTTTTGTTGCGACGGGCGGCAAATAGTGCCGCTTCGTTGACCAAGTTGGCCAGCTGGGCACCACTAAAGCCAGGCGTACCACGCGCAAGAGAGCTGGCATCGACACCGATAGTATTCGGCAATTTACGCAAATGTACTTTTAAAATCTGCTCACGACCTTTGATATCGGGCAAGCCTACTTGTACCTGACGGTCAAAACGGCCTGGACGCAGTAGCGCTTTATCGAGTACATCAGCGCGGTTGGTCGCGGCAATCACGATCACGCCTTCGTTACCTTCAAAGCCGTCCATCTCAACCAATAGTTGGTTCAATGTCTGCTCACGCTCATCATTACCGCCGCCCATACCAGAGCCACGGTGGCGACCAACGGCATCGATCTCATCGATAAAGATAATACAAGGGGCACTCTTTTTCGCTTGCTCAAACATATCGCGCACACGTGAGGCACCCACACCGACAAACATCTCGACAAAGTCAGACCCTGAGATAGAAAAGAACGGTACTTTGGCTTCACCAGCGATGGCACGCGCCAATAGCGTCTTACCCGTACCAGGCGGTCCAACCATCAAGATACCGCGTGGGATGGTCGCACCTAGCTTGGTAAACTTGTCTGGATCGCGCAAGAAGTCAACGACCTCGACCACTTCTTCTTTGGCCTCTTCACAGCCTGCGACATCCTCAAAATTGACGTTGATTTGGTCTTCGGTGAGCATTTTGGCTTTTGATTTACCAAAGCTCATCGGACCACCGCCCTTGCCGCCAGCGCCGCCTTGCATATTACGCATAAAGAATAAAAACAGACCAATAATCAATAAAATTGGGAAACTGGCTATCAGCAATTGCATCAAGACGCTTTGGCGTTTCGGAGCAGTTCCTTGAACTTCAACCTGATTTTCACGCAACAGCGGCATCAGCTCGTCGTCTGACACAGCGGGTCTAATGGTCTCAAAAGATGAGCCATTTTTCTTTTCACCGGTGATTTGCTCGCCGTCGATTTCAACACTGGCTACCTGGTTTTCTGACACCGCGGTCACAAACTCAGAGTAGTTAAGGTTATCCGGCTCAGAGGATTGATCAAAGCCGCTAAACACCAGCACCAAAATGCCGATTACCACCAGCCACAATAAGGTATTTTTTACCATGTCGCTCACTAGTTATTCCCATCCCTTACTTATTGGTGTGTTTACTAAACACGTGACGTCCATAAACGTTTGGCTCATTTGACGATATATAAATCTCAACGAGCGTATCGGGCGTTTATTATCAGACGACTTTGCCTAAAACTCATGCTTAAAACAAAGTTAATATACCATGATATGTGGTGCTCCCCTGCATAATTCAAGCAGGTTTCACTTTTATTCAGTTAACGATTGTAGCGGATTTTCACGCATGGTATCCATCTTTTATGATGGCGTACTCTCCCGCTTACAATAGCAGCAACTCATTGAAACTAAAACTATTTGATCGCCACCCAAAACATCTCTTTTGATCGTGGTCGTGAGGCAGCGGGCTTGATGCTACGGATTTTACTAAAATCACGCTGCATCTGCTGACGTAATTCTTGTGTACCCTCACCCTGAAACACTTTCATAATAAGCGCGCCACCTTTGGGTAAGGTTGCCAGCGCAAAGTCGACCGCCAGCTCGCATAGGTACATCATACGCGGCTGATCAATCGCGCGATTGCCAGAAGTATTGGGCGCCATATCTGATAGCACCACATCGACCTGCCGATCGCCCACTTCTGCCATAATCGCGTCAAACACCTCAGCCTCACGAAAGTCACCTTGGATAAAGGTGACATCTGGCAACGCATCCATCGGCAAGATATCAGAGGCGATCAAAATACCTTTATCACCCACCAACTGCCCAGCCACTTGTGACCAGCTACCAGGCGCACTGCCCAAATCCACAACCGTCATGCCTTTTTTGATTAGGCTGGTCTTTTCATTGATTTCTAGGAGCTTATAAGCTGCGCGGGCACGGTAGCCGTCTTTTTGGGCCTTTTGTACATAATGGTCGTCAATATGCTCTTGCATCCAAGCACTGCTGCTTTTTGACAATTTTTTGTTTTCGATACGCGTGGCCAAAATACCTGCTCCTATTACTCTGCAAAACTTTATGCGCTTTGCTAACGATACACTTTGAAACGCCTGATGCACGCAAGACATAGTACCAATGAGGCGATTTATCTATAAATGCGCTTAAATCATCAAATTCTCTTGGTTAAATAACTGTTTTAAAAGGCAGTAGCGTTTATAATGTGGTCAAACCTTCAGTTTAACATTTTCGGCACGTAAAATCGTGCAAAATCCCGCCGATCTCATGCAAGTTGGTCATAGATTATCTATAATGATCACTCACTGCCGTTGGCGGTAATATTTTTATTTTTATCAATACCTAGGAATTCTATGCAACTCGATAACGCTACCATCAAACGTCTAAAAGGCATCGGCCATGAGCTAAAGCCTATCGTTATGATTGGCAACAAAGGCATCACTCCCACCATCACCGAAGAGATTGATCGTGCTTTATCAGATCATGAGCTCATCAAGGTAAAACTACCGGCCGGCACCAAAGAAGAGCGTGATACCATCGGCGCAGAGCTTGCGGCGGCGGCAAACGCCACTTTGGTACATTCTATCGGTCGTATGGCGTTGCTACTACGCCAAAACCCAAATGCCAATCCAAAACTCTCTAATCTCACTCGTCACGCCCAGTAGTATGTCGGCACAAAGAGGCGGTGTGGATTTAGTGCGGATAAATAAATGGTCGTGCTGTGTGTGACCATGCCGCAATACGCCTGCTATCTGCTATACCCTAAAACCGCGCGGCATGTTGCTCGCGGTTTTTTGCATGATGGGTATATAATCAATCTACTATGAAATAAATATCAGTAGCACTCTGGCACCGCAGTTTTTTTATGTAGGATTAACTATATAGACCTAGCGCAATAGACCTCGCGCAGTATTCATACTACCTATCGAAAAGACTGCCTATCAAAACTAGTGCGTATCAAAACAGTGATTACATCATGAGCCAAGTCTTTCATTTACGTTTAGCCACCGACAGCCTCGCCATCCAGGCGCAGCAATTAGGTGTCAGTATCGCTGCGCTATCAGAGATCCGCGTGAGCGTACACGCAGACATCAGCAAGACGTCGCCTTTTTATCTACAGCTTCATTATCAGCTCAGCATGCCCACACCCTCTATGGCGCACCGACTAGAGTGGCCAGTATGGCAGTCAGACAAGGTCGGTTTTGCAGACTATCTGTGGGAGGAGACCTGCCTTGAGTGCTTTATCAGTGCTAAAATCCCGCAAGCTCCTATGGCAAAGGCAAACGCACCTTATATCGAAATCAATGCTAGTCCAGATGGTCGTTACGCACTGTATCAGTTTGATGGCTATCGGCACCCAGATACTTTGCCGCCGCCAGCCTTGATGACAGATATACAAACCCGTGCCACGCTCGATTGGCCAACATCGAGCGTAAACTCAAGCTCAGGTGTAAACTTGGCCCGCTCAGTTGATTTTGAGCGTTACTTGCATATACCAGTGACGCCATTGCCGCATCAGCAATACACCGTATATGGCACCGTGATTGAGTACCTCCACCCCTGCGTTATCTTATGGCTAGATAAGACGGCGCTATATTTTGCACCCTCTCACGCTACCCCGCCTGATTTTCATAATCGCCAGCATTGGTGCAAGTTTGTGCTTTAGCTGTTGTGTGCTTCGTGCTATGACAACACAAATAAAAAAACTCAGTAATGTCATAAAGAGCATTACTGAGTTTGGAGAAAACCGGTAAATCAGCTCACTATCAGCTGATTACTAAACGGATTATTATTTGTCTGCCATGGCAAGATAGATACCACGATCTGAGGCATCATCTACGTATTGTGAGTCGCGCCATGTGGTATAACTATGGACACCGCTGTATGGGCTGATACCCTTTTGGCGGAAGTCAGATACCCAGTCGGTACCATCAAAAATCTGGATATGGCCGTGCGGGCGTCTTGAGCTACGGTCATAGACGATCACATCACCCACCTGATGCGGTGTGTCATTACTGATTTTGGTAAAGCCTGCTTGGGCAAGCGTGCCACGCGTGGCGTACTGATACGCTGAAGGATTTGGCGTAAACTCATAGCCTGCTGATTGCAAGGCTTTACGGACATAGCGGGCACAGTAGCCAGAGCTTCTAGACAACGCCACGCGTGAAGCACGTGCTGCGGCAATGGCAGGAGCTGAGTTGCTATCAGGTACACGGCTTGCTTGCTGCTGGCGCTGCTCATAAGAGAGGCGGCTGGTGAGCGAGGCAAGTTGATATTCTTTTTGCTTGGCATGAGCACTTAGGTTGTCAATTGCTTGACTGATTTCATCATTACTATAAACATGGGCGCCGCTATTGGTGCTATAGATATTGCGACTAGAACCGTAGCTCACAGAAGTAGAGATGTTTGTGACGGTATGACTCAAGGTATTATTTGGTTGAAAGGTCGTTTCGACAGCACCACTCGTCTGTGCTATGCCCATTCCCAATACTGACAAAATTAATAAAGCTTGTTTCATAAATTTACTACCTATGGTTAATACAGGATTGCTCGTCATCCATGACGACGCATCAATTAATTTAGAGGATATCCACATCAAGCAAACATGATAAAATCCTTATCACAACCACTTCTTTTATCGTGACTTACACCGATAGTTTTGGTCTGGTCAACTGCCCCATCACTCACTTGTTATATACTGCGGTTAGCATGTTTATGATAAATATCGTTTTTGTCACCTACTAGATGAGTTATCACGATGTCAAAAAAACAGCCCAATCGGCTTGCCAAGCTTATTGATCATCAAGCTTTTGCTGGTAGCGCACTACCCCAAACCCTTGCTGATAATATGCAGTTTTATATAAAAGCGACCAATGAGATAAAAGCGCTACTGGTAGATTGTCTACCTGAGGAAATCCTCAATAGCTGCTGGGTCGTCGGACTTACTGCTGAGCAATTGGTGCTCAGTGTCAGCTCAATGACGGCTGCTAACCATATTCGCTATTTACAGAGCGCGTACTTGCAAGTCCTTAATGAGCAGTCAATTACATTTAAACAACTCAAGCAAATTCGCGTCATTGTAGCCAATACTTCTACTGAAAATCATGTATCAAAATCATCTTCAGGGCTAGCGGCGGCCTCATCAAAATCTCGTAAAGCTAATAAAAATCAGGCTCTTAGCCAAAACACAAAGCGGACTATATCACAGGCTGCAGAGCATGTCACCACTGATGAAAACCTCAAAAAAGCACTTTTGCGCCTAGCAAATCACTAAAAATCATCTCATTACTATGTAAAGTTATGTAAACGAAAACAGAAAATCATCCCTTGAACGCTGGGTTTTTGTAATATCGCAAACAAAAAAAATCGTCTATCGCTTTCATTCAAATAATGAATGAAAGCGATAGACGATTATAAAATTATCCACAGCTTTTATATTGTCTAGGTTAGCGCAGAATTGTTAAAGTAAGCTAAACAATACATTCAAAAATACGAATATTCTATGACTGTAAGCATGGGCAACTTATGTAATATTGCGTAAATGTTTCGATACTTCGTGTATATTCCTGTATTTATCCTTCAACGGCCAAACCATTGAGTGGCAAATATTCGATAGGACAAGTTACGTTGTCATCAAATGTTACAATTTCAAAGTTATCATGATTGGATAATATCTCACGTACCAGCAAATTGTTTAGAGCATGACCAGATTTATAGGCATTAAAACGACCTAAAATAGGATAACCTATCAGATATAAATCGCCCAATGCGTCTAAAATTTTATGACGGACAAATTCATCATTGAAACGCAGGCCTTCTTCGTTGAGTACGCTCATATCATCGATGACAATGGCATTGTCCATACTACCGCCTAGCGCCAAGTTGTTTTGACGCAAAGCTTCGATATCACGTAAAAACCCAAATGTACGAGCCGAGCTGAGCTGCTCGATGAAGTTTTGGGTCGAGAACTGCAATTGGGCGTGCTGAAAGTCTTTGTCGATAGCAGGATGATCAAAGTCAATCTCAAAGTTTAATTCAAACCCCTCATAAGGGCGTAACTCCGCCCATTTATCATCGACTTTTACTCGTACAGGTCGCACAATCTTGATGAATTTTTTGGGTGCTTCTTGCTCACAGAATCCCGCTTCCAGCAGTAAAGCGACAAAAGGCGCCGCACTGCCATCCATGATAGGTATCTCTGATGCCGACACGCGAATCAATAAATTATCAATACCCAGTCCAGCAACCGCACTAAGCAAATGCTCTACTGTACCCACGCGCGTACCTCCAAAGACCAGATTGGAGGACATCATGGTATCTTGTACCAAAAAGGCACTGGCTGGAATCGGTTGGCTACCGGCGATGTCTGAGCGCTCGAAAACAATACCTGTATCGACTGGCTGCGGATGAAACGCTAAGTCAACAGGCTGACCACTATGGAGACCAGTACCTGTAACGGCTATCGCTGTTTTTATGGTTCTTTGGTTCATGGCTGTCTTCTCACATATTTTGTTACAATTGCCATAGTGTACCATTTCCCGCCCCTATTTCGCTATAGTTAAAAGTAGCTAATTTACTTATCTCCTTGATTGATAACACTTATCACTGATTTTTTGCCGTCATCTGTGGTCTGTTTTTTCTCTTATATCCGTATCTACATCTCAAAATCTGTCATACTTTTTAACACTTAGATCAGGTTTGTAAACTACAGCAGACACAAAAAAGCCAGCAATGTATGCTGGCTTTTTTGTCTATATCTTATATGACAGACAAAATCTGTATGACAAACTACTTGTTTTGCTGACGCTTTAGATAGTCTTGAATACTGTTGGTTTTGGTCTTAGGCTGCTCTTGTATAGTGTTTGCACGGGCAGCATGGTCTTGATACATTTGCGCTTGTGATTGCTTTTGACTGTTTAACGCACTGGTATGTACGTTAGGATCAACAGGCTGAGTACTGTTTACAGACGGTACTGGTTGCTCTTTCACTTCCGGCTCTTTGCCAGCGTTTTCGTCTAAAGTAAGACCGGTTGCGATGACGGTAACATGCAAATCATCGCCCATTTTTTCATCGATCACTGAGCCATAGAAAATATGCGCGTCATCGATGTCTGTGATTTCTTCGACGATTTCACTGATTTTGCTCATCTCGTCGAGTGATAATGACTCAGAGGAGATAACGTTGACCAACAGGCCTTTGGCGTTTTCTAGGCGTAAATCATCAAGTAGTGGCGATCTGATGGCTTTTTCTGTGGCTTGACGAGCACGATCATCACCGCTGGCGCGGCCAATTCCCATCATAGCGTGACCTTTGGCTGTCATCGCGGTGCGAATATCGTTAAAGTCAATATTAATCATACCTTCGCTGGCGATGGTCTCAGCGATACCTTGAACCGCATGCAATAATACGTCATCGGCTTTTTTAAAGGCATCCTGCATTGAGATATTGCCATAGACGCTCATCAGCTTGTCGTTTGGAATGGTAATGATAGAGTCTACAAAATTGGTCAGCTGCTCGATACCTGCCTTTGCCGCCTTAATGCGTTTACCACCTTCAAATTTAAATGGCGTGGTCACAACAGCAACTGTCAACACTTCCATCTCTTTTGCGATACGAGCCACCACTGGCGCGGCACCCGTACCCGTACCACCACCCATTCCAGCGGTAATAAACACCATGTCTGAATGCTCAAGCAAGCCGCGGATGGCCTCTTCTTCGCTCTCTGCTGCTTCGCGGCCTACTTCTGGGTTGGCACCAGCACCTAGCCCGCGGTTGGTCTTTGCGCCCAGCTGCAGTTTATGCGGCGCTGTCAGACGGTCAAGTGCTTGTTTATCCGTATTGGCACAGACGAAGGTTACACCTCTAATCCCTTGTTGTACCATATGTTCAACCGCATTACCGCCGCCGCCACCCACACCGAATACTGTGAAGCTTGCTTGGCCGTTATTTTGAAGCTGGTTATCATCTGGCATGGTGTATTTTAACATAAAAAAGATTCTCCAGTTGCAGATAGCGTAATGTTCGATACGTAGTAACGCACTCATGTGGCGCGCTATCGACATACTATATATAAATGTATTTAAATAAAATAGGGTAAATGGCCCAAATAGTTTGTCTAAGACGTAATATGTCGTCTTAGCACGGTATTTACTGCTCAATCTATCGTTTGTCGGTCTCGCTCTTGCCTCACCCCTCTATAAGCCTATATCAGAGTGTCTCGACTAAAAGCATGACCCAACAGTATCAGCGGCACTTAGCAGCGTCATAGTATCTTTTTTAAGACATTGGCAAAACGCTGGCCTGCGCTCTGAAAAACGCCCGTGACACGGCTTTTTTTGATGGCTTCAGGCTCGCTTTTTTCACTGCGGCGAAACTGCTCACTTTGACTATATAGTAGTGTACCAAATGCCGTCTGATAAGCGCGATCATTCACTTGGATATTGAGCTGTCTAAACGCTTCGTCATTATCAAAATGATTGTGTGCGCTGATTGCAGGATGAGTATTGGTCAGCACCACCGGCATTTTGAGCAGCTTTTTGGTAAAGGGTATCATGCCTTTAATGGCCGTACCGCCGCCTGTGAGCACGATGCCTTTATCAATATAGCCGATTAGGTCAGCCTCATGCAATTGACGCGCCACTTCGGTAAATATCTGTATATAGCGCGCTTCAATAATACGTGCCAGATTATAGGTACCGATATTGATCTCGTCATTCGAGCCTTGTGGCTTAAAAAGAAAAAACGAGCTGGGATCGACGCTATTGACATCGACGGTACCATACGTTTTTTTGAGTTTTTCCGCCTCAATCATCGAGATGCCAAAATCTGCTGAAATGTCCATCGTTACCTCATGGCTACCCGTGGCGATACAATGGGTAAAAATCAGCTTGTTTTCTTTGTAAACACAAATACTGGTCGTACTAGCGCCAATATCCACCAAGCAAACCCCTTGCTGGCGCTCATCGCTCATCAAGCTATATTCCGCACTAGTCACCGCATCAAACACAATATGATCGATGCCGACATCACAGCTTTGTAAGAGTTTTTGGATATTTTGGCGACTAGAAACCGGCATCATCATCATGTGATACATCACGGTGATGTTGTGCGCCATCATCTCAATGGCATCATCGACCATATAGTCTTGCTCATCGACATAGATACCCTGCTGGCAGCAATGCATCAGATAATAATCTGGCGACAAATCGCGGGATTTGGCATTGGATAGGGCTTGCACCATGTCTTTGGCACGGACCACTTCGTCTTCGACTCGCACCTCACCTGCACTGTTGCTACTGAGGAGCTCGGGCGTGGCAAGCGTGAGCCACACACTATGCACGCGGCAATTGGCCGTGTCTTCGGCTTCTTGAATGGCTTGTTTGATGGCGCCTTGTAGACGTTCGCGGTGTTTGATTTGCCCTTGATAAAAATCACTGTTTTTAACTTGTCCCACGCCCAGTATGCGAATGTCTGTTGCAGAGACGACATTGCCTATCACGACATATACTGCCGTGGCGCTTAGATGGACAACAACCAGATTTTCAGTATTTTTCATGGTACCAGACAAATTATCGCTAAACAGGAGAGCAGATGACGTCTCCATTAAATCATTAAAACCATCGCTATATTCTTTGTAGTAAATAAACAACTTGTACTAAATAAAAAACTTGTCTTAAATAAACAGCGGCTATCTGTCGGTGCGCTATGACTGGCTGTTTATCAGGTTTGTGCAAGACCGCTCATGCTTATCTTTCTGAGCCGGCTTTTATCATTTTTTACTCAGCATCACCACCGATTATGATGAGCGTGCTGGTGGCGCGCTGATATCCCAAGAGATGGTAAAGCCGTTTTTGTAACGCAAGTCCACTGACTGTATCTCATCACGGCGATCGCTTAATTGATTGGCCAGTAATTGACTCAGATTAAGCAGTTTTTGCGCCGTATTTTCGTTATCGACAATCACTCGCAATCCATTATCAAAACGAATCAGCCACGTCATTCTGGGTGATAAGATGATGTCCTCGACCTGTATACCTAGCGGCGCATACCAGTCGTTGACTTGCTGCATTTGCTGCATGATGACTGGTGCTTGTGATATCTCACCTTGCAGCGTCGCAAAACCCTCTTGCGCCAGATCTTTGCTATCAGCAGGCACAAAAACCGCGCCTTTTGCATCGACCAGTCGCTCTGTACCAAAGTTTGCAATCGCTTGTTTGGGCAGTGCCGTCACCACGATGCCGCGTTGCCAATCGCGTGAGACACTCACTTGATCGACCCATGCCAGCCCTGTTGCGATATCTCTGAGCGCTTGCAAATCAGAGGTAAAAAAACTACTGACTTTTTGCTGATTCATCACTTGACTGAGCGAACGATACTGCGTCACGGTCAAGCCCTGATTGCTCACATGAATAGCAGCTGGCGGGGCATCTCGCAGCGCCTTGCCGCCCATCAGTAGTATCAGTACCAACAAACCTAGTACCAAGACCATAAATAAGTATCTAACCGAAGTCGGTACTTGAAAACTAGAGGTCGGGCGACGGGTTTTATCACTCATCAAGTCAGTTGCCTCGTTGACAGTTTGAGCCATAACGACCTTTTTCCCTATATTTGCATAGATTGCTCATGCTGTTTGTTGATATAAATTGGCTCATCGATGTTGCAAACCGTTTAAGTGCAAACCTCTTAAATAGTAGGTTAGCAAATACTTGGGAGAAAACGACATTTATAGTGCGCTTATGCTCTGTTAAATGTAACATTTTTCTTACTTTATGAACGACTTATGACAGCTGCTCATAAAAAACACAAATATCACCAAAACAACCTAATAATTACAATATTAACGTATTTTGTGGTCAAACAATAGCCTAACCCCAAAGAGTGACTATGAATTTACACAAGTTTACATGAAGCTATGACACAGCAGCGCTAGCGATACATTATCCGTTTTCACGCCCTGCTGGTTTTCGGACAAAACAGCTTTTGGTAACCATCACTACACAGTCTGAGACAAAATATGCCAGCACAGCGCGTCAAAATCCATACCGCGCGCTTTTGCAGCCATCGGCACCAAGCTATGACTGGTCATCCCAGGTACTGTGTTGATTTCTAACAGCCAAAAATTGCCCGCCTCATCCTGCATGGCATCGATGCGGCCCCAGCCTTTGGCATCGACGGCACGGAACGCGGCAAGGCTCAGCTCTTGTAAGTGCTTTTCGTCGGTGGCACTTAAGCCGCAAGGAATATAGTAGCTGGTGTCGTTGCGATTGTATTTGGCCTCAAAATCATAGAAATTGGTGATATCGGCAGGCTCAAGGCGAATCACAGGGTAGGCCTCGTCATCGATGATCACGATGGTAAACTCACGACCAGTAATCCAGCGCTCTGCCATGACCGCGTCGCCGCACTGCACGGCTGTTGCATAGGCGGCCGGTAGCTCGTCGAGATTGTTGACTTTGGTCATGCCAATGCTTGAACCTTCATGCACCGGTTTGATAATGAGCGGCAAACCCAGCATATTGACCACTTGCTGCCAATCGGTGTCGGCTGTCAATAATGAGAACGGCGCGGTTGATAAGCCGCACCCTTGCCATAACTGCTTGGTGCGTACTTTATCCATACCCAGTGCCGAGGCCAAAATACCTGAGCCTGTCTGCGGAATATCGAACCATTGCAGCACGCCTTGTAGCAAGCCGTCTTCGCCGCCGCGGCCATGCAAGACATTAAACACGCGATCATACTGACGAAGCTCGGTGATGTCTTGGTGCTTAGGATCAAAATGGGTGGCATCAACGCCTTGGTTTTGCAAAGCTTGCAAGACAGCAGCCCCGCTGTCTAACGACACGCTGCGCTCATTGCTACTGCCACCATAAACAACGGCCACTTTACCAAATTCACTAGCATTTTTGACTTTAGAGGTCACCGCTTTTGATGACTGCTCTTTGGTTGATTGCTTGTTTTCCATACTGCTCTTCCCTGCTTGTGCCGCTGCTGCGATGGCTGGCTCTGGGTTGATGATAATGGTTTTATCCTCAGTGATAGGCTCATCTTGTTTTAGCGTCTCTGCTAGGCTATCTGGAGTGTCTTGCTGAGTTTGTATCGTCATGAGGATAATTCCTAAAAGTCTTTTAGCTTACTGGATATAAAGGTTGTTTGCGGCCAAGTCGATAGCAATCTGCCCAACATTACCAGCGCCTTGAGTGATCAGCATGTCATTGGCCTTTAATAAACGCTGCATAGCAGGGGCCAGATTGTCCTTATCGATAATCGTCGGCTCGACTTCACCGCGCAGACGGATACTGCGTGCTAAGGATTTGGTATCAGCACCAGCAATCGGATTTTCGCCTGCAGAGTAAACTTCTAATAACAACAACTCATCGACGCTTGAGAGCACTTCGACAAACTCATCATAGCAGTCACGTGTGCGGGTATAACGGTGCGGCTGAAACAGCATCACCAAGCGGCGATCCGGAAAGCTTTGGCGCGCCGCTTTAATCGTCGCATCGACTTCTTTTGGATGATGGCCATAGTCATCGATGAGTAACACATCGCCCTCATCGACATCCACAGCAGCGTGCTGCTCAAAGCGGCGACCAACGCCTTCAAACTTTTGCAAAGCGCGAGTAATCGCCTCGTCATCGACGCCTTCATCGGTCGCCATGGTGATAGCGGCCAGCGCATTGTAGACGTTATGGATGCCAGGGATGTTTAAGGTAAGACGCAGCGGCTCGCGGTCGCGGCGCAATACGGTAAAATGCGTCTTGGTGCCTTCACTCACCACATCGATCGCTTGCACATCATTAAAAGGCTCAAGCCCAAAGGTCAATACTGGACGGCCAATATCATCAATCATCGCATACAGCTCAGGATCATCACCGCAAACCACAGCCAAACCATAAAACGGCATGTTTTGTAAAAACTGAATATAAGCCGATTTGAGCTTATCAAAGCTGTTTTCGTAGGTGTCCATATGGTCTTGATCGATATTGGTCACAATCGCCGCCATCGGATGCAAGGACAAAAACGACGCATCTGACTCATCGGCCTCGGCCACCAAATAACGACTGCTACCGAGCGCGGCGTTTTTGCCAGACGCATTGAGTTTACCGCCGATGACGTAGGTCGGGTCTAGCTGCGCCTCTGCCATCATCGTGGTCAATAAGCTGGTGGTGGTGGTCTTGCCATGTGCACCCGCAACCGCGATACCATGACGATAACGCATCAGCTCGCCCAACATATCAGCACGGCGCACCACAGGCAGGCGCGCTTCTAACGCTGCTTTAACCTCAGGATTGCTCCGATCAATCGCGGAGGACACAACGATGACATCGGCGTTGGCGATGTTTTTAGAGTCATGCCCAATCGATATATCGATACCAATCTGCTGTAAGCGGCGCGTCACCACACTGTCAGCAATATCAGAGCCGCTGACCTGATAGCCTTGATTGTTCATCACCTCTGCAATACCGCACATCCCCGAGCCGCCAATACCGACAAAATGCAGATGTTGAATACGGCGCATTTCTGGTATTTCGATCAAACGCTTGGGTAGAGATTTTTCAGAGGTAGACATAAGAGATTCTCTTGGTTAAAGGCAAATAAAATAGGGTAAGTCAAAATAACTGATTAAGACAATGAGCCTCAACGCCTGTCGCTGACAACGGTGGAAACTATAACGTTTGCCAAATGATATCAGCAACCTGCTTGCTGGCATGGCGATTGGCAAGCGCGTGGCCTTTCTTGGCCATCTCCAAACACGTGGCGCGATCCAGTGCCGCCAGCTCTTGGCTCAAGCGCTGCGCGGTCAGCTCAGACTGCGGCAATAAAATCGCAGCACCGTGGTCAGTTAACGTGCGGGCATTGGCGGTTTGATGGTCATCCACCGCGTGTGGCAATGGCACAAAAATCGCCGCAATACCGACGTTTTGAATCTCAGTGACCGTCAAAGCGCCGGCACGGCATACGATGACATCTGCCCAATTATAGGCGGCGGCCATGTCATCGATAAAAGGCTGTACCACAAACGTGTGCTGGCTCAAATCCTCATGATCGTAGGCCGCTTGCGTCGTTTGTTCATTATTACGGCCGCATTGATGACGCACATCAAACGGCTGATCTAATAGCGCCAAAGCCTTGGGCACATTAGTGTTGAGCGCTTGTGCACCCAGCGATCCGCCTACTACTAATAGCTTTAAGGGCGTGCTGTCGTGGATATCATAACGCTCAGTAGGCTTTGTGACGCCCGTAATGGCGTTGCGCACAGGGTTGCCCACTGTCTCAAGCTTAGCATCCTGCTGGCTATTGGCAAACGTATCTTCAAACGCTTGTAGCACCTTGGTCGCCATCTTGGACAAATAGCGATTGCTCATACCAGCGATGGCGTTTTGCTCATGAATGATCAGTGGGGTTTTGGTCAAACGCGCTGCAATACCGCCAGGCGCGGTGACATAGCCTCCAAAACCCACCACCATATCGATCTGATTGCTACGAATCACTTTGATAGCCGCCATCGTCGCCGAAAGCAGGGTCACCGGCAGCTTTAATAGACGGCCAACGCCCTTGCCACGCAGACCCTGCATATCGATTGCATGAAAGCGGTAGCCTGTCGGCTCGACCAAGCGATTTTCCATACCAGTGGGCGTGCCCAGCCAGTGAATCACCGCGCCGCGTTTGCTCAGCTCTTCACTAACGGCCAGTGCCGGAAACACGTGGCCACCTGTCCCAGCAGCCATCATTAGTATATGCGGTGTTTTCATGAACCCCTGCCTATCTTTTTTTTATTTATATGAAGCACTTATTGTCCTATCGTGGTCATGGCCCACCGTCCAAAATGAGCCGCCGAAAGCTGGCATAGTATAGTGTAAATTATGGGCTGATATATAGTACTTTATGCACAGTTCATAACAAAAATCCAAGCCATGAAAAATCACAGCTTGGGCGTTATTAGCGTGTGCTTAGAGGCGCATTTTTCGGCCCCATCTTAGCACAAGGGTTTTTTCTCATTGTGCACATACTTTAGTAATAAATTACGCTATCGTTACTGCTTTGTTTAATGAGCGCGCTTGTGCTCGATTGCGATAATCAAATCTGTAGCAATATCGGTGCCACACTGGTCATCAATCTCGCGTACACAAGTCGGACTGGTAACGTTAATCTCTGTAATACGGCCGCCGATCAAATCCAGCCCGACAAACATAAGACCTTTTTCTTTGACGATGGGCGCGACGACCTCTGCCACTTGACGCTCCATATCGGTGAGCGGCATCGCCACCCCACTACCACCGGCCGCAAGATTGCCACGCGTCTCGCCTTTGACTGGAATACGTGCCAAGCTATAATCAACCACCACGCCATCGACGATGAGCACACGCTTATCGCCCTCAGCGATCTCAGGTAAGTAGCGCTGCGCCATGATCGGCAAAGTCTCAAGCTCGGTCAACATCTCTAACGTCACCCCGATATTTGGGCTGTCAGCGGTCAGGCGAAAAATACCGGTGCCGCCCATGCCGTCTAAGGGTTTGACGATGACGTCTTGTTGCTCGGCGATAAACTGGCGAATGTGTGCCTGTTTGCTGGTCACAATCGTCGGACTCATATAGTCGCTAAACCAAGTGGCAAACAGCTTTTCATTACAGTCGCGAATCGCTTGTGGGTCATTGACCACCAACACGCCTGCCGCTTTGGCATGATCCAGCATATAAGTGGCATAAATGAAGCGCATATCAAACGGTGGATCTTTACGCATCAAAATCACATCAAAATCACTGATCGCGCCTGTGGCCTTGTCGCCCAAGCTATAAAAATCTGCCGGATCACGTTTGACGGTCACAGGCTGGGTATCGGCCATCAACTGACCGCGATCCAGCCACAGATCATGAATCTGACAATAGCCAAGCGTATGACCACGGTCTTGAGCCGCCCACATCATCGCCAAGCTGGTGTCCTTTTTATAATTGACCTGCTCGATAGGGTCCATGATGACCAGTATGTGTAAGGATTTTTTTTGATTTTCTTGGCTCATAATAAGACTCATTTATATTAGATGGTTTAGGCGCGCTGATATATAACTGATATACAGCCGATCTGTATACTGTCAATCACAGAGCAGCAGCCACTATAACGATAATGACCAACTATACACCGTACTGCGCGCGGTAATGCTGCATTTTTGCAAGTTGGGTAGCATCTTTGTACTGGCCATTTGCCGCTGCCAAGTAGCTGATCAGATCATCGATATCGACCAATGCTCGTACTGGTACGTTTAGCGTCGCGGCCAGCTCTTGGATAGCAGAGTGCTCACCTTGGCCTTTTTCTTTACGATCAAGCGCCACGATAATACCTGCCACGCTGGCGCCCGCTTGCTCGAGTATCTCGACCACTTCGCGCATCGCTGTGCCAGCCGTAATCACATCATCGAGCACCCAGACCGCCTTACCGCTGACATCTGCACCCACCAAGTTACCGCCCTCGCCATGTGTTTTGGCCTCTTTGCGGTTATAGCCCCATTTGGCGTTGATACCGTGATACTGCCACAACGCTTGCGCGGTGGCGGCAACGAAAGGAATGCCTTTATAAGCCGCACCAAAGATGACCAGCTCTTGCATGTCCGCCTCGTCACTTTTGATCATTTGTGCCGCCAAAGCATCTGCATAGCCGCGTGCCAGCAAAGACAACATCTCACCTGTCGCCAGCAAGCCTGCATTAAAAAAATAGGGACTGATACGACCAGACTTTAGGACGAACTCGCCAAACTTAAGCACTTGGTTGTCAAGCGCTAGCTGAATAAATTGATGTGAAGAAAAAGAGGCGGTTTGGGCGTCAGCAGTTGCAGCATTTAGCATGAGATATTCCTATAGGCAAAAAAAGACAAAAAAGTGGCGTTATTGTACGCATTATTGATCAGCTTGACCAACCGTTGATGGCATAATCCTGCATATTGGGATAACGCATCAATAAGCCATTACGCGATGAGAGGTTAAAGTAACAGTGACCGTCGTGGCTGACTTGTATGTCCCAGCCCAAATGGTAGGCGGCGACCACGATATGACCTGCAAACACTCGAATTTGCCGATAAACATGGCGCTGCGCAGGCTCACAAATCATCTGACTGAGCAAATAGCTGCGTACGTACTGGCACACTTGCGCCGCACTATAGCGGTGATTGATACTTTTACGTGTCTGGCACTGCTTTAGCGCATGAACCGCCGCGCTGCACGCCATGATGTCAGTGGCCAAGCTGCCCTCGCCCGTTTCAAACTGCTGCGGCTGCAAGATCACCTGCCAGTCATCGGCATAGGCATCGCTTAGTAACTCGTCAGGATTATAGCGTTTGATAAGAGCGCGCAAAGAGGCGGTAGAAGCTTTGGTCTTCTCAGGCAAGCCTGCGCTTGTTTGGTGAGTTTTTACTGAGCGATCAGCAGGCGCAAAACCATAACGATGGAGCGCTGGATACGCGCGCATGGCCTGATGGATATCGGCCATATCCAACAGTATCATGCCACCGAGCGGCGATAGTAGCGGCTGTTCGCTGTGGTTTTGATAAAAGCTGTCAGGCAACTCGACAAGCTTTGCTGCCTGTAATAGCGCCAAATGCTCAGCCAACGCCTCAGAGGCAATCAGCGCCCATTTCGATAAATTGCTGGTACAAGGCTGATAGAACCGCGCAGAGTTGCCGTAAAGCCGGCGCAGCTGACCGTTTAGCCGCCGTGCTGGCTCTGGAATATCACTCAGCGGCCGTGCAGGATCGAGCGGCGCTTGGCTTGGATCAAAATTAGGGTGCACGATGGCAGGCTGCTGACTATCAGGCAACGTAGAGGAGCGCTCAGCATTGCCTTCTGCCAGCATGTCGCTTGCTGCGTGCTTTGCAGTAGATAAGCGGCTCTCAGAAGTAGAAGGCTGGGTCATGAAATCTCCATCAATGATAAAAAACGATAAGCGCGAACTAAGTACCAGCTGTGCTGTATCGGTTTTAAAATAACTGAACGATAGGGTTGATGATAGACGGCTATTTTACGCTTGATGGCGCAAAATATCACGGTAACCTACTTGCCAGTCAGGATAGTCAAGCCACGCTAATGGTATATTGCTGTGCAGACGCTTGCCCGTGACAGCGGTTTTTTCATCCGCTATCGCTGGCGGTGCTTCTCCCACTTGCGCACTGAGCCAAACACCAAGCTCCAAGGTGGTGACTGGCGCATAATCCGTCGCAATATAAAGCGGCTTTGGAGCAGCAATGGTCAAGACGTTGACGATGATATTGACCAAGTCGCTATCCATAATACGATTGCTCCAGTGGGCAGCGGCGACGGGCTTTTTTTGCGGATCGCGGGCTTGACGCAGGCGCATCAGACGCTCGCGCCCATAGATACCACTAGGGCGAATAACAATGGCGCGATCAGCAAAGCCTTGCTGCAGTACCTTTTCTGCTTGCAAGATAATTTGCGAAGCTTCGCGCTTAGGCATGGTCGGCACCGTCTCTTCGTCTATCCACTCACCGCCATCCTGCCCATAAACGCCCGTTGACGAAATAAACACAACGCGCGTCAGATGTGGTAGTTGCTCGGCCAGTGCGGCTACATGCTGAGCAATCGCCAAATAGCTGTTTTGATAACCGCTGGCTGAGTAGTCATCAGGCGTGACGATAATCGCCAGATGGGTAAAGTCTTGTAGCTCATCAGCGCGCAAGCGCAAGGCATCTGCTTGCATAAAGCTTGCTTGATCATTTAAATCATAGTGCTCGCGGGTGCGGCGAGCAAGACCGGTGACTGATAAACCGTCCTGCGCCAGTTTATTGGTCACGGGCAGTCCGATGTCGCCTTGTCCGATAATCAGTAGGTGCATACTCATTTTATATCCTTAAAAATAGCGTCGGTATGACAGCTGTATATCGTCATTGGCGTCGATACGCTCCTGCCACTCATAGCTGGCATTGATGCGCACTGCTTGATTTTTATCGATATCGTACTGTAGGCCGATGCTTGAGATTGGCTGCCAATAATGACTGCGAACGTCTGGGTCGTCACTGCTGCCATGATACCAATATGGCAATTGCAATTGGGCTTGCGCGCGTAACTGATTGTTAATCTGATAGTCACAGCCTGCATTGACCCCAGCACCGACACGAAAGCCTTTATGGATGCCGCGGCCTGCTTGCCCCTTCCCTGACAATAGAGCGTAGCATAGCTGCGGCGGCATCTCTCCGCTGCCAGCTTTTGGGCTACCGAGCGCCCACGACCAGCCCGTCTCGTAGCCGGTGCTACCGACCAAGTGATCGCGCCCTGATGGTTGCGAGCCATCATTTACGCGGGTCGCCTCGACACTGGCGCCCCAGGTTTTGCCTTGTTTGGCGGTATTGACAGGATTAGAAGAGCGGCCTCGCAGGATTGTAAAATTCTCTAATACCACACGATCTGGCTCATGGTCTTTACTGGTGTCTGTCTCATAAAAACGCACGGTCGCAGCCAGTGCCTCTAGATTAAAAAACTGAGGAAATCCTGAAGCACGATCCAAGGTATCATGGAATCCCAAACGCAACCCCACATCAAGGTAGCCGTTATCACCGCGCTGACCTGCGCCAATCTGAGCCACTTGCAATGGATGTCTATCGATTGGGTTGTTGTCCGAGGCAATAATGCCATGATCTATGATGGTCTTTTCATCGCCAGCTGAGATACTCGATGCCACATTGCGCGCTGCTGATTGAATATTACTCGCGTCATCATTGGTGAGATTTTGATAGCCCAGTGCGGCCGCCTTGGCCTTATTTAGCTCGGCTTGACGCACCGTACTATCAGATGGGGTATAACGGGCATCTGCCAATAAAGACTCCTCATCAAGCAGCTTGACCACATCGGAGGGAATGACCACATAAGGCAGCTGGCTGAGCAAATCCTGCTCGGGGCGCACCACATCGATCAGACGCAGAATCTCAGAGGCGCAGTTGTCCGTGGTAAAATAATAAGGAATGTCTAAATCCTTAGTCTCCCACACATGCAGGATGATTTGCTGCACCTCTGCGGGTGTCAAATCCAACTGATACGTCCACGCGTCACGCTCATCGTCTTTGAGATATTTGGCCAGCTTTTCGGGATAAGGGTCGATCTCAATTCTATTATTATACCCGCCGCTGGTGGCTTTAATGGCATAAATAGCAAACGCATCGTCAGGGTCGCCATCGACAGTGTCATTGAGGGCGTAAGCATGGTGAATCTGACTGGGGTCAGCAGCACTGATCGGTGAGTCGATACGTAGCAAGGTATGGGCGAACGCGGAGATTGGATTGTCCAAGTACTCCTCAGCAAACATAATGGACAGCTGCTCGGGGTTTAGCATCGCCATCCACTCTGTCAGCTCAGGGCAGTCCGCTTGCAAGCTTGAGCTATCAATGCCTAGCCTCTGAGTGAGCCAGTGTGTGCGCGCAGGAAACCGGCAAATAGCTGACTGTGCATCGCTGCTGGGTTTGGACTCAGGCGGTGCGACCCTCTGCTCGGCCAAGGCCACTAGCAGCGCATCCAGCTCAGCGCCAGCGTCGTGCTGGCCGTCAGTGCTGAGGAAAAACGTAGGACTATCGATAAGGCTTTTGGACGCGCCTTTATTAAAGAGTGATTTTTTATCATCCAAAAAGTACAACAATCGCCGCCAAGTGGTATGCTCAGCCAGACTGTGCGCTTGCACCTGCTGACGCCATGTGGCTAATAATTGCTCGGCTTCGCTATTTTGACTATGCAAGGTGCCATCAGTCTGCGGCGTTAGGCTATGGCTAATATCAGCCGTGATGGTTGGCGCAGCCGCCAGCTCGCCTGTCATCACCAAGGGCGCAGGCGTCGGCAACACAGCCTGCACTTGCGCTGAGAGTAGCAGCGCTGCCACTGCAAAAGGCAAACGTGCACGCACGCAGCACGCTCGCAGGCGAGTAGCGCTTGAGGTACAATTTACAGAAAAACTCGGCTTTGTAGACATGAGGAAACTCTCGCCCGTTATCATATGAGTGAATATTAATCTAAATAACAACTAAATATGCTAACCACCATCATCGATGACATACATCTGACATCTGCGCTCAACCTATTTATAACGAAAACGACAATATAAAGAGAACATTATGCCCAGCTCAACCATCCCATCATCCATGACTATCGATGATGGCCTACTATCGGCCGCCACTTGGCTTGCATCACCCAATTTTAATAAGCGACCTGAGCACACCACCATTGATACCATTGTCATTCACAATATCAGTCTACCGCCCAACGAGTTTGGCGCATGCGGCTCTGATGGTGTGCATTATGTCAAAGCACTATTTACCAATCAGTTGGACTGGGACGCCCATCCGTATTTTCAGACGATCAAAGGTGCTGAAGTGTCAGCGCACCTGTTCATAGAACGTGATGGCGCAATTACGCAGTTTGTTAACTTCAATGAGCGTGCGTGGCATGCTGGCAGATCCAACTACCTTGGGCGACCTGAGTGTAATGATTATAGCATCGGCATCGAGCTTGAAGGGTCTGATTTTGTGCCCTTTACCGCCGCGCAATACCACACGCTTGCAGCCGTCGTCGCGGCTATATATAGCGCCTACCCCAACACCCGCCGTCACCTCACTGGACACAGCGACATCGCCCCTGGACGCAAGACCGATCCAGGCGAGTTTTTTGAATGGGCGCGGCTGCGTGAGCTTATTGCTCATCAAATGGCAGGATAGCTGCTGGCTGGCTGGCTGGCTGGCTGGCTGGCTGGTAGCATTTCCACAGTCGTTCCATTTATCTCGATAACGAAAGTGCTATAATTTGTCAGTTTTTTGACACCCATCACTCAGTAACTTCTTATCAGCAGCCCCTTATCAGTAAACAACATAGCAAAACAGGTTCTTATGGCAAAAAGTCGGTTATTTCGCTCTACGATGGTGGTCAGTAGCATGACCATGCTGTCTCGTGTTTTAGGCTTGCTACGTGATGTGGTGTTATTGGGCGTGTTTGGTGCAGGTGGCCTGATGGATGCCTTTTTGGTCGCTTTTAAGATTCCAAACTTTTTGCGGCGTCTGTTTGCCGAAGGCGCTTTTAGCCAAGCATTCGTCCCTGTGCTGTCTGAGTATAAAGAAAAATATAGCCTACAGCAGGTGCAGATCTTGGTCAGTCGTACCTCAGGGGCGCTGCTACTGGTGCTGTCCATGCTGACGGTGCTGGTGATTTTAATTGCGCCGTGGGTGGTGACACTGTTTGCCCCAGGGTTTGCTGAACAACCCGACAAATTTGCCATCACCGCTGAGCTGCTGCGCCTGACTTTTCCGTATTTGCTGTTTATCTCTATGACCGCCTTTGCCAGCGGTATCCTACAAAGCTATGGCCGCTTTGCCGCACCAGCCTTCGCCCCCGTATTATTAAACTTGTGCATGATTGGTGGTGCGCTGATTTTCGCGCCGATGTTTGATACACCGATCATGGCGCTCGGCTATGCAGTGGCTATCGCAGGATTGCTACAGTTTTTGATACAGCTGCCGCAGCTTTGGCAACAAAAGCTGCTGGTCGCGCCCAAGGTTGACTTCAAGCATGAAGGGGTCAGACGTATTCTAAAGCTGATGCTTCCCGCTATCTTTGGTGTCTCGGTCACCCAGATTAATCTGCTGCTCAATACCGTCTTTGCCTCATTGATGATAGGCGGCTCAGTCTCTTGGCTCTATGCAGCTGAGCGCATGAGCGAGCTACCGCTTGGGCTCATCGGGGTGGCGATTGGGACGGTGATTTTGCCCAGCTTATCAAAGAGCGAAGCGCAAAAAGACGATGTCAGCTTTAAAAAAACCATCGACTGGGCGGCACGTCTGATTATTTTGGTGGGCGTGCCAGCGTCGGCGGCGTTATTTATCTTAGCCGACGTGCTCATGCAGGCGCTGTTTTTGCGCGGAGAGTTTACTTTGCGTGACTCACAGATGAGCGCGCTGGCGCTGCGTAGTATGGCGGGTGGTATTTTAGGCTTTATGCTGATTAAGATTTTTGCGCCTGCGTTTTTTGCGCGGCAAGACACCAAAACCCCAGTAAAAATCGGTATTATCTCTGTCTTTGCCAATATGATTTTTAGCGTGGTTTTTATCGGTATTTTTTACTTTTTAGAGATGCCGCTACATGGCGGATTGGCCTTAGCCACCACAGGTGCCGCCTTTGTCAACGCCGGCTTGTTGTATTATTTCTTATATCAGCGTGAGATTTTTCGCTTTGGTAGTCATTGGAAAAAACTGTTTGCTCAGTTTGCGATTGCTACAAGTGCCATGGTTGCCGCCCTGTACGTCATGCTGCCTTATTTTCCAACCGATGAGGCGCAGTGGCAGCGTATCATTGCTCTGCTCGTCATGTGTGCGGTGGGCGCAGCGGTCTATGGCGTGGTGTTATTGGCCACAGGCTTTCGTCCGCGCCAGCTCAAACATGGCTAAACGACGCCTTTACCAAACCAAAACAAGCCTTATATGAGAAATGATAGTGCGTGAAGCCGATAGTTGTGATAATTGACGTTTAACGAATACATAAATTTTAAGGGTCAATATGACAACGAAACAATCCACCTTACTACGCTTACCGACCTTACTCACTGCTAGCGTTCTAAGCACCGGCTTACTTGTGAGTGGTTGTGGCAATAATGATAATGTCGAGACAGCTGCCAATCATACTGCAGATACCGCAGCTATTGAAGAGACAGCAGCTGTTGCCAAAACCTCTGAGGATGACCTAACGACTGCAGTAGAGACAGTCGATAGCGACAATGACGTGAAGCGTGAGCAGATAGCGGCCAATACTGAAGATAAAACCGCTATCGATAGTGATAATGTCAATCCTGTCACCGCCTCTGCCAAGCAAAAAAGCTTGGTCACTAATCCAACCGAAGCAGACACGCCAGAAGATACGG
This sequence comes from Psychrobacter sp. L7, assembly GCF_002810365.1. NCBI lineage: Bacteria > Pseudomonadati > Pseudomonadota > Gammaproteobacteria > Moraxellales > Moraxellaceae > Psychrobacter > Psychrobacter sp. L7. Next base: position 268,576 of record NZ_NEXR01000010.1, read on the forward strand.
TAAAAAAAGCGCTAGATAGCTTATATTATGGTGATGCCAAAAAATCCGCCTCATATTATGAAGTGAATATGGCAAACTTTGAAGAAGAGCTGGCCAACACTCAGTCAGCGTTTCAACAAACAGTCGATGGCGTCACCATTACGGATACCAAGTATAGTGATGATAAAACGCGTGCCACCATCACAGGCGAGCTGATGCTAAAAGGCCAAAGTGAGCCTGCGCCGCTGACTTATGAGCTGCAAAAGATAGATGGTCAGTGGAAAATTTTAGGTTAATGTGGTTTAGGTTAATGTGGCTTAGTTAAGGTGTTTTTGATAAATGTCCTTTAGATGAATACTCTTTATATAAAGGCCGCTCAAATGATAAACATCTTCGGTCAAAAGATGCCAAACCAACGCATTTAAGACGTTTTATTTGAGATGCCATCTGACGTCACCGCTTTACCGAGCATCACCACATCAGCGACAAACCCCTGCATATCGCATACTTTTGGCATATAGCCCCACTGCTCAAAGCCAAGCTTACCAAACAGTCCTAAGCTTGGCTGATTGTGCGCAAAGATTAGGGCGACGACATTATGAATACCAAGGCTTGGTGCTTGCGTCAGCATCCAGCGTGTCAGCAAACTGCCTAAACCCTTTGCTTGATAGTCTTGATGCAGATAGATACTCATCTCTGTGCTGATATGATAAGCCATACGCGCATATAAGTCGCTAAAACTGCCCCACGCCACGATTGGTGATGTTTTTTGACTGGTTTGCACCGCTTGCACTGTTTGAGCTGTATCCTCGCTCGCTTGCTCCCTCGATTGAGCCCTAGCTCTAACGACATAAATAGGCCGCGTCGGACTGTTTATGTGCTCGGCAAACCACGCGGCGCGCTCTTCACAGGTCACTGGTGTCAGCTGCGCTGTGGCTTGTTTGCCAGCGATACTTTGATTGTAAATCGCCACAACCTCGGGCAAGTCCTCTGCTCTAGCATGCTGTACCGACCATACATCATTGAGATGGTAAGACGGGGCCAAAGCAGGTAAAGAAGTAGCAGTCATAGAATGTCCAGAGCTAAAAAGCGACACAGGGTATTTGGGAAAATAATACTCACCATCTAGACCTTCATCAACAGATAGCAAAGCCGCGATAGCGCAGATCAGCAAACGCGTTTTTTGCGATGCAGCCATCGCTGGCACAAATCGTTTGATACTGGTTCGTTTGATACTGGTATTATCCATAGACCATAAGATGTTAGTATGGCTATTTTACTTTATAATGGCTGGTTTTAGACACCTCAATGTTTTATCTGGACGTGTTTTTTCCTTCTTTATTTGGTCTTATTTATCATAGCTGACATTTATGAACACCTATTTTCTTGAGCAACTGATTGCCACACCAAGCGCCCTGCCTGCCCATACTCACCCAGTAGCGCTAGCGCCTTGTGTGCTCACTATCGGTAACTTTGATGGTGTGCATTTAGGCCATCAAGCGATGCTCGCCCAAGTACGCGATATCGCTGATGCGCGGGGGCTTGACGCTGCTGTCATGATATTTGAGCCGCAGCCACGTGAGTTTTTTGCGCCAGCAAGCGCCCCCGCCCGCCTCACTAACTTGGCAGAAAAGCAGACACTACTTGCAGAGTACGGCGTAGAGACACTCATTGTCGCAGGATTTGACAATGAGTTTCGCTCGCTATCGGCGCAGGCATTCGCGGATTTACTGGCACTGCGCCTAAACGTCAAAGCCTTGGTGCTAGGAGATGATTTTAAATTTGGTCATGATCGGACGGGTGACAGTGCGTTTTTGCGCAGCTACGGCTTAGACGTGACCAATCTGCATACCGTCGTCGATGATGGCGGCAAAGCGGCACGTATCAGCTCAACCCGTGTGCGTGATTTGCTATTGGCAGGAGATATTGCGTCGGCCAACGCCTTGCTTGGCCGCGATTATACAATGACAGGCGAGGTCATCAGTGGGGATAAAATCGGCCGTACTCTGGACTTTCCCACCGCCAATATCGAGCTTAAGCGCTTAAAGCCTGCGCTGCATGGTATCTTTGCCGTCGATGTGGTCAGCTTGGATGACAAAGGCGAGACAATCGCAGATGGTTTAACAAAACTGGCTAATGATGACACTATGGGCATAACAGGCTTGCGTCCGCACAGTTTGTTTGGCACGGCCAGCATCGGCACCCGCCCCTCTGTCGACAAAGCCCACGACTGGCGCTTAGAGGTACATTTCCCTAACCTACAAGCTGACTTATATGGCCTGACGCTACAAGTGCGCTTCTTGCACTATTTGCATGGCGAGCGCCATTATGAGAGCTTAGACGCCCTAAAAACAGGTATCCATAATGATGTCAAAGAGCTGATTGCTTGGCGCGCGCAGCAGCCTGATTAAGCAGTATATTCAGATGTGATAGGTGTGAAGCTCAGACGTTCAGACAAAAAAACCCACAGTCGATATCGTACTGTGGGTTTTTTATGCTTTTCTAATATTTCTATATTGGGTTTTTTATATCAGCTTTTAGGCATCTGGATGCATACGGACATTTAATTCATCAATCGTCTCTACCCAAGCGGCGTCTTTTTTCCACTCCTCTTGCAAAAACATACGCTGATTTTCCGTCCAGATATCAGAATCTACCAGTTTTTCATCTTTGGCCAATTTGTTTTTTTCGATAAACTGATTAATCGCCTCATCAGAGCTATCGAGTCCTAACTGGGCAAATAGCTCATTCATATTATATTCAGGTTCACCTAGCATACTGTCTCTCCTTAAATGGTGCAGGTTTAATTGTACTTATTATTGCAACGAACCCATTTATTGTAGCAAGCTTTTTTTTGTTCGCTGTTAATCCACGTTTATCTAACGTTATCAATTGTATTGATGAGGGTCTCAATAAATGTCAACGCACAAAAAAGCCCTCAGCTCATCGATGAGGGCTTTTTTTATGGCTGTCTACCATACTTTTAGCAAAGTCATGGCTTATGGTAGTAGGTGTGCTACCGCATCACGCTCTTCGCTCAGCTCTTGCTCAGTGGCAGCCATTTTCTCTTTTGAGAATTCTGATGACACGTCAACGCCGTCTACGATAGACCAGTCACCGTTAGCGCATGTGCATGGGAATGAGTAGATAAGGCCTTCAGCGATACCGTATTCGCCATTTGAGTAAACACCCATAGAGACCCAATCGTTCTCGTCAGTACCGAGCGCCCACGTGCGCATATGAGCAATAGCAGCGTTGGCAGCGGAAGCTGCAGACGAGGCGCCACGAGCTTTAATGATAGCCGCGCCGCGCTGCTGTACTTCTGGGATGTACGTGTTTTCGTACCAATCACGATCAACCAACTCTAGCGCTGGTTTGCCATTGACAGTCGCAGCCGTTAGGTCTGGATACTGGGTCGATGAGTGGTTGCCCCAGATGGTCATGTTTTTGATGTCATTGACAGTGCTGTCAGTTTTTTCGGCCAGCTGTGCCATCGCACGGTTATGATCTAGGCGAGTCATGGCGGTGAAGTTACGTGGATCTAAATCTGGCGCGTTACGCTGAGCGATTAGCGCGTTGGTGTTGGCAGGGTTGCCGACGACCAATACTTTTACATCACGGCTAGCCACTTCGTTCAATGCTTTGCCTTGTGCTGAGAAAATCGCAGCGTTGGCTTCTAGTAAGTCCTTACGCTCCATACCTGGGCCACGTGGACGGGCACCGACGAGTAACGCGTAGTCAGCATCTTTGAATGCCACATTTGCATCATCAGTTTGAACGATACCTGCCAACAATGGGAATGCGCAGTCTTCTAGTTCCATGACCACACCCTTTAGGGCGTCAAGCGCTGGTGTGATTTCAAGCAATTGCAAAATAACTGGCTGATCTTTACCTAGCATCTCGCCAGATGCAATACGAAATAGCATCGCGTAGCTGATATTACCAGCGGCACCAGTGACGGCAACACGTAAAGGCTGTTTCATTGACATTGAATACTCCCTAATTGATGGTTAGATCATTCATGATTGTAATAGATGATTATCTTTTTAGATATCGACTTGTTTGCTGCACAAAGGCAGCGCTAAACCGAGAGCTAGTGTAGCACTTCGTTTGGTAAATCGTCTAGAGACAATCAGAGGCTTGCCGCGGATTGTCACAGATTATATTGTTACATTTTATACAAAATAATCGACGGGGTCACAAAAACACTGAGGCGACCAGCGCTTAAAAAAACGGGTAAAAACAAGGTAGAAACAAGATAAAAGACAGCGAGTAAAGACTAAAACACGGCCTTAAACAATCACCAAAAAGAGAGCGTGGCAAAACAGCCTGCAAAAAAACAGCGCTCATACCCGAATAGTACAGCGGCCAGTGTCCATGTTGGAGTACGACAACACCTACTTACCGCCTGAGATGATAAACTTGCTACCGCAATTATTTACCACTTGATAGCACTTACCAAAATCACTGCCATCATAACAGACATGGATGTCGGTCAAAATCGACTGACGACGATTGCCAGCCTGACAGATCAGATCAATACCACTGGCGGACATACCGCTATTTAAGCGCGTCATTTGACTGATAAATCGCGCCTTAGACACAGTATAACTGTTACCCGTATTAAGCTCGTTTGGGAGTTTTAGCGCACCCGCGTAGTTGGTGATTTGACGAAAGTAACTGGCCGCACTCAGAGGGCTACAAGCGCCGTAACGCTGCCATGCCTGACTACGAACCGTGGTATCAGGCATGATACGATTGACGACTTTTAGCTGTAGCGGTGTCAGACGCGGCTCACTGCCCACGCCGCAGCGCTCACCATAGCCCATATCTAGCCCCGACACCGTCAAAGAGTAGCCTTCTAAGCATTGACGCATGCGCGCGCGTGTCGGCTGGATGCTGCATAGCGCAGGGGTCATCTCAATCATCAACACCCGCTGTCCTGTCTTGACGGTGCTAGCAGCGTGCGCGGGTAACAACATCACGCCTTGCAATATGATCAGCACGCCTATACTAGATGACGCCATAATGGCTCGGCCAGATGGGCTAAACTTGGACGCCGATTTATAAGTCAAGTGCATTTTCATCTGTGATGATGAGGGATGCCTCGCTTTTGATAATACAGACAGGGTAAAATATTTTTTGATCATAGGAGGCTGGAAACATCTAGCAATGACAAAACATGGACTATCACTTAGGGCTGCACAAAGACGTCGATATCGGACATCGCAAGGCTTACTAAGCATAAAGGTAACAAAAACATGAGTGCTTACCAATTGATAAACACAAAACTTTGGCGCTAAACAACAGGCCAATAACCACAACACAATAAAATCATGGTAGCAAACCGTTTTTTTTAATCTATAGCAGAAACGTAAACATCGGAGCAAGGCGGCAGCTGTAACACCGCCATATATGCGGCTCCCTGCTAAAGTCAGGTCTGTGCCAAAGCGGCAGCACCAAGAGCAATGGCCATGTTGTCGCTACATCTGTCCTAAAATAAGCCACCAAAGGCAAACCATCAAAGACGAGGCATTGATGGCTATTAAAGGATAAAAGTATTAAAACGCTGCTGGCACGGTGCCCATACGCTGCGAGATCGGCTGACTGCGGCCAAGCAAACTGCTATATACCGTCGCGTTTTCCATCACATGCTTGACATAGTTACGAGTCTCAGGAAAAGCTATCGACTCCACATACTGGTCAGCCGCAAGTGAGCCATACACAGGCTGCCAGCGTTTGGCGTTGTTGGGTCCAGCATTATAGCCTGCGGTGGCCAGTACTGGCTGGTAGTTGAGCTTGCCTAAGATATCACCCATATACCATGTGCCATAGCGGATATTGGTGTCGCCGCTGTTGGCACGGCTGGCGCTATAGCTCTCGCCCAAATGACGAGCGATATACTTTGCTGTACCTGGCATGATTTGCATCAAGCCGCTTGCACCAACGTTTGAGCGTGCCGACGTCACAAAACGGCTCTCTTGACGCATGATACCATAAGCCCACGCAGGATCGATGCCTGCCGACTGGCTATAGCGTACCACTGCGCTCTGGTGCGGCATCGGATGCGATAGCGCCAGACTGTTTACGCTATCGGTATTATCAATCGCATAAATAGCCCGATCCAGCCAGCCCATGTCATAGGCTTGCTGAGCGGCAGCAATGATGAGGCTGTCATCACGATTGTCTCGGGCCTGCTTGACAGCCCAGTTCCACTCGCGGTTGGCATAGCCGCGACTCGCGTCAGAGTTGTATAGTGCAAATGCACGAGCAAAGTGTGGGTTTTGCATGACGCGGGCGCGATCTGCGGCGCTGACAGTTGGCAAGTTATTGCCGCCCAAACGGCTGGCATCAAAACGCTGACCGACTTTATCTTTTGCTAGCAGGCCATAGTAATCATTACTCTTGGCGATATTTTGATACATTCTTTTTGCTAGGCCGCGTTTACCTGCATCACTTGATTGCTCATAAGCGCGTGCCAGCCAATATTGCCACTGATTGCTTTTTTGGGTTTCGCCATCCATCTTTGAGATGGCTTCGACCACATCATCCCAGCGGCTAAAGCGAATCGCGGCCATGGCATAGTCTTCGGCTTCTTCAAAGTTAAAGTCATCATCTAAGCTATTGCGAAACCAGTCTACCGCTTCAGCATTAAACCCATCATCGGTATTATGATTCATACGCTGTACCCCAAGGATACGATAGGCGTAGCGGCGGGTTTCGTCATTGAGCAAGTGTGTCGCGCGCTGATTGTCTTGTTTGATATCAAAGTCCAACTGTAGCGCTGCTTCACGATAAGACTTATCGGCGACGCGGCCCAATGCATATAAGTACAAGTATTGGTTGGTTTGGCTGGCAGGCTCACGACCAAAACGCGTAAAAAACGCCGATGGGTTGAGCTGAATCTCACTCAACGCCGCATAAGCAATGGGCGTCCCTAATCGCGATGACAAAGCCATGATATCGCCCGTCTTGCCTTTACGTAGCATACGCTTGAGGCGCGCGGCGCGATCTTGGTTGCTAATCAAGGCGTTATTATTCATCTCCATCGCCAGCTGATCACACAGTGCAGGCTGCTTTTTGGTGGTCAGCCATACATCAGACTTGGCCGCCATGGCACGCATGGTATCGCCGCCATTATTAAAACCAAGCGCCACCGCACAGCGCTCAGAGCTATCGGCATTGGTTATCAGATTGGCCACTTGCCGTACAGCGGCATAATCATTGGCTGCCGCTTTGGTCTCAGCAAAGTCCGCCACCAGCTTTTCGGCCATGACCGTATTAGGATACTGACGGACAAACTGCGCCACCGCCGCCGAGCTTTGTGAGCCCAAATCCAAGTTCATGCGCCAATAGGTCGGGTACATCGCAAACAACCCACCACTCATCAACTGTTCGTAATTATACAGTGCGCTGACATCTCCCCGATCGGCTGCTATCGCCGCCGCCATAAACGAGTCAATGCTGTTGTCTTGTTGATAACTGGGTTTTTGCTCAAAGCGGTCATCCTCGCCCCACGTCAGCTCCGCACAAGCAACTTGTGATAGGCCAAGCGCACCAAGGGCTGTCGCCATGAAGACGCCAAACCGCAGCGTACTGGTGGTCAACCGCGATGGGCGGTATTCTCGATGAACAGAGGCTCTATCCTTGATACTATGAGCGGCGCGCAACTTTGTCATACTGACTCTCTTTATTATGTCTTTATCAATAGGTAAACAGCGGTTTATCACGTACCGCTAAGCGTATGCCACTTATCATACTATACCCGTTGCACTTTCAACCATCACCTTTACCTTTTATTAATAAATACGACAGTACGGTGTAACATAAAAGTGATAGTAAGCGGTGTTATTTTGCAAAGTGGTGATTAATCGCAGTAAATAATTGATACTGTTAGAAATAACCCACCCTATCGCCGCTTAATGACCCTTGCTAATTTTTCACATTGGCACAGGGTTGTGATAAAATACGCCACCTGTTAATCGGCTACCCTGCTATATTTTAGTCAATCATGGACTTATCCTTATGAGTGTTACTGTATTTAATCCCCGCCTCGATGACGCTAATGTTACCCCAACAACGGCGAGCGCGCCTACCGTTGCGGCACTCAAAGACTCAAGTTCTGCCAGCATGTCTGCCGATCAAGCCCCGACCAAAAAAGTCTTTGTTACCACGCAAGGCTGTCAGATGAACGTCTATGATTCTGGCAAGATGCTCGATGTGCTCGGTGATTCACACGGTATGGAGGTCACGCACAACATCGATGAAGCAGACGTCCTGCTCATGAACACCTGCTCTATCCGCGAAAAAGCGCAAGAAAAAGTATTTTCAGAGCTGGGCCGCTGGCGCAAACTGAAAGAAAAACGTCCCGACTTGGTCATCGGTGTCGGCGGCTGCGTGGCCTCACAAGAAGGCGATAATATCCAAAAGCGCGCGCCCTATGTCGACATGGTGTTTGGCCCACAAACCTTGCACCGTCTGCCAGAGCTGTATGATCAATCAAATGAGCAGCGTAATATCGCACCCAAAAACCGTATTGGCACCATTGATGTGTCATTTCCGAGTATCGAGAAGTTTGACTTTTTGCCGGAGCCGCGTGTCGAGGGCTACAAAGCTTTTGTCTCTATCATGGAAGGCTGCTCGAAGTATTGCTCGTTTTGTGTGGTGCCTTATACTCGCGGCGAAGAGCTCTCGCGCCCGCTCGACGACGTCTTGGCCGAGATTGACAGTCTTGCCGAGCAAGGCATTCGTGAGATAAACCTACTTGGTCAAAACGTTAATGGCTATCGCGGCGAAAAAGACGACGGCAGTATTTGCCGTTTTGCAGAATTGCTGCACTATGTCTCGCACGTCGATGGTATCGAGCGTATTCGCTATACCACCAGCCACCCGCTGGAGTTTACTGACGATATCATCGATGCCTATGCCAAGCTGCCAGAGCTGGTGTCGCACCTACACCTGCCGGTACAAAGCGGCTCAAATAATATCCTTGCGGCGATGAAACGCAACCACACTATCGATGTCTATATCAATCAGATCAATAAGTTAAAAGCCATTCGTCCCGACATTCACTTATCGAGCGACTTTATCATCGGGTTCCCTGGTGAGACCGATGAAGATTTTCAAGATACATTGAACCTGGCAAAGACGTTGAACTTTGATCACTCGTACAGCTTTATTTACTCTAAGCGTCCGGGCACGCCCGCCGCTGAGCTGCCTGACAATGTGAGCTTTGCCACCAAAAAAGCGCGCTTGGCAGAGTTTCAAAAAGTCATTATTGAGTCAACGCTAGCCAAGACCCATGAGATGGTCGGCACCACGACGCGTGTCTTGGTTGAGCAAGTGGCCGACCGTCACCCTGATTGCTTGATTGGTACCGCGGATAACACCCGCACGGTGATGTTCCCTTATAATGAGGCACAAATGAACGAGTTACTCGGTAAAATCGTCAGCGTACGCGTGACCGACTTTGTCAGCCCGCACATGGTTAAGGGTGAGCTGGTCGAGGTATTGGCGTAGTGTTGCCTGCGTAGATATCAGCCTTCTGCTTCTTAAACGCTCATCAAAAAGCCGCTCTCTACTGAGGTAGGGAGCGGCTTTTTTTAGCAGTGGCTAGGGCGTGTCGAACATTCAACCTTGGCAAGGTTAAACCATAAATCCATTCAATACCTCAGCCAATAGTGCCGCTGCAATAAGAATAAATATCACCCCGCAGCCACGGTTGAGCCATGCTAAGCGACTGCCAACATCTAGCCAGCTGGCCAGCTTTTTGCCACCAAGCGTATAGACAATCTGCCAAATCGTCTCACTCAAAAACAGCCCGCAAGTCAGCATAAGATACTGCGGCCATAATGGCGCACTAAAATTGATAAACTTGGGGAAAAAGGCGGCAAAAAACAAAATGGCTTTGGGGTTGGACAACGATACCCATACCCCAGTACGAAATAGCGTCATGTTGCTGGGCGAGGCCTTTACCGCGGCGCTAGAGAGCGAACGCGGCCGAGGCGTGTCGTGCGCGGCCAAGGACGGCAACTCTGGATAATCGGCCGCCACCTCTTCGCTCATCTCGCGCGCATCATTCATCAAACTGCTTGCACTTGCATCACGCCAAGAGCTGATACCCAAATAGATCAAATAAGCAGCACCAACGGTCTTAATCAGGGTCAGCAGCCACGGCGACTGACGACTAATCACATCGAGCCCCAGTAGCGTCGAGAGTAGCAATAAAAACAGCCCAAGACTCAGACCCGCCAGCGTCCATAGCGTGCGCTTTACCCCATAGTTCATCCCATACTGAAACGCCAGCAGCATATTAGGACCAGGGGTCGCCGAGATAAAAAACGTACTTGCAAAAAACATCGCAAACAGATGCCAAGACATCAGCCAACCCCTACTTTTTATAAAAACAACTGAATATACCTAAAACGAAGACACGTAAACACCACCATAAGGACGGTGTATTTTATGCCTACTTATATAAAAAACAAGCGATTTTATGCGTCAGACTCGCTATAGGCGAATCCAAATACATCAGATACGTGGCTATCAAGGCGCTCCAATGAAACGTTGTGTCGTTTTTTATATCAAATTGACTGTATTAAACTCACGACTGCGATGTAGCGCTTACTAATAACTTTTGCAAAAACGCATCACAGCGCGCCATCTCACTAAGCGCGACAAACTCATCAGCCTTATGCGCCTGCTCGATACTACCAGGACCGCAGATAATCGTCGGAATACCGCTATTGGTAAACTGTCCGCCCTCTGTGGCATAAGCCACTTTGTGGCGGGTGTCATCATCGGTGAGCGCCGCTATCAGCGCTTGTAGCTCGGCACTATCCTTGTCAGTCATCGCAGGCACGGCCTCCATCTGTAGCAGTTCAATGCCAGTATCAGCAGCACGCGCTTGCATCTGCGCGCTTAGCTCTGCGACCTTGGCTTTGATCGGTACCAAGACATCGTCTTGTGTCATGTGCGGCAAGTTACGATAATCAAAGGTAAACTCACACAGATTGGGCACGATATTGGTCGCAGTGCCGCCTTGTATGGTGCCGACAGACAACGTCGAATACGGCACATCAAACCACTCATCATTGTCATCACGGCCGCTGATCTCGTCTGCCAGCTCATCGACATAACCAATCAAACGGCTGGCATAGCTGATGGCGTTGACACCTTGCGTGGTCAATGACGAATGCGCCGACTGACCATGTACACGGCAACGATAAACCGCGACGCCTTTATGCGCGACAACCATCGTCATATTGGTCGGCTCACCGACAATACAATAATCAGGCGTGATACCGCGCGCCTTGAGATCTGCCAGCAGCAATGGCGCACCCAAGCAGCCAACCTCTTCATCAAACGACAATGCCAAATGCAACGGCCGGCGCAATTGACCGGCGTTAGACAACTTTACTGCTTGCGGTAATAGCGTCAGCGCGCAAGCAATAAAGCCTTTCATGTCGCAGGCACCGCGGCCATAGAGCTTATCGCCGCGAATGGTCGCAGTAAACGGTGCTGTCGTCCAGTCCTGCCCCTCCACTGGCACCACATCGGTATGACCGGACAGCACCAGACCATGGTTCACCTCATCAGCGTTTGCCCCAGCAGGTACTGTGACAAACAAATTGGCCTTATCTTTGGCGTCATTAAAGGTCAGATCTACGGTCAAACCCAACTGCTCACAGTACGCTTGCACATCCTCAATCAACACTAGATTTGAGTGGCGACTGACGGTATCAAAACCAATCAAACGCCTAAGCCAGTCGATACTATCTGTAGGATAGCCAGTGGCGTACGAGTCGTCTTTGAGCTGATCATCACTGTGTAAAGTCATAAAACATCCTTATTATGAGGTATCTGTCACGATATAGAACACTAGCTTCTGTGCTATTTTCTGTGCAGAGCGCGCTGGTATAGCGCCTTTATTTCGGTATCTAAGCCCGCCACCGGCCCATCGACAGGTACGTTTGGGGCCACTTCTTGGATAGACAAAGCGCTAATAGGAGAGGCTGATTTTGCGCCAAACTCCTCCATCCATTCACTCAACTGTTTTGATGAGCTGACATAAACGATACGACCAAGCCCTGCCCACGCATGCGCCGCTGAGCACATCGCGCAGTGCTCCCCTGAGGTATAGACCACCGCTTTTGCACGTGCTTCAGGAGTCATGTTTTGAGCTGCCCACTTGGCAACGGCGATCTCAGGATGGTACGTGGGATCAACCGTATTGGCACGGTTGCGATCTTCTTTTAACACTCTACCTTCGCCATCGACCAACACACTACCAAACGGCGCGTCACCTGCCGCGACGGCTTCAGCAGCTAGAGCAATGCAGCGGCGCAAGTGCACCAAGTCACTATCATGAATCATCGGCTTTCCTCTCGTTTTTATCAGCACTGCTTTTATCAGCGCTGTTTAGCATCATGCAGCAGGCGCTTATCTTCCTATCATCGACCCGTTAAGAATAAGTACAGAGCTATAAAACATAAAAGCTGTACTCCTTTTATTTAGGATTTACGATATAGGCGTCGTCCCCCCTTGAGGTTTAAGAAGGGTTATTTTGGTTCATCGCATCCACCACAGGCGGCATTGGTTTTGGCAACTTACCTTCTGCTTGTAGCTCTTTGGTGGTTTTTGCATCGATGGCCAATCCAGCAATTAGCGCGATGTCTTTTACTGGTTTGCGCTTGCGAGTTGCAAAGCTCACGGGCACCATCCGCGCAAACTCGTAAATATATAGATAAGATTCTTCGCCGCCCTCAAAGTCTTCATCTTCTGCCAGGCGAATTGCTCCAATCTTGGCCAAATCCGACAGCATCTCGTTTTCCTCGCTACTGATCTGGCAATCAGTGATACCAAAGCCTGTCATAAAACCATTGGCCCACTGTTTCAACGCCATCACACGCTCGTATAGATCGTGTTCGTCATCTGGTAGCAGCGGCATATACGCATAAGCATCGTCTTTGTCTTTGAGCTGAAACACCGTGTCTTCTGCTTCTTCTGTGAGCAAAGTCAGCGCCGCTTCAGGCAGTGGCGCAAAGCTCAGCTCTTCAAACACCTTTGCCCATACTTGCTCGTCAGGCGCGTTACACGCCGTCATCAACCCCGTCATCAGACCATGCACCTCACTGATCGATACGTCATTCCAGTCGTCAAATGCGGTCAGCCACGTATTCCAGCCGGAGATATTGTCATTCATAATAATTGTCCTAGTAAATGGTTGTGACTTATAAAATCAGAAAAATTGCTTATAAAACAAAAAATCAGCTCGATACCACTCATCGCGCTGAGCCAAAAAATACATAGATAAGATTTAGGTATATGTAATTACTTTGTTGATATAGATATTATGAGGTCACCTATGGCATTATTAAATACACAAAACAAAATTCATTCACGCTTACTTGTTAAGGATAAAAACTGACTATGTATGATCAACTTAGAATATTAGAAAAAATGATACTCGACATCAAAAAACAGTATCAGCTTGTCAGTGCTGAACTTAGCAGCCTAAAAAAGCACCCAACCACAGATCCAAAGCAAATCACCGACTTACAAAACAAGCTAAATACCAGCCATAGCGAGCGTGACGGTGCCAAAAAACAACTGAACGATCTGGATAAACGCTATCAAAGCTTGGCCGAAGCCCATCATATGATCGGTGAAGAGCAAGACAAGCTACAAAAGCAGATCAGCCAATTACAACAACAAAACCGTGAATTGCAGCAGCATAATAATGAGCTAAAGCAGCAGTATAGCGATATCAAACAACAAAATAGCGAATTACAGAAAAAAAACCAGTTGGCAGCAGAGCGTACTCAAGTTGTCCTCAAACGCCTCACACGTATCGACCAAGCCGAAAGTTAGAGTCTTGGTGATCGCTGTAATAGCTGACACCCCCATTTACTGACCCATATATTGTAGGATTTATCATGACTGATGACCACACCAATGCCGCAAACAACCCGCCTAAGCAAGCAGGACCTAGCGTATCCAAAGCCCCTGTCAGCCCAACCACGGCAGGCACTACCAGCAAGCCTGTGACACCCGAGTCCCAAGTCAAAAAAGTCGATATTGTCATCGCGGGCGTGACCTACCCCATTTACTGTCCGATCCATGAGCAAGAGGAGCTACTGTCTGCTGTCTCCTATATCAATAACTACGCGCTGGATCTCAGACGTGAGGCACCCAGCCTGAGCCAAGAAAGCCTGCTGGTGCTGTGCTGCCTTAACTTATATGAGAAAATCCATGCCAATCAAAGAAGCGAAGAGGATCGCCTGCAGCAAGACAAGCAGTCTGAGGCGCTACTCAATAAGATCATGAAAGACGCCCAATCTATTTTGTAGGCCAGCGTGTCTTTTGGCCTGCTTGATAGATAGGTTAACAAGAGAGTTTATGAGTAAATAAAAAAGCGCTTGGCTCATAGAGCCAAGCGCTTTTTTGATACGCTTTTTGATACTATGGCTAGCCGCCATCATGCATTAGGATCATATACCTTGCCTGCATGATAGTCTGCCTGATGCTCGTAATTGCAAAAAAACAAAACGTTACTATCCGTCTCCATACTACTAGCACTTGGCTGTGCAGCATTTGCCGTGACAGATACGGGCTTGGTTTCGAGGACACCGCGGTACTCAGCCAAGCTATTGCCACAAAAATCACAGGTGCGCGGTGTGACCACATCGCCTTTTTGCGGCATCATGCTTTTGGGCGGCCGCGGATACATAAACTTATAAAAGGCCCACATCACAGCCCAGATGATGAGAATCACAATAATCACAGCAAACACGGCGGTGCTCCTTTGAAGATGGGTTCAGACATGATAAATGCAGCGCGGCAGCATCGCCCAAAAAGCTGGCAATATAAGGCCAGCTCTTTTATGGGCTAAATAGGCTGGTAGATGCAATATAAACCAGCAAAAACAGGCCGGGAACCTTTGACTATAACAGATATAGTCGTTACTAGGGCGTGTCCTCAATTCAATCAACAGCCATCTAAATGGGCTAAAAATGGCTAAATCTGGTCAAACGGTGTCAAATAGCTGACTAATATCTCGATATTATCTGCGCTATTTTCCTTGTTTGACGGCGATTTATCTCATTTTTATCGCCATTTTTAAAATGAGGACACGCCCTAAATAAACGAGATACACGGTATAAACTCGCTGGACTGGTACAAATTTCCTTGCGTTCGGTGCTGCGCCGACGGGTGCGGCAAAAATTTATCCCAGTCTCGCTGTATTCTTTTTATACTGACCTGACTATATCTTAGCGACAACGAGCGCGCTATAGCTGTAACTCACTGATATCAGCCACGGTCAAAAACAGCGCTCGTACTTGCTTGAGCAGCGCCAAGCGGTTGTTTTTTAGCGCCGCATCTTCACTGTTGACCATAACATCAGCGAAAAACTGGGTCAAAGGCGCATCCAGACTTGCCAGCGTTTGCAAAACTTGCGTATAGTCAGCGGTTTCTAGCAAAGGCTTGACCGCTGTTTGCGCTTGTTGAACAGCTTGATACAATTCCTGCTCAGCAGGCTCAGACAATAGCGCCTCGTCGACGTTATCTGCCACGCTGACCTCTGACTTGGCCAATATATTTGCTACCCGTTTGTTTGAATCGGCAAGTTTTTCAGCTTGAGCCAGTTCACTAAACGCTTGTACCGCACGAATACGCTGATCAAAATCCAGCGGCATATGCGGCTGGATCGCTTGAACCGCTTGGATGGTATCGACGCTCACGCCCTGCTCGGTGTACATCGCCCGATAGCGAGAATTTAAGAAGCCCATCACTTGGGTAAAAGTATCACCCATTTTAGCAATCTTACTGCCATCGCTGGTGCTATAGCCTTTAACCGCTTGCTCAACCAAAGCGGCAAGATTGATCGGTAGCTGTTTTTCGATCAAGATACGCAAAATACCAATGGCCGAGCGGCGCAGACTAAACGGATCTTTTGAGCCGGTAGGTGCTTGGTCAATGGCAAAAATACCGACCAGCGTATCCAAACGATCGGCCAATGCCAGACAAATACCAATCGGCGTCTGCGGCAATACATCACCGCTAAACTTCGGCAAATACTGCTCTTGCAGACTGTCCGCGACTGCCGCAGGCTCACCATTTAAGCGTGCATAGTAGGTTCCGGCGATACCTTGCAACTCCGGATACTCACCGACGAGCGAGCTTGCTAGATCAGCTTTGGACAAGATGGCAGCGCGCACGGTGTCTTCGACCTCGATATCGTGGCCTTGCTGCTGCATCAAAGTGGCGATAAAGGCAGCAAGCTTGGCAATACGCTCAGACTTTTCCCAAATCGTACCGAGCTTGTCTTGGAAAACGCGAGTCTTTAAGCTCTCGGTCAAAGCAAACAGTGGCTGTTTTTGATCTTGCAAAAAGAAAAACTCGGCATCAGCCAAGCGCGGCCGCACGACTTTTTCGTTGCCTTCGATGATTTGATTCGGGTCTTTTGACTCAATATTGGTGATAAAAATAAAGTACGGCTGCAACTTACCTGCTTTATCGGTTAAGCAAAAATACTTTTGATCCGCTTGCATAGTGGAGATTAGCGCCTCTTGCGGCACTTGCAAAAAGCGCGGCTCAAAGCTTGCTCTAAGCGCAATCGGGAAATCAACCAGCGCGGTCACTTCATCTAGCAACTCTTGCGGTACGATGGCGTCGGCGTTGACTTCATCGGCCAGTGCTTTGACTTGGTTTTTGATGAGCATTTGACGCTTATCAAAATCGGCCACCACTTTTAGATCCGTTAGCAGCGACTCGTAGTCGGTAGCATGAGCAATCTTACGATAGTCAGGGCTGTGGAAGCGGTGACCACGGGTTTGGTTGCTGGTTTGATGCCCTTGGATAGTGGCATCGATTACCGCATCGTCTTGCATCAAGACTGCCCACTGTACCGGACGCACAAACTCATCACGGCTGCTACCTGAGCGCATACGCTTGGCAATTGGCAGACTATCTAATGCCGTCTGAAAGATGCTCGGTAGCAGCTCTGTGGTCGCTTGACCGTGAATAGTCTGCTCGTAGCCGACATAATCCCCTTTATCGGTGTTAATCGTTATCAGCTCGCTGGCTTCAATCCCTAAACCCTTAGCAAAGCCCATCGCTGCACGGGTTGGGTTGCCATCGCTATCAAACGCTGCTTTAATCGCAGGGCCACGTTTTTGCTCGGTACGATCAGGCTGCTTATCGCTAATTCCTGTGATCTGAATCGCCAAACGGCGCGGTGCGGCAAAGGACTTGATGGCATCAAAACTGATATCGGCGTCTTTTAGTTGCTCGGTGACACTTGTTTGCAAGGCATCGCGTAGCGGTTTTAGGCTTTTTGGAGGTAGCTCTTCACACCCCAGTTCAAATAAAATAATACTCATGGGATGCTCCTATTTGTCGTTGGTAGATTGGTGGTTGTTGGTCACGGCTTTATCGCCTGTCACATCGTCTGCTGCCGCGTCTTCTTCTGGTGCTTTTGGTAGATACTTATCGAGCGCTGCTTGGCGATGTTCTTCATCAGCCAACGGGAAGCCAAGCTTGGCACGCGCTTCAACATAACCAAAGGCCACTTTGCGCGCCAAGGTACGGACACGCAAAATAAAGCGCTGACGCTCCGTCACAGAAATGGCGCCACGAGCGTCCAGTAGGTTAAAGGCATGAGAGGCTTTGAGTACCATCTCGTAGGCTGGCAACGGCAATCCTTCGGCCACAAGCTTATCAGCCTGCTGCTCATAAAAATCAAACATCTGCCCCATCATCGGCACATCGGCGTGCTCAAAGTTATAAGTGGACTGCTCCACTTCGTTTTGATGAAAGACATCGCCATAGGTCACGCGGCCAAACTCACCATCCGCCCAAACCAAATCATAGACGCTATCGACGCCTTGTACATACATCGCTAGACGCTCAAGACCGTAAGTAATCTCGCCGGTGACTGGAAAGCACTCAATGCCGCCCACTTGCTGAAAATAGGTAAACTGCGTGACTTCCATACCGTTTAGCCAAATCTCCCAGCCCAGACCCCACGCCCCAAGCGTTGGCGACTCCCAGTTGTCTTCGACAAAACGCACGTCATGAACCAGCGGATCGATACCGATGGCGCGCAGTGAGTCCAAATACAGCTCTTGGATATTGGGCGGATTGGGCTTGAGCACCACTTGAAACTGGTAATAATGCTGCAAGCGGTTTGGGTTGTCACCGTAGCGGCCATCTGTCGGGCGGCGTGATGGCTGCACATAAGCAGCATTCCAGCGCTCAGGGCCAAGCGAGCGCAAAAACGTCGCCGTATGAAAGGTACCGGCACCGACTTCCATATCGTAAGGCTGCAAGACCACGCAGCCTTTGTCAGCCCAATAATTTTGCAAGGTTAGGATGAGATCTTGAAACGTCATCGGTTGAGAATCTTTCGCTTGTGATGTCATAGTTTGGATTGTCATAGTTTGGGGCATCTTAATAAAGCCACTGTGGAATGAGTATTATGAAATATTGATAGCGCTCGTATTGCCTATTTGGCAACGACTCTATTTGCCTGCTCACCTTACTAAAAATTGACCATTTTATCCATATTTACCGCAACTAAATTTATGCTATCTGTCCAAATACCGTGCGCTATGCCCCATATCAAATGGCATCGAGGGTATTTATGTCTATCCAGCAGCGTAAACACAGCACGCACATAAACCCTATACCCGTCGCACCTCTCAACTTATAACCATTTTTTCAATTGACCATATAGTCGATGCACTCTAAGAAGAACATAGCGCTACTGGGATGAATTTTGCGCCGCCTCTGGGAACGCAGCACGCAAGTAAAATTTATACCAGTAGCGCGTTTAAGTTTATATAACAGTTTTATCTTCAATTGATCATAAAGGCAAAAACAAAAAAATACCCAAATGCGTGAGCATCTGGGCAGGAGGAAAAGTATGTCGCTGGTATCCTGATGGGTCAGGCTTTTTGTTTTTTTAATAACGCTTACTTGGTGACGCTTGTTTTTTGATACAGATTTTAATATAAGCAAAGCTGGGTACGAACCGTTTGTACGTCAATCTATAAAACATCAGCCTATCGGGCGCTACTGATAAGACTCATGAGTGGCTTTTGGCATGATAATCCATAAAATAATATAAATTAAGATACCTGGAACCGCTGCACTCAGTGAAGACACAATCACAAACAATACTCTTACCCAAGTAGGCGACCAACCGACGTATTCTGCAATACCGCCCATCACCCCTGCTATCATACGATTGTTTTGCGAGCGATGTAATTTTGCTAATTTAGCCAAATCCAATACCTCTCTATTTTATGTTTTCTATTTCTTGTTATTTGAGACTAGATAAAAGACCGCTATTTTTGCCTTATAGTTTTCGCATTGTATTTTTTATCTTATGTCTTTTAGTTAGGCTTAATCTGTAGCCTTTCTAACTTACAAATCAGTATAGCAACTATTTTCTTATGGTCTGTTGAAGATGTACCAGTGCTTTGTGAGTTTATGCTACCTAAGCTTGCCCTAATCTGTCCTAATTACCTGTAAGCTACTGATTTTAAATAATTATTTCAAAATGTTTCAAAAATGGATTTGTTGCCAAAACCTTACTTTCACTACCTACCTACTCTAAAATACCAAGCATAATCAACCAGATACGCTTATATGATTTTTCTGGTTATACTGATGATTGTATCTATAGGTTTATAGGCAATCCGATATCAGAACAATACAGCGAGATGACAAGTCGTTTTTTGCAGCCTCTGTGATAACAGTACACAAGGAGAATTTGTACCAGTTGCACGTTCATAGGAGCGTATCGATTTTATTTTAAACTGACGATACCCTAGCCATATTGTTTTATCACCGCTTAACGCCTGTTTAATAAAAACAACCTTTATCAGCGCTTGTTTACAATAACCTACCTGCAAATCGACCAAAACCTTTATACCATGCAGATTGTCTTACTTTTATAAAAACGCTTACTAAAAAACCAACAAGGATTGCTATGTACGATACGGGGTTGATGATTGGTCATTTTGAGCCACTACATTTGGGGCAAATGCGCAGTATTTTGGAGGCCGCAGGGCAAGCTAAAATACTGCATATCGTCATCACAGCACACCCGACGCCGCATCCAGACTTTAGTATTACGCTACAAGATAAGGCACGCTGGCTACAGATGGCCTGTGCTGACCTGCCTTTTATTCATATTCATACCACCCATGAGATTGCCCTGCCGCTTCATGATAGCTTTGATGAAGTGCACATCGACATCCCAGCCAGCAATGCCAAGCTGCATCGTCTGAGCCAAGCGCTCGCGTTGCCTGCAGAAGCGGTGCTGTTTGTGGCACAAAACCATCCTTTAGCCCAACCCCATATCACAGAACACCTGCAGATGCCCGTGGTGACGACGGCGCTACAGCCCGCGTTTGACTCATATGCCATCGCTCGCGATCCTATCGCCCATTGGTCAGCGATTCACCCTCAAGCGCGCAGTGATTACACAAAGACGGTCGCGATCGTCGGCGGTGAAAGCTCAGGGAAAACAACCTTGGTACATAAGCTTGCCAACTATTATGGCGCAAGCTTTGCGTTAGAGATGGGACGTTTATACGTCGGTACGGACTTGGGTGGTAGCGAGATTGGGCTGCAGTACAGTGACTATGGCCCCATCGCCCTCAATCATGCTCAGGCGATTCGAGAGGCCGCAGCCGTAGCGACTGCCCCTGTGACCATTGTCGATACTGATTTTGTGACCACGCAGGCGTTTTGTGAAGAGTACGAAGGTCGTAGCCACCCGTTTGTGGCCGCATGTATCGATGAGTTTCGCTTGGACCATACCATCATGCTAGACAACAATACGCCATGGGTAGATGACGGCATGCGCTCACTGGGCACCCCTGAGGCGCGCGGGCGCTTTGAGCAGCGGCTGGTCGATATCTTTACCCGCCATGGTATCGAGCCGCATTTGATCGATGCGCCTGATTATGATGCTCGCTATCGGCAAGCGTTACGTTTTATCGATCGATATGTCTATAACAAAAACCAATAAACAAAGCGCGGTGAGTCAACGCCAAATAAAAAACAGATAAAGTAAAAGACAGATAAAGTAAAAGACAGATGAAGTAAAAGACAGATAAAGTAAAAGACAGATGAAGTAAAAGACAGATGAAGTAAAAGACAGATGAAGTAAAAGACAGATGAAGTAAAAGACAGATGAAGTAAAAGACAGATGAAGTAAAAGACAGATGAAGTAAAAGACAGATGAAGTAAAAGACAAGCAAAGTAAAAATACAGAATAAAAACAGCATATTATAAAAGAAGTGGCTTGTAAAAGAGTCAAAACCACAACAGTCAAACAAGCCGCTCCCAACATTTATTTTAGGAAAAACCTATGCGTATTCAGCTATTAGACAATATCACTGGTAAGTGGGCCATGCAGTGGATCATCACTTGGTTTATCTGCGGCGTGATTGCTTTATCAGCAGGCTTTTGGTTGACCACCGATCATACTACCCTAGATTGGTTTTATTTGGCGGTGTCCTTTATCGGCTTGATTTGTGTGGTATCGCTATCATTTCGCAAAAACGTCTTGGGCAATGGCTTTGGCATGGCCGCTACTGCAGGTGAAGTGGTGGTGCAGGCAACCTCGGGCGCGGTGGGTTTGATGCTGGCGCCTCTGTTTAACTTTTTTACCCATGTCTATGGTATTTTTTATTGGTCAAAGCACACCGACCCTGACGGCGACATGATACCCAAGTCTGCCAGCAAAGCCGTTTGGCTGATTACAATTGCCTTTATTGTGATTGGGCTGGCGCTATTTCCTACCGTCAACGACCTTTTAGCCAGCTATGGTTATGCGGTGGTTGAAGACGACAACAGTCTATTTTTAGGCTTTATTTCTTTTTTTTGGATCAATGTCCTCGCCTTTGTGCTCTCGATCACCGCCCAAGCCGCCATGATTTTGCGCTATTCGTTTAACTGGTGGCTGTGGATTATCGTCAATTTTGTTTGGCTCATTGTCAATCTTATGTCTGGCAACTACATTTTTGCCATTCAGACCATGATCTATCAAGTCAACTCCTTTATCGGTCTGTATGAATGGCATCGTAGCGAGAGAAGCTAATATACTGAAATAATAGGGCTCAGATGACTTAGATATATGGCTTAGACGCTTTTGATAAACCCTATCGCATCTAGGATAAAGCTGACAGACCTGACAGACTAAAGAACCGCCATAGTAAAGCCAAAAGTGAGAGAAATGCTCAGCGCTGACTGAACCGTCTATCAGATACTATGGTAGAGAAGCCCAATTAGTGCTACAAATGATACTAGAGACGCTCTGATGTGGGAGAGGAGTGTCGTATCTTAATGACTAACAAGGAGGTTAGTATGTCTCGTCGTCCACCCCGCATGTCAAAACGCACACTTGAGCAGTGGCTCAGTGAGTACTCTGTCAGCCACCAAAACCTAATCAACAAAAAAATACATTGGCTCTGCGTGCCGACCATCTTTGTCAGTTTACTTGGGATGGGTATGTCGCTATCCGTTTGGTTTACCTTAGTGCTTAGTGCCTTGGTCTTGCTGTTCTACATGCGTTTGTCCACGCCGTTATTTTTGGCGATGGGCATGTTTATCCTTATCTGCCTGTCTGTCATGACCTTACTACCGTGGGGCTTTAAGGTCTGGGCAGGTGTCTTTGTTGTGGCTTGGATTGGGCAGTTTATCGGTCATAAAATCGAAGGCAAAAAACCCTCATTTTTTGAAGATTTACAGTTTTTATTAATTGGGCCTGCATGGGTGGCCAATAGCCTGATGGGTGACAAAACCAGTAGCTAACTCTCCGGTGGAGCGCGTTATGTGCTCAGGGTTGGTGTTCTGACGGTTTTTATACCGGTTATTTTCGTTTATATGGCTTTATCCTTACTCTAGCCATGCTGTACGACGATAAATCACTTGATTTCTTCACCCTAAAAAAGCGCCACCCATGAGCTGGATGGCGCTTTTTTGGTTTTTTATCTCTTACACTACCGAGCTTTGGTGCTTATTTACCAAACACCTTCATACGCTCTTCTACTGGCTTAAACTCTTTGTCACCAGCTGGCTGCTCGATGGCACCAAATACCATCTGCGCGTTTAGTTCCCAATCATCAGCGATATTCCAAGTATTGGCAACTTGCTGGTCAATCACTGGATTATAATGCTGCAAGTTGGCGCCAACATCGATGCTTGCCAATGCCGTCCAAATCACATACTGATGCATGGCGCTGGTCTGATGTGCCCAGATTGGGAATTTGTCCGCATATAAAGGGGCCGCTTCTTGCATGCTTCTGACTACACCTTTGTCTTCAAAAAACAATATCGTACCAGCACCGGCTTTAAAGCCTGCGATTTTATCTTTTGTACCTTGAAATTTCTCGTCGTCACCCACGATGACCTTCAATGTCTCTTCGGTGATGTCCCACAGTTTTTGATGATCCTCATCGAACAAGACAACGATACGAGCTGACTGAGAGTTGAAGGAGGAAGGCGTGTGTAAAATAGCGTGCTCTACCAATTTTACAATCTCATCCTTAGAGACTGGTAGTTGATCGCTCAAGGCATAGATAGAGCGGCGTTTTTCGGCAAGATTTTGTAAGGTGGTTAGGTCTGACATAATAAGACTCCGTCGGGTTAAATATTTAGGTTGTATATAAAGTATGTGTTTTAAAATGAGTCGATAGTAAAAATATTAAAACTTGCTTAATCATCATTTGATTGTAAAAGCCACACCGAGCGATCTATATTCAAATTTTGTAAAAAATCTTCACAATAACGTGAACTATAAAAGATAAATTAACAATTCGTATTGTCAAATCATCCTTTAAAACCGTCAGGCAGCGCTGGGGCGGGCAGACGTTTCATATCAGAGTCGACATTACCAAAGCGCTCGTGGCCGTTGTTCCAATCGATGATAGACTGCTCAATCTCTTCTTTATTATCAGCGACAAAGTTCCACCACAGCAGCACTTGATTGTTTAATGGCTCACCGCCGATAAACATTACCCGTGTGCCTTTTTTGGCGACCAGCTTGATGCTTTCGTTATTTTCGACATCACTATCGTGGAAGCGAAATAGCTGATCTTGCTCACAGATTTTGCCTTCAGACTCAATCTGCCCTTCGCTGACCAAGATACCGTATTCAAAACCAGGCTCTAGCGTTAGGGTGACCTCGCCATCCTCTAGCCAGTACACATCGATACCGACCATTTTGGAGTACTGTATCGTTGGCGCTTCGTAGCGCTCGCCTGTGACGCTGGTGTAGTTGCCCGTGGTCAATATCATCTCTACATTATTTTCCGTCCACATCGGTAGCTCTGGATAGTGATGAAAGCCGCGCTCGATTTTTTGGTCTGTCGGTAGAGCAATCCACAGCTGCACCATACTCAGCGCACGCGCCGCATCTGGCGAGCCGCCCGTATCAGGAAAGACACTTTGCTCGGTATGACTGATGCCTTGCGTTAAACCGGTACCTGCGGTCATGACGTTGACTTGGTTTTTGGTAATTACTTGCTCGTTGCCCAAGCTGTCTTTATGCAGCACTTCGCCATCTAACATCCAGCTAAAGGTTTGCAAATTGGTATGCGGATGACGACCCACTTGCATGCCAGCCTCACCGTCCTCAAACTCAGCAGGGCCTGCGTGATCCAAAAAGCACCACGCACCGATCGGTTTTTTGCCAGTATTAGGTAACAGACGGGCGATAGGAATACCGCCAACATCGGCCAAACGCGGCTCTAGGGTTTTAATACTCATGACTCACCTCTTATTATCAATTTATCAATGATGTGTGTTAGCTGGTGTCAAAGATGATGACCATAGCGCCGCCACCTTTTTAAAGCTTCTAAAAGCTCATAGGTACTTCCATGACAAGGACTTTAGCGTCTTCAGCGACATCCATCGTAAAACTTTTAGTATCCCAAACACCAAGGCCATCGCGGGTATCTAAAGTGTTACTGTTTACCACAACCTGACCACTAATGACAAAGACATACACGCCGTTGTTAGGGTCTTTTAAGTCATAGGTCTGTGTCACACCTTTGTCAAAGTCGCCGATGCTAAACCACGCATTTTGATGAATCCACACGCCAGCATCGTCGGCATTGGGTGACAGCACTTGGTTAAACTCATTTGGCTGCAGGATGTCATCCATGCGCAACTGCTGATAGCGCGGCGTGACATTCATTTTGTTTGGAATGACCCAAATCTGTAAAAACTTCACAGGCTCATTGGCATCGCCGTTCATCTCACTATGAGTGATACCCGTGCCTGCCGACATCACTTGGATTTCGCCTGTTTCGATGATGCCTTCGTTGCCGATATTGTCGCCATGACCGAGCTTGCCCGATAATGGGATGCTGATGATTTCCATACCACGATGTGAGTGTCTGCCAAAACCTTGACCACCGATGACAAAATCATCGTTGATGACACGTAGCGCGCCAAAACCCATACGCGCTGGATTATGATAGTTGGCAAAGCTAAACGTGTGACGGCTTTTGAGCCAGCCGTGGTCGGCATCGCCGCGAGAGTCTGCTGCATGATAGATAGTTTGCATAACAAAGCCTTATATCGTCGTACGTTAACTGGTTCAATACTGCTCATTAACGCGCTTGTCTAAGTAATGATTTTATTATAATTGTTGTCTTATAATAGATAAACAAAGCTAATTGCAAATCACTATTCTTATATTTAGAACAATAAAAGCTACTAATACTGACCTTAATACGAACCTATTAGAAACGTTAGCAGAAGTTGTTATAGTCGATTTTAAATAAAAGAGTCAGGCGTTTTTTTAAGGTGCGGTAGCGCGGAGTGCCAAGTGAATTTGACGCTTAGAGTCTTAGCCTATATTTTGTAAAAAGCTTTTGTCACGAGCCAGCCATGCTAAATACAGCACAGGCAATACAAATAGACCGACAGCCCAGTAGCTTAATTTGACATAAAGCAGTGCACCCAATAATGCGCCAATGACAAAACTGCTCACTAGCGCTGAGCTATGCGCAAGTTTTTTGGCGTTATCGAGTGTTCTATTGGCAAGATAGTCTGATAAATTAATGCCTAACTGAGTGGTATTACCCGTCATCAGCACCGTTGGACTCATGTGCTTGATGACAGTTTTGCTGGCTGTATTGCGAATCGCCAAGGCCGTCAGACCCAAGCCGCCGGTAATCGCAACGGTGATACTATTGCCATCAGTAAACGGCTGGAAGGACAATCCTGCTATCATAAACGCGGTGAGAAACACCGCCTCTGCCAATAGCAAATGAGTCAGTATCAGCCGCTGCTGGCGACTGTTATCGATATAGATTTTGGTCACAACAACCGTCAAAACAAACAGCGGCACAGAAGCCAGCTTGATCCACAGGCCGTCCTCGCCTTTGACCAAACCACTGCCTGCCAATACCAAGTTGCCGATATAATTCGGCATAACGATGGTAGCGGCCTTCTCTATTTATACAGCATGCAAGCGTTACAAAAAGCAACGAAGAGACACATTTATAATAGACAGTGGCACTCAAATGTCCTGTTTTCTTGCTAAACTTAACCATGACACCTATAAGCACTACTTAACGGAAATAAATGAAAAAACGTTAAGCCAATGCGCTCTTTTCTCTACCATAATTCTCGATCACAAATAAGGATAATGAACCATGATGCTCCCCTCTCTCAAACAAGCCAATCGTGCCTTCGCCTTCGCTGCTATCAGCGCCCTTGGCATGATGAGCACTGTCGGTCAGGCAGCGACCTATGAGCTGGACCCTAAGCATACCGCGGTGCGCTTTTTTGTCGATCATTTTGGCACCTCGACCAATACTGGTGGCTTTTATAACCTCTCAGGCATTCTGGAGTACGCACCCAAAGAGCAAAAAGGCTTTATCGGCATCACCATTCCGATGGGCAGCTTGAGCACAGGTATCAAAGAGTTTGATGGTCATTTAAAATCTGCGGATTTCTTTAATGTCAAAGAGCATCCAACCGCTTATTTTAAATCTACCAATTGGCAGTTTGATGGTAATAAAGTCAAATCAGTCACAGGCGACTTAACACTACTGGGTCAGACGCATCCTGTGACACTGACAGCCACTAAGTTTAACTGCTATGACAGCCCAATGCTAAACGCTGAAGTGTGCGGCGGCGATTTTGAAACCACCATCGACAGAACCAAGTGGGGTATCGATACTTATACCGAGGGCGGTATGATGAAAAACATCAAACTGGTCGTTCAAGTAGAAGGCAGTAAAAAGGCCGATCTCAAGTAACGACCGCTTGTCTTATAAAGATCATATAGTCGATTAGAGATAAAACAGATACACGATATATACTACAATTAAGCTGAGTTTTTAACTCAGCTTTTTTGACGGTATAAAGATTTTAATGAGCGCTGTTGGCGTTTGTATATAGTGAGTTCAGTATAAAAACGATACAGTGGGACTGGGATAAATTTTACGCAGCATCGAGCGGCGCAGGCACAGCACGCAAGGAAAATTTATACCAGTTCCACGTTGATATATAATGTATCTGTTTTATTTAGAATCAACTATAGTCGAATCCAAATAATTCAGATACCTAACTATCCTGCCGCTCAATGTATCGTTGTTTTCTTGGAATGGCCATAAAACGGTGCGTCAAAACAACAAGAGGACAATTAGGATGGGACAGCTAGAAGATATGGCAATGTTTGTACGCATTGTCGAAGCGGGCAGTATCACCAAAGCTGCCGAGCAGCTCAATATTGCCAAATCAGCCGTCAGCCGCCGCTTAAAGGAGTTAGAAACTCGCCTCGGCAGTCAGCTGATCAGCCGCACCACGCGCCAGTCCAATTTGACGCAAGCAGGTGAGCAGTATTATCAGCAGGTGATGCATATACTCAGTGAAGTAGATGCGCTCAATGGGCAAACCAGCGGCGCGCCCACTCGCATCGAGGGCACCTTAAAAATGACGGCACCGCTGTCCTTTGGCTTGATGCACCTCAACGCGGTGATTGATGATTATGCCAATCTACATCCCAACCTAAGTTTTGAGCTGGATTTTTCTGATCGGCATGTCGACTTGATCGAAGAAGGCTATGAGCTGGCCATCCGTATCAGAGAGCTACAAGACTCGAGTTATCAGGCCAAGCGTCTGGCGCTGATTCGTTACGCCCTCTGCGCCAGCCCTGACTATCTGAGCAAAACGGGCACACCTAAGACTTTGGCTGACTTGGCGACCCATGAGTTTTTACAATACGGTCTGAGTAAAACCAGTCATTTAGAGCTGACGGACGCTCAAGGCAAAAAACACACCCATACTATCGATGCCAAAATAAAAGCCACCAATGGCGAGTTTTTGGTCGATTTGGCAGTAAAGGGTCATGGCATTGTGTTTATGCCGACTTTTATCGCCTATCAAAGGCTGGCTCGCGGCGAGCTGGTGCCGATCCTACCACAGTATCAACTGCCGACACTCAGCGCTTATGCCGTGTATCCAAAAAACCGTTTTTTATCACAGCGCTGTCGCTATTTGATTGACTTCATTGCCGAGCGGTTCGGTGATGACCCGTATTGGGATAATTTTTCTGAAAGGCTTACACAAACTTAGCCGTCTAGCAAAGCTGCTATAAACCTTAAAACAATACTGCTAGTATTATCTAACGATATCCATCCGTCATAAGGAGATGCATTATGGATTTATCATCGTTAGGTATCAAGGCCGTCCACGAGTTTGATGGTATTCATCAAAGCCCATTACCACAAGAGCGCCTAAAGGCCGCGCGCAAACAAGCAAGCGCGTTTCGAGAGCGCTTGATGTCTGAGCCACCGGTGCAGTTTTATCAAAGCGCCGATATGGTCAGAGTGCCCTATCCCACGTGGTACGCCTACAGCGGTGTCTATACCCAAAGCACGTATAAATTCCCCTATATCCATATCTTAAACCGTATTTTTATCATTCAGTATCATGACTTTTTGGGTGAGCTAAAGACCCTGCTGTTCTCTCCTTCTGATATCGAAGCGGATCGTGAGACGCCTTTTTTTAAGCGTTTGACGGATAAAATGCCGAATTGGTCACCGCTTGAAAATGTGGTCGCGCCTGTTATTCGTGATGTGGCAGGTGCCCTCGCAGAGGTGGGTCTCATGCCCGAAGACGTGGATTATATCAGCTATGATCATCTACACACCCAAGACATCCGCCGCTGGCTCGGTACGAAAGGCTCGAAAAAAGACCAAGCCGCCTACTTTCCTAATGCAAAGATTTTGGTGCATGAGCGTGAGTGGCAAAGCGCCAGTGCTTTATTGCCCGTACAAGCAGACTGGTATTGCCCTAATGGTATCGATGGCATCGACCCTGACAAGGTGATTCGATTTACCGGTAGTATCCAATTGGGTGAAGGTCTGGCGCTGGTACATACCCCAGGCCATACTGAGGGCAACCACTCACTCGTCGCCCGCGTGCCCGATGGCATCAGAGTCACCTCAGAAAACGGCGTGGGCGCAGACGCTTATGCGCCAATGTACTCGACCGTCGACGCCATCCGCCGTTATGCAAAAGAGACCGGTATGGAGGTTATCTTAAACGGCAACACCCTAGAAGGCAGTAACGAGCAATATATCTCCATGGTCATCGAAAAGACCATCGCAGGCCCCTCCCAAAACCCCGACTTCCCTAACTGTGCCTCGAGCAGTGAAGCGACGCCTTATTGGCTAATTCCTGGTCATAAAGTCAGTCACCTGATCGGTGAGGCCACCTTTGGTACACTACAAGCGGGCTCGATGAAACATAACGCCGCACAAAAGGCAGGTGCCTGATGCGTTATTTCTCCGACAAGACCATATATATCACTGGCGCTGCTTCTGGTATCGGCTTTGAGAGTGCCAAGCAGCTCATCAAGCAAGGCGCGCACTTAGTATTGTTTGATGTGCAGCCGCTTGATGATGCCTTATCGGCGTTACAAGGGCTAAATAAGCACAATGCCTCAATCAGCACCTATGAGCTGGATGTCACTGATGCTGAGATGACCTGTACAAAAATTGCTACCGCAGCGGCTCAGTGCCCGCCAGATATTTTGATGCATTTTGTGGGTATCACAGGTCCATGGACGTTTGATAAGATGAGTCAAGCACAGTTTGAGCGCGTGATGCACATCAACTTATTTGGCACGCGCAACGTCCTTGCGGCGGTGCGGCCGTTTTTGGAGCGTGGCGATCAGGTCATGGTCACCGCTTCTATGTCGTCGTTTACAGGCAGTTATGGCTATAGCTCTTATAGTGCTTCTAAATTTGCCATTTGGGGCATGATGCAGTCATTAAACTACGAATGGAAACCGCTAGGCATTGATATCACGGTCTTTGCACCGCCGCCGATTGACACACCGCTGACCCAGTCTGAGGTCGGCGTCATGGATGCAGCAGGCGTCGGTATGAAAAAACTGGCAGGCGAATTAAATATCGAAGAGGCAGTCAAATCCATGCTAAAGGGTGTGGAAAACCGATCGTTTTTGGTGGTGCCAGGCGTGATGGCAAACCTCATCAGACTGCAGCTGCGTTTTTTTCCAGTCAGCTGGGTCAATTGGATAGGCAACAAGGCCGCGGCGTTTTCGGCCAAAAAATAATGGCTAAGTAAAAAGAATACAGCTATGCAGCCTGATAATGAGTTCTGAGTAATAAAAAGCGTCATCCAGTGGTTGGATGACGCTTTTTTATCTTGAACAATTACGTGCTAGGCGCCCGTTAATCTAAGGTTTGTACGCCGCCGCCATTGACAAACAACGTCTGACCACTTACCCACTCAGAGATAGGTGAGGCAAAATACAGCATGGCGCCTGCGATATCATCTGCCTCGCCCAAACGCTTGATGGGTGTGTGCGACAGCATGCGCGCTTCGATCTCAGGCGTCAGCACACTCTGCAATGCCGCTGTACGCGTAGCACCTGGGCCAACCGCGTTGATACGCACCTCAGGACCAAAATCGTGCGCCAGATTTGCCACCATGTGATTGACTGCCGCTTTTGATGCAGCGTAGCCACTCATGTCAGGGCTCTTATTGATACTCGACATCGAGGTGGTGATGACGATTGAGCCGTAGCCGGATTTTTTCATGTGCGGCACACACAGCTGACACAGACGCCAAGCGCTAAAGACATTTAGCTCAAAATCACGGCGAAAATCATCCACTGAGATTTTAGACGGATCTTCTTGCCCGCCGCCACCGCCGCCAGCGTTGCTGATCAATATGTTGACCGTGCCAAAAGTTGCCACCGTTTTATCGACCATGGCCACCAAATCATCGTCTTTTAAAATATTACACTCTACGGCCAAAGCCTTGACCCCAAAGCTTTCGACTTCTTTGGCCGCCGACTTGGCATCTTCTATCTTCAGATCGGCGATGACGATGTTGGCGCCAGCTTGTGCCAGTCGCAGCGCAGTGGCTTTACCAATACCATTGGCACCGCCAGTGACGATGGCAGTTTTACCTGTCAAATCAAACAATGCCGAAAAGGCTTTGGGTTGAAACGCTTGCATACTCATTCCTTATCATTGTTATTTATGATGTCTCGTGTGTTACCTCGTATGTTACTTAGTATGCGCGCTTACTCTAAAATACGTGTATCAATTCATCCGTATTTTGTAATCGTTTATGCGTAAGATTTGACCAGCTACCAGATTTCACCCATAAAAAAAGCCTCACAATAATGTGAGGCTTTAGTGCTCTAACAGAGCCATATTTGGAGCGGGATAAGAGATTCGAACTCTCGACCCCAACCTTGGCAAGGTTATGCTCTACCACTGAGCTAATCCCGCTAAACATCGAATCGCGTTATTGTTAACAACAACTCCGTCTCGATAGGCTGGCTATTTTAGCAAAAATTCTAAGCCTGTCAACACCTTTTTCTGCATTTTTTGCAAATATTTTCGCTGACAGCCTTTATTTACCAGCGATTCTGCTATAAGCGTTTGATTTTACAATGAGTATTATCGGCCAGTTTTTCTAAAATATTTTAGCAAATCAAGGGCTGTATTTGCTGGGCTCACGGCTATGCATGTCTATCACTGTGTTTGGGCGCGCTGTTTACTTACAATCATAGGGTGTACTGTTACTTTTTCTGTCTTGGTTTTGGCTTATTAACATTATTATACTTATGCTAAACCATGGTTCGGGTAAAATCTTAAGCAGTATGGCTCGGTTCGATACTAGGGCATGTCCTCAATCAAGCGATTGTATCTCAATGGGCTAAACCCGTTGTCCATCAGCCAAGCTTTGCGGTTTTAAATAACTATAGTCCATTTAAGACAAAACGGTTATAAAGTTTAAACGCGCTATGTTCTGTTTAAAATGCATTGACCATGACTATAGCCTGTACCATTTTAGCGCCAATACCTGACCAATAACGCAACACTTTGTGCAACTTTATTTATTATTTACAGTGAGGATGTTTATTATGAAAAAATTACTGACCACAACTGTCATGGCCGCGTCTTTATCGGCGCTGACACTGACTGGCTGTAGTAGCACCACCAATACTGGCGCGGTGGGCGTTGATCGTCAGCAGTTGCTCTTGGTCTCTAATGAGCAGGTGTTACAATTATCAGCGCAAAGCTATGCAAAGACCTTGCAAGAAGCAAAAGCTCGCGGCTTGCTCGATACCAATAGAGCCCAGCTCAATCGCCTCAAAAACATCTCCAATCGTCTAATCGGGCAAGTCGGCGTCTATCGTCCTGATGCGGCAAAATGGCCATGGGAAGTACACACGATCAAATCAAATCAGCTCAACGCTTTTGTGATGCCAGGTGGCAAAATCATGTTTTATTCAGGCATCATCGATCGCCTCAATCTGACCGACGATGAAATCGCCGCCATCATGGGACATGAGATGTCTCACGCATTGCGTGAGCACTCACGCGAGCGTATCTCCCGCCAATACGCTACTCAAACGGGCATTGGCGTCGCCGCTAGCATCTTTGGTCTCTCGCAAGGTCAGGCGGAGCTGGCCAATGTCGCCGGTGACCTAGGCCTGAGTCGTCCGCACGGCCGTACTCAAGAAGCAGAAGCCGACCAGATTGGCCTTGAGCTAATGGCTCGCGCAGGCTACAACCCGCAGGCCGCGATTAGCTTATGGCAAAAAATGCAGCGCGCCAGCCAAGGCGAGCCGCCGCAGTTTTTGAGCACTCACCCAAGCAGCAGCAATCGCATTGCCCAGTTGCAGTCATTGATGCCCAAAGTCATGCCGCTTTACCAAAAAGCACGCCGCTAATCATCATTTAGCATGACTGATTAGATTGACTGTCAAGCAGAGTACAGACCACGGTTTGTATTCTGCTTTTTTATAAAAGTGGCCATACTCCATTGTCTGCTGAATGATAAGGCTTGCGCATCAGTGTCTGCTATAATCGGCGTCTGCTATAATAACCTCAAGCATCGCTGCAAGACGCTAGTACGTCATCGGTGCCCATACCTCATTAAACACCACCTTATCAAACAATATCGCGTAAAAGGATGCTATCCATGAGTACCACGCCTACCGCTGATGCCCTCTATGCTGAGCTACAGAGCTTGCAGCCGCAGCATATCGAGCTGATTAACGAATCGATGAATCATGCAGGCTACTTTGATGACAAAGAAAGCCATTTTAAGCTCACTATCGTAAGCGATGCCTTCGAGAGCAAGCGTTTGGTCGCTCGCCATCAACTGGTTTACGGCTTGGTAGTGCCCCTACTGACCTCGCAAGGAGGCTCGGTGCATGCCTTAGCCATACATGCCTATACGCCAACAGAATGGCAAGGGCAAAGCCCAGATAGCCCCTTGTGTGCTGGTCAAAACAGCTAAGCCATCGACAGAATAATCAACCATGACTGCGCGTCGTATGAACGTTGTGACGGTAGCGCTGCGTGATTGGATCACCTCAGAGGGAAGGATATTTAATGAAACATTTACATATGCTGATGGCCGTCCTGACCATCGTTCTGTTTTTATATCAAAGCTATCTGGTATTGAGTGCCAATAGACGCGCCCCAAAGGCGGTGAAGATAGCCACTCACATCATTTATGCGCTTGTCATCGGCTCAGGTGCCATCATGTTGATGCAGCTAATGAGTGCCAACGCCCCTGTGCAGTGGGTGTTTGCCAAGATTATTTTGCTAGTCGCTGCCATCAGTGCCAGCATAAAAGCCTTTAACAACCATGCAACGCTCGGCCAAAGGAAAACGGGGATTTTGATCTCGGCGATCGCCTATGCAGGTATCGTGATACTTGCTGTGGTCAAACCAGCCAACTTATTTTAAGGCGCTGTTTACGGAGGCTGCGAAAAACTCATCCCAGTAGCGCTTTGGAACTTATGACAGTTTTGTTTGCAACTGACTATAGCCGGCATATTTCATAAATGACATATTTTTCAATATCTTAATCTGTTTATTTTTGCTATCTTAAATATAAACAACGGCGTTTATAGCAGATATTGCTGTTTATATGACCCCCATCTTGCCTTATGGAGCCACTATGAAAACTCTATTTTCCGCGACATTACTGGCCTCAGCAGGCATTTTTGCGCTTGCAGGCTGCGCCTCGACTGGCAATATCACTCCGCAGTATGTGCCGCCCAGCACCTACCAAAACTATGACTGCCAAGCGCTGAGCCAAGAGTACAACCGTATCAATCGTTATGTCGAGACTGCGCGCAATCAGCAGTCGACCATCGCTGCCTCTGGCGTGGGGGTCGGCGTCTCAGCGGGCCGCTGGGGTATCTCACCCAATATCAGCTTTGGCGTGGGAAAAAGCAACAACACCAAAGCCCGCGATGCCAAGCTATCACGGCTCTACGGCGAGCGTGATGCCGTTGTTCAGTCCGCGCGCATCCAGCGCTGCAGCTTTGCCAGTGGCATCAAGATATATGGCGAATAGATAAACAAACAAACTATGGTGAGTTGATAGAGGTCAAATCGATAAAATACCATCGTTGCTCGTACGACCATAAAAAAGCCAATACGCGATCAACGTATTGGCTTTTTGATGAGAACATCTAGTGGTTATGATTGCAGGCTTTGTACCCACTGCACGATTTGCTGACTGGGCAACGCGCCTGACTGCCGCGCAATCTCTTTACCACCTCTAAACGCCACCATCGTCGGTAAGCTGCGTATACGATAAGGCGCGGCGGCTTGTTCGTACTTATCGGTTTGCAATTTGGCAAAGACCACTTGTGGCAATTGACTGGCAGCCTCTTTAAACTGCGGCGCCATCATGAGACACGGCTGACACCAGCTCGCCCAAAAATCCACGATGGTCAATACCTCATTTTTTTGAATGACTTTATTGACGGTGTGTGCGCTCAGCTCATGCGCGCTGCCTGTCAATAATGGCTGACGACAGCGACCACAGTTTGGCGCAGCAGTCAGCCGCGCTGCTGGTATACGGTTGGTCGCTTGGCAGTGTGGGCAGACCAGATGCAGGTTTTGTTCATTCATCATCAGACTCCTTTTTTAGCCCTTATGATTTTTGTGGCGTATGTGTTTGTTACTTTTAAATATAGCATAACTTTACATGCTGCCATTATCCCAGCGCATTGATGGGTACTTTAAGATAACGGGTACCATTGGCTTCTGGTTGCGGAAAATTCCCTGCATCGATATTGACCTGAACAGCCGGAATAATCAGACGCGGCATCGAAAGCGTGGCATCGCGCCGCTCACGCATATGCACAAACTCTGCCTCGTTGATACCGTCTTTGACATGGATATTGCCCATTTTTTGGGCGGCGACCGTGGTCGTGGGGCAGTGTTTGCGTCCTTTGCTCGGATAGTCATGACACAGATACATGATGGTATCTTCGGGAAGCGCCAGCAACTTTTGGATAGAGTGATACAGCATCTTGGCATCACCACCTGGGAAGTCACAACGCGCCGTGCCGACATCGGGGGCAAACAACGTGTCTCCGACAAACACCACGGTTTTTTCGGCATCGGCTGCCAGATAGGCCATATCTGCACGCGTATGACCTGGCACATACATCGCTGTGATGGTGATGTCGCCAAGCGCTAAGGTATCGCCGTCGTCTGTCAAAATATCGAACTGACTGGCATCGGTGCGAAAACTCATGTCAAAGTTAAAAATTTGCTTAAATATTTTTTGCACTTCCGTGATGTGCTGACCGATGACGAGCTGCCCGCCGAGTGTTTCTTTGACATGAATGGCCGCCGATATATGATCGGCATGGGCGTGGGTTTCGATGATATACACCAGCTCCCAGCCCTGCTCGCGGACAAAGGCGAGGACCTCATCGACGCTACTGGTAGCGGTGTGACCAGACTTGGCATCAAAATCCAATACAGGATCGATGATGGCACATAGCTTGTGTTGGACATCAGCCAGTACGTGCGTATAGGTCTCAGTATCGCTATGTAAGAAAGAATGAACTTGCATGGCAGCCTCGCTATCAGAATATTTCATCTATAAATATTTTTAACCTATAAATAATAGTTAAGTATGATATTGAGTCGTATATAATATTTACTCAGTTGCCGACTCGTTTATGGTGTTAATATAGCAACTCCCATATATTTTATCAATTTATATAATGTAATTAATGATAACTTGCTATCATTGATGATATCATTGATAATTAACCATATATTTATTGATGTCACCGAGACAGTTATTGCTATTTTATAAGGAGCTCACTCTGACTACTTCTACTTCAGCATCGAGTGCATCCATTCAGAGTACGAATGAGGATGCATCCACATATCCAGCAGACTTTGTCCCCGCCGATCTGGCCAAGCAGATGCAACAAGCCTCTATGCAAGCCAGCCAACTATTGAAGTCGCTCTCGCATCCTGATCGCTTGCTGCTGCTGTGTCAGCTCACCCAAGGTGAATACTGCGTCAGTGAGCTTGAAGGTTTGGTCGGCGTTGGACAGCCCAGCTTGTCGCAGCAGCTCGGTATTTTGCGCAAAGATGAGCTGGTCACGACCCGCCGCGAAGGCAAACAGATCTACTATCGTATCGCAAGTGAGGATGCGCTGGCAGTCTTAAATCTGCTGTACCAACGTTTTTGTGCCAAAACCGACTAGCCACAGTCAGTCAATAGCCGTTCACAGACGCGGACGGCCACTATCACTTGATGGCGCTGCTATTTTTTGTTGTCAAAATATTTTTTAAGATGATGTGCTGATATGTCTTCTATCGCTGCTCGCCTGATTCCCACATGGCTACGCCAATACCAGCTAGCTACCTTGCCAACTGACGTCATCGCCGGATTGGTCGTGGGCGTGCTTGTCATTCCGCAGAGTCTCGGCTACGCAGTACTGGCAGGATTACCACCTGTGTATGGCCTGTATGCGGCGATTGTGCCAGTCATTGTCTATGCTTGGCTGGGCTCGAGCAATGTCCAAGCGGTCGGTCCTGTCGCCATCACGGCTATTATGACGGCAAGTAGCTTGCTGCCCTATGCCGATAAAGGCGCTGAGCAGTACGCCTTGATGGCGAGCCTATTGGCGTTTATGGTAGGAGCGCTGCTCTGGGTAGCCGGACGTCTCAAGCTCGGCTGGATCATGCAGTTCATCAGCCGCGGGGTCTCGGCAGGCTTTGTCAGCGGTGCAGCGGTGCTTATTTTTGTCAGTCAGCTGAAGTATTTGACTGCGATTCCAGTCGCGGGTAGTAGCTTGATTGGCTATCTGTCTAGCCTGCAAATGTACATGCGCCAGCTGCATCCTCTGACCTTGCTTATCGGTGTCATCGCCTTTGCCCTTTTGGTAGCGAACCGCTACGCCAACAAGTGGGTCTGGCGTACATGGCTGGCAGCGTCATCGGCTAAATGGGCCGAGCGCTTATTTCCCCTGATTTTGCTCGGTGTGGCTATCATACTGAGTATGGCGCTGCATTGGGGCGCGCTGGGGGTTGCGACCATCGGCAGTATCCCGCAAGGGCTGCCAAGCTTCACACTACCGCATCTGCCCGATGTGCAAGAAGCGCTCAAGCTTTTGCCCACTGCAGGACTGATGGCACTGATTGTCTTTGTGTCCAGTAGCTCTGTGGCGAGCACTTATGCACGCTTGCGCGGTGAGCGTTTCGATGCCAACCATGAGCTAACTGGTCTTGGGCTAGCCAACTTATCTGGCGGTCTGTTTCAGAGCTTTGCGGTCGCTGGCGGGTTTTCGCGTACCGCCATCAACGTCGACTCAGGGGCCAAAACGCCAATGGCCAGCCTCGTCACTGTAGTGGTGATGATCGCCGCGCTGATCGCTTTTGGTAATGCACTCGCGCCGCTACCCTATGCGCTGCTAGGAGCGACCATCATGGCCTCTATCATTGGGCTTATCGATATCGATACCCTAAAGTCGGCGTGGCAGCGAGATCGTTTGGATGCCGCCAGCTTTATCGCAGCGTTTGCAGGCGTACTGATATTTGGTCTAAATACAGGACTGGTCATCGGTCTGATGGTGTCTTTTGCCAGCCTTATCTGGCAATCGAGTAAACCGCACGTGGCGATCGTCGGTCAGTTGGGCGGCACTGGTCACTTTCGCAATATCAATCGTCATGATGTGGTGACTTTTGATAATTTGTTGCTACTGCGTATCGATGAAAGCTTGTTTTTTGGCAACAGTGAATCGGTGCACCTGCGCATTTTAAAGGCATTACAACAATACCCCGAGGCGCGCGAGCTTATCTTAATCATGTCTGCTGTCAACCATATCGACCTGACCGCCCAAGAGATGCTCAGTACGCTCAACAAAGAGCTGGCACAACAACATAAACGTCTGCACTTTAGCTTTGTGAAGGGGCCTGTCATGGATGTCATCGGTCACACGCCGCTCATCACCGAGCTATCAGGGCAGGTCTATCTCAGTACACTAGACGCGGTCAATGCGTTGACAGCGCGCTAGCAGGCGGTTGGCATAATGGCTTTATGGTTGCAAGCTGATGTTTGCCGCTTTGTTTTTACGACATCGCATCAATCACTGGTGTCACTGGCAATAAAATATCGTTATGATAGGATATAAAGCAGGCTGTTTTTTGTATAGACAAATAAATTAAAATAGTAGGCTGTCATCTCCCGCTCACGGAGGGTGCCTGACGCTTTACCGTCTGATGACAGACCGACTGCCCTATCCCATTTTTCACATATTTAATCGAAGCTATTTATGACCGATGACATAACGATTTATAAGCAAATTTATCCCAGCCAGTGTATCAAACTTGCCGAGCTGGGCTATCGCTCTGTGCTCAACATTCGACCTGATGCAGAAGTGGAGTCACAGCCCAATAATGGCGAGTTTGCCGATGCTACCGAGCAGGCAAACCTAAGCTATCATCATCTGCCTTTTGATGATGAGCGTTTGAGTATGCTGACCGTCGAGCAGTTTGCCGCCCTTTATCACACGCTGCCCAAACCCATCTTGATGTTTTGTGGTACTGGAGCGCGTGCCAAGCTCTTGTATCAAAGCGCCTTAATGCAGGGTTTGTTGTAAGCCTATATAGCCGAGTGCCGCTGGCGGTATTACCCTGCGCTCTATGACTGTATGGCTTTATGAATACACGCTATAAGCTATAAGCGACAAGCAGCCATCTCTGATTTTTGGCTGATAAGCCATGATAGAGCCCAACAGCTCTATACACGTAAAATGCTGGCGCAAAAACCAGCCCACACAACTAAAAATAGGAAGATTTATGAGTCATCAAGTTCGTATCACAGGGCAAATCACCCCTGACCAAGTCCCTATGCTCGCCGAAAATGGTTTTAAAACCATCATCAATAACCGTCCTGATGGCGAAGAGCCAGGACAGCCAACCAGCGCAGAGATTGAAGCGGCAGCGACCGAGGCAGGCTTGGCTTACAAAGAAGTGTCTTTTGCCGGTAGTGAGCTCAGCCAACACCACGTCGAAGAATTCGCAGATTTTTTTAATCAAGCCGAACAGCCCATGCTGATCTTTTGCCGTACGGGCAACCGCTCAACCGGTATCTACGAAGCGGCCAAACGCATGGATTTGTTAGACGACTAGCCTATCATTAAGTCAGGCACCCGCCAGATACCTCATGGTAATAACAATAAGTGCCAGTGCTAATGACATTAACAATGCTCAAAACGCATGGCATAAACGATGAACCATAAAAACCCCTGAAGCCTATATAGGCTTCAGGGGTTTGTTTTATAAAAGATAAGTAGTTAAGTAAGAGCTTACTGCATAACCAAGTATTCAAATGCTGATAATGCCGCTTTACTGCCCTCACCCATCGCGATATTGATCTGCTTAAAAGGGACTGTGGTCACGTCACCACAAGCAAAGATACCTTTGCGATCGGTACGGCAGCGCTCATCAATCTCAATCTCACCAAAGCGGTTTAGATCGACAAAGCCTTTGACAAAATCCGTGTTTGGCATCAGACCAATCTGGACAAACACCCCTGACAAATCGCGCTCATGGGTCTCACCAGTGCTGCGATCTTGATAAACGATAGACGTTACCTTATTGTCAGTCGCTTTGATCTCTTGAGTGGCCGCATTGGTGATAAACTCGATATTGTCTTTTTCTTTGGCTTTATTAATCAGCACCTGATCGGCTTTGAGGTCGTCTGCAAACTCAAGCACCGTCACATGATTGACAATACCCGCTAAGTCCAGTGCTGCCTCGACACCTGAGTTACCACCACCGATGACGGCGATGTCTTTACCTTTAAAGAACGGGCCATCACAGTGAGCACAGTAAGCCACGCCTTGACCGATGTTTTCTTCTTCGCCTGGCACACCAAGCTTACGCCACTGGGCACCGGTCGCAAGGATAATGCTGCGCGTCTCAAAGCTCTCACCGGTGTTTAGATGAATGCTGTAGTTTTCCTCGGCCGTCTCACCGATTTCTTTGACACTGACGTGCTCTTTTAGGGTGATGTTGTACTCGCGCAAGTGTTTTTCAAAGTTGGCTGACAACTCGTTACCCGTGGTCAA
The DNA here is from genome assembly GCF_002810365.1 of Psychrobacter sp. L7. Lineage (NCBI taxonomy): Bacteria > Pseudomonadati > Pseudomonadota > Gammaproteobacteria > Moraxellales > Moraxellaceae > Psychrobacter > Psychrobacter sp. L7. Next base: position 309,497 of record NZ_NEXR01000010.1, read on the forward strand.
CGGTACAGAGATCAGGTTTTCAATGTCTTGCGTGTCTTTTACTTGTCCGCCAATACGGTCAGCGACCATGGTGACTTTGAGGCCTTTACGCGCGGTATAAATCGCAGCGGCAACCCCAGCAGGACCAGCACCGATGATGGTGACATCTTGCTGCTCTAATTGGTCTTCGTCAGCGCCTGCCTCTGCTAGCAAATCAGGGAACTGCTCTTGCATTTTTTCGATGAGCTTTGCCGTATCGATCAGACCGTTGGCAAATGGCTTACCGTTTAAGAAAACCGCTGGCACGCCTTGAATATTGTTTGCCTCGACCTGCTCTTGGAACAACGCACCATCGATCATCTCGTTGCTGATATCATCGTTGAGTATCGCAAATTGGTTAAGCGCTTGCACCACTTCTGGGCAGCTGTGGCAAGACAATGAGACATAAGTCTGGAACTGCAACGGCTTATTAAAGCGTTTGATCAGTTTTTGAATACCCTCATCTAACTTCAGCGTATGACCGCCCGCTTGCAAGATTGCTAAAACCAGCGAGGTAAACTCATGGCCACCTGGGATACCGCTAAAGACGATACCCGTATCACTTAGCGCACCATCGATATGGCTATAAATCGCAAAGCTGATCGCGCTTGGCAGACTGTCGTCAGTGGCTTGTGCATCGAAATTGATCTTATCAGTCGTGCCTGCGATTTTACTCAAAAACTCAATCAACTCACTGCGTTTTTCGTGCTCACCGCTACCCAATACAAAGGTAATCGGACGAGTCATGTTTTCGCTATAGCTTTTGATCGCATCTAATAAATTTTGATCTATCATGTTTGTTCCTCATCATTATTGGATATGTAACGGCAACTGTCGCATTGCCTGTTCAAATACGGTTTTTTTGTGACTGTTTCTGTTATAAAAAAGCGGTTGGGCATTTGGTTTATGCCCTTTGATGTCTCTATTATCATAGGTTTAGGCATGTTGGGCAAGCTGAGAAACTCAAACCTTACGTTTTATAAAACCAATCGTAAACGATTAAATATGATTAATACTAAAACCACCCTTGACGGATTGCCATGGTATCAAGGCTGTTTTTTCGCTACAATCAAATAAGACGAATGGGAAGGGTTCTTATTTGTCTGCATCAACCTCAAGTCTCACCATTACAGCAATCTTAACGATCATGCGCTCATACTTGCTGGTGTTTGTGGCAAGCTGGCGCTTCATAACAAGGATGACAATATGAGAAAGACTGATACATGGCAAGATAACCGAGAGATCATCAGCGAGCTAAAACAAAAAGACAGTCACTTTGCCAGCATTTTTGATGAGCACACCATGCTGGATCAGCAAATCAATCAGCTGGAAAAAGACACAGTCAAACATACCAGCCGCGAAGACGAAATCGAGCAAATGAAACGACGAAAGCTGCATTTAAAAGATGAAATTTATCAAATCATCGATAAAAACAAACTACAGTCTCAGGCTTAGTACCACACGCCCTAGGGCAAAAACACAAACATTTTTTAATCATATAAACCCCCATCAATCTTTGCTGATGGGGGTTTTGTTTCATAATATAACTAGGGCGTGTCTTCAATTCGATTGATCGCGACTTTGCCAGCCAGCTTGCCATCTGGATAGTCGCGCGGTAGTACCTCAGGGCTTGGGTGCTGTTGTTTTAGCGAGCCTAGCAAAGACTGCTGCTGCTAAGGAAAGTTTTTATTTTTTGATTGATGACTTATGATTTTACTCTTTTATTATCATATTCATTCTTATAATGGTTGTGATTAAATCATCGATGATAAAACAAGCTGTTGAATAATCTACTGCCGCTTATCATTTAAAGCCTGTAATCAGCACAAATAACCGAAAATAGAATTTGGTAAAATCTGGTGTCAACCTGTGGACGAGATGTAAAAAAAGACCCTATCAACATCTGCTGATAGGGTCTTTGTCTATATGATACTGGCTCTAAACATAGTTAGTCGTCAGTGCCATAAAGTTACCTAAGAGGTCTATCGACTACTTAGATTTTACCAACCAAATCAAGGCTTGGTTTTAGCGTTGCTTGACCTTGCTCCCAAGCGGCTGGGCAAACTTCGCCGTCGTTGTCACGAACGTACTGAGCGGCTTTTACTTTGCGAACCACGTCTTTTGCGCTACGGCCGATGCCTAGGTCATGGATTTCAGCTACTTTGATGAGGCCGTCTGGGTCGACGATGAAAGTACCGCGAAGGGCAGCGTTGTCTTCTTCGATCATGATGTTAAAACCACGAGTGATTTTACCAGTGCCATCACCTAGCATTGGGAAAGTGACTTTACCAATCGCTTCTGAAGAGTCGTGCCATGCTTTGTGCACAAAATGCGTGTCAGTTGATACTGAGTACACTTCTACGCCTAAGTCTTTTAGCTCTTGGTAATGGTTTGCCATGTCTTCAAGCTCAGTTGGGCAAACAAAAGTAAAGTCATGTGGGTAAAACATAAACACAGCCCAGCTGCCTTTTACGTCTTCTGAAGTGATGGTTTTGAACTCACCGTTTACAAACGCTTCTGTTGAGAATTCTGGGATTTCTTGATTGATAATAGCTGCCATGATTGGCTCCTTTTTTGATTACAGTGTTTTAAGTTGCATTGTGATGATAGAGTTGGCTGTTTTTACCAAGCCTTTAACTCTCTGGGTTACATGACAAACTATACGCGAATTTCATGGTTAATCCAGTTAAAAGTTTTTAATGTGATGTTTTGTTTTATTAAACTTGTTAAACTATTATCTCTAGTTTTTATCATCAGTGCTGTACGCGTGTATGCTGGCCTGATAGTAAGCAAGTATCTTACATCAATCATCTGACAAGATAGCATTAAAAAGCCCATAAATAGAGAGGTTTTATGATTACTTTACGTCAACTTGAGTTTGCCTTAGCCGTCGCCAAACACCGCCATTTTAAGCGCGCGGCCGAAGAGTGCAATATTTCACAGTCTGCGCTGAGTCTCGGTATCGCTGAGCTCGAAAAACAGCTAGATACGCAGATTTTTGAGCGTAATAATAAGCAAGTGCTGATCACCCCGATTGGGCAAGATATCTTGACACGCGCTCAGCGGGTGTTTTCTGAAGTGCGGGATTTGACCACCCGCGCCCACAGTCACAAGACCCCGCTTGCATATCCGATGACAGTCGGTATCATTCCAACGATTGCCCCGTACTTACTGCCTAAAGTACTGCCCGCGCTGCGCGAGCATTATCCTGAGTTTCGCATGACCATCATCGAGCAGCAAACCGAACGCCTACTCGAGCAGGTGCGCTACGGCCATATCGATACTGCTATTATTGCGTTGCCTTATGCCGTCGATGGGCTACACAGTTTTGAGTTTTGGAGTGAGGACTTTTTTGCCGTATTCCCCAAAGACGATGTGCACGCCAAACTTGAGACCATCAATGCTGATGAGCTGGCGACAGCCAATTTGATGCTCCTCGGTGAAGGGCACTGCTTGACCGATCAAACCTTATCGGTCTGTCACTTCGATCGCGCGCAGATGAAATCGAGCTTTTCTGATGCCAGTCTCAATACTTTGATTCAGATGGCACTTGCCAACATGGGGACGACGCTGGTGCCAGAGATGGCCTTAGATCAGCTGCATTTGCAAAACCGCAATGCTGTCGCCGTACCACTGGCAGAAGACGGCCCGCATCGTCATATCGCCTTTGTCACGCGTTTAAACTATGCGCGAGTCGATGATGTCAACTTGCTGGGTAAAGTATTTAAGCAGGCCTTTGAAGACGCGGCAAACAAGTCCTAAGCTGCAGGACTTAGCCGTAATGAGTAGTCATAAGCAAAGCAACTTAGGTGAGTTATGCGCCAATTTTCGCAAATAGCTCTTAATTCTGGTCATTACCTTGCCCGGCACTTATCTGCGATAAATAGCGATATCAAGCCGGCGACAGTCCATGCGTTGTGGCAAGATATCGCTACTCGCTATAACGAAAAACAGCGCGCTTATCATACCTTACGTCACTTGCAGCAATTGTTTGGACAGTTTGAGCAAATAAAGCATAAGCTTAATGAGCCTCATATTGTCGCATTAGCCCTGTTTTATCATGATGTGGTATACGATCCGCTGCGTACAGACAATGAGCAAAAAAGCGCCGAGTATGCAGCAAAGACGTTACGCCCGTATCTGAGCGCTGAGCAGTGCGAGTATCTCTATGCGCTGATCATGATGACCGCCAACCATCAACTTACGGGGCTATCCGACCCTGACAAAGTCAATGATGCCGCTTATCTATTGGATATGGATTTAAGCATTTTGGCTGCGCCTTGGCCACAGTACGAGCGCTATGCGCAAGCGGTGCGCCAAGAGTATGGCCATGTGCCATTAGCCGAATATCGTACAGGACGAATGGCAGTATTAAACAGACTATTGGCGCATCCAAAACTTTATCTGACTCCTTATTACTATGAGCGGCTTGAGACGCCAGCGCGAGCGAACATCCAACGCGAGCTTACTTTGCTTGCAGCTTAATAAATAGCTCGCTGCCTTGCCGTGCCGGATGTGAGTTATAGCAGCGCTCCATAATATCGATATCAAAATGGCTGGCAAAATGCTGCTGATACGCTTCTTTTGTACCACCAAAGGGCGGCTCATCACGGCCAAAATCGACATCAAACAACACACCAACCAGCTTACTTTGTGGTTTGAGCAGTGAGGCCATTTTTTTGACATAGTCGTCGCGGCGTGAAGGGTCAATGGCACAAAAAAACGTCTGCTCAAGTACCCAATCAAACTGATACTGTGCAGGCGATAACTCAAAAAAGTCGGCACAAACTAAATGCTCAGATGGAAAGTCAGGATAGCGCTCGGCAAAGTCATTGATGGGCGCTGGAGCAAAGTCCACCAGCGTCACATTGGTAAAGCCTTGCTCATACAAATAGCCTACCTCGTAAGCATTCCCCGCTCCTGGCACCAAGATAGCCTGCGCCTTAGCAGATTCAGGCAACTGATCTATATAGGCTTTGAGCGGTGGCGACACTTGTCCCATATCCCAACCGATACTGTCTTGCTCGTAGCGCTGCTGCCAAAACTCGGCTTGACTGACATTTCCCATATTATATTTATCCTTGATTGCTTATTTTAAATAATACGTTTTGTACTGTTATAGATTATCATATCAGTATTATATAGGTTACTTGGCGTTATTATTGATATAGTCGATGCACTCTTAATCCAACTGCCCTGTCTTGCCTGCTAGCATATCGTGCCAATACCGGTAGTCTGGCATCGCGGTCGCCACCGTTTGCCAAAACTCATGGCTATGGTTGGCATGATGCAGGTGACACAGCTCATGGACGATGACATATTCGGTGCATTCAAGCGGATAGGCAGGCAGATATACAGATAGCCAAATACGACGCGCGCGCGTGTTGCAGCTGCCCCAGCGCGTGTGCATCTTTTTTAGGCGTATCTCATTGGCATAGGCACCGACCACAGGTTGCCATTTGTCAAACAATGACGGCATGGTAGCCGCAAGCTGCTCACGGTAATAGGCCAGTTTTTTATCACGGCTGAGGGTCAGGGATTGCTCGGCACCCCAAAGTAAAATAGGGCTGTCGGCCGTTGAAGAGTCCGCTAAAGGACGGTGTTTACGCTGGTGCTGCTCTAAGACCTGTGCGTGATTGTCGATTGCCCAAGACACACGCTTGGCAATGGCTTGCTCGATTTGCGCGGTACTGATAAAAGCCGGTGCGGAGACCATCAATGTGTAAGGCTTTAAGCGAAAATTGATGTTTTTGACGCGCTTTTTATGGACTTGCAGCTCTATCCCTGCCTGCGCAAGATGTTGTCTCACCGCATGTAAACTGATGGCCTGTCTCCTTACATTCTTGCTTTATTATTTAGCATTCACCGCCGTTACAGCGCTTGTAAATGATTGTCAAAAGACATTTTATGCCACTTGCTATCGCTCCTCACTTGCCAAGCGTTATCTAATGATGTGCTGGCGGCTAACGCTGCTGTCGGTGCCGACTTCACCTCTAATGTCGTTAGCCGTCCTTGCCCATCACTCACGATAAAGCCTGCTTTTTTCTCATCAGCCAACACCGACGCGCCCGCACAATCTGGCAAACTGACATCGTTGATTAGCTGCCGCGTATTTAGATCATAAATCGCCGCACAGCCGCCAATCGGGGTGGTGACGCATAGTAAGTCATGCACGCTGTCGACGGCGACGCTGGCGATATACTGATGAAAGCGCTGCCACTCATCATCAGGCATAGTGAGCGGCTCGAAGTCAGCTTCGCCGCGCTGATGCGTCAGTACCAAGGGCACATTGATATGCTTATCTCCTTGAAACTGAATACCAATCATCACCGTGCCATCGTCATGCATGGCGAGATGACGCACGCTCATCTGGTTGTGCGCTGGGACGACCTGCTCCAGCAACGCGCCCGTATGACGATTGAGATACACCAATGATGGACGCATACTATCGAGATTTAGCTCTTCGCGTGAGGCGCGCTCGGTTTTGATACCGCCATTGGCGATCACCAGTGTGTCGCCATTAGGATGCATCACCAGCTCATGCGGGCCGATACCAAAAGTATCAAATTCTGCGATTTTCTGATAGCCATTAGTCGCATCATAGACACCGATTTTGCCATCGAGGCTCACCGTATCGTTTTCGGTCACATACAAACGCTGGGCATCTAAGCTATAGCAGGCATGGCCATAAAAATGTCGATGGCTTGGCGCTTGAATGGCTGTCTTGACCTGTCCTGTGGCAGTATCAAGCACCCAAAACCTCTCACTAGGACGACGTCCCATCACCACAACATCACGGCGCTGCTGATGATTGGTTTTATGGTATTGCATATCGTACTGGGTATCTGTATCAAACACTCCATCGACAGACGGCTGTACGACGATATCATGGACACGCTCAGGCATGGTGGTCTGCCAAACGATCTGTCTATCAGCGTCAATACCGACGACGCCAAAATCATTATCAGACTGGCCATCAGGGTGGTCAGTGACGGTGAGATTTTTTGGCATAGACGCCACCCCACTTACCCAGCACACGGGGCGTGCCATCATGGTGGTGGTATGCACAGCAGCCAAATCAGATATAACGTTGTTATCAGTGTTATCAGTGTTATCAGTGTTATCAGTGTTATCAGTGTTATCAGTGTTATCTGAATAAGGCTGCTGATAGGCTCGCTGCCATGTCACCGCCGCCTGCTGGCAAGCATGGCGAAAGCGTGATAGCTTTGACCACTTAGGCTGCTCCGACGGCTGTGGCACTGAACTACTGCTCAACTGCCATGTTTGCCACTGCGCGCGGACACCGATCACGTAATCTTGCAAGCTTGCATCGGGCTGCCGGCGTTTACGATAATGATGATGGACAGCGATCAGCACCGCCGTACCTGTGACGCTAGCGAGCGTCGTCGTGACAGCGGACGTCAGTCGCTCGTGGCGAGACTGATTGCCTTCGTGCAGCAGTAAAGCTCGGGTATGGGTATCATCGTCACGCTTACGCATTATTTAATCGCCATCGGTACTATTAAAGCCCACACGGATACCGAGTGTCGGTATCAGCTGGCGCTTGATAATACGGGTAATGGAGGTTAGATGGTCATACAATTCTTGCTGCGTTGCTTTATCAGCCGTGGCGATATCCTCTGGCATCTGTGCCAATAGCGTGGTGGCATCTGCTAAGGCAGTCGATAGCGTATCAGCGACGTTGTTTTCATTATTACTGCCGAGGATTGCCGTCAGGACAGGGTCGGTCAGCGCCTCATTTAACGTGGCTAATTTGGCATTGATAATGGCGCGGCTTTGGCCAGCAGTGGCGGCTGGCACATGACCTTTGGCTTTGCCGGTCAGTCCCAAAGGCTGGTCAATGGCGTTAGACTTCATGGTCTCAACCAATGACAATAACGAATTGAACCATTGGTTTAAGCCTTGATCGCTATCAGCTGTTTTATCAATCGCCAACAGTGTTGTCGCGTTTTTTTGCCAGTCTTGTTCGATGTTTTGTAGGCGCGTACTCAAGGCATCACTGGCGCTTAGCACATAAGCACACTGCCCCGCATCCAAGCGATCATTGGCGTACAGAGCTTCTTCTAGCCCTGGCACCCCTTGCACAATAGCACTCTCATCAGCGAGCTGCGCTGCGGTGAGCTTTGGATTGGCTGCGATCAAATCAGCCACACCGCTATGCACCAGCCCGCGCTCATCAGGATAGTAGTTGATATATAGGTTGCTCATGCTAGCGGTGGCAGGCCCAAAGTTGATCATCTCAGCGCGCGCCCACGCTTGTGCCAGCACCAGCCACTGATCCCGCAGCGCTTGCAGCTCATCACCGCTGACTGCGTCTGACTGACAGTGCTTTTGTGCCAGCTCATGCAGCAGCTCACTTTGGCGCGCTGCATCGGCATAGGCAGGAATGACGAGATCATCTGCCACATGGGTCAGATAAGTCTTTTCTGTCTCAGCGCTGATATCGACAGCAGCGATACGCTCTGTCCTGTTATTTTTATCATCTACAGACGGCGTAGCGGCGCTATCTTGCGTGACTTCTTGACCCTCAGAGTCTAGCGCTTTGTTTTCATCTGCAGGTTTGACGCAGCTGATCAGCAGGCCCGCGCTCAAAGCAGACAGTGCCATTGCTACAGCAGGGTTTATTTTCATAATTTTCTCGGTATTTGTATGAGTGATTTTATCAATTGTTTATTGGTCGTTTGCTAAGAGCGCACCCTTTGCCCACAAGCCTTTTGTCACGCAATTTATAGCGACTGCAAGAACGCTGTCAATTCAGCCCGTCCTTGCTTGTCTAACTGTAGGACTTTTTGTTTTTGTTTTTCGGCCTCGCCACCGTGCCATAGTACCGCTTCCATCAAGGTGCGTGCACGGCCGTCATGCAAAAACGTCGCTTGCGGATCGACCGTTTGGGCAAGACCAATACCCCATAAAGCCGGCGTTCGCCATTCATAAGAGTTGGCCAAAAACTCTACTTGCGCGTCTTTGGGCGGCAGCTTACCAGCGATCGTCCGATCAGCAAGCTCGTCGCCCATATCATGCAATAGTAAATCAGTATAAGGATAAATCACTTGTCCGTGCTGCTCAAGATGGTCATCGTCGGTTTTTGGCAACTGATAGCGCGGGGTATGACAGCTTTGGCAGCCCATATCATAAAAGCGTTTTTTGCCAGCGAGCACCAGCTTATCCTCAGCATTGCGGCGATGCGGGACAGCCAGATTGCGCGTATAAAACTCCACAAACTTGGCCACCTCGTCATTGACCTCCACCGGCGGCTTACCACCGCCTTGCTCATCAGCGCCCGTAGTTGCATTGACACACGCCGTTTGCGCAGGCATGCAGGACTCATGAGGGCGGATATTTGAGGTCAGCCCCATGTCTTCATTAAAGGCACTTTGGTTTTGTGTCAAAAGCTTGGTTTGTCCTGCTTTCCAGCCAAAGCGTCCCAACGCGGTTTTGCCCGTCTGTGGATCCATGACCCAGTTAAACTTACCACTGATATCAGCGCTGTCATTATCGACGGCTTGTTTTTTGATATCGTCATCGGGTATTTGTTCCAACAGCCCAAGCCCAATCATCGGCAAGGCCACGCGCGGCGATACCATCATCTCATCATCAAACGCGCCATAGCCAGGGCTAGTCAGATGAAAGGTGGGCGCGCGCAGGGTTTCGACGTGACCATCAGCGAAAGTGACGGACTTGTCTGTCCACTGTACCGCGATTCTTGCTTCAGCAGGTACGCCCTGAATACCGCGATCTTGTAGCTGGCCACCATACATCGGATGCACGACTTTTTCGATTAGTGAGTTTTGCAGCTGCGCTCGCTCCTCATCGGTGGTCGCTGGCATCGCCAAACGAATCAGCAAGCTGTCGGCATCGTCCTCACTACTCATCGGTGCGTGGCCACGGCCATCTTTGATATGGCAAGATTGACAAGCCGCGACGTTAAATAATGCCCCCAGACCATCACGGCTATCGGTACTGGCAGGTGCGACCACCCACGGCTGACGAAAAAACGCATTACCAATAAAAAAACTGCCCTTACGCGAGGCCGACAGATTGGATGAGGGTTTGGAGTAACTCTCGCTACTGGTAATGCTAATACCCGTGTCGCCGCCTTGTTTGATCTCTTGCGGGTCAAATGTCATCAGCTGCTGCATCGGCACGCCAGCCAGCGATTCCACGGTTTGCGTACGTTTGGGCGTCAAAGCGGACGCGCCTTCACCACTTGCAACGGCAGTGTCATTGGTGTTTTTATTGGTCGATGCGCTGTCTGACATGCTATCCGTGGGCTGACAAGCGCTGATGGCGATTGCACCTACGATGTTAAGCGCAAGTTTAAACGATGTACCTTGTAAGCTTGAAGAAAAGAAAGGGAAAGCAGAGGGTTTGGCAGGAATGACGCTCATAGAAGTTGCCTTAGTTCTCAAGTAGAACCATTAAAATGGCTGGCTATAACAGTATTTTTTCTTATCAATATAGGGGTATAAAAATACATCGACGCTATAAATTAACGTCTGACCTATTTTATTACACGTAAAAATACGTTGCTAACGGTCGTTAACAACGCATGTATTATATATAACTTGCACTTTTACAAACATATCTTTCGTCAGCTTTTCATGACTTGTAAAACATAATCGACATCATGAAATTATTCGATGTGAGAGAAGTCAATCGCTTAAAACTGTGAGCCAGCGTCCGCGTCTAAGTTATCGATACCGACTGCTTTTGCCGCATTTTCGATACCATCTGTCAGCGCTTGCAGACTTGTGATACCCGCCTCGATCCAGCCGCGGCGTTTGTTTTGCTCTTCTGCTGAGATGTCATGCTTGCTCGCTTGACCGACTGTTGCAATCATCTGATCGACCTTGATGCCTTCTTTTTCGCCTTTTTCTACGATGACATTAAAAGCGTCTTCGACCTTTTTGAAGTCAGCAGCCAGCTTATCAGCCGCTTCTTGATGACCACTATCGATCAGATAGTTTTTGACACCGTAGCCACCGATGGTTTTGCCAGCGACAGTCTTATAGCTGCCATTAAAGACATTTTGGATGCCGCGTGCGTTATTGGCATAGCTTAGGTGAGTTAAGTCACTAAAGCACTCGTGCTCATCTTCAGTAGAGCCCGTCACAAACGCGACCTGCATGCGCTCAGAGGCCAGCTCACCTAAGGCCAAGCTGCCCATTTGATACATGATTTGACGTAGGCCATTGTCGTATTTACGCGCCATCAGATCGCTACGTAGAGTGTTTTCGCTCTCAGGCTGCCACTCGGCTTCCATCGCTGTGAGGTCGTCTACCAGCAACTGCGCTGCCGCTTTTAAGAACTCGCCGCGACGCTCACAGATACTGGCGTCTTCATTGACCGTATCACCACTGGTACATTGTCCAGCTTCGGTGACATAATCAGTCACAGGGCGCTCGCCTGCCCCTGCGCTGACGCCGTTGGTGTCTTGGCCCCATAGCATAAACTCAATCGCATGATAGCCTGTGGTGACATTGGCTTCACTACCGCCGATCTCATTCATATCTGCCAGTAGCTCAGGTGTAATACTGCTGGTGTCTTGTTTGATACTACCGACCGTGATGCTGTCGCTATTGATGATATTGTCTTGGCTGTTGTACTCGCCTTCGTAACTATCGCTGACATAGTCGATCAAAGCTTCATCAAGTGGCCACGCATTGACCTGACCTTCCCAGCCATCGACGCTACCGATGGCGCGCTTATCATTGGCCGTCACAAACCCTTCATCAAAACGGAAAACTTCTGTCTGAGAGTATGGCTGACGCGCCGTTTTGTAAGCTGCTTTTGCCGCCTCTAGATTGGCCTCAGTGGGCGTGTCTACATAGGTTTCTACCGCTTTTTGTAACGCTTTAGCCGTCTCAAGTGAGTCTTTGTAGGCGGCATGAGCCATATTGGCATAGCTGATTACCAGTCTGTCAGTATGTGCCTGATCGGTCGCCGATAGCTCGCCGCTGTCCGCTGACTCTGCGCTTTGTACTTCTGTTTGACTCTCTGCACTTGTCTCAGCATTTTCGTCGGTTTGTTTAGTACAACCCGACACCATTAATAACCCTGCCAGCGCAGCAGCCAAAGCAGTGGGGAAAATCTTACGGCTCGTTCCTGTGGTAATCGTCATACACATCCTCAAAGATATTACAAAAGAAAAATCGTCGTCAGTGTCACAGCGCGTACTGACTTTATCTATATATCATAATGTAGATAAAGTCAGTATCGGTTATTGCGCTTATGTTACGGCACTTATCTAAAACCTCTATGAATTATAGGGTTATTGATAATCATTATCAATATTTAATTTTACATCAGCATTCACGGCAATGGCGATAGTCTGATATTAGGCATAAAAAAAGCCAGCAATTCGCTGACTCTTTTATGATCGATCTACATATTATAGCTATTTTACTTATCGATAGAACGATAAATTAGTTAACGCTCTGTGGCGAGTTGATGGTCAACTCAACGCGGCGGTTTTGCTGGCGACCATAGTCGGTGCTGTTGTCCGCAACTGGGCGGGACTCGCCGTAAGCCACTACATTGATACGGTTAGAAGACACGCCGCGTGCTGTTAGGTAGTTGGCTACTGAATAAGCGCGGTCACGTGATAGACCCATGTTATAAGAAGCTGAACCGCGGCTGTCTGTATGACCTGCGATGTTTACCGTGGTCTTGTTGTACTGGTTCATGGTAGAGGCCAGCTTATCAAGTGTTGGCTTGAAAGATGAGCTTAGGGTCGCATCATCAAAAGCAAAGGTGATGTTGCCTGGCATGACAAGGTCGATGTTACCTGTATTTGGGTTTTGCTCAACCGTTACGCCTGTACCTGCCATTTGCTGCTCAAGCTGTTTGGCTTGACGCTCCATGTAGTAACCGACGCCAGCACCCAATGCAGCACCGATAGCCGCATCACGGCCAGTCTTATCGCCGCCAGTCGCTTTCGATACTACCGCGCCGCCCGCTGCACCCGCTAGCGTACCTAGAGCGGTTTTGTTTAGACGCTGTTGTCCAGTGTTAGGGTCAGTGGTACAACCGCTTAATGCCAAGCCTGAAGCCACTGCCGCAATCATTAGTTTGTTACGCATAATATTTCCTCTTAAGTTTAAACCATTAAAATGACAAATAAATTGTGCTTTTTATAAAGATTTTTCCATTAATCTCATTTAGGTGCTTGTATACACTCATCATTATTATGGCAATTACAATCTCATTATGTGTAATATTTTGTCACACCTATGTATGAGAAATGCAGAATATACTATTAAAAAAGACAGGGTTTTGCGCGGTTTTCTTCCGCTGCGATATTTTTTACTCATGAGCACTGATAATCATAAAAAAGACTCTTTACCGACAAAATCATTCACTCTCACGCCGACTATCAGCCTCATCTCAAAACTTGTTATCGCAAGTCACGTTTACACTCGTACACTATGAGTGCTTTCTGCTAAAATCACTTCGTATATGAACTTACTTCACCACACCTTTTGTCTTAAGCGGTGGACCATAAATATCCCAACAATACCGATTGAAAAGGATTTAGCATGCGACTGACATCTACTATCAAAAAAATACATAAGCGTAGCCCTAAGCTCGGAAAAGCGGTCTCGCTTGCGACGGCGACGGGCGTCATTGCAGCCAACAGCTTTGGTGGTAGTATTCCTTTGTGGTTAATGGGCGTGGGCAAAATCATCACCGGCGCGCCGATCGCCGATAAAACCGTCATCAAAATCGCCAACCACTGGATCAGTAGCAATAATGCCTTGATTGATAACATGTTGCCGCGTAAGGACTGGCGGATCAGCCTGCCCGACGACGTCAATACTGAGGGCAAATATCTGCTCATTAGCAACCATCAGTCTTGGGTCGATACCAGCATTGTCCAATACATCAGCGAAAAACGCTTGCCGCTCACACGGTTTTTTACCAAGTTTGAGCTGATTTATATCCCAATCGTGGGTCAGGCGTTTTACTTTTTGGATTTCCCAATGATGCGCCGACATTCAAAAGAAGCAGTGGCAAAAAACCCCGCCCTAAAAGGCCAAGATATCGAGGAAGCCAAACGTGCCTGCGCGTTGTTAAAAGACAAGCCCTTCACGTTGTTAAATTACCTAGAGGGCACGCGCTTTACCCAAGCCAAACACGAACAGCAAAAATCTCCTTATACACATTTGCTCAAGCCACGCGCCGGCGGACTTTCTTTAGCCATCAATGCACTGGGCAGTGAGATGGATGGCCTGCTGGATATGACCATCGTGTATCCTGATGGCGTCCCTACCTACAGCGATCTGTGGAAAGGCAATATCAAACGCTTAGGCGTTGACGTCAGATACCTAGACATCCCAGCTGAGCTGTTTGCTGGGATTAAACGCGGCGGCTACGAAAACGATGAGCAAGTAAAAGCACAAATGTTTGCGTGGATTGAGCAAGTCTGGCGCGACAAAGATCAGCGCATCAGCGACATGTTAGCAGATTTTGAGCACAACCCTGCCGCTGACCATACTTCATAATACTTGAGTACTTCATAATACTTGAGTACTTCATAATACTTGAGTACTTCATAATACTTGAATGCTGCATGATGGCTAAATAGCAGTCAAATCACTAGTGGCTGGTCTTGCGCGGCGAGCCACACTATCGGCATTCACGTATCGTTTTTATTGCAAGCGACCGATATCATAAAAGATGGGTTGTTTTTTAGTCCTATTCATTGATAATGTGAGTCATGATCCGCTGATGGTGTGATGACGGTGAGGATGTATGTATCGTACGCCGTCTATCTCACTTATGCTTTGTACCATTTATCATTTTATCATTAATAAGGTCTGACTGTGCCCGCCTCATCTACTCCTAGCTCGCAGCTGAACGCAGCCCCTGTGCCCAATCAGTCAACTCGGCTACCTGACCATCCGCCGCCTAGTCGCCCCAATCGGCCGAAGCCAAACCGCGCAAAGCTGGCTTATGATATTGTGATGATCGTGGCCATCAGTATTGATCTGTTGCTGATCAGTATCGATGCGATTTTGATGAGCAATTTTAGCAGTCATGTCGCAGAGTGGCTGCGCATCAGTGAGGCGCTGCTTTGGTATCAAAACACCTTACACGACCCCTTGCGTACCGCTGGTGGCTTTTTTACGATATTTTTGATCGCAGAGCTGTTGCTACGCTGGGCGATTGCAATCAAAGACAACGTATATTATCGCTGGTTCTTTTTTCCTTTTGTGCATTGGTATGAAGTGCTTGGCTGTTTTCCGCAGCTGCGCGCGCTGCGCTTGTTTCGTGCTGTCATCATTGGTCGCCGTCTGTATCAGCTTGGCTATCAAGTACTGCCGCAGCCTTGGATCAATCGCATCAAGTTTTATATCGACCTCTTATTAGAAGAGCTGTCTGATCGCGTGATACTGACTACCATCCAAAACTTTCGGCAGCAGCTAACCAATCCTGAAACACACAAATCCTTTATCGAGTCCACGATAGCACGCAATCGTCGTGAGATAGAAGCTGCGGTACTCTCCGTCCTGCGCACAGAGCTGGTGCCCAAACTACAGGCACTAACTGCAGCCTCAGGCGGCGGCAGCATTCTCGCCCGTGAGATGGGCGGCGCTATAGAAGAAGGCTTGGCCAATACGCCTGAGCTGCGTCGTTATCTGCGCATGATACCCATCGCTGGCAGCCTGATTGAGTCACAGCTACAGCATGTCGGGCACAATATTGGGGAAAACGTCGTGTACGCCCTAAATAAACGTCTGCTAGACCCTGAGCGCTTAGATGAGTTGATGGTGGCCATTGCCAGTGGTATTGCGCAAATAGACACCGACAACAGCGCACTGGACACTTTAGTCTCTAGTATTATCGACGATAGTTTGACGGAGTTTGAAGCACAGGTAAAAGTACAGCAGTGGAAACATCAAGACATGCTCAACCTTTGAGCGATACATTTGACCATCAGCCCAATGCCAGATAACGACTGGTACCACACAGCATCACTGAGTCATACAGCGTATGACACGACAATACATAGTACGGTAAAGACAGCGACAAGATTATCTCTTGAGGATTGATATATGACAGTTTTAGATAATGGCACCCAAGGCCCAAGCGCCGCACCAGCGTTGGCGTTTTATGGCAAGATGCTGACCTTTTCGCGTTTGCAGTTTGGCACAGATGATCTCAGTGCTATCGACGCTCAGCTTGCAGCCACACTCAGCGGTAAATCAAGCAATATCCCAGTCCTTATCGATAGCGAGGTCGAGCAGGATCTCTCTGCTTTGGTAGAGCTGCTATGGTCGTGGGGACTACAGCCCATCGGTGTCGTCACAGGTTTGCTAGACGCACAGGCGCGTGAGCTGCGTTTGGCCATTTTTCCTGCTGATGGCAAGCGTATTGAGCGCATTTTACCGACCAAAAAACCAGCGACCCAGCGTCAGCAAGTCACCGCAGACCAACCTGCTGAATCAAGCGCGGCCAGCAGTCCAGAAGACAACGCCGCGACAGATAGCACCGCTACCACTGAGACAACGCTCGCTGATGTTGCCGCTGAGACATTGGTCAGCGCTGAGCAAATCACCAGCCTTATTTATGACCAAATGCTACGCTCAGGCCAAAGCCTCAATCATGTGGGCGGCGATTTGATTTTGACCAATAGCGTCAATAGCGGCGCTGAAGCCATCACTGACAACAGCCTACACGTATATGGGCGTGCGCAAGGCCGTCTGGTAGCAGGTGCCACCGGCGACAAAGACGCGCGTATCTTCTGTCAAGTCTTTAACCCCTCATTGGTATCGGTCGCTGGCACTTACTGCCTGCGCGACAACCTACCTGAGCACGTGATCGACAAATCAGTACAAGTGCGGTTTGTCGAAGGAGAAGGTTTAGTATTTACAGTTATGGACGATGTATAGCGCTAGTAGACAAAAATGCCAGCCGCAATACCAGCAGCTCTGGCTTGTAAACGTCTGTGCAAATAAAAACATGGCTGGCGACAAATAATGCTACGATATTGGCAGTCTCGCTATAGATAATGACCGCTTTAATAGTACTGTAAGTTTATTTAACAAAACTGCTCTATGATGAATTGCTGGCTCTGCCACTATTTACCCTATTCATCAGCGCTCGCTATATCATCTATTAAGGCGTTTATGTTACGCCGGTCTATAGGCTATAAAGAGGTGCCATAGCACAAGTTATGCTGGTATTGATGTTGGTATTGAACTCGGTATCGTCGTTTAGATATAAATACACTGGCATCTGATGGTGTGCAGGGCGACTGATACAGATTGTTTACTGCCGTATAGACTTGCTATAAATTTTTGTTTATTTATGCTAGGCTACTTTCGCAGGTAGTGCTTATATTTACAGTGAACGATATAAGCGTGCGCTATTTTTTATAATAGATATCCCATTGATTCATAGGAGTGTGCCATTGTGGCGAAGATAGTTGTCATCACTTCAGGTAAAGGCGGCGTGGGCAAAACCACGACAAGTGCCTCTTTTGCCGCCGGTTTAGCATTGCGTGGTTATAAGACGGTCGTTATCGATTTTGATGTAGGTCTACGTAATCTAGACTTAATCATGGGTTGCGAAAATCGAATCGTGTACGACTTTGTCGATGTGATCAACGGCAATGCTCGTTTGTCGCAAGCGCTTGTCAAAGACAAACAGCTTGAAAACTTGTATATCCTTCCTGCCAGTCAAACGCGTGATAAAGACGCTTTGACAGATGAGGGCGTGAGCGAGGTCATGTCTGAGCTGTCTAAGCAGTTTGACTATATCATCTGCGACTCGCCTGCTGGTATCGAGCGCGGCGCGCAGCTGGCCATGTATCATGCTGATGAAGCCATCATCGTCACCAACCCTGAGATTTCCTCGGTTCGTGACTCAGATCGCATTATTGGTATTTTACAAAGTCAAACAAAAAAAGTTGCAGAAAACCAAGGCTCTGTCCGCGAGCATTTGGTCATCACGCGCTACAATCCTGAACGTGCAGCAGCAAATGAGATGATGGACATTGACACCATCTCTAATGATATTTTAAAAGTACCATTGCTCGGTGTGGTGCCCGAAAGCCACTCTGTCCTAGAAGCCTCTAACCATGGTGAGCCTGTGATTCATTATGGCGATTCGGTTGCTGGTCAATGTTATGATGACATCGTCGCCCGCTTTTTGGGTGAAGAGCGTCCGCTGCGTCATATCGATGTGAAGAAAAAGAGTCTACTACAGCGCTGGTTTGGGAGTTAATAATGAGTAAGAAAAAAGGATTTTGGAGTAGCCTATTTGGTACTGATGACAGCAGTAGTGCTGGTAGCGCCAACTTAGCCACTGAGCGTCTTAAGGTCATCGTTGCAAGCGAAAACCGCCTAAACAGTCGTCTCACCGTCGATCGCATCGAAAAAATGAAGCGTGAAATACTAGAGGTGGTCAATAAATACGTCAATGGTGTACAGATTGATGATGTCAATATCAATCATCGCTCCGAAGACAGCTTAGACGTCTTAGAAATGAACATCAATTTGCCTGAGCACAAAAGATAAGTCTGGCAGTACAGCGCCTCTTATCAGCGATTTTGTGACGCATACGAAAAAGCCCTAAGCATCTTACTTAGGGCTTTTCTATGTGGCAATCTGACGGGTGACTTTTAGCAAGTGATATGACATTACTCATATGAGACGATCTTCTGTTATACCTCGTTGCGTCAGTCCATCACCTACGCTGCATACGCTTAATATCGATGCTCAGTGTGCTTATTTCATACGAGCGAGCAGGTTGTCTTTTTTGACAAACTGATGATACAACGCTGCAGCGATATGTAGCAATGTAAAGGCGATAATCATCGGCCAAATGATATCGGTATGCATGTCATTAAAAAAACGCGCCAAGCTTCTATCTGGTGTGACAAACACCGGAATCTGAAACAAACCAAAAATATCCACCGGTCTGCCACCATATACAGACATCAACAAACCCGCCAACGGCATCGCGATCAATGTGGCATACAAGGCAAAGTGCGACAATTTAGAGACCCACAACTGCCAAGCTGGCATGGGCAGTGCTGGCGGCGCTTTGGTAAAGACACGGTTAATCACCCGCGCAATCATCCAAAACAATAAACTGACCCCAAACGCCTTATGCAAGCCGATATAAAGACTGCTATCGAGGTTTTCGTATAACAATATCAGAAGCCAAGTGATTAGCAATAAAACCGCACTAATCCAATGAAACACGCGACTAGTGACTGACCACTTGGACATATTTGACTGTGTGTTATTCATGAGCTGCTCTATTACCCTTATCGCTATTTATGACAGTGATTGGTTGGCAATGCACACAAGAAAAACGAATAGCCGTAGGTTTGTACCTATTTTAAAACCGATTAACGATACCAACCGAACGCTAGCTGTCCATCTCAACCAACTGATGCGCGATTTTTTCTAAATCAGGCACCACATAAACGGTGTCCTCAATCATCACCGTTTGAAAAAGGTAGGATAGCATACCCTCTGCCGTAAAGCGTCCCTCAGCGTTAATTTTATCCGCGCTGTCAGAGTCGGCAAAATACGCCTGCCTATCTGTATCTCTCACATCAGAGATACCCACTTGGCGCTGATACAACTGACCTGACGTCTGGAGCGCCATGCGGTGCTCTATGGTGTTACCTTCTAGTATAATCATCTTATCAGGCGTTTGTTCTTGCGTGAGCAGATCAAACACAGGCAATACTTGCTGCTGCCAATAATAGCTGGAGGCGCGCTCATGAGTGTCCTCAATGCTCAAAATCAGACCGCTTGGAATAATCCAATCAGGCTGATTAAAAGCGGGAACAAAAGTGACATCCAGCATACCGTGGTTTGTGGTCAGCAAGCTGACTGCTTCAAACGAGTGTCGTAAAATTTGTTTCATACATCGCTCACAGTAAGTTAACGCAAAGAGGCCGTCGCCTTTTCACCAATATAGTCGGTAAGTTTTTGTGCCAATTGAACAGGGCTGCCGACAAAACCACAATAACCTGAATCAATGATGGCCTGCGGTTGGCTCGGACAAGCACTCAAGCTTGGCTCTTGTGCCCATAATTGGCTGTCATTGTCTTGAATAAGATCCAAGTATTGCGAGCCATCATCACCCATACCTGAAAATATGATGTTGATAAGCTCACTGCCGTACACATCGCTGGTGTTTTTTAAAATCTGGCCAATAGCTGGTTTGTATTCACCATCCCAAGGCTGCTCTAGCAGTATCACCCGCCCAGTAGAGTCACAGACTATCTGCTTGTCTATAGGGGCTATCAGACATTGACCAGCTCGCAGACGCTGCGATGAGGTGATGACCTGACAGCGCCACTCGTTGTGGCGATTTAAAATACGTGGCAGCGTACCAATCATAGTTTGGTTAAAATGATGCGCGAGTAAAATACAAATCGGTAGCGTGGGCGATAAGTTATCCAAAAACTCTTTTACCGCGCTCGGCCCACCCATAGAGGCACCCAAAAACACCACATAATGCCAGTCATTATCAGTATCATCGCTTTTATAGACAGGCGTATGCACCAACACGGGCAATGCCAGCATCTGCGCCAGCTTACGCTTTAGTTTACGCTGCCATTTAGCATACAGCTGCGCTTCATTGAGATAAGGGGCTTGACTAAATCCCACCAGCACGGCGGCAGGTTTGGAAGCAGCCGTCACCGTCGCCATATCATCATCATAGTCGCTATCGATCAGCCAAATGTCTATTTCGGCCTCAAAAAGTGCGGTTTTTTTTTGCAATTGCGCGCGCGATACACAGTCTATTAGCGCAAAACCGCAGCTACGAACCGTGTCTGAAAACGCCATGCGCTGATGATGGTCTTCGGCCACCACCAGCACCTTTATATTTGCTTTTGTCTTCCCTGTTAGTGCCAAAACACCTGCATTATCCTTCATAAGTTAAGCTGACCTCATCGCCCAGCAGTCTCTGGATTTTGTTAAGCAGCTGTTTTTCTTGAAACGGTTTGCCCATATAGTCATTTACCCCAATCTCTAAGGCGCGCTGACGATGCTTTTCACCAGTACGCGAGGTGATCATAATGATTGGAATATGCTGTAAGCGCTGGTTGTTTCTGACTTGTGTTGCCACCTCAAAGCCATCCATCCGCGGCATCTCAATATCGAGCAATATCATATCTGGCGTGGTTTCTTGTAGTATTTCGATAGCATCGATACCATCTTTGGCAAGTGCTACATTGAAACCTTGACGCTCTAAGAAGCGAGAGGTCACTTTACGTACCGTGACTGAGTCATCCACCACCAGTACCGTCGGTTTTGACTGAGTGCCGCTAGGCTTGGTCACGTTTTTGACCCTTGGGGCATTTCGCATTAGGGCAATCAAGTCCAAAATCGGCATGACCGAGCCATCACCCATGATGGTCGCCGCCGAAACGCCTGAGAGGTTGGATAGCTGCTGTCCCAGTGGTTTGACGACCACTTCAATACGCGAGCCTGCAATCTGATCGACCTGTAAGGCGATGTTTTGTCCCGTGCGGTTTTTGATGATAATCAGGGGTAGGCTAGTGTTGGTATTGACCATCAGCTCGTTGAGCTTATTACCCGAGAGAATCTCGTTGAGATAACGCACGCGGTAATCATTCCCTTCAAACGCTAACGTGGCGTCGTTGGACTGATAATACTCATAAAGTTTTTCTGGGTTGATACGCACCACACGCTCGATCTGTACCAGTGGAATGGCATAGTAGCGATCGGCGGCACGCACGACCAGCGCATCAGACACGGCAACTGTCAGTGGTAAGCGCATGGTAAAGCGTGACCCTTTGCCCAGCTCCGACACCACGGTGACCGCCCCGCCCAACTGGCGAATCTCACTGATCACCACATCCATACCAACGCCGCGGCCTGAGATTTGCGTCACTTGCTTACTGGTACTCAAGCCGGCATTAAAGATATATTGCATGATATCGACATCAGTCAGGCTATGGTCATTGGCATCGATAAGGCCTTGAGAAATGGCTTTGTTGCGTACGGCTTCTACATCGATACCGCGGCCATCATCCGATAACTGAATAACGACCTCACTCCCTTCACGGTGCACCTCTAAAGTGATATGCCCGCTACGCTCTTTGCCTGCTTTGAGTCGAGCCGAGGTGTTTTCGATACCGTGGTCGACAGCGTTACGCAGCATGTGCTCAAGCGGTGAGGTAATCCGCTCCAAAATGGTTCTATCCATCTCGTCATCAGCATTGATAATGGTCAATTCTACAGATTTATTAAGCTCGTTTGCAGTCTGACGGACGACACGCTCCAGACGCGGGGTCAAGCGCGTGAACGGCACCATACGCGAGTTCATCAAACCGTCCTGTAGCTCGGTTTGTGTACGTGCCAGCTGCAGCAGCAAGCTTTCGCTATCACGGGTTTTTTCTAATAAAGTGTGGTTAATATCGACCAAATCCGAGGCCGACTCTGACAATGATTTGGACAACTGATTGAGTGACGAGTACTGATCCATCTCCAATGGGTCAAAGCCTTCATTGTTAATCAGCTCGTCATCGATTTGCGACAAGATCTGCGCTTCAAGCTCCGTCTCCATACGGCGCAGCTGATCGGCCAAGCGCTGTACGGTAATGCCCATCTCTTCGATACTGTTGGTCAAGCTGCTCATACCCATATCGATACGAGCACGGTTGATCGCAGACTCACCCGATAGGTTGATCATATGCTCAATCAAGCCACCTGAGATACGAATCATCTCATTGCTGCTGGTGCTCTGCTCTTCCTCATCAGTCTCTGCAAACATCGATGGCATCTGACTGATGTCTTTTTCTAGATATTGTGAATCTTGTGCTTCTTTTGCCAGCAAGATCGCAGTACGCTGTGCTTGCAGCGACTCTTTTGGTACTTGTTTTAGGCCATTAGGGTTTTTACCAAACTGCTGTAGCGCTTCAATCAGTAGCGTCGGCGTTGGCGGGTTGACCTGTAGGCTTAGCATAAATACCGCATCTGCCAGCCAATCGTGACACGCAACGATCAATGCCTGAGCTTTTTCGGTTGCAGGACGGCGACGGCTGGCAAAGTTTTTATACGTCGCTTCTAGCTCATAAGCCAAGTCAGCGATGCCGCTGGCGCCGACCATTTTGGCACCACCTGTGATGGTATGCAGATCACGCTGTAGCGACTGTAACGCCACGGTATCTTCGGCATCTTGTAAAAACACTTGCAAGTGTCGGTTTTGGTTGGTCAGCTCTTCTGCTTCTTCTAAAAACACCGCCAGAAGATCAGGATCAGGTAAGCCATTGGCCCATGATTGCTTGATCATGGTATCTAAGCTGACCGTGTCTGCTACTTCATGGCTCTGCTGGGTATTGTCAGCCTGTGACTGGGTGTCGGCGTCGAAGTGGTTGGTCGGTGCTGGTATGATCAGCTCAACCACCGCTGGCAATGTGTCTGCTTTTTCAAACTGTTGTAACTGTTCAATCAGTTCTGTAGCAAAAAACGACTGCTGATGACGAACGATATGCATGACTTGCAATGACATGGTGTCCTGCACCATTTGCATAATCTTTAGCCACTGTGCGGTTGGTGTTTTCCTGTTTTCTACAAAGGCTTCATAAATGCTCTCTGCCTCGTGGGTCAGGTCGCCAATACTGCTAATGCCCGCCATTCTTGCGCCACCTTTGATGGTGTGTAGGTGACGCTGCAATACTTTAAGCGCATTGATATTGGTGATATCGGCACGCCACTTATTAAAGCTTTCATCCAGTGCGTCATCTAGCTCTTGCGCTTCTTCTAAGAAAATCTCAAGCAGCTCTACATCGGTATCGATCGACTCAAGCTGCAGCTTGGGTGCAGCAACCGTGCGAACCATCGACTCAGCATCATCGCCATCATCGAAGCCAGCAAGCGCCTGCAACTCATGTAGCACTTGCGGATCGACTTTTAATGAAGTGCTGCCAGCGAGTGCATCAAACAATCCGACCAATTGCGCGTGGCCAGCGAGTAATACCGCCTGCACCTCTGCTTGTTTTGCCGATTCCGGATGCCGCTGTAGATAAGCATAAGCGTGCGCCAAACCGCCAAGGATAGCAGTGAATTTTGGAAATTCTTGGGCTTTATTGGTGAGGTATTTGATTTGGCGAATTTGCTGCTCTATATAGCGCTGAGCCTGCGAGATATCCCCCTGACTTAGCGCCTCCTCTAGCTCCCACTCAGCGTCTAATAACTCATCAATATTGTCATCCAACAACTGCTCAATCGTTGGCTTATTGTCGGAGGCCGTCTGATCGTCATGGATGAGATACTGCTCACCAAGCATGGCTTGCAATGACGCAATATCTTGCTGGCTTTGGGCATCTTCCACCGAGACATCAGATTGTTGAACGTTTTGCTTATAATTCGTTAGATAGCCATTGATCAGCATAGCTGACCGTGCCAACGCCTCTAAATGCAGCGGCGTCATCGCGGTGTCTTGCTGTTGTAGCAGCTCTAAACTATGCTCTATCGTCGCACTCACGTCACTGATCGCCGCTAACGCACTAGAGCCTGATGCGCCGCGCAGCGTATGAAAGGCTCGCACAATCTCATCGGTCACCTCAATCTGAGGCTGATCTCGATGCGTGGCAACAAACTGCTCAATGTCTTGTAATAACGCTTCGGCTTCATCGATGAAAATCTCACAGAAGGCTTGCTCTTCTTCGCTCTGCGGCGTCAAAATCACCGGTGCTTCTGCCATCATTTCATTGACAGAGGTAAGCGATTGCAAAGTACTATCTATCTCTATGGCCGCTACAGCGTCCCTTACCTCGCTGTCATCACTGTCATGACTGTCATCACCATCTTCATAGTCGCTCGCAGCCTCAATCTCATCGGCATCAGTCTCATCCCACCGCTCTGAAGCTAAGGCCAAGTCGTCTTTGTGAATATCAGACGCAGGCGTACTGCCCGTTTGCGCCAGTAAGGCTGGGTAACTAAATTCCTGAGATTTTTGTTTGCTATAGGCGTTGGCACAGGCAATCCATAACGGTATTAATGCTGGATACTCTTGACCACCTTGCTCAAAGGTAGCGAGCATCGCTGGGTAAGCGGCTAATACGTCAGCCATTAGCTGAGTGATATCTGCTGTCACCTCAATACTGCGATCTAGCACACGATTGAGCATATTTTCAATGGCCCAAGCCAGCTCAGCGCTATAGTTGGCCCCGACCATACGGCCTGAGCCTTTTAGGGTATGGAAGCCGCGGCGAATATCTGTCAAGGCATCTAGGTCAGTAGGAGACATGCACCAGTTTTCATACAAAGGCACGATTTCGCTCAATACCTCATCGGCCTCTTCGATAAATATCTCTTTAATATCAGGGTCTGCATCATTGGCATCGGCTGGTAGCTGCTCCGTATCTGGCATAAAGGGCGCAAGCACTGCTGGAACCTCAAGATCAAACAAAGATACCGTTTCGCCGCGCGCTTCGGTATCGGCTATATCCATACCGATCTCATCAGACGCAGCGGCATCATTACTCTGTGATGCAGCGACGTCAGCTGCCGCGCGCGCTTCATCAGCCAGCATTTCCGTCTCAGTCACTGACTCGGTGTCAGAGATGGCCAATCCAGCGTCGACAGGTTGTCCGGTCAATAGATTACGGCTTTGCAGTATTGTGATAGCAGGATCCACACTTGGCGGCCGTTTGGCTTGAAAGTCGGCGACCAGAGTGGGCAGATGCGTTGTGGTTTGCGTGACCAGAGTTACCACGTCTTCGGTGACGGGCAAGGTTTTGTCCAACAATCGATTCAGCAAGTTTTCGATAGACCAAGCCATCTCACTGATGCTAAAAGCCCCCACCATGCGCCCTGAGCCTTTTAGAGTATGAAAACCTCTGCGCACTTCTGTCAAGGGTGTCAAATCCTGTGAGTCTTGCTGCCAAATAGGCA
This sequence comes from Psychrobacter sp. L7, assembly GCF_002810365.1. NCBI lineage: Bacteria > Pseudomonadati > Pseudomonadota > Gammaproteobacteria > Moraxellales > Moraxellaceae > Psychrobacter > Psychrobacter sp. L7. The sequence goes on from NZ_NEXR01000010.1 coordinate 335,434, forward strand.
AAAAGTCTTTTAAATCAGCGATCACTTCTGTGACTTCTTCGATAAATATCTCGCGGATATCGGCATCTGCCTCAAAGCTATCAGGCTGCAGCTGCGTACGAGCCTCGGCCAATGCCTCACTATCCTTATGCGTAGCGCTGTCATCGTGCACGTTGTCATCACGCACGTTGTCATCCTCTGGCGCATCATCGGATGGCTGAGCAGATAGATCATGACTGGCAGGAGCAATCTCACCGCTGTCATCATAGCGCAGCACGTCAGTTGCGGCAGGTGTCTGGGTATGAAAAGTATCACTAACCATCTCTGGTGCCTCAATATAAGCATCAAGCAGTGCTTCTGCTCTGGCCGTATGCTCACTTGCGAGCGTTAATAGTTGCTGATCAAAAACCTGCTGAGCCAGATAATCTAACAACAGCTCAATTGACGTCAGTGCTTCCGCCAAGGCTTGCGTCACATCCCAGCTCAGCGCATCAATCTCATGCATTTTTAGCTGGCTAAAGATATGCGCGATCTGATCGGTGGTTTGGCAGATCGTTGGCAACCCCATATCATCAAAGGCTTGACCGATTTTTGCAAAGTCAGCAGTCGTCGGTAGCAGCTGCACTTCTTGACGCTGTATATACTCATTAAAGTTTTGTTTGACGTCTTCGACAGCGATGCGCAGCTCACGCAGCTCTTCACCCGCCGACACAGCATCAGCACTTGTGACGGGTTGCTCGTTGGCACTGGCAAGTACATCAGAAAAAGGAACAAACGCGGCGGCCTCACCAATCTTTTGCGAGATTACTTGCTCCGTATTGTAAATGGCGCTATATAGCTCTTGCAGCTTTTGTTCAATTTGCCATTGTACTTGGGTCAGCGCCGCCTCAGACGCCAGCGCTTGCTCTATCTCGGTCAGTATTTCTACCACTTGTGCGGCATAATATGTCCAACCACGCCCCGCCAGCTGGGTTTGTATCTTTTGCAGCGGATATAACAGTGTGGTTGGCTTGTCTAAATGAAAAACCAAAGTCTCAAGCTCACTCAATATACGCGGTAAAAAACGCGACTCTACCGCCGAGCTTTGGGGCAAGTTGCTCAGTAGCGACTGCGTATTGTCACTGCTTTGGTCGAGACCACTTAGCTCGATATAAATATTGGTTATAAGGCTTTTGATGACACTTGGCACAGGCGGTGTTTGCTGCACAAAAGCGTCAATGATCTGCTCAAGCTCGCTTAACAGAGGGGCATACTGCTTAGGCAACGGAGCGGTGTTTTGCGCAAGCTCACTAAACCACAACTCGGTCAAGTACCAAAGCCGCTGCAAGTCTTCATCTTGGCTCGTCTGCCGCAGGTATTGGCTGACTTTTTCTAGCGGGGTTAATAACGGCGGCTGATTACTATTAGCACTTAACAGCACCTGTACTTGTTGTCGCCAGACGAGCAATAACTGCTGGTATTGCTGCTCGTCTAGATGCTCGGTGACGTCATCTGTTCGCACAGGTACGGCCAGCTCAAACCCATCCACAGCCGCATCTGTGTCAGTTTTTTGATGCAATTCGCCCTGCTGAATAGCGCTGGATGCCAATGATGACCCACTAGCCGCTCCCAATTGCGTTAGCACCTCAAGCAGTTGCTCCGCGGCAGCCGTGATTGGGGCGACATGGTGACTGCCAATGCGAGCATACTGATTTAGCGCTCGCTGCAACAATCGGTGCGCAAGCTGACCCACGCGGCGCGCCTCGCTAGCTAGGCCATCGCGGCCACCAACTTCTGCTAATGCGCTGAGCTTGTATGCCAGATCAGCCAATGCCGGCAGATTGCTCATGATGAGTGCGCCACCGAGCTGATGATAGGGCGCGACCATGTGCTCATAATTGATGGGATCAGCGTCTAATTGCCAGCCATCCGATACCTGTGATAATTGCTGATTAAACAGAGGGAGCAACCACTCAAGCGTCACTATGTCATTGGGCTGGTTTTTCATAGGGTCATCCTAACTCGTCTAGGCACTAATTTTGCCACTCATGAAGGCACGGGGTTTAAGTGTTGGTCTTTTGCCACACATTAACCTGTGGGTGCGCAATACGGCGCATATTTGCAGGACGCCAAAACAGCGCCTCACCCGGAGCCAATACAATGTATCCACCGGGAGCACACTGCGCTGACAGCCGCGCCAAAATATCACGCTGATCAAATTTGCGAAAATACAGCAGCATGTTTTGGCAAATAATCACCTGCTGCAGATGTGGCGTGGGTGGTTGCTGCTCGATAATATTATGTAAAGCAAAGCTTACGTGTGATTGCAGCGTTGGGGCAACTTGCCATGATGTCTGTAGCGCTGTAGCGGGCATCGCGGTATCTGCCAAGCTCGATGTAGGCGTTGGGCGGTTTGTTGACAACGGATACACATATGGCTGACAGTGCTGCGGAATCAAGGCCTGCTGACGTTTGTCATATTGCGCCAACCGTGCGTTTACCAGTGCTTGTTCACTAACGTCAGTGCCTAATATCGCAAACCTCGTCATCTGCTGCGCCGCCAGACTCATGGCCAGCGACCACGCTTCTTGCCCACCGGCGCAGCCCACACTCCAAATACGAAACAACTTATCTACGCCGCTTATTCCATCAGCGCTTACCCTATCAGCTTTTAAGACTCGGCGCTGATGCTCGGCGGCGCACTGGGTCACAAAATCTATCGAAGGCTGATGTCGAAAAAAACGGCTTTCGTGGATAAGTACTTTGTCCAGCAGCTGTTGACGCAGCGCATTGCTTCTGGGCAGCTGATACCATAGCTGCTTGGCGCTTAAGCCCTGCGACTGGGCGGTATGGTCAATCGCATTTTTTAACCATTTTAGCTGGGCAGCTGGTAGTACAAAGCCCGTTTCGTGCTCTATATACCGCTGCCATTGCTGCGCATCAAAATGATCGTTTTGCATTACCGTCTTACCCAGCGCAGCGCTGCTTGCTTTAACAAAGCTGCGGGTTGGTTGATTAAAATCGTCCACATGACCTGCTATCATTGTTATGCACCGTTACTGCACCTGTTTGCCGACTCAGGCTCTGGCACCAAATACTTATCAGACGCTCTCTGATAAGGCCTCTTCAGACTCTAGCATATCAGCGTCCAACAACTCATCGTCATTTGAGATTTTAAACCCAGTGACAGACTCTTGTAGTGCGGCTGCCATCTCACTCAACTCGCCGATAGAGCGTGCGGTCGCCATGGTACCTGATGAGGTCTGTGACGTGATGTCTTGAATGACGTTCATGGTATGTGAGATATGCCCTGCAGATTCAGCTTGCTGCAATGCCGCGTTTGAGATGTTTTGGATCAAATCAGCGAGCGTGTTTGAAACACTTTGCACTTCTTCTAGTGCCTCACCGGCGTCTTTTGCCAGACGTGCACCGCGTACGACTTCAGAGGTCGTTGATTCCATCGAAACGACCGCCTCATTTGTATCTGCCTGAATGGTTTTTACCAGTGTTTCGATCTGCTTGGTCGCATTGGCTGAACGCTCAGCGAGACGCTGAACCTCGTCAGCAACGACCGCAAAGCCTCGGCCTGCCTCACCTGCCATCGACGCCTGAATGGCCGCGTTCAAGGCCAAAACGTTGGTCTGATCGGCAATATCATTAATCAAGCTAACGATATCGCCAATCTCTTGTGACGACTCACCCAAGCGCTTGATACGCTTTGAGGTTTCTTGAATCTGATCACGAATCACATTCATACCTTCGATAGAGCGCTGTACCACCTCGGCTCCGTTATAGGCAATGGCAACTGAGCGCTGGGCAACGGTCGCTGACTCTGAGGCGTTATTCGAGACTTGGTCAATCGACACCGTCATCTCATTAATCGCCGCCGACACGCCAGCGATCTCTTGTGCTTGGTGCTCAGAGGCTTCGGCCAGCTCTACAGCGTTCATCTGTGTTTGCTCTGATGATTGCGAGACGCGCTCAGCGGTACTGTTAATGACCAGTACCAACTGACGCAGCTGGTCGATGGCAAAGTTTACTGAGTCGGCAATCGCCCCTGTAAAATCTTCTGATACAGTCGCATTGACGGTCAAGTCCCCTTCTGCCAAATCGCCTAGCTCATCGAGTAGACGCAAAATAGCGATCTGGTTACGCTCGTTTTCCTCTTGGATTTGACGAGCACGCTCAGACTCCGCCTCGGCTTCTTGACGGCGACGTAGGGTCTCTTTTTCGATCAAGATACGCTCTGAGCCGCCCCGTTGTTTTAAGATTTTATATAAGGCAAAGAAAATACCTAGCATGCCTATGATCAACACCACCACAGGCAGAATGACCGATTGATTAAAGTCAGAGAAGTACTGACTCACTGACGATACAGAGTTGCCTAGCCAAATCAAACAAGCCACGCTTATCGCCACAAACAGAACCAGCAATAAATTCCATTCACTATAGGCATTTTTGCCATCCGCTGTGGTTTTGGGCGTACCAGCTACAGGTTTTTTTATAACATCACTCATCTTACGTATTCCTTTCAAACAATCGTCAAAGTCTTATCGTGACTGACTTTGACAATCTTATTGTTATCAAAACAATGATCAACAAAGCCTGTATGAATGCTGACATCCAACCGCGTCATGTCAGTCGCTAATCCTCTGTCTTTATGGATGAGACAGATTCTGTATTATCGACAGTTATATTGCCGCATCGCTATACTGCAAATCCTGCGCTAGTAAGCTTGGCATGAAGACATACCAATCTTGCTCATTTTTATAAAACTTACCGTGATTATAAGGCGCAAATGGTGAGCTTGGCTCGATGGCCTCGGCGCGATATTGGTCACTGGTAAACTGTTCGATACCGATCACCTGATCGACGAGCAAACCTGAAAACAGGTTGTCGTGATCGATGACAATGACCTTACGCTGACTCATTTGCGCCACACGGCTAGGTACTTGTAAAAACTGTGACAAATCCGTGAGCGGTAATAAACGACCACGGATATTGGCAATACCTAGCATCCAAGGCTTCACTAAGGGTAAGCTGGTATATTCTGGCATGGCCAACACCTCCGATACCTGACCCATTGGCGCCACCAAACGCTGTCCGCCAATCTCAAATACCACACCTTGCCAGTCATATTCTTGCCCACTGCGGCGACCACTTTTGCGCGCGCGTGCCAGATCTGCTAGACGCAGAAGCTCAATAAACCCTTTGGAAGCCACAAGCTACTCCATTACTCGACGAATGATATTGACCAAGCTGCTCTCATCAATCGGTTTGGTCATATACTCTTTAGCGCCTTGACGCTTACCCCACACACGGTCTGTTTCTTGGTTTTTGGTACTGATCATGATCACTGGGATATGGGCGGTGGTTTTGCCGCGAGTAATCTTGCGGGTCGCCTGAAAACCATTCATCTCTGGCATCACCACATCCATCAAGATCACATCTGGCAGATGATCTGTTGCCATCTGACAGCCCTGCTCCCCATTGGTCGCCTCCAACACTTGAAAGTTGTTTTTGGAGAGCATGTCGCGAAATTTCGCCATTTCAGATGGCGAGTCGTCAATGACTAAGACGGTAGTCATAGGATTTTCCTTTATTTACGAAGATATCCATTTGGATATACAAATATATTATAAAGACCAACTGCTAAAGCCTGTGCTCCAAATACTCATGGTCACACGCCTCTCACCGCAGTGGTTACTCGTTGTCAAGCGGCTAGCAACAGCCGTATGTGATATCAAAACCTGCACAAAATGTCTGCGAAAAACGTCTGTACAAAATATGCCATGCTCAAAGACTGTCTGGCACGTTTATCTTGACCCTTTGTCTAGCGATATTGGTTGATCGCGTCAAACAGCTCGTCTTTACTAAATGGCTTGGTCAGATACTCATCAGAGCCCACGATACGGCCGCGTGCTTTATCAAATAAACCGTCTTTAGATGACAACATGATTACAGGCTTGTCGGCATAATCAGGGTTGTTTTTGATCAAAGCACAGGTTTGATAACCATCTAAACGTGGCATCATAATATCCACAAAAATAATATCGGGATTGTTATCGACAATCTTTGCAAGTGCATCAAAGCCATCAATAGCAGTTACAACTTCACAGCCAGCCTTTTGTAACAAGGTTTCTGCAGTACGGCGAATGGTTTTGGAATCATCAATCACCATCACTTTTAAGCCATCAAAATTATTTTCCATTCTCATTGTCCTATGAACGACTATGGGTTTGTCACGCGATCTATCAACACAGCTGTTAGGGTATTCTCAATTGATCATTTATTGATTATGGGCTTAAGACCACCCCTGCCATCTATCTATATCGTAGCGGACCTATCTTTTCTTTTATGAGTATCTGGCTTTTATCAGTCCTGAGCAAAAGTAGCCCCGCCATCTGGGTCATGATAGGCAGTTTATGATGGCTGAATCGATTGACGTTCAATCCTACACTCTCTCGACCACTGTGCTTAGCATATCGCCAGATAAAGGTATCTTAATGCATAAAAAACATTAAAGCACTTTGCCACAAACTACCGTCATCCTACTTTTTGATAAAAACAGGGCTAAAAATCCATCAACTTCATGATATTTCTGCATTATATAGAATCAATTCCCATATTGCTGGATAATTTTCGATTGTGATAAAAATGTATCAATATATTTTGTTATGTTTGTTTTAGCACAGTTGTTCATGCATTTCCAGTGATTGACAAATTAATGTTCAGACTGGCCAGTATCCTAGCTCAGAACTTAAAGATCTACCTATAGTCATACTCCAGTCATGCTTCTATCAGCAGGTTGTTGTCAGCTTGTATGGCTTAGCATTTGGCAGTCATGATTGCATGACGACCGGCAATGTTTGGTCACTGCACAATCAGCTAGCGTACAATCGTTTCACCTCATAGGATTTCACTATATAATAAAACGACGATTATAACGGTGACTGCTATGACAGCTTTTCAATGGTTAAAAAAAAGCCCGTACTTACTTAGCATTTTGCTTTTGCTGGCTTGTCAGCCCTCCCCGCCTACCGATGAGCCTGTCACAGCAGAAAACAGTGAGACAGTAGATAACCCACTGATCATCAGTGATAGCACGGTGACGATGACGCCAGACCATATTCTAAGTATCAAACCATCGCGCTATCAACCCAGCCTCGGACTACAGGGCAATATACAGCCGATCAAACAAAGTCAGTTTGTCGCCGCCCAGCCGCTGTATGTCGAACAGGTGCTGGTCAGTGAAGGTCAGCAGGTCGAAAAAGACGCGCCTTTGCTTATCGTCCGACGGCTGGACATGACCAATAAGACACCTCCCAAACGCTCAGATGAGATAAAGACAGAGCCCGATGGCAATGCAGCGCCGCAAGCCGAGAATGCAGCACCGCAAACCGAAAGTTCAGTAAAAGACCCAGCTATTGAAAAAACCTCACCTCGTCCGGATCAGACAAAACAAGCCACCATAGAGGACGCGGCCGCCGAGCCATCGGCCATCGATGGCAAGTCTACCTCTGCTAGCAAAGCCACCTCCGACAACAACCCTGCCTCAGCCAAGCTGCCGCGCCAAAACGACACGGATGCAGACGCTGCGACAGACACATTGGACGACGACGCCTCAGAGCATTCGTCATACCAACTTATCACGGTGCGTGCCAGCTTCGCTGGGCGGGTCGCGCAGTTAAACGCCGCCGCAGGACAGCAGCTCGCTGCACGTACGCCCTTATTGCAGATCGCTGATGAGACCAAGCTATACTTTGTCGCAACCGTGCCTATTCAGGCAAAGCCGCAGCTATCGGTAGGACAAACGGTTAATTTTACAACCGCTGAGCTGACAGATCAGTTCACCGGTCAAGTCAGCAAACTGGTCGAAGCCCCGCACCCCAAAAAGCTGCTGGTCCATGTCAATGTGATCGATAATGAGAGCAGTCGCAAAAAACTGCTGCCTAAGATGCAGGTCACAGGGCGGGTCAACTATGGACAAATCGATGTCGGCACTATCGTGCCTAGACGCGCCTTACATGATGTGAACTTGACAGAATTGCATTCACCACCATATAAACCTCTAAGGCCATTGGCGGCAAATGTGTGGATCATCGGACAAGATCAGCGTCTGACGCGCCAGCCTGTAGAAGTGGTCGAGTTTAACCCCACCACTCAGCAGTATCTGATCGCAGGCATCAGTAATGATAGCCTGATTTGCTTGGCCGATTTACCGCTTGATTCTAAAGGCAAAAAAGTCATTGTGTCTTAATGGCTTATGCTGGCAGTTACATTATGTAGAAACATTAACAAAGCTTGTCTTGTTTTGTCACAGCAAAATTAGGCACTATGTCTTTATTATTAGCGGTCTTTATTATTAGCGCGTTTACAGCAAGCATACGTATTTAAGCGTATGCATATTTACAAGATAGCACCTTTAAATAGTGCCTTTAAATAATGTCTTTAAATAGCACATAACACATTCAGACGTTTGGCATAACAGCGGTCGCATCTGATGTATTTATCAGAATGACTGTACAGAGCCGTATAAACGCCTGACCCATGATAACAACAACTAGAGGATAACCCATGAGTAAACAGATCTTATTAATAGAAGATGATCCAGATTTAGCAGAATTGATCAGCGACTATCTGACCATGAATTATTACGACGTGCATCACGCAGGGCTTGGTCAAGAAGGTCTTGACTTACTAGATACCAAAGAGCGTGATATCGATTTGGTGGTGCTTGATTTGATGCTGCCCGATATGGATGGTATGCAGGTCTGTCAAAAAATCCGTGGCAATAAAAACAACATGACCAATAAGGTACCTATTATCATGTTGACGGCCAAAGGCGATACCACAGATCGCGTGTTGGGCCTTGAGATGGGTGCCGATGATTATATCGCCAAGCCTTTTGAGCCGCGTGAGCTATTGGCTCGTATCCGCGCTGTGATTCGCCGCCATGAGCAGCCAAACCAAGCAGACAGCCAGTCAGATAGCTTGACCTTTGGCCGCTTAAGCGTATTTCCTGACAGTCACGAGGTGACGATTGATGATGAGCCGGTACGTTTGACCACGCATCAGTTTCAATTACTACACTACTTTGCCACGCATTCTGGTAAAGTGCTCAATCGTGAGCAGCTCTGGCAGGCGATGCCAAATGATGACAGCTCAGACAATATCGACCGCGCCATTGATGTGCATATTTCACGTCTGCGCGCCTTGATTGAAGACAACCCTCGTCAGCCCAAACGTATCATCACCGTACGCGGCGTCGGTTATCAATTTGCCACCGATCAGGCCTGATTTTTTGCTCATATTATGAGCGGCAGCACACTATAAACGGTAGACTATATAGTCACCGTTTTGAATCGTTATAAACGTCTGATAATAGAGATGGTTTAATGCAGCACTTGGGTTTTCGCTCTTTATTTGCCAAGCTATTTGCCAGTGTGATGCTGGCGCTTATCTTATTTGCAGTGGCGATGGTGCTGTTGACCCAGCTGGTACATGATAAAGATGCGGGAATTCGCTCCGAGGTATTGGCCACTCAGATATTAGGGCAAATCGATCCTTTTTTGCATGAGCTAAATACTGCCATTAGCAAAGACAACCGTTTGCAGTCGCGGTTTATGCTGGCGGTCGTCAAAAAAAGCTTTGATATTTTTGACGAGTCTTTACAGGCCAAGATGGGTCTGTATGATAGCGATGGTCATTTGCTGATGCAAACCGACCACAGCGATTTGCCATTAGAGCTGCCGCCTACCCCATCTTTGTTATCACGCGTTTTCCCTTCTTTTTCTGATACCGCCACGACCCAGCAAGCACAAGTATATAGCAGCACAGGCTATACGCTGCTGTACGAATCGCGTTTACCGCCCAAAAAACCAGCCCTTTCTGCAGCATTGAATCTATTTACCGGCACCTTATTGCTGCTGCTTATCATGGCAGGGGTTTTGTGGATTATTGCTCGCACCATGACGTGGCGTATCAATCAGATGAGCCAGCAGATGACGCAGCTGGGTGATGGTGATTTTACCGTGCGAGTCAATGCGCGCGGTAATGATGAAATTGCTTCCTTGGCTCGCGGGTTTAACCAAGCAGCACAAAAAATCGAACATTTGGTCGATGCCAATAACTTACTGCTGGCGCACGCCTCTCATGAGCTGCGCACACCCATCACGCGTATTCGCTTGCAGATTGAGATGATGGACATGCTGGCAGGCGCGCTGCCCTCTGATACCAAAGAGAAGTTTGATAAACGCGCCCAAGCCATCAATCGCGATTTGTCTGGGCTCAATGACTTGGTAGAAAGCATCTTGCTGGTCAGCCGCTTGGATGCAGGTCATGCGTTGCAGCAAGTAGAGCGCCTAGATCTATATGATCTCATCAATCAAGAGCGCCAACATTACCCTGAGGCGACGTTGATCGGCGAGCACATCATCATCGATGGGCAGGCCTCTATGCTAACCCATTTGATTCGCAATCTATTGACCAATGCGATGCTACATGGGGTGCCGCCAGTGACCGTACTGCTATATGGCGTACAGACCATTGACGAGGCCGATAGCATCCCAGACTATCTGCTGCAAACCCTCATTTGCAGTAGTTTCGCCGATTATAATAGCTCAGACTTTGACTCCTATGATGAGACCGCGGCACCAAACCGAGAGGATGGGCGGGCGGCATCAACGCAAGGTGACGATACCGCGCTCACAGATACCGCCGCAGATGAAGCAGACATGACAGAGACGGTCATAGCGCTGCCTGCACCGCCTATCTACAAAAACGGCGAAACGCTCGTTGACGAGGCCGCTGTCGTTAATGAAGCAGATAATGCTGATGCCACTCATACTGCGGTCGACACGGCAAACGACAACGCTGCTGATCGTCCTAACCACGATGCAACGCCAAGCAGCGAGACGCATCAGATTAAGACATCTGCAGTAGGGGTGGATGACACGCTTGCAACGGAGACGGATGATAACGCTCTCGCTTCGGCCAACGACCATACCGCTCTTAAAACAAAAGACGCGCGCGCATCGCTATCTGTGATGACAGACTATCAGCGCTTTACCTCTGAGTTTTCGGACAAAGTCAAAAAAGTCACTTGGCGTGCGGTACCTGAGAGCGCGGTGCAGGCTGATAGTAACCAGTCCCCTCTCCTTGACGCGGCAGCGGCGGATAGTGACCTTACAGTACAGAAAACCAAAGACAGTCTGATGAGCAAAGGTATCAATGCGCTAAAAAATGGCCACAGCCAAAAAAGCGCCATCGCCGATGGTTCAGCCACTAGCGATGATAGCAAAAAGCCAAAAGACCAAAAAATTAGTAGCAAAAACGCGACGCAGCTTGACGGGGAAGCTATGGACGCGCCGCGCAAAGAAGGCTTGTTTACCAAGCATCTCAAAAAAACCAAAACAGAGCCTGAACGCCCTCTGCCCAAATACGCGGTACTGGCCGTCATCGACGAAGGAGCTGGCATCCCTGAAGAAAAGCGCGAAGACGTGTTTAGCCCATTTGTGCGTTTGCAACAAAAAAACAAAGGCTCAGGGCTGGGGTTATCACTGGTATCACAAATCGTCACCGCGCATCAGGGCCGTATCATCACTGATACCATCAATGGCCATACAAGGTTTTTGGTCATACTGCCAGTCAAGCATAATCCGCACTATCATCCAAATGGCTAAGACGTGTTCTTATCTTGCTTGCGCAAACCCTTCTATTAAGTGCGCCTATCTAGTCTTCTTGTCAAAAACTGCTCTTATTATCTGCCTCTTTTCCTCGCCTCCCCCGCCTAATCGCTATTCATCATAAGCGGGTCGCGGATGCGCATATCCAAAGTACCCGATAATATGCTATATTAGCGCCCCTTATTATAGGGTTATGAACGGTTGTTTTTTTGCCTCTTAGATGACGATAGAGGCAAAACAAGGCGTTTGTGACATTAAAAAAACCATTGAATTTTGAGCCCTCCATGAATGACATGATTGTCTTAAACGATGTGACCAAAAGTTTTTTAAGTGACCGCTCAATCAAAGACAAAGATGGCAAGCCCCACTGGTTTACTGCTGTCGAGCCGACGTCACTGTCCATCCAGCAAGGTGAAATCTTTGGCCTAATGGGCTATTCAGGTGCCGGTAAATCCACCTTGTTACGCCTGATCAATATGCTCGAGCGTCCAGATTCAGGTCAGGTCATCATCGATGGCACTGATTTGACCACCTTATCAGCCAGCGACCTACGAGTGGCACGCCACAATATCGGTATGATATTTCAGCAGTTTAACCTCATGTCCAATCGCACTGTCTTTGACAACGTAGCCTTTAACCTGATGGTCGCAGGCTATCCGCGTCGTGATATTCATCAGCGTGTCATGGACTGCCTAGAGATTGTCGATCTGACTGATCGCGCCGGTCACTATCCAGCGCAGCTCTCAGGCGGCCAAAAGCAGCGCGTTGGTATCGCCCGCGCGATAGCGCCTAGTCCAAAGGTGCTACTGGCCGATGAGCCGACCAGTGCCCTCGATCCTGCGACAACTCGTAGCTTGCTCACCTGTCTGCGTGATATCAACGAGCAGCTAGGCGTGACCATCGTCATCGTCACCCACGAGATGAGTGTGATTCGCAGGCTTTGCGACCGCGCCGCCTTATTACACCAAGGCAAGCTGCTTGAGGTTGCAGACGTAAGAGATGGTCTGATTCAGGCCACCACCCCGATTGGCCAAGGCTTAGTCGTTGAGGACTAATGAGGTAGGAGAAATAATATGTTAACTGGTACGGAACTATCCGCCTCGATCGACAAGCTGTTTGCGCTGCGTAAAGAGATTGTGACTGCGTTTATTGATACCTTTATCATGCTGGGTATCTCAACGGCGGTTGCCATTTTGATCGGTGGGCTATTTGGAATATTCTTATTCTTATCCAGCGATAGACAGTTTTTGCAAAATAAAACACTATATGGCGTGTTAGGCGGCATCACCAACTTTATGCGCGCCTTCCCGTTTGTGATTTTAATGATTGCGATGAGTCCATTTACTAAAGCCATCGTCGGTACAGGTATCGGACCGATTGCCGCCTCCTTGGTGCTTGCGATTGCCGGCTCGTTTTATTTTGCCCGTTTGGTCGAGCAAAACCTGCGTGAAGTCCCGCGCGGTATCATCGAGGCCACCGAGTCGATGGGCGCTCGCCCCTTTACTATTATCAAAGTCTTGCTCAACGAGGCGCGCTCAGGGCTGGTGCTGTCGGTGACTATCTTGTGTATCAGCTTGCTGTCATACTCTGCGGCGGCTGGTATGATCGGCGGCGGCGGTTTGGGCGATTTGGCCATTCGTTATGGTTATTATCGTTACCAAACTGAGGTGATGATTTTTATCGTGATTATGCTATCGATTATGGTCATCGCTATCCAAGCGTCTGGTAACTGGCTGGCCAACCGCCTAGACAAACGTTAAGCCGCTTTGGCAAATACTTGACATTGCCAGCGACTCGGTTTATTTTTGGCAGTAATGAATCCTCTTAGCTCTTATCATAAAAAGCAGCATTACTATGTAGAATGTTGCTTTTTTAATGCTCAGGCGCGACTCACATAACCCAATCCCATGTACGAATAAGGAAATTTTATGAAATTAACAGATATCAGCCGTCAGTTGGCCACTGCCTTTGCAACCGTTGGTATGACAGGGCTCGTATTGGTGGGCTGTAACAACTCATCAGCGCCAGAAGCCAACAAAGAAGCGGCGACTGAAAACACCACAGCCCAAACGGCGGACAGCGATATCGATCCTGAGCACAGCAAAATCGTCATCGGTACCACTGAAGGTGACTTTGCCGACATGGTACGTAACCAAGTCAAAGGCGCGCTAGAAGAACAAGGTTATGACGTTGAGCTCATCGCATTTACCGACTATGTGCGTCCTAACTTGGCGCTGGCTGAAGGCGACTTGGATATCAATATCTTTCAGCATAAGCCTTATCTTGATACCTTTAAAAAAGAAAACAATCTAGATTTGGTTGAGGTATTCCAAGTACCGACCGCCCCGCTTGGTATTTATTCAGGTAAAAAGACCAGCCTTGATGAAGCCTACAAAGGCATGAGTGTCTCAGCACCAAACGATCCAAGCAACTTTGCGCGCGCCCTTGTGATGATGGACGACCTTGGCTGGATCACGCTAAAAGACAATATCGATCCGTTGACAGCCTCAAAGACTGATATCGCGGATAACAGCAAATACGACATCAATATCATTGAATTAGAAGCCGCACAGCTGCCACGTGCCCGTGATGAAGTTGATTTTGCAGTGATTAATGGTAACTATGCCACCGACTCTGGTATCAAATTGACCGAAGCACTGTTTCAAGAGCCAAGCTTTGCTTATGTCAACTGGTCAGCGATCAAGTCTGCCGATACTGGCAAAAAATGGGTAGAAGACGTCACCAACGCCTATAACTCAGAAGCCTTCAAAAAGTACGCGCATGAGACATTCCCTGGCTACAAATACCCAAAAATCTGGGATGAAAACACCGCCGACGCGACCAAAGCCCCTGAAAACGCGGCTGTAGAGACCGAAGCGGCGCAGTAATTTATAACCGTGCTTCCGCGTCTATAGAAGCGTCCAATATCAATCGATATTGGGCGCTTTTTTTGCTTATCTCTCATCCGTCCGCTACGCTTCTTACGCCTTAACTCTACTGTCTTTTCTGACTCTCGTGATTACACTGACAACGTTTATCCATAAGTCAGACAGCTTTAGAGCGTGTCTTCACCTCAAAAACAGGGATAAAAATGACGTTACAGCCTGTTTGTCCTTTGTAGGAAAGCGTCAACCGACCTTTTACTTTATTCTATTTTTTTCTATAGTAGCTGGGTTGCCGCGTTGTTCTGTTAGGACAAGTTTTACAATCAACACTATGATACGACTGTTATTTATTCAGGTTTAAAAGCTTCTCACTCAGGTAGTGACATTGATAGGTAGTGGCATTGATAAGTAGTGACACTGAATTTAGTTATTACTTGTTTAGAGAACAGTTATATAAAGAACACTTATATAAACAGCCATAGAACCACACTCAACACATAATAAGGATAATAATATGAGCAAGAAAACTTATAATATTCGTACCGCAGGCCAAGCCAATATTCCTGTGCTAGGGCTAGGTACTTGGCAATCGACAGGCCAAGACTGTATCGATGTCGTCGGCCAAGCGTTAAAAATGGGCTACGAGCACATTGATACCGCGCAAGCTTATGACAATGAAAAAGAGGTGGGAGAAGGTATCAAGCAATCAGGCGTGGCGCGTGATAAGTTCTTTTTGACCACCAAGATTTTCCCAGATGATATGAAGTTTGAGCCAGAAAAGCTGATAGCAGCCGCTAAGCGCTCATTAGAAAACCTAGATACCGATTATGTCGATCTGCTATTACTGCATTGGCCCGATGATCGCGTGCCATTGTCTGAGACCATTCCTGCGCTGTGTGAACTACAAAAACAAGGGCTAACGCGTCATATTGGGGTTTCTAACTTTAATATCGCTCATATCATCGAAGCCAAAAAACACGCTGATGTGCCTATTGTCGTCAACCAAGTAGAGTTTCATCCGTTTATCAAACAAAACACCCTGCAGACTTTTTTGAATAACCATCATATTTTATTAGAAGCCTATTCGCCACTGGCGCGCGGTGATGTGTTTGACAATGAGGTCATCAAAGAGATTGCGGATAAGCATGGCGTGACACCTGCACAAATATCACTGGCTTGGATATTATCGGACAGAGACCGTGTGGCCATTCCCAAGACGTCCAATCCCGACCATCTACAAGGCAACTTGGATGCCATCGATGTCCAGCTTAGCGCCGATGAGTTAGAAAAAATTGGCAACTTGGCCCGTAGCGATGGCCGTAAGATAGAGCATCCTGACTATACGCCTGAATGGGATGACTAGGGCGTATCCTCGATTCAATCGATAGCCATCTAAATGGGCTAAAAATGGCTAAATCTGACCAAACGGCGTCAAATAGCTGACTACTATCTCGATAGTATCTGCGCTATTTTCCTTGTTTACCGGCGATTTATCTCACTTTTATCGCCATTTTTGAAATGAGGACACGCCCTAATGTTTTTATCAAAACCCACATAAAAAAGCGCCGCTAATCAAATATTAGCGGCGCTTTTGCGGTCAGTGTGGCTATTTTTGAATGCTACTGCTGCAGCGTTTGGGTCTCATGGATTGGCTCTGCTGGATTGTACTGCTCAGAAGGCGGCGTCAATCCATTGCGATTGTTTTCTTTCATAGATTTGGCAACCTCAGGCGGCATGTAGTTTTCGTCATGCTTGGCCAGCACTTCCCCTGCGACAAAGGTCTCGCCCTGCATTTTACCTGTGGCAACCACGCCTGAGTTTTCAGCAAACAAATCTGGCAAGATACCTTGATAAGTCACAGGCACCGTCGATTCAAAATCGGTAATCGCAAACTCCACACTCAGCGGATCATTTGGTGCTCGCTGCACGCTGCCAGCGACGACCATACCACCTGCACGGATACGCTTATTTTGCGGCGCTTCCCCTTGGGCGATGGCCGTTGCATCAAAATAGTAGTCAGTCTGCTGCCCAATGGCATAGATGACCAACGCCACGGCTATCGCGGCTCCTGCCAGCGTAAACATCACCCACATCAGTTTTTTGCGACGAACTGCGTTCATACCACTACCTCATTGATGAGTCACTGTCTTATAGTCAAACCATTCTAAAAATAATATAGTGCCATTGGGATAAATGTTGCGAGCATCGAACGATAACAGCACGCAAGTAAAATTTATACCAGTAGCGCGTTTAAATCTAAAACGATTTTACTTTGAACGGACCATATCAGTCATATCCAATGCCATATAAACCTATAAAACAGAAAATATTAAAGAAACCACCATTAGAAAAACCTTTTTTAAATATTTTTCTAATCGTACTTTCTAGTGGCTATATAGTAGCATTTTTTGCATCAATCAATAAGCCCCCAAGCCTTCATATCGCCATATAATGACGATATAGACACCCTAGTCTTGCGGGCTAAATTGATGATATTCAGATGGTTTTTTGACTACTTAGTTGTAGGATTGGAGGTGTTGGCGGTACGCTGTGCTTGCCGCGCTTGCTGGATGGTCAGCTGCTTAATCAGCGCTTGGCGCTGCCTTCTGCTATAAAAAATAAAAGCCAGCACCACACCCACGGTAATCGCCCAACACGACCAGACAAACACGCCATGCTTACCCATGGCGATAAACTCAGACACGCTGTAAAAATAAGGCTGCATCATCATCTCCTAGCCGTTATTTGTTTTGTCCACGAATATATTCTTTGACCCAAGCCTTGCCTTGATCACGGTACAAAATCAAAGTATTGGTGCGATAAATCGCCAAGGTCGCCACCAGTAAATAACTGCCGATGACCATGAGCAGCAGCGGCATCCACATATCGGCTGACATTTTTGGTGCGGCGGTCAAGGTAAAAGTTGAGCCTTGGTGCAAGGTATTCCACCACTGTACCGAGTATTTGATAATCGGCAGGTTGACCGCACCGACGATAGACAAGATAGCTGCCGCTTTGCCGCGGTTGGCGGTATGCTCAAAGGCGGCAAACAGCGCCATGACGCCCGCGTACAAAAACGCCAAAATCAGCATCGAGGTCAAACGCGCGTCCCAGACCCAATACGTCCCCCAAGTGGGTTTTGCCCAAATAGAGCCGGTGATTAAGCTGATCACACAAAGCAAAAACCCCAGCGGCGCGAGCGCTTGCGCCACTAAACTAGCCGTCTTGATTTTCCAAACCAAAAAGATAACCCCCAACACTGCAAGGGCAAAATAGATGGAGATGGCCAGACTGGCTGCCGGTACGTGGATAAATATAATACGATAGCTGTTGCCTTGTAAGTAGTCAGGCGGCGCAAATGCCAGCCCCCAGACACTACCGATCGCAAGACAAATACTGGCAAGTATGGCAAGCCACTTGACCCAAGGCGCAAAAATGCGAAAAAACTGCTTGGTACCAACAGTGGTCAAAAAGCCTTGCCAAATGCGCTGCCACAGGCTAGGAGATGAGACATTATTCAGGTTGGGCATGGGGATAAACCTATTTACACAGCATAGTGGTTTGACAGATATGGCATCATGGGCGCTACGACATCATGATTGCTACTATCCGCTAACCTGCCGGCGTTAAACACTGGATAGAATCTACAAGTGACTTGTTTGTATCGTTAATTGGCTATTATAGCAAAGTTGCCCGTTTTCAACATGCTGTTGATATAAAGGTTTTTTTTAATTGAGCCACGCCATCTTTAAGGTCACGGCAATCACCCATGGCATCACCAGCACAGAGATGATGCTGCCAGCTAATAACAGCGCTAGTATCGGCAAACCATTGAGACCGGTGGCAAACACATCCACCGCCCCTGTGGCAAAAATCAGTACCGGCAGCTGCATGGGCAAAGCTATCAGCGGCACCAGCACGGCACCGTTTTTTAATGACAGTGTCAAACTACTGGCAACGGCAGAGAGCATCAGCAGCATCGGACTGCCAGTGACGATAGAGGCCAGCAATATCCACGCCTCAAACCAGCTAAGCTGAAATAGCGGCACCGCCAATAAGCTGAGCACCGCCACAATACCGCTACTAAAGATCCAGTGTATGACTAAGCGGACGAGCACCCAAAGCGGTAGCGATGCTCTGGCAACCACCAACTGCGCCAGCGTGCCATTATCGAGCGCGGGTTTAAACAGCCCATCAACCCCCATCACCAGTGACAAGAGCGCGGCAATCCACACAGCAGACACGCCTAAACGCTGTAACAGCGCAGGCTCACTACCGACGGCCAGCGGAAACAAGGTAATAATCACTAAAAACAGTACGAGCGGATATAACCACTGTACCGCTCCTTGCTGCTTGACCTGCCATTCGCGTCGCCAGAGCTGCCCAAAGCTAATACCGCGCGTACCGTCGGAGGTATTTGAGCGCGGCTTTGCTGCTTGCATTGGTGCAGACTGTACTGGGCTATCTGTCATGATCCATCCTTTTACTGAGACTCATCGCCCTTATACCATATAATCTGACAAATCGAGCACTTGATTGGCCACAGCTACTGCCTGATGACTGGTCATCAATATCGCGCCGCCCGCGCTGGCAAAGTCGCACAGCCTATCCTCCATTCGTGCCACCATATCGACATCCAGCGCGGTAAATGGCTCATCAAGTAGCCATAACGGTGTCACCGCAGGCGTCAATAAATACAATCTGGCAAGAGTAATGCGCCGCGTTTGTCCAGCGGATAGATGGCTTGAGCTTACGGTCTCAAAGCCTTGTAATCCTACCCAAGTGAGAGCGGCATCAATGTTAGCGGTGCTTGGCGAAATACCATATAGATTGAGCAAAAACGTCAAGTTTTGTGCGACTGTCAGATTGGGATGGATACCCAGCTGATGCGAGACATATAACGGCTGTACAGGTAGACTCTCGGCACCTTGGTAGCGCACGGTACCTGTCAGCACCGGCAGTAGTCCTGCCAGCTGCATCAGTAGCGTCGTCTTACCCGTACCATTGGCACCGATGAGATGGCAGATATCCCCTGCAGACAGTGTGAGCGCGACCTTTTCGCATAGGGGAGTCTCACCGCGCTGGACGGTCAGCTCAGCGAGCGCAAGTAAAGAAGCATCTACAGCGGTCATCCACATCTCTCATTATTTATTAAGCGTTAGCAATATTCATCACAACAAAACACCGCGTTCGTGACATAATAGTTGATGCGCTTACCATTCACAAAAACTTGTCCGCGCTCCCTAAATAAATAAGGCTGACACCGACAATCGTATTTTTTAGGGTTGATATTACCCCAGCCACACAGTATAACAAATTGTCCATCACTATGACCTCAAAACCTATGCCGACTTCACAAGATAACCCTAGTTTAGAAACCCACCCTGCCCTCTCTCAGAGGCAAAAAGCAGATGTCCAGCCAAACACTCAGCCAAATAGCCAGTCAAACACTAGCGCTGGCACGCCTCTCAGTCTTGATAGTATCATCGAGGCACAAGTTGGCTTTATGCAGCAATGGCTTAGGGCACAGGCGGATACCTTGAGTGTGCAGGCATGTCAGTGGTTTGGCGAGCAGCCACTATGCCAGTACCTACAGGCTGATGATTTAAAGCGCCTCATCAATGACGGCTTATTACAGCAGCCAATGAGCGACGTCATGCGCACCGATATCCGTGATATCCTGCATACCGTTATCTACCATCCGATCAATGACAATGTCCCATTTTCTGAGCTGATAGACGACACCCAGGTCGAGACCCTTGCTAGCTATATCGGCCGTCACGACGAGCAGCGCAACGCTCTTATTCATACGCTCATCGGCAACGAGACCTTTGCTGACCTACTCACCCAGACGCTTTATCACGCTATCAATGATTTTATGGAAAATACGCTCGATAAAGCAGGTGGCGTGGGCAAACTGATGAAGCTTGGCCGTAGCTCATTTGAAAAAGCCACCAATAAAAACCTAGATGAGAAGCTGCAAACTTATTTGCACCGCAACATTAAAGACTTGACGCAGCGCGCAGAGACCAATGCTCAAACGCACTTGTCTAACGATGAGGTCGCGCGGCTGTTGGTCATGGGCTGGTCACGTATCAAAGACCTACCGATCAGCGAGATACAGACATACCTAAATGACGAGGCCGATAATAACAGTATCGAGCATATCGAAGCCAGCATTCAGCAAAGCTATAACCGCTTGCGTTTATCGCCCTATCTGCGCAGTCTAGTAGCAGCCAGCATCGACACGTGGTACAGCAATCATCAGTCAGACACCATTGCGGCAGTGGCGGCAAGCCTACCTATCGATACCTCGCTTGCCTCACCACTGAGCACAGCATTACGACCGATCATACAAGACGCGCTTGACAGTCCATGGTTTACCGCTCATATTCGTGAGATGCTACAAGCTTTTTATGCGCAGCCTACTATCAAAGCTTCGTTTGTAGGGCACGGCGATAAGCTCCGCTAATCACCCAGCGCGGTAGATGATAGGGGCGGCGTAGCAAACAGTATGGTCATCGGCAAAGTGACATTATTGTCTTTACGGTATTATCTTTACTGTATTGCCTTTACTGTAACGCCCTTACTTCTCTATCGGTCATGGCAATCTTATGAGTCAACGTAACAAACTCAGCTTATGGCAACGACTCAAGCGGCTGCTGACAGAGGCCGCGCCGCCTGCTGTCGTCGATGACGATAATGACGACTTGCGGCAAACCACGATCGATGATGAGCTCAATGGCAGGCCGTTATCTAGCGACAGATCTGCCATCCGTCTAGACAGCAATTCAAACAGCCATATAGACGCCTCTGATAATGACAGCAAGCCTGTCGGTACCGCCCCTCCTCAACCTACGTCAGATAGCGCTCATCAGTCGCCCGATCCTACCGACACTCATATCGATATTGTCGAGTGCTTAAAACAATACTTTGAGCAAAAACAATGGCACTATGTCTACTATCGCCCAAGCAAAGGCGATCAGCGGCAGTCGCATCATTTGTCGCTAAAGATGCAACATAAGCAGCTAAGCTGTGGCTATTTGTTTCGTGTGCCAGCAGAAAACAAACTGCTGGCCGTATATGGCATATTACCTTTTTTGATTCCAGAGAGTCACCAAAGCGCGGCGATGTTATTGATTACCCAAATCAACTATGACATGCTGATTGGCAATCTAGAGATGGATATCAACGATGGCGAGATACGCTATAAATATGCTATCGACGTCGAAGCCGTCGGTATCAATGACCATATCATCGAGCATGCCTTACAAAGCGTCATTGCCATGACCACAGTCGCCCATGAGCTGTTTTATGATTTGATCAATCAGCAATACCCTGCCGAAGACATCCAGACACTGCTGGCAGAGCTGCGTCAACAAGCAGATTCGCGCACCTTCTTTTTGCCAACTCAGTATGTTCAGTAATCCACTGATTCTGATGGCTATCCGTAGCTTTTACAATTCCTCACTAACCCCTTATTTTCAAAGCGTTTAAACTTATCTATCCTTAAAAACACTTTTCAAAAAAGACATGCTTTAACACTATGCTAAAAATTGCCTATTCTGACGTGTTTCGTTATAGCGTGCCTGACAAGCACCGCTTCCCTATGCAAAAGTACATCATGATTCCTGAGCGCTTGCTTGAAGAAGGCACCATCACCCATGATAACTTTTTTGCGCCAAAACGTCTGACAGAAGAAGAAATCTTAACCACGCATACGGCGGACTACTGGCATAAGCTCAAAACCCAAACGCTACCTCGTAAAGAAGCGCGACCTATCGGTTTTGAGATGACCGAGGCTTTGGTTGATCGGGGTCGTCATATCGCTCACGCCACGTATGAATGTGCATTATATGCTCAGAAATACGGTGTGGCGATGAATGTCGCAGGCGGCACCCATCATGCGTTTGCCGATCATGGCGAGGGGTTTTGCGTGTTTAATGATGTGTGTATCGCCAGTAATCTACTGCTTAATCGCAGGCAGGCGCAAAAGATTTTAATCGTGGATTTGGATGTGCATCAAGGCAATGGCAACGCCAGTATCATGGCGGATGAGCCGCGTGTTTTTGTCTTTAGTATGCACGGCGCTAAGAACTATCCATTTCGTAAAGAAATATCCGACTTAGATATTGAGCTGGATAACGATACGGGTGATGCAGAATATTTACAGATATTAAAAGACACTTTGCCGCGTTTGATCAGTGAGGTTGCACCCGATATGATTTTTTATCAGTCGGCGGTCGATGTGCTGGCAACTGATAAGCTGGGTAAACTTGGCTTAACGCAAGATGGTTGTAAGGCACGCGATGAGTACGTGTTGCAGCAAGCGAAAGCCGCTAACATTCCAGTTGCTATCGTCATGGGCGGTGGTTATTCAGAAGATATTGAAGATGTGGTCGAGGCGCACTGCAATACCTTTCGCATCGCCCAGCAGCTGTATTTTGGTGAAATGGCTGGTTAAGGTTCAGCGCATGTATGGTCGATACAAAAGAGTAAAATAAGATTAGCGAGGCTTATATGGCAAAGATATTGATTATTATAGGGGCTGTACTGGTCATTATCGGGGTTATTTGGCTGCTGTTTCCTAGCGCATTTTCTTGGATAGGTAATCTGCCAGGCGATATTAAGCACACCTCAGGCAATACTCGGGTTTATTTTCCAGTGGTCACTATGATAGTCATCAGTGTTATCGCAACCATCGTGTTAAATTTATTCAATCGCTAACCTGAAAAGCACTCCCTATAGTCAACTTACTTTAAACCGAGTCAGTGCTATTGGGAGGTCTTTTGCGCAGCATCGAACGATAGCAGCACCCAAGCAAAATTTATACCAGTAGCGCATCATTATTGATGGTGCGATTTTATTCGTATTGACTACAAAAACGCCATCACCCCCTGCCAGCCCACACGCAGCCCCAATACAGTGAGAATCACTAAAATAAGCTGACGAAAGCGTGCTTGCGGCAAATAACGACGCAGGCGGATACCAACCAGCAGCATCGCTATAGACAGGATGCTAAGGATCGCTATCAGCTGCCACTCACCACGGCCAAGCGCCATGATTGGCTCACGCAATACGATGATTTGAGCGATTTTACCTAAGAAATAACACATATTGCCGACTTTGGCGATGGTGTTTTTATCATTGCTGGCAGAGAGCAAATACATCATCAGGATGGTCGACATCGCGTTGGTCGCACCGCCAATAACGCCTGCACTAAAACCTACGATAATCAGTACTGGCTTGGTATCAGGCAGGCGGATTTGCTTACCGAGTAAGCTACTGACCACATAATAGCCAATGACCGCCGCCAGCAGTACTAAGATGTACGCGCTATCGACCCACAGTAGTAGCTTTGCACCCAAAATACTGCCAAGCAGACTGGTCAACGCCAGCAGCCAGTAGCGTCTGCCATAATAGATAAAGTTTTGCCAAATACTACGGCCACCGCCCGCCAGCCACGTCAGCGCGTTGAGCAGTAATGATGGAAAAATAATCAGTACAATGGCGTATGGCAGCGGGTACATGCTCGCAAGCGCAGTGGTGGTGACCAAGGTGACGCCCAGCCCACTGATACCATGCAGCAGTGATGCTAGCGCAAAGATAGCCATCAGTAATACGGTCTGGGTACTTGTATCATCCATCATACTTACCACACCGCCTTAGCGCCCGATTTGACCCAACTGATCTGCATCACTATTCTGACATCACCATATAGCTGTGCCTCGATAGCTGTGCCGTGATTGAGCTATGACTAAGCATCGTACCGCTGCCAGAGGGTCTCACCGATAATACGGGTCAACTGCTCAGCGATTTTATCCTTGCTTGCTTTTTCTAACGTGACACTGTCATGCTCATAACGCTCGGAAAAAAACACTTGCATGGCGTTATCATCACTGGCAAACCCAATATCCGCGCGAGACACATCATTGCAAGCAATCAAATCCAAGTCTTTGGAGACAAGCTTACCGCGTGCATAACGCTCGACATCTTGCGTTTCTGCTGCAAAACCCACGACGAACAGCTCAGGATGCGCAAGCGAGATAGTCGCTAAGATATCAGGGTTTTTTACCAAGTCTAGTGTCATCGACTCTTGGGTTTTTTTGATTTTTTGCGGCGCCGCGTCTCGGGTACGATAGTCAGCGACAGCCGCAGTGGCGATAAAGATATCAGCGACTCTAGGCTCGTCATCAGTGACATGGTCGTGCATATGAGTGTGAGTGTGATCATCTTCGTGCTCATGCGTCTCACCGCAGCCACAGTCATCGTGATGTTCGTGCGAATGGTCATGAGAATGCTCAGAATGGTGTTCATGCTCCTCTTCGGGCACATACTGCAGTGCCGCATGCGTACCTGCCACACACTGCTGAGCCGTCAGCAACATCTCTTCGGCAGACAGCACATCGATACGCGTGACATTGAGCGGCGTCGGTAAACCCACCTTGCCACCTGCTATCAAGACCACCTCGGCACCGGCAGCCACGCAAGCGCGCGCTAACGCAAAGCCCATCTTCCCTGAAGAATGATTGGACAAGTAGCGCACTGGATCGATCGCCTCGACCGTCGGCCCTGCAGTAATGACCACTCTTTTACCAGCCAAGAGCTGCGGCGTGGTTTGCATGGCATTGAACAATAACACCTCGGCCAACAGCGCCTCAGGCTCAGGTAAGCGGCCGGCTCCCACATCACCGCACGCTTGCTCACCGCTGGCAGGGGTGATGATTTGATAGTTCATATCACGTAGGGTTTGTACATTGAGATTGACCGCAGGGTGTGCCCACATCTGCTGGTTCATCGCTGGCGCAATCAGCACCGGCGCGCTCGTCGCCAGACAGACTGTGGTGAGCAAATCGTCCGCCATACCCATCGCTAGGCGTGCCAAAGTATTGGCAGACGCCGGCGCAATGACGACCAAATCTGCCCATTTTGCCAGCTCGATATGCCCCATACCCGCCTCCGCTCGCTCATCGAGCAAAGAGATATGCACCTCGTTACCCGTCAGCGCCTGCAAGGTCAGGGGCGTGATAAAGGCTTGCGCGCCGCTGGTCATGATGACGCGCACATCAAAGCCTACTTTGACAAGCAAGCGAGCAAAAATAGCGGATTTATAAGCGGCGATACCGCCGGTGATAGCGAGCACAATATTGGACATAAGCATGGCATCAATAAAAAAGTGGAAAGATAAATTGCGCTTATAGTAACAATTATGAGATAAATTGGGTAAAAATTTACGTATTTCGCCCATTTATCGATACGGGCGTGTTTATTAAAATAGCACTTTTAGGAAATAATAATGGCAATCAAGGACTGGCACGAAGACGACCGACCGCGTGAGAGACTACTCAAACACGGGGCAGCAAGCTTGTCTGACGCTGAGATTTTGGCGATATTTTTACGTACGGGTACTCAGTCACAGTCGGCAATCGAGCTGGCGCGGCATCTTATCGACCAATTCGGCAGCCTCGCTGAGCTGTTGGCCGCCCCGCAAGACACCGTCCTCGCCTGCCATGGCATCGGCCCTGCCAAGTACGCCCAGATACTGGCCTCGCTTGAGATGGGGACACGCTACTTGGACAGTCAGCTAAAAACAGGGCAAGCGCTTGGACGCTCTCAAGTGGTCAAAGACTATATCAGCACCCAGCTTCGCGGCGAGCACCGCGAGGTCTTTGCCGTACTGTGCTTGGACAACGCACTCAATTTATTAAATTTTGAGATACTGTTTACAGGCGGTATCTCCTCCTGCTCTGTTTGTATCAAACATGTCCTGCGCCATGCGCTGAGTCATGCAGCCAATCAGCTTATCATCGCCCACAATCATCCGCACACCGATGCGACCCCATCGACTGCCGACGATGTGCTTACCTATGAGCTAAAAAAAGCCTGCGACCTAATCGACTTGTCATTGGTGGATCATATCATCGTGGGGCGCAACAACACGTTGTCTTATGCCGAAAACGGCTTTGCACCTTTTTCTTAAATGATAAAAATAGCGATAGTCATCCCATAATCGCCATACCTAGCGTCTTATGATACATATTTTCGACATAGCGTAGCACTTTCGCTATTGATAGTCATCGACAACTGTTTCATATTGATGGCTAACTGTGTCTTTTGTAGAGATTTGACTCTCAGTATTTTGACTCTCAGTACTTTGACACACGGCCATAAATAACACTTAAAGACCCACGTCAGAAAAACCATAACTATATGTATCTGACCTGCATTCACACATTTTTACGCTATTGTTTGGCGTTATAAAGGAGACAGTCATGGCAATTGGCTTATTTATTTTGGCAATATTCATTCAATTAGCCATGGTCTTGGCCATCTTTTTGATGTCCTTATCACGTGTCACAGGCAGTATCGTCGCCCTTGCCACCGTTATCATCACTGCTGTTATCAGCCCGTGGTCGCTTGTTTTGGGTATTCCAATCGCGGTGTTGTGCTTGATACTGCTTATCTCGCCGTTGCGGCAGTCCCTTATCACCAAGCCGGTCTATAAGACGCTGGGCGGTGCGATGCCCAGCATGAGCGATACTGAGCGAGAGGCGCTGGATGCTGGCACCAGCTGGTGGGAAAAAGAGCTGTTTATGGGTGCGCCCAATTGGGACACTTTTGCCAAATATCCTTATCCAGAGCTGTCAGATGAAGAGCAAAGCTTCATCGATAACGAAGTAGAGACGCTGTGCGCCATGCTTGATGAATGGAAAATTCAGCATGAGGATAAAGAGCTTTCGGCTGAGGCATGGCGATTTATCAAAGACAATGGCTTTTTGGGTTTGATTATTCCAAAAGAATTTGGCGGCCGAGCGTTTAGCTCTTATGCCCAAAGTCGGGTGATGAGCAAAATCGCCTCACGCTCGCCGACAGCAGCAGTGAGCTGCATGGTGCCAAACTCACTTGGCCCAGGCGAGCTGCTCATGCATTATGGTACCGATGAGCAAAAACAGCGCTGGCTACCGGGACTGGCAAGCGGTGATGAAGTGCCTTGCTTTGGTTTGACAGGGCCTGAAGCAGGCTCTGATGCAGGCGCGATACCGGATACTGGTGTGGTGTGTTATGGCAGGCATGAAGGCGAGCACGTGCTCGGCCTACGGATGAATTTCTCAAAACGCTGGATTACTTTGGCTCCTATTGCGACAGTCGTGGGCTTAGCCTTTAAGATGCACGATCCAGAAGGCTTGCTTGGAGATGCTAAAAAGACCGACTACGGCATCACTTGTGCGCTGATTCCCGCCGATCACGAGGGCGTGGTCATCGGGCCTCGTCACAATCCTATTGGCTCGCCCTTTATGAATGGTACGGTCGATGGCAAGGATGTCTTTATTCCGCTGGACTATATCATCGGTGGCGTCGAAAACGCGGGGCGCGGCTGGCGTATGCTGATGGAGTGCTTGGGCGTCGGCCGTGGCATCTCTTTGCCTGCTCTGTCCACGTCGGCCAGTGAGATGACCTATCTGTCTGTCGGTGCCTTTGCCAAAGTCCGCGAGCAGTTCAAAATCTCTGTCGGTAAGTTTGAAGGAGTACAAGACGCCACCAGCCGTATGGCCAGTCATACTTATATGTTGGAGGCGTTTCGTCATCTCGTCACCTGTGGTCTCAACCAAGGGGGCACACCATCAGTCATGACGGCCATGGCAAAATACTACGCCACCGAAACCATGCGTGAAGTGGTCAATGACGGTATGGATGTGGTCGGTGGCCGTGCGGTACAGATGGGGCCACGCAACTTTTTGGCGACACCTTATCAGGCAATCCCTGTCTCTATCACTGTTGAGGGTGCCAATATCTTGACGCGCTCACTGATGATATTTGGTCAAGGAGCGATGCGCTGCCACCCTTATCTGTTTGATGAGCTACAACTGCTACAAAGCGAAGACAAACACCGCGCTATCCGCGAGTTTGATACTCTATTCTTTAAGCATTTGGGTTATACCTTTAACCGCGGGGCAAAAGCCTTTGTCGCAGGCTATGTCGGCGGCAGCAATCATGTGCCAAGCTTTGCCGATCGCTTTACCCGCCCTTACTATAAGCACATCAACCGCTTGAGCGCCAGCTTTGCCTTGACTGCCGATATGGCGTTGGGGCTGCTCGCAGGTGATCTAAAGCGTAAAGAGATGCTCTCTGGGCGTCTGGCTGATATTCATAGTCATTTATTTATCGCGACGGCCATCTTGCAGTTTTATGAGTATGGCAGCAAGTCTGAAGCGGAGCGTTTGCATGCCGAAGTCGCTTTACAAAATAGCCTGTTCACCATCCAAGAAGCGTTTGAGTCATTTTTTGAAAACTTCCCGAATCGCTTTGCCGCAGCGTTGGTTGGATTTGTGACTTTCCCCAGTGGCCGCATTTTTACGCCGCCAAGCGACGAGCTAAAACGTCAGCTCGGTGATACCTTTATGGAAGACTTTGAGGCCAATCCTTTTCGCGATTACCTCAAGACCATGGTCTATTACAACACCGATGAAGACGATGTGACGGGCCGTATGGAAAACGCCTATCAGACCTTATTGGGAATCGAACCGCTATGGCAAAAATTTAAAAAGGCAGAGCACAAAGACAGTTTTGCCGGTCTGAGCTTTGAAGACCATGTGGTCTATGCCAGCCAAAACGAAGATATCACCGAAGAAGAAGCCGAAGTGCTTATCCAATACAATGCCATACGTTTTGATTCGCTATTGACCGATGTCTTTGACAAGCATCTATCACAAGCGCAGCCACGCTTTAACCCTCATACGCTCGAAAACGCGGTCAATCAGTTGACTGACTATGCTGAGCGCAAACGGGCGGCGCAAGCTCAGAGTGACGCCGCGCCTGATGATGAGTCTGCTACCGACACGGTCACTGACACAGCAGCCAATAACATAGCAGCGGGCGCAGCAGAAGGCTTGCAGGCCTCAGCAGATGAACCAACAGGCGATGATAATCCCAATCATGGCTATGAGCCTGATGGTGAGGTAGAAATGGTCGCAGAGCAAGACTCTCAAAAGGAAAGACAAGCTCAGACTGACTTTGATGACTCTCATCCTGAGATTGAGGCATTGGATGCACGTCACCGTGACGCCGCCTCGCACCTCAATGAGCGTATGGGCAACAATCATCGTAGCACAGCCTCAGAGCGCGCTGAGCCAGACAGCACTCAACTGCATGGCTCCCAGCTAACGGACAATGCCGACCAGATAGATACTGACCATGCCAATACTGATGACATCAGTCATGACGAAATCAGTCATGACGAAATCAATCAAAAAGACAGGGCGCAAAAAACGCAGTCTATCGACGAGCACCTAGACGAGCTAGGCGATAGTGAGCCATGGCAAGACAAACACCGCCGCGAGGAAACCAAAAACTAAGCAATGGACTATTTAGAAAGCGTCCTTTTAAAAGCGCCTGTTTAAATCACTGTTGCTTATTAGCGCATGTCCTTATTTAGAGAGCTATCGATAGAATTAAGAATACACCTAGCCTCTCATCTTAATAGACTTATGTTTTATAGTGAGGTGATTCTTACCAGTGGCCTGAGACTTAACCATTGATATATTACTGTCATTTTAAGAAAAGACTGCCGCGGTTAGGCGGTCTTTTTTTTGTCCGAGTGTTTTTGGTCATCGCACCCTTTTGATGACGACATTTAACAAAAATGCGTTGGTGCTGGCTTAAATGTCGATATTTTAGCGACGTTAGCCTAATGATTGTGGTGCTTTTGGCGATTTATAGCATCAGATCTATTTTTTGTTAAGTGATTATCTCAACCAATTTTTTGACAAAAAAGCTTAAACCGCCTTTAATCAGTTATAGATTATTATTTAAGTCATAAAAAAATCTTGCAGTAACCTTAACAATTATTTTATATTGTCGAATAGCCTGACATGAAATGACAGACAAAATTTTGCAGATGCAACACCATCAGGCGTAAGGATGGCAATCATAAACGCATTGGTTTAGTAGCACCCTTGATACTGAATGTTGCGGATAAAAGGATAGAGTTTATGTGGAAAAATATGGGACTAACGGGCAAGATCATCGTTGCCATGGTGCTCGGTATCATACTGGGATTATTTATCAACTATTCAGGGCTGAACGCTGAGGGCGGTTTTGTTAGTACATATATCACCAACGGGTTTTTAGCCATCATCGGCAAGCTATTCGTCAACTCCCTCAAAATGCTGGTCGTGCCTTTGGTACTTATCTCGCTGATTTGCGGGGTGTGCGGTATTGGTGATATTCGTTTGCTTGGGCGCATAGGTACCAAGACTTTTCTAATCTATATGATGACGACCGCACTTGCCATTGCAACTGCTATCGGACTTGGGTTTTTATTTGGTATCGGTAAAGGCATGGAGGTTGAGACAGAAGCGGCATTTGAAGCCAAGTCTGCGCCACCTCTACTCGATGTTTTTTCAAATATCATTCCGTCGAACCCCATCAGTGCGATGGCAAATGGCGACATGCTGTCGATTATCTTCTTTGCCATCTTGATCGGTATCAGTATTTTGATGGTCGGCAAACCTGCCAAAGGGTTGGTACAAAGCTTGGAGCTGATTAATGAAGTCATCTTAAAGATGGTGACCATCATTATGAATCTTGCGCCTTATGGGGTTTTTGCACTATTGACCAAAGCCATGGCGGAGCTGGGCTTAGATCTGATTTGGTCATTGCTCGGTTATGTTGCGGTACTGATTGGCTCACTGGCTTTCCACTTTTTTATCACTATGATGATCGTGCTAAAGCTGTTTTCTGGTCTGTCGATTAAGACGTTTTTGGCAAAAATGCGCGAAGTACAGATTTTTGCTTTTAGTACCTCAAGCTCGAACGCCACCATTCCAATCACGCTGCGTACCGTCACCAAACGTATGGGTGTCAACAACTCAGTAGCCTCGTTTACCGTGCCTTTTGGGGCGACCATCAACATGGATGGTACGGCCATCATGCAAGGTACGGCGACCATCTTTATTGCCAATATTTATGGTATTGATTTGGGTGTGACTGAGTATCTGACAGTTATCTTGATGTCGGTGCTGGCCTCTGTCGGTACCGCAGGCGTTCCTGGTGTGGGCTTGATCATGCTGTCTATGGTGTTTGCTCAAGTCGGTCTGCCTATCGAAGGTATTGGGCTGATCTTGGGTGTGGATCGTATCCTTGATATGCTGCGTACGGCGGTCAACGTCGGCGGCGATGCAGCAGTGACAGCAATCGTGGCAAAATCTGAAGAAAAAATGGACATCGCCATCTACAACGATCCTGCGGCAGGCACCAAAGACGTCTTTGATGGTCACATCGATGAAGACAATGAGCGTGAGTTCTCTCAAGTATTTAGTGATGGCATTATGGGTAGTGAATACGATGATATTGATCGTCGCCGCTAATCGATAAAGCATTTATTTATTCAATCATAAAAACCTCAGCCGAAAGATGAACTGACCCCCAAATATTGGACGGTTTAGTTTAAAACAAGGACTGAGTTCTGTACTTAACAGGACTCAGTCCTTTTAATTTGAGTTGAATACGCTCATTATTGTAATAATGCATATACTCATGAATCTGTTGTTCTAACTGCTCAATCGATTTTGGTTTCTCAATATAGATCGTCTCGCACTTAAGCGTTCCGAAAAACCCCTCCATTAATGCATTATCCAAGCAGTTGCCTTTTCTGCTCATGCTTTGCTTAATACCGTGCTGTTTAAGCGCCTTACTAAACGGTCTCATCTGATAATGCCAGCCTTGATCTGAATGCAGTATTAAACGGTTGTTCTGGTGCGTATCTATCTTATCTAACGCCTTATCTAGCATCTTGCTCACTAAATCATAAGTCGGCCGCTTGGAGAGCGTATAGCTGATGATCTCATTGTTATAACAATCAAGTATCGGTGATAAATACAGCTTATCATCACCTACCTTAAACTCAGTAATATCAGTAAGCCAGCGTATGTTCGGTCGATCTGTATGAAACTGGCGCTTTAAGTAGTTCTTTGCAATCTTACCTTGTACGCCTTTATAAGAGCGATACCTTTGTCGTCGAATCCGTGCGCTTAAGTTTAAATGACGCATAAGCTTAGCGATGAGCTTGTGGTTATGATGACTGCCTAACTGCTTTAGCGCTGCCGTTATCCTGCGATAGCCGTACCTGCCTTTATGCTGGTGATACAACTTAGTAATACGCTGTTTTAAGTCAGCATGCTTGTCTTTATCACCAAGCTTTGCTCTATGATAGTAAAAGACGCTTTTAGGCATACCAGCAGCTTTAAGTAGGGCTGTTAAACTGTACTTATTCCTCAACTCTTCGATGAGCCTTGCTTTCTCAAAGCTTGTTTCCTCTTCTGTTTGAGCAAGGCATCCAGCTTTTTTAGGTAGGCGTTCTCCGCACGTAGGTATTCATTCTCACGCTTAAGCTCTGCTAAGCTCTTTTCTTCATCTAGCTTGTCTGTGATAAAGGGTTTACTCATGGCGATTCTACCTTTAGGTTTAGATGTTAATCCAGACATGCCTTGTTGCCGATATGCTTTGTGCCAATGACTAATTAAAGCCGGTGAGCTGATGTTAAATCTCAGTGCTACCTCAGATTGACTCAAGCCTTGGCTAAGCATCGTTGTAAGCACTTTGTGTTTAAACTCGCGACTATAGTAGGCTTTGCTGGTCTTTGGTTTGATAGCATCGATACCACCGCTTTGATATTGCTTAACCCATTTGATGACTATCTTATTATCTAGGTTAAATTCCTCAGCTGTAGCACGACCAGTATGTCCTTGCATATAGTATGCGATGACTTGAAGCTTAAAGTCTAGATTATAACGCATAAAAATACCCCATAAGTTGTGTCCAACTTATGGGGGTCAGTTCAAAGATGGGCTGAGGTTTTTTTATGGCTGCACTGCCTATAAACAGGCTGCATCGATACTCAATAAATCATATAGTCAGTTGAAAACAAAACTGTCATAAGTTCCAAAGCGCTACTGGGATGCTGTTTTTAAACGTAGGCTGCGCAGCCTCTGTGTATACAGCACGCAAGGAAATTTATACCAGTAGCGCTATAACATTTTTAAATTAAATCTACTATAGCTTGCGTTAGCCAATCACATACTTGGTAATCATAGCAAGGCAGACCAGCACGATGACAGGACGAATCAGCTTGCTTCCCCCTTTGACCACCATATGCGAGCCAAAATACGCCCCTATCGTTTGTCCGACCATCATTGCCAGACCGACTTTCCACAACACATTACCGCCCAAAATAAAAAAAATCAGCGAGCCAATATTGGTCGATAAGTTCAAAACCTTAGCCGCGCCTGTTGCCTCGATGATCTGCCGACCACGTAGCGCCACATTACCCAGCGCAAAAAACATGCCCGTCCCTGGCCCGATATACCCATCATAAAACCCAATCAATGGCGCCACAATTTTTTGCCACTTGCCCTCTGAGATACGCGGCGCCGCTTCCACCTCGCCAAGCTTAGGCGCAAACAAAGTATAAATCCCAATAGCGGCAATCAAAAACGGAATCAGCTTTTCGAGTAGATCCGGCGGCGACATCTGTACAGCGATGGTACCGATGACTGAGCCAATAAAAGCCCCGACAATCGCCACCTTTATACTTTTAGGATTGATGACGCCTTTTTTTATCATCGTAATCGAGGCCGCTAGCGCACCCGAGGCGGCTTGTAGCTTGTTGGTGCCAAGCGTGAGCACTGGCGGGATATTGGCAAGTAGCATGGCTGGTATGGTGAGTAGTCCACCGCCGCCTGCAATGGCATCGATAAAACCGGCTATTGCGGCCACCGCCGTAAGCATTAAGATGATCTCGATAGAGAGGGATAAGTCCATGACGCTGACCTGCAAAATTGATAAGAAAAATCAGCCTCGATATTGAGGCTGTATGTACCGCTACCTGTCAGCAGATACACTGACCTGCTGACACATTTATAACCGTAAGTGGCACTGTAGAGTGACGCTCATTATAAAGATAAAAACGTAAAAAAAGCCAAAAACGTAAAAAAGTCTGCTAGATTTGTCTAAGACATGCCCTCGATTCAATCGATAGTCATTTAGATGGGCTAAAGATAGTGACGCTCGCTGGATAGTCAGTAACGACTTATCACTATATTTACCAGTGTTATCATCGTTATAATATCGCTATTGTGGATATAGCAAGATGTGCTTATGACTTTGGGTTGACGTATTTTGTTGTCTATATGAATCAGAGTATGAGAAACTGTTGCTGTCTGTTTGTATGGCGCGCTAAGCGGCCGCATCGATATTTGAGGTTATTGAATTGTTTGGCAATTCGTTTTTAGTAATTTGTATTTAGGAAATGAGGGTAATATGGCAATACGAAGGATTAAGGCATTTTTTGAATTTGAGGCAGCAGGCGGCATCGTGTTAGCACTGGCTGCCATTGCTGCAATGATCATTGCCAACTCCCCTTTGAGTACGTGGTATGAAGGCTTTATCCATGCCCCTGTTGCCATTCAAATCGGTGATTTTGCGATTGCCAAAGACGCCCATCATTGGATCAATGACGGCCTGATGGCGATTTTCTTTTTTTTGGTCGGCCTTGAGCTCAAGCGTGAAGTGCTCATCGGTGAGCTGTCCAATGTCAAACAAATCATTTTGCCAGCAGGCGCGGCCATCGGCGGGATGATCATGCCCGCTGCAGTCTATCTGCTCTTTAACTATAGCGAGCCTGAGTTTTGGAAAGGTTGGGCCATTCCTGCCGCCACAGATATTGCTTTTGCCCTCGGTATCTTAAGCCTACTTGGCAGTCGCGTCCCAAACTCCCTCAAAGTATTTTTGGTATCGATTGCTATTTTTGATGATATCGGCGCGATTTTGATCATTGCCTTGTTTTATACCAGCGAACTATCCCTTGAGTCATTGGCCTTTGCAGGGCTATGCTTGCCATTTTTGTATTTGCTAAACCGTCGCAACGTGACCAGTATCACCCCCTACCTGCTCATCGGCGTCATCATGTGGATTGCCGTCCTTAAGTCGGGTATCCATGCGACATTAGCAGGCGTGGTGTTGGCGTTGTTTATTCCTATGTTTGATCGCACTGACCCTGAGCACTCCCCTGTCGAAGAGCTAGAGCACGACCTACACAATACCGTGGCTTTTGGTATTTTGCCTCTATTTGCCTTTGCCAACTCAGGCATCTCACTCAAAGGCGCAGGTTTTGCAGAGCTGTTTCACTCTGTACCGCTGGGGATTGCCGCCGGTCTATTTATCGGTAAGCAGTTGGGTGTCATGGCGATGTGCTGGTTAATCTTTAAGCTGGGTATCTCAACCATGCCAAAGGGCATGAATTATAAGCAAATTTATGGTGCTGCGTTGCTTTGCGGTGTGGGTTTTACCATGAGCTTATTTATCGGGGGCCTTGCTTTTGCAGGCGACACCGCGTTATTTGATGAGCGTCTAGGCATCATCATGGGCTCTATCGTCTCTGGGATTGCAGGTTACCTAATGCTAAAAGTTAGCCTAAAAGATAACGTCAGTGGCACCTCAGTCGATTTGACACGGCCTCAGCCATAATCCATCATCAGAAGAAGGCGAGCTATTTTGCGGTTATTTAGCCAACAAATAGCTCACTGCTTTCTTCTTTAAGCCTTAACAGTAAAAAACAATAACCTTAGAAAAACCAGCACAACAAGCCATGTTTGGATAAAGGCAGTAAGCGCAATGACACCTCGCCTCGTGACATCTAGATGCACACTGGGCGCAACTGATATCAGCAGTTTTAGGAGATGACCATGCAAGGACTTATCAGACCTATATCGCTTAGTCTGCCTATCCTTGGCAGTATGTTTTTACTATCATGCGCGACTCTCTCCAAACAACAATGCCTGATCGGTGATTGGCAAACGATAGGCTATAACGATGGCGTGGCAGGCTACTCCTCAGAGCGCCTCGCCTCACACAGCAAAGCCTGTGCCAAAGCGCATGTGACCCCTGATTATCTTGCGTGGGAGCGCGGCCGCAAGCTTGGTCTGCAGCAATACTGTACGAGCACCAATGCTTACAATGTCGGTCGCCGCGGGCGCAGGTTAAACAACGTCTGCCCTGCTGCTATGGTAAACCACCTTCAACAGGCCAATCAGCACGGCCTAGCCTACTATCGTCTAGACAACCAGCTCGACACAGACAGACGCCTATTAGATGAGTATCAAGCAGAGTTTGATCAGCTTGAGAGCGGCGCGATGCTAGACTTTGCCAACGAAAAAGACGCTCGCAAACGGCTGTTGTTTTTGGCCGATGAGCTTGGGTCGATCAAACGTCGCCTCGATGACACACAAAGGCAGCTCGATATGCTCAACCACACGTCTAAATATTAGGCCATAATAAAAAGCCTACCAATAAAGGCATTTGCTACCTATGGATCCAAACAACACAGCGCAGACACAGCCAGCGCGCGCGTCCAAACCGAGCCAACCTACCTTTGCATCGTATCAGCGTCATGGGCGTACCACAGCGATTGATGATCATCATGATGACCTACAGGTCTTAAAGCGGATCAAACGCTATTTGCTGCCCAAAGATTTTGTCATCTCGCAAGATTTATTAGAGGAGATGGTCGCAGGCTACGACATCGGCGACCCCCTGACAGATACGCTCGCAGCTGACGGCCTGCGTTTTGCCAAACCCTTACAGCAGCTTATCCTCGATAACAAAACCGACAGTAAACTCGCAGCTCATCCGTCCTTTTGTGCACTGGCTGAGCAGTTTAGCGATCATCCTACTTGGTTTGACCCACAGCTTGCACAGACTGGGGCCGTCGCCTATCGGCGCTATCCGCTGATGCTGATTTGGCTGCTACGAAATGTGGCATTGATGGCAGGTTATAGCATCCCTGCCCTATCGCTGCCACTGATCCAAACCGGCGCGTTGATGCACGATGCCCTGCCAAGACTCATGCGCACTTATGCTTATATTTTGGCTGTCTCTGAGCATCCATTATTGCCCAAAACAAGCACACGTATGCCGCGCGCACGAGTGCCTATCGATAGCATTTTGGCGATCGGCTCTGAGGGTTGGCGTCAGTCTATTCAGGTGCGGCAGATTCACACGCTCGTACGGCAAAACTTGCTCAGCGGCAAAAACAACGCGGCAAAAGGCGTCGTCACAGAGGCCGATCAGCATCGCAACCCCGATGGCAGCTGGAACACTGCTTATTGGGGTGTACCGATCAACCAAACTGATATGATTGCCACTCATCTGCAGTTCTCGTTACTGATTATGCGCGGGCTACGGCTGCTTGGCGCGCGTATCAGTAGCGAGGAGGCCGAGGGGATTTTGCATTTATGGAATCTTGCCAGTTACTGGATGGGTGTGGACTTAGAGCGCCTGCCAAAGGATGAGGCCGCCTGCTGGGAGTGGCTCTACACTTACTTGTCCATTCAACAGCTAGACTTTGAGATGGGACGACCTTTAGCAAAAGCCCTACACGATCTGCCGCGGCAACTGATGGGCGAAGACAATCGCCGCGGACGTTTTGTAGAGATGGTCAATGCCAGTGTGACACGTACTCTGGTCGGTGATGATATCGGGGACGGCTTAGCGCTACCAAAATCGAAGCTTCGGTTTGGTGTCTTATCTTCCGTGCCTATTTTGTTTGCGCTCGATACCGCCCGTCAGCACAACCAAACGGTAGCCGCCAAACTAGAAGCCTTTCGCGCCAAACGTCAAGACAATATGAACTGGTGGCTCAAGAAAAACGACGCCTATTATCAATGACGCAGCAGCTGTCGGCTCAGCTCATTACAATCTTACAATCGGCTGTCTTGCACGCGGTAATACCATTCTAACTGCCGATCAAAAGCTGTCTCTAATAAGCTGGCAATGACGCGGCCTGTCAGCCCCCAGACCGTCTCGCCATCGACCTGCCAGCTGGGCGTAAGTATCGTCGCCACCTGATCTTGCATGGCATATTCTATCGCATACTCAACGGTAGGCTGCGTGAGTAACGCCTCAAAATCTGCCCAAAAAATACGTGATATCTCACCGATTTCAGGTACCAGTACCAAATCAGGCGCAATCAAAGCCACGATTGGGCGCACGCTCATGCCGCTTTTGGAGGTCTGAATGGGTAGCTGACCGATTAACTGCACCTTGTTGGGCGGGAGTGCCGTCTCTTCACAGGCCTCACGTAGCGCTGTGACGACATTATTACCATCCCCTATCTCGTATTTACCGCCAGCGCAAGAGACTTCGCCTGCATGGCTATTCATGTGCGCGGCGCGGCGCGTCAAAAGCAGCTTGGGATGGCGCTCATGGGTGATGGCCACCAGTATCGAAGCATCGGCAATGGGCGTCTGGTATAGACTGTCTAAGACACGCGCGCTGCGAGAGCTTTGCTGCGCGGTATGCAGCGCTGAATCGGCCAACGCATTTAACGTCTCTTGCTGAACCCGCTCGGTCAATTGCCTGAGTGTCGGATAGCGAATAAAAGGTGGTATAGCAACTGACTGCTCATCTAACTGCACAGTCTGGGAAGGGAGTAACATGATCTTGCCCTATGTTTTTATCAATATGTGGCGTGACTAGCTGTAGACTAGCGTACTCTTCATGCAGCTGCATGCTATTTGTGTGACTGTTCATTTGTCAGGAGGTATTCGTCATGAGGTGTTTGCCATGAACGTCTCAAATCGTATCGACAGACAGGCGCCGCGTATTGTTTTTATAAGTCAATGTGTTTTATGGGTTAGCGTGACCGCTTATGACAAACGGCAATGATGGCTTGCCACGATGCCACGATACCACGGGCTTTGCTGTCATTTATCAGACTATGACCCGCCAGCGATATGCAGCGTTACTGTTATCATGCTGCGCTACGAGCAAAATGTGTGCTATCTTAAGGCGGTGCTTGCTTATTAGAATAACATCTTGCAGCACCGCTTTACCGGTATCCTGATAGCACACACAAAAACCAACGTATGAAGAGCGTGCGCGCCTGACCATGACGGGGTGTTTTTGCCATTAGGAATACTGACTCTTTATCTCTTACGCTTACTACATTTATAAAGGCAGTTGATATGCGCTATTGTCTCCAATGCGGTCATCAAGCAGAACGAAAAATACCAGCCACGGATAATATGCCGCGTTTGGTATGCCCAAATTGCAACTATATTCACTACGAAAACCCAAAAGTCATCTGTGGGTCGCTGGTCGTACATAAAGACAGAGTGCTGCTATGCCGCCGCGCGATAGAGCCGCAATACGGTCTTTGGACGATACCGGCAGGCTTTATGGAAAATGGGGAAACCATGGCAGAGGGCGCCGCGCGTGAGAGCTACGAAGAAGCGGATGCGGTGGTGTTAAACCCTCATCTGTACTGTATCTATGATCTGCCAGACATCGGACAGATATACTCGATTTATTTGGCCGATCTCAAAGACGGTGCGTATGGTGTCGGCTCTGAAAGCCTTGACTGTGCGCTGTTTAGCGAAGAAGACATCCCGTGGGATAGTCTCGCCTTTGAAGCGGTGCGCCGCACTTTACGAAGCTACTTTGCCGATCGCCAGCAGTTCAGTCAATTGTCTGAGTTTCCTATTCATCAGGATATGATTGGCAAAGACTTGAGTATCAAACGTTTTTAAACGCCTTTAAACGTTGGCTCAACCATCAGTCTTTTTACCACAAACTATAAAAGCAGACAATAACCTAGTATTGTCTGCTTCATAAATGCTTACAGTGACAGATTGGTCTTTATTCAAAAAATACCATTAGCTCTTTATTTTGCAAACGTTAAAGCCGAGGTTTCGCACGGCTTCTTCTTTATCATAAGGCGCTAGTACTGCACGTACATGCTGTTGCCCTTGCAGGTATTGCTTGGCCACACGCTGTAGGTCCGCCACCGTCACATCCAATATGGCAGCGCGCATCTTACGTTGCCAGTCAGCACCGCGATGGTGCAGATCAGCAAAGCAGGCTTTGACCGCCTCGCCAGCTGGAGAGCCTGGCTTATCCATACCCGAGATGATACCTAAGATGGCTTCTTCTAGCTGCTCATCGGTCTGCGGCTCATTTAGTAGCCACTCAATACTGGCCTCAAAATGCGCAAAAGTCTCAGCACACTGCGGGTCGCGGTAGCTAAAGAATTTAAAAGCGCAGGCATTGGCGTCATAGCCTGCGCCGCCGCCGTAAGCACCGCCGCGCTCACGGATGGCGCTGTGTAAGTAGCCATTGCGCAGATATGGCGCTAATACCATCAAAGCGGCGGTATCAGGATGATCGGCCGCTGGCACACGATAAGCGCTGGCATTATGATAGACGTTGGTCGGTACCAGCCATGCCAAGTCCTCAACATCGAGCATGGTGCCGCTCTCTCGTGTCTTAATGGCGTCTGTCTCGCCATTTAACGCTGCCGCAAGGTGCAGCTCGGCAAACTCACTTGGGATAGTGTCTTCGATAGTCGCATCAGAGTCATTTAATTGCGCAGCAAGCGCTGGCGCTTGGCTGTTTTTCCAGCTATCAACGATTAAGTTACTTAAGCGCTCGGTTTGCTCAGCTTCACAAATGATCACGGAATGCTTGGGCAAGCTGATCACACGCTGGTGCAAGTCCATCAGGCTGGTTGCCAATTTATCCCACTGCGTGTCATCATCACTGGCATGCGCCAAAAAGTCTTTTAGCGCGTTTAGTGCAGGCAAGCCACTACGCACATACTCAAGCTGCGCTTGACGGCTCATACCGCGGCTGGCGGTTTGCATGGCATAAGAATGCCCAGAGCCAGCCAAATTCGACTGCCAGCCCGCTTGACGCTGCTGCAAAATCTCTTTGATACGGTCATGCTCGCTAAAGACGCTATGCTCCATGACCTCTTTGAGCAAATCAATCGCCTCAGGCTTGCGGTTGAGCGCACGGGTCGCCACCACAAAATAACTGCTGATCGTTTGGCTATCATCGATACTGGTACGCTGGCTTATACGCGCCGTCACACCAGAAGAATGCGCCGCTTGCTTGGCCTGCATCTCATGAGCACTCATCGAGTCAGTACCCAGCTCTGATAGTAGGCTTAAATAAATCGGTAACAGTGGATGATTGATCACCTCGTTCACAGGCAGGCTGCTGGTGTCCTGATTGCCAATGGCATCGGTCAACGGCACAATCACTTGGTAATAATACAAGCCGTTGGTGCCCGCTTCATATTCAAATAGCGTACTGTCTTGCCCGCTTAGGCGCACTTGTTTTTGCGTGCCTTGCTTAAAGCTGATATCGGTCGGGACATCCTCCAGTCCGACTTTTGGCAACAGACTTAAATCATCAGGCGCTGCTTGCCGCGCTGCCAAATCAAGGGCTTGCTGTTTTAAGATGGCTTTATCATCAGCGCTCAAGTCCATCGCGATGGTATCGAGACGGGTCTGCTCTGCTGCAGCAAGGCGCGCTGATTTTTCGCTATCTGGCGTTAGCGTCACGCGCACACGGTGCTGATTGTCGAGCAGATGGGTTTTGATAAGGTTTGGTAGCCACTGCGCGTCTTTTACTTGCTCACGCAGCCACTGCAAATGCTCATCCACTTCCCAGACGTCAATCGGATTGCCATCATGAATGGCCGTGCTAAAGCCTTCGAGCATCAAATTTAAACCATAAGGGATACTATCGCCGCCGATATGGCGCTGATCGATCTCGATCTGATGCAAAATGGTCTCAATCGTATCATCATCGATCGGTTTACTGGCCACTTCAGTCAGTAAATCCATAATACCCTGCTCTACTGCCTCGGCATGCTCAGGGTTGGAGCCACGTAGACCGGTATAAAATACCATCTCATAATGGCTGTCATCGAGTCCCAATAGCGGACTTGGCGCTTTGCCAAGCGGATGACTGTCGAGATACGCACGTAATGGCGAGCCAGCATGCTCGACCAACACGCCTTCTAGCAGACGCAAAGCCAGACGCTGCTTGGGATCGGTGATCGATGGCAGCAGCCACGCCACCACATGATGGGTTTGGTCAGGGCCCGCTTCGTCAGCCGTATAAGTGTCGACCGCGCTGATCGGCGCAGGCAGGCGCTGCTCTGGACATGAGACGTGTTTTTTACCCGCTTCAAACTGGCTCAAAGCATCGTTATGGATTTTCGCTTGGGTCTCGGCGACCGAAATATTACCAAAGCTCATAATCACGCTGTTTGATGGATGATAATGGCTTTGATGGAACTCAACGAGCTCGGCGTGGGTCAAATCAGGAATGTCCGCAGGATCACCGCCCGAGTTATAATGATAAGTGGTCGTTGGGAATAAATGATGAGCGACCGTATGATAGAGCTGGTCGATCTCGCCGCTCATCGCACCTTTCATCTCATTAAAGACAATACCCTTAAACTGCGGTTTATCATTTTCGTCCAATTCTACGCGGATACCTTCTTGAGCAAAATCAAGCGGATGAATATTGGGGAAAAACGACGCATCAAGATACACCGCCAGCAAATTGAAGTAATCGTTTTTATTTTGTGTGGCATACGGATACGCTGTCCAGTCGGCCGCGGTCATGGCGTTCATAAAGGTATTTAATGAGCGCTTAATCATCGAAAAAAACGGATCACGAACCGGAAACCTTGCCGAGCCGCACAGTGCCACATGCTCCAAGATATGTGCCTCACCCTTTGAGTCCATCGGCTGAGTACGAAAGCCCACCAAAAAGGCGTTTTCATCACTTGGGTGCGCCAAATGATAATGCATCGCGCCGGTTTTGACATGCTGACTGATCAGCACGTCCATTGACAACGCCTCGATATGGCGATGCTCAATCAACTCAAACGCTGGATGGAGCGTTAGATCGGCGATAAATGGCGTGTCAGTCATAGTGATCCTTATCAAATTATAATACATAGGGTGCCGTAGTAGATGGGGCTGCTGTTTTGATAAGTCAAGCGATCTGAGCGTTAATATTCTACGTCGCCCCTTCTCTTTATGAGTCGATTGACAGGTCGTTTTGTCAGTCGCTTGATCAACAAAGCCTCATGGGCTGTCTGTTAAATGCTAAATGACTTAGGAGATTATAAAGATTGTCTATCTGGGAATATCCATAATAAAATAATGGATTTAACCCTTAACAAACACCGCCACCACTGCTACTATAAAATAAACGTCTTAATAGGAGCGGATGATGGGCTATCAACATATTTTACTGGTTACCGACTTGTTGTCTGATGCAGATGCCGTCGCACTCAAGGCCAAACGTATCCTTGCAGGCTCTCCTGAAGCGAGGCTGTCTGTATTGCATATCGTCGAGGACGACATGGTGCGCTTTGGCTTTGAGCTGGTGCCAGCCTCCAGCCTATCAGGCGATGTCGATGGCGAGCACTGGCAAGAAGCACGAGAAAAACTGGCGCAGTTTTTGGCGCGTAATGAGCTGCATGCGGTCAACTCTGAGGTGACATCTGCCATCTCAAACAGTAAGGGCATCGTCAATTATTGCCGCGACCATCAAGTCGACTTGCTCATCATCGGCCGCCATGAGCGTCATGGTATCGCCGCATGGTTGGCCAAAGCGACGGCCGACAGTATCTTGCCAAACATTCCTTGCGACAGCTTGGTGGTCAAGCTCGACCAGCCCTTTGCAGAGTAATACGCCGCCTGCGTCATCTGTGTGATGAC
Organism: Psychrobacter sp. L7; assembly: GCF_002810365.1. Taxonomy (NCBI): domain Bacteria; kingdom Pseudomonadati; phylum Pseudomonadota; class Gammaproteobacteria; order Moraxellales; family Moraxellaceae; genus Psychrobacter; species Psychrobacter sp. L7. The sequence continues at coordinate 379,546 of NZ_NEXR01000010.1, forward strand.
ACCTGATGACGACTTAACAGCGCTCTGTAGTAGTGCTATAGTAAATACTATCTGACATGAGGAAGACGCTATGAGTTACGAACACATACTACTGGTCACCGACTTACTCTCTGATGCCGATATCGTCGCACAAAAGGCCAAACGTATCGTCGATAACCGCCCGGGCGCTAAGCTATCCGTACTGCATATCGTCAAAGACACCATGGTCGGTTTTGGTTATGAGTTGGTCCCCGCCTCGAGCTTATACGATGAGATTGATGATGAGCGCTGCCAAGAAGCACGGGCAAAGCTGGCGCAGTTTTTGGCGCGTAATGAGCTAGACGCCGTCAACTCGCAAGTGACCACCGCCATCTCTAGCAGCGAAGGCATCGTCAATTATTGCCACAAACACGACGTCGATCTCTTGGTCATCGGTCGGCACAAACGCACAGGCATCGCCGCGTGGATCAGCGGTGCTACGGCGGACAATATCCTGCCCAACGTCCCATGCGACAGTTTGGTCGTAAGACTCGACAAACCCGTATCCAAGTAGCGCCAATAACACGTTACTTAATGGTGCTCAAACAATAGCGCTCAAACCGTAACGCGCAAATAGTCACGCTCAAAACCTCAAACGCTAAAAAAGCGCGGTGTATCTAGGACGCCGCGCTTTTTTGTATTTGCTCAATCGTCTTGTATCATATCTATAAAAGTCTGCCAAATCGGGTTTTGATGGCGGGCTTTGTGCCAGACCAACCACCACGTCCGTGACAGATCGATACCTGCGACTTTTACTTGTACCAGCTTTCCTGCTGCCAGCTCCGCCTCGATGACATGCTGAGATAGGCAGCCAAGACCGATATCGGCACTGACCATATGCTTGATGGCCTCTGACTGCTGAATCGCCATGATCACCTCGGCCTCTGGCAGATGTTTGAGTAGCTGCTCATCGATGATCTGCCGCGTGCCCGACCCCGCCTCTCGCACCAGTAGCGGCAGTTTGGCCAACTGCGTAAGAGTCATATGATACAGACGTTCAGTCTCTTGATAATCTGCAAGACCTGCCAGCCATCTGCTATCGCGTTTGGCAAATACCATCAAAGTATCTGTCCGCCATGCGCGCTGCTCGATGGCCTTAATATCTGTGGGGCGCGGCATGCCCTCTACCAACGCGATATCGATATTTAACTGCTCAACCTCCGCCACCACCTCTTGCGTATTGGCGATATACATATCGACACGAGCGTCTGGCAGCACCTGATACAGCTTGGCCAGCAGCGGCGGCAAGGCATAATTACCGATGGTGGTGCTGGCGCCAATATGAATCTGACCGGCTTGATACTTATGATAATGCTCCAGCGTCAACGACTGCTCTAAGATCGCTTGCGCTTGTATATAAATAGGATGGGCATTGGGGTGCTGGTTGAGCCTGCGTCCGACCCGCTCAAATAATGGCATCTGCAGACGCGCCTCCAGCTCACTCAGCGCACTACTGACGGCCGACTGCGAGAGATGTAGCGCTTCACTGGCGCGGCTGGTGCTGCCAGTTTGATAAATACTCACAAACACTGCCAGTTGCTTTAGGGTAATCTTCGGTAGCGTTTGCATGGCTTTTTTCATTGTCTCGCTTGCCTTATATCCGTCTGTAAATGCATGTCACACGACCTATATTTTTTAATACACAGCAGATTTAACAATCTGTCTTTTACTAAGCTTGTTTTAACAACGCCTTCGTCACAGCTGACACCTCTGCTTTTAATAAAGGTGTTTTTCACGCCACTCTTACCTATATTTTCGATAATTTCTATCTTATTAATCTGTTTTTATTATAAGTTGGCTTGTCTTATACTGTCTACTCATAAGCTTATGCTTATTTTGATTATAGCCATGAGGACGACGAGCCATGTATGCTTTTACACAGTCAATGAATCACTATCGCCCGCGCAACCGCCACTTAGCAGGGCTGCTGGTGGTGTTCTTTGGTAGTTTGCTGTGCTTGTGGTTGGATGCCAGCATCGATAGTTGGTCAAATGGCCGTATCGTTGGCCTCTCTCCGTTGACGCTGGCGATATTGCTTGGCATGGTACTGGGCAATACCGTCTACCCGCAGTTCGCGGAGCGCTTACAGATGGGCGTGGCCTTTGCTAAGGGGCAAATATTGCGTCTGGCCATTATCTTTTATGGCTTTAAGCTGACCTTGACACAAGTCTCCAGCGTTGGAATGCCAGCGATCATGACCGACGCTCTGGTCTTGACCTCGACATTTCTATTGACTTACTGGCTCGGTACCAGATGGCTAAAGGTCGATAAGCAAACGACACTACTGATCGGCTCAGGGGCTAGCATTTGCGGAGCGGCGGCAATCATCGCTGCAGAGCCTGTGGTCAAGGCCGAAGCGCACAAGGTGACGATCGCTGTGGCGACGGTAGTAGTATTTGGCACCATCGCTATGCTGCTTTATCCATTTTTATACCATCTTGGCTGGCTGCAACCGTGGCTCGACGCTCAGCAATACGGTATTTATACCGGCTCCACCATTCATGAGGTGGCGCAAGTGGTGGTCGCGGGTAACGCGGTGAGCACCGAGGTCGGCAATACCGCTGTCGTCACCAAAATGATACGGGTCATGATGCTCGCGCCATTTTTGCTTATTTTATCCTTTGCCTTGACCTCATCTGGTAGCGGCCAAGCTGAAAAACCTTCCCTAATGAGCCGTGTGCGACAAGTGAATGTCCCTTGGTTTGCTTTTATCTTTATCTTGGTGGTGCTGTTGCACACTTGGATACCGATGTCCGATGGCTTTGAGCAAAGTATGGTGATGCTAGATGATGTGATGCTGACGATGGCGATGTTTGCGTTAGGCTTAACCACACATATGAGCGCCATCAAACAAGCTGGCGTCAAGCCGCTGATTTTAGGAGCAGTGATGTTTGCTTGGTTGCTGCTCGGCGGCGGAGTAATCAATATCGCTATCAGCTCATTCGGTTAACTTACAGCTCATTTACCTAAAACTAGAGATGCCAACGATAGTGAAGTCATTGGTCTTTTTTATTGCTCGTCTGCATAAGCGATAATAACCATCATAAATGACAACTATCTATGACCCCATAACTTACGATCCTTAACTACAGACGAAAAAAAACGAACCAAAAGGTTCGTTTTTTTATCTTGCTTTATTTATCTATAAAAGACAAATTAGATAGCAACGATGTTGTGTGCTTGTGGGCCTTTTTGGCCTTGAGTTACAGTGAACTCAACTTCTTGGCCTTCAGCCAAAGTTTTGAAGCCTGAGCCTGAGATTTCGCTGTAATGAGCGAAAACGTCTGCGCCGTTTTCTGGAGCGATGAAACCAAAACCTTTAGCTTCGTTGAACCACTTAACTGTACCTTTTTGAACGTCTGACATAGTCATAACCCTGATATTTAATTTATTTGTGGTCTAATAGACCGATAACGCTTGCAAATAGCTACTGAACGATAAATATTAAAACGAAGGATTATAACTAATACTACGAGGTAATGATTTGGTGCAGAACTGCTCTTAAGCTTGGATGTATTATAAGGGGAACATCCTAGTATCGCAAGCCTTATCTCAGGTTTTATGTAACTGGACTTAACTATTGCCCTATATTGGCGACTTTATTTGGCATTTGGTAGACGAAACAAATAGACGATAACCCCGCTACAGACCAGTGCTACCAGCCATGCCGCCCATGTCATATCAGCGGGCAGACGATAAAACAACATGGCAGTCGATATCGCCATCATGATGGTCGCAAGCCACTTAGCATAAAGCGGTACTGCATGATTTTCTTCCCAATCACGGACGTATTTGCCAAAGTATTTGTGATTGATTAGCCAAAAATGAAAGCGCCGCGAGCTACGCGCCCAGCACCCTGCCGCCAGTAATATAAAAGGCGCAGTCGGCATCACGGGTAGCAAGATGCCGATAATACCCAGCACAAAAAACAACCAGCCTAATATGACAAATGTCCAACGCACTGTCGGGCTGTGGTGCTGATTGGTCTTTGGGCGGTAGTAGAAGTGCTTTTTTTGGCTCATAAAGGGTGTCGTTGGATAATGGATATCGTTGGATAGTGTCAGATAGTCAGGTTTTGGCCGGCAAATTTATGACAAAGACGGCGGCTTATAGAACTCACTAAGGATGCCGTATCAGGAGATATGCTACAAGACTATTTTTATGAGGGTTTTGCTATCAATCGGTATGTTTGGTTAGTGATTGGGTAAATTGAGTCTATCTCCCTATCGCAAATAAATCAAAAAGACCGCTGCCTTATTGATAGCGGTCTTTAACACATGTGTCATATAAATGGATTAACCATCTATCTACTTAGCAATATCTATAGCGTCATTACAATAAGCACACTGGCTCTAAGGTTGGCTTGTAGGTGTAAGTGAACTCTTGACCATTTGGATAGGCTTGCTGCAACTCGGGGTCGCTAAAGCTTTGGTTTAGTACCAGCGTTTGTTTGGGTGTCAGCTTTATGACCTTAACTTGGGAGAAAACTGGCTCGTTTTCGTATTGTAGCCCTACTGCGGTACGGTTGGGCTTTAGGTTATATTTTTCTACGGCCGCTTGCTGATAGCTACCGTCGGTATAGCATTTAAAGCGATAGTTGTAACTTGTGCCATCTCGGCGAAAGTTGACTACAGCAGCTTGACCTCCCATCCCTGCTGTCATCGCCCAATAGCCGTCGTAGATCTGTTGTGGCAACTGGTAGGTATTATTGACCTGATCGTTTGGGTGTGATGGCGACATGCCAGTACTGGCACAGCCGGATAAAAACAACGCGCCGCCTAGCATGGCAGCGGTAATCTTAAGATAATGGCTCATGGCTCGTCCTTTAGTTATGAGTGAGTTGATGGGTTATAAAAGTTATATAAATGGTTTACCTTAGCACTTTAAGACAGATAGCATATCACTCTTTAATCATGGCACATTGGTCGAAACATGAGAATGAGCATTAACAATATTCACAAAAAAAACGCCATCACAATTGTGACAGCGTTCTTTATTACTATAGATATTTATGAATTATTTACAACGCCTTTAACTGTGCCATCTGCGCTGTCATCGTTTTAAGCTGCCCTTCTAGCTCAGCCAGTTTTGCTTTCTCCGCATCGACCACTTGCGCCGGTGCTTTACTCACAAAGCCTTCATTAGAGAGCTTACGCGCGATGCCGTCGGCCTGCTTTTGTAGCTTCTCATGCGCCTTGTCCAGACGTGCCAGCTCAGCCGTTGGATCAATTAGACCTTTCATCGGTACCAGCACGCGTAGCTGACCGACCATACTTGATGATGATAATGGTACCTCATCACCTTCTTTGACGATCTCTAAGCTCTCGACTTTGGCCAGTGCTTTAAACTGGTTTTTGATACGTGATAGCCGCGCTTCTTCCTCATCTGAGATATTTTGTAGCAATACTGGCAGGCGTACGGCGTTACCCAGCTTCATCTCACCGCGGATATTACGGATACTGGCGATCAGCTCTTGTAGCCATGCCATGTCCGCCTCCACCTGCTCACTGATCTGCGCATTATCCGCTTGAGGATAGGCTGCGACGACGATGCTGTCAGTATCTTTACGGTTCAGCAGTGGCGCGACAGTCTGCCAAATCTCTTCGGTCAGATACGGCATGATCGGATGGCTAAAGCGCAGCGCCGTCTCGAGCACATGCAGCAGCACGTAGCGGATTTGCGCTTTACGCTCGTCTGTCACCGAGTCGTCATTGAGGCTGGCTTTGGCAAGCTCGACATACCAGTCGCAGTATTCGTTCCAGATAAACTCATAAATGTCATGGCTGACCATATCGAGGCGATACTGGGCAAAGTGCTGATGGATATTGCTAATCGTCGAGTTGAGACGGCTCATGATCCATTTTTCTGGTAATTCCCAAACATCTATGTTGGCCGCTTGGTCGATAGGTTTGGCGTTACCGTCATTATCGATACAGTTCATCAGTACAAAGCGGCTGGCGTTCCAGATTTTATTACAGAAGTTACGATAGCCCTCAACGCGCTTGAGATCAAAGTTGATGTCGCGGCCAGTACTGGCAAGAGAGGTGAAGGTAAAGCGCAGCGCATCGGTACCGTAGGCTGGGATACCCTCTGGGAACTCTTTACGCGTTTGCTTCTCAATCTTCGCCGCGTCTTTGGGGTTCATCATATTGCTGGTGCGTTTTTCGACCAGCGCTTCTAGATCGATACCGTCAATCAAATCAATCGGATCTAAGACATTACCTTTCGACTTAGACATTTTTTGACCATTGCCATCGCGTACTAGGCCATGGACATAGACGGTCTTAAACGGTACTTGCGGCGTACCATCTTCGTTTTTGACAAAATGCATGGTCATCATGATCATGCGCGCCACCCAAAAGAAGATAATATCAAAACCGGTCACCAGCACACTGGTCGGGTGAAAAGTCTGCATCACACGCGGATCGGCCTTAGGGTCTGCCCAATCTAATGTACTAAAGGTCCATAACCCTGAGCTAAACCACGTATCAAGTACATCATCATCTTGGCGCAATTTAACATCGTCGCTTAGATTGTATTTAGTGCGAACCTCCGCCTCGCTACGTGCGACATACACCTCACCTGCCGCGTCGTCGTACCACGCTGGGATACGGTGACCCCACCACAGCTGACGGCTGATACACCAGTCCTGCAGGTCTGTCATCCATGCCATATACATGTTTTTGTACTGTGCAGGGACAAATTCAATACGACCATCTTCGACCGCATCAATCGCTGGTCCCGCCAGCTTATTGACGGCGACATACCACTGATCAGTCAGCCACGGCTCGACGATGGTACCACCGCGCTCGGCACGCGGCGCTTTTAGCGCGTAGTCTTCGATGTCTTCTAGCCAGCCTTCGCTACTTGCTTGCTCGACCAGCTGTTTGCGCGCCGCAAACCGCTCAAGCCCAGCGTATTCGCTCGGCGTGGTCTCAAGCGATGGCTCGCGCGTTTGCAGATCAGCATAGACCTCCATCTCAGGCAAAATGTTGGCACGCTCATCTAAGATGTTAATCAGTGGCAAGCTGTGACGACGACCCAGCTCATAGTCATTAAAGTCATGGGCAGGGGTGATTTTTACGCAGCCTGTACCAAAGTCGCTTTCGACATAATCATCGGCCACGATCGGCACCACGCGGCCCGTGATTGGCAAAGTAATGGTCTTGCCGATCAAATGCGCATAGCGCTCATCGCTTGGGTTGACGGCCACAGCGGTATCACCCAATAACGTCTCAGGACGGGTGGTGGCGACCACCAGATAGTTTTTGCCGTCTTGGGTGGTGATGTCTGTATCGGTAAAATAGTAACGGAAATGCCACAAGCTGCCTTTTTCATCGACGTTTTCTACTTCTAAATCAGACAGCGCGGTTTGGAACTTAGGATCCCAGTTGACCAAGCGCTTACCGCGGTAAATAAGACCTTCATCAAACAGACGCACAAACACTTCTTTGACCGCATTGGATAAGCCATCATCCATGGTAAAGCGCTCACGCGACCAATCCACCGAGCTACCAAGGCGGCGAATCTGACGGGTGATGTTGCCGCCCGACTCTTCTTTCCACTCCCAGACTTTATCGATAAAGTCTTCGCGCGTCATATCACGGCGGCGGATGCCTTGCGCCTCTAGGCGGCGCTCAACGACCATCTGGGTTGCGATACCAGCGTGATCGGTGCCCGGTTGCCAAAGCGTATTGTCGCCGTCCATACGGTGATAGCGGGTCAGCGCATCCATGATGGCATTATTAAAGCCGTGCCCCATGTGCAGCGAGCCTGTGACGTTCGGCGGCGGCAAGGCGATAGAAAACGACTCATCCTTATCAAAAGTCGGGGCAAAATAACCGCTCTCCTCCCAGCCTTGATACATGCCCGCTTCGACATCCTTTGGGTTGTAAGCGTTTTCTAATTGGCTCAAGGCGGCTTGAATAGACTCGGTCAAGTTGGTTGTGCTGTTGGTATGATTCTCAGGATTGCTCATAATAGAATAATCTTTTATTAATAATGAATGAATTCGGTCAAACAAATAACATGAAACGTAAGCGATGGGATTGATAGAGTGATTTTAACGCAGATGGCCAGATTTTGTTAGATGCTAAGGCAATTTATCGGCTTTGGGGCGCATTCATTAAACAATTAACGAACAGCAATCCCCCCTCTGGCAAATATAATACGTTATAGTCATGCTATAGCATATAACGTCTGTCTATATATTGGCCGTGACCTTCTGCCAGTCGGTAGCGCCCCATCATTGTCCCATAACCAGCGAGTTTACTGTGCCCAAAGATACCGAAAATAACAACGCCTACCAAGCCGACCCATCACGCAATAAGCCTACCGCAAAGGATATCGCGCGCCCTGACAATACGTCAGACAATGACGCCGCCGCAGACCACTACCCGCCAGACGACAGCGAGGTACAAGCGACTAAGACCCTAAAAGATGAAGACCTACCCAAAGAAATCAGCGATGAAGACAAAGAAACCATCAAAAAAGTCGCAGGCGATGACAATCTAAGCCAAGCAAAAAGCTATGCCAGTATCTTGGTGGAGCAAGTAATACATGCCAAAGAAACCTTTGAGCGCTCTTTGGGCTCATTATTTACCAGCGCCTTTACCGCAGGGTTTGAGATTGGCATCAGCTTTTTTATGATTTTATCAGCCTTTGCGCTACTGAGCGCCGTCATACCTAGCGAGTATGCCATCGTCCTCGCCTCCTTGCTGTATCCGGTGGGCTTTATCATCGTTGTCATCGGCCAGTCGCTATTATTTACCGAGCAGACCTCCCTCTTAAGCCTGCCTGTCTTAAACAAAATCGAACCCTTGCACAAGTTGCTAAGGCTATGGGGCATCGTTATCGCAGGCAATATCGTCGGCGGCTGCCTGTTTGCCGCCTTGATGATTGGCCTTGGCCTGAATATGCAGCTGTTTGGCGCCAGTGATATCGATGCTTATGCTGAGCATATTTTGGGGTTTAGATGGTGGGTCATCTTTGGCAGTGCCGTACTGGCAGGCTGGATGATGGGCATTGCGGCATGGCTTGTGACCTCAGCGCGCGATACCATTAGCCGTATTGTCTTGGTAACGCTAATCACCGGTAGTATTGGTTTTTTGGGACTGCATCATAGCATCGTCGGCAACATCGAGATTTTCTCTGCCCTGCTATATGGCAATACCGTCAGTCTGTGGCGCTATTTGCTGTTTTTGATAGTGGTGCTGGCTGGCAATACGGTGGGCGGCGTGGTCTTTGTCGCGATACTAAAAAACCGCGCTTTTTTATTTGAAGTGGAGCGTGTCAAAGAGCAGACCGACGACAAAATATAGTCAGTCCGATATAACATTGGCACACTTTGTGTCATATGCCACTGGTATGTATTTTGCGCAGCATCGAGCAGCATCGAGCAGCATCGAGCAGCATCGACACAGCGCACAAGGAAAATCAACACCCTATAAAACCAATACAAGTCGACACAGGGCGACTCGGATCGCTTTGAGTAGCCAGTTATAAGCGGCGCGCAGCTAAGACGCTCATCTCCACCTCTGAGCGCTTTACCTGACGATATTTAGCGCCAAATACTCTGACCAAGATACCAGCAGTCAAAAACATGATGAGGGTATAAATCGCAGGCGTCATCGACATTTTATAATTGGCCAATAGGGTCAATGCCATAAAGATAGATAACGTGCTGTTTTGTAGGCCGACTTCTAAGGTTACCGACGTTCTTTGTGCCAAGTTTAGGCCAAACCATTTACTGCTATAGTAGCCAAGCGCCATGGTCGAGAGGTTAAGAAGCAACGATACAGGACCTGTCGCGAGTAGCGCCTCGACGAGGATATCACGCTGGACATAGCTTAAAAACACCACCAAAAACGTCAAAAATATCACCCCAAATCTCGACACATAGACCTGAGAGTTATCAGCGATACGCGGCGCATAGCGTTTGATCAGCATACCGAGGCTGATAGGCACGATGGTCAACACCACCAAAGTCAGCACGGTTTTTAGGACAGGTAACTCAAACGCACTACCAGCACCCATAAAGTAAACCAGCGAAAAGCTCAGCACCACAGGAATGCTAAAGACTGTGATGACACTGGCAATCGCCGTCATCGTCACTGACAACGCCACATCGCCTTTGGCCAGATAGGTAAATAAATTGGAAGTGGTGCCTCCTGGGCACAGCACCAGCAGCATGACACCGACGGCGTATTCAGGCTCTAGAGGCATGGTATTGGCCAATGCAAAGCCGATGAGCGGTAATAGCAACAGCTGATTGGTCAAGCCGATACCAACTGCCTTGGGATATGTTAAAACGCGTTTAAAATCATTGGCGACGAGAGTGAGACCCATACCCATCATAATCAAAAACAAACAAATGGGGATGATAACTGAGTTGACTAAGGTGACAATTTCCAGACCTTCCATAACCACATCCTTGTAGATACTACCCGCCCAAAAACCCACACCAGCCGCCCGCAAAGCGTCAGCACCTGTGCTATTGTTTTTGACCAGATATAAGACCCTGCGTGGGCCGGTGTATGACAGCATTCCATGCCATCGTGTCTATACGCCCCCTCATGGAGCGGTATAACAAAGTATATCGTTGTAAAAGCGGCTTTATCTGTTTTATTCAACGACTCATCAGTCAGATGTGGTGGTCAAAGAAAGGAGAGCCAACCTAGGAAGGCAAATCAGGAAGGAAAATAGAGCGCAACAGCAAGACAATTAGGGCGTGTCATCGATACTATGCACCGCTGTGCCATAAGCAATGGCCTCCACCATACTACCGAGCTGGTTGACATTGGTCACCTCAAGGCGTAAACCATAGATGTGATTGTAGCCTTTGGCATGTGCCTGAGTACGCATACGTACGATGGCCTCGCGGCGCGCGCGATCCAGCAGTGTCTCATAAGTGGTTAGGTTTTTGCCAAAGATGCTCAGCACCCGCGCGACGATCATTTTAAAATAATCTTGCGCGATCACGACGCTACCGAGCACCAGCTCACCTTGCGTGTCCGCCGCCAGTTTGGGACGATAAAACCGCTCGCTTGAGACCACGATATGACCCAGCGTTTGCTCAGCTTGGCGTAGCTGCGCTAGATGCTGACGCTCATGACGGGTGCCAAAAAACCACCCCACCACAAACAATATAAGGAGCGGCGCATAGTTGATAAGCATTTGGGTGAATGACTGGTTCATGACACGTCTCTTCTTATAAAAAAGCGGATAGGCTTTTTAGGTGGTTAACCAAAAGGGTTGAAACGTGGTAAGTCATCAGCTGGCACTGCGCTTGGCTGGGTGGGCGCGGCTTGCGGCGGGCGTGATGAATCATCGTGACGATGGGAAGGCTGAGACGCTGGATCCGGCATCGGTACGGCCTTGACCGCCGTACCATAGACAAACAGCTCGGAGGCCCCTTGAGCGATACTAGAGGTCGAAAAGCGCAAGCCCACCACCGCATCTGCGCCCAGTGCTTCGGCCTTGACCACCATACGATCGATTGCCTCTTGGCGCGATTCTTCTAACAGCTCGGTATAGGCGGTCAGCTCGCCGCCGACGATGTTTTTTAGCCCAGCAAACAAGTCTTTGCCGACGTGTTTTGAGCGTACCGTACTGCCATAGACCACATCCAAACGCTCAGTGATCTGATACCCTGGTAGATGCTCAAGATTGGAGAGTTGCAAAGCCATGATATTACCTTATGCATACAAAATAACAGCGGCGACTGTCTGTTAAAACAGTTGCTACTTAAAAAACCGACGCGCGGGACGATCTAGGTACGGTATCAGTCGTTGGTATGAAACAACAAAAACAGCTCGGTCAGATTGCCTTCGATACTATTGGCCATCTGTGCCAGCTTGTCTTCATCACGGCGCATGGCGGCCAGCTCAGGATCTTCATCATCGATACCACTGAGCACAATCATCGGTAGCGTCAATACCGCCACATCCTCGCTGGTTTCTTCATCTTCAAACCAATCACTGGCTTCCTCGCCATACATCGCATCGACAAAACCAATCGACCAAGCGACGATGTCTGACTCATCGGAGAAATCTACCGCCACTTCCTCATCACCAGCGTCTTCGTTGAAAGGCAACTCGATGGGTGTCTCGTTTTTTAGCTCAGCCATGATAGCGGCACGCCAGCGCTTGATACCATCGACGACGTTTTCTGGAATCTCGCTCACATGACCTTCAAAAAATGCATCCAACCAATTAGGCAGCGGGCGACCGATGACGGTAGCGGTCAAAAAACCATGGGCGGCGACACTATCGAGGACGTAGGGGTTTTCTTGGGTGTCTAAGTAGTCTAGTAATTCGTCAAAGCTTAATGGATCACTCATGAGTTAAAATCCTTAAATGAAGGGTGTCAATCGCAAAACGATCGAAGATAGGCATGATGGAGGGGACAAGAAGGTGACTGTTAAAAGTTACGAACCCAAACCGTCATGATAAAAAATAAAAGCAGGCAACGCTAAATCTCGATAGAAAGATAAAGCGCTGCTGTAGAGCGGTCATTAAAAGGCTTTAGTTGACAAACATACGGCGCTAGAGCGACAAACGAATGCTGCTGACAGAAAAAAATACCGGCACTATGACGTAGCCGCTCAGATATCGTCGTCGTCCCAATCATCGTCATCTTCATCGAAATCGTCGAGATCATCGAGATCGTCTTTTAGTTCTCTTGCCAAACGCTTTTCTTCGAGCAAGTTATCGATCAATCGACGCTTTTCGAGGCTACTTAAGCGTGTGCGCACACTTGTCTCAGCCTCTTCTACCATCTTTGCGTCATCATCATCGACAAAGTCATCATCAAAATCGTCGTCAATATCAGCGTCACTCATGACAAACTCCTATCAGTTTTAGCAAAGGTATAAAAAATACATCAATATATATATGCCTTATAAAGTCTCTGTTGAGAGTTGTCAATCCTTTTTGTCAATATGGCATATTTCCCAATCGCGGCCAAACCTCTTTGCCAAGCAGTACTATAGGCAATTGTACAGACTACATCGGTACAAGACAGCGCTCTTGATGAACACCTATGCTTAAGAAGCCTCTTGATTGTCGACCATCAATACCGCATTACGCACATCCGCCAACCGCTGAATCATCGCATCATTGCCCCCATCAAATATCGCACACTCACGCTCATAGACGGTCGTTGGGCGCATGACGCTCTGTACCTGTACATGGTGGCTGATTTGTTTGAGGCCCGCATTGGGCAATAAGATCAGCATTTGCTCTTTTTTGCCGATACCGTGCAGCAGATGCGTCATGGCTTCACTTTGCGCATCATCACTGACACCTGCTTTGGCAGGTAACGCAAAACGCGACAGCTCGATATGCTTATCATGGATGATTTTGTTGAGCATCAAATACAGCTTGCCCAGCATCACGCCTGCCAGCGCCACTTTGGCATGGCTGTTGTCAGCTTTTAGAAGCACGCTAGCCCCTTTATCATCAAAACTTGGCTCATTTATCATGCTGACACCGAGCAGTAGCGGCTGTTTTAGTAGCTCGGTCGTCGCTTGGTTGAGCAGCTGTGTACATAGCGCCAGATATGGTAGGCGCTGGGCGGGCGCTAGACGCTCAAGCATATTAAACTCATCATGAAAGACGATTTGTACCCTGACACTATCAAACGTACGCGTGGCTGATAGGCGTGCGCTGCCACGAGCCGCTTTGCCTATGCTTTGGTCATGGCTTGTTTCTGATGGCCTATCCTCTGTATGATGGGCTGAGTCTGCTTTGGACGTCGCATCAACATCGTCCTTCATACCAGCACTGATATCTGCATTTATATCCGCACTTATATCCAAGTCATGCTCGCTATTAGTCCGAGTATCAGCATCTGCAGACGTTGCGCCTTGCTGCCCTCTGATATAGCTATTGACTGCGCCATGAATGTTTAGCGTACGTACCGCAGCGCTGGCATCGGCGGTGGTTGTATTGTCAACTGTGCTCTGTGTCGCCTCAACGTCTGCGGCGCGGCGGTCGTCCTCATAGCTGCTACGATCATAATCGCGCTCAGAGCCTCGCTGATCGAGCTGCCTAAACTGCTCGCGGTGTAGCTCTGAAATATCACGGCTGATGGCGTTGATTTGCTCTTTGGTCGGGCGTGCAAGATAACCATAAATCAGCCATAGCAATAGATGCAGAAGCAGCATACCAATGACAAACGGCCACTGCATGGCGATAATCTCGCCCTTGCTGATATCTTTTAGCGTCAGCGCCACACTACCGATGACCGCATCGCCTTTGGTAGCGATTTGACGGATGGTATCGCCCTGCTGCATCGGTGCGTTGCCTACTGGTACCAAGATATCATCGTTGTTGTCTTTGATCAAAATACGCGTCACGTCCTGCTCACTGGTGTAGCGATTGGCGATGACACTGAGGCTGACACGGTCTTTGTTTTCTAGCGATAGCCTCGCTTCATCTATCAGTTGTGCGACCATCTGTTCGCCTTTTAACGCACGACTTTTGCTCAACTGCTGATCAGTACTGATGACCAGTAGCAGTGTCTGCAAACAAAAACTAACCAGAAGAATAATGGCAAACAACCCTTGCCGCGGCGCTAAATACGTCATGATATGGTAAACTTTTTTGGATAAATGAAATTAAAAAACGAGACTGTCGCTCATTTTTTGGCTAATTTTAAAAAATCGTCGGTCTTGTCTGTTGTGCTTGCTATCTTACTTACACACAGCTGTGTTTACATACCGCTATCGCTCTTATCACCCAGACCAAGCGGGCGCGCTTATCATAGCTACTATAGCACCATAATAAACCTTATAGCGTTAGCAGTTTTAGAAATTTATGTGGTCAACGCAGCCGTTTTTTGCAGACCATAATACTTTGCGCGCCATCTATAGGCGCTGACCTGTAAAACTGTTATTATTCCTAATCTTATATGAGCATACAAGGGACAATTGAGTCATGCCAAAAAATACCTCTTATTCGTTACCAAAAGACAGCAAAGCATGGCAACAAGCCGTGGATTCTGTTGCATCGCTACTACCCAACAATACGAATTTGCAAGATTTTGACGCATTGCAGTCCCTTCCTGTTTTTGCCCTCATCGTCGTCCTGCCAACTCATGTATCAGCGCTGGACATTCATCAGTATGTACAGTCTTGGGTCGATGAGCAGCCAAACTGGCATTTGGTCACCGTAGCAGAAGACGCCGATGCCAGCTTTGTCAATATCACGGTGTCTGATACCGAGCCTACAGCAGGTGATGCGCAGCGCTTGCCATTTACCCCCGTGCAGGTCTATCGCTATTTGTTGGTGCCTGTGACCGACACCTTGATGCACCCTGCCAAAAAGACGGCAGCCGCCCACATCATCGACGATCAGCTTACCACCCGCTTACGTCACGACTTGACCAAAGCCTATAACAATACAAGCCGTACAGACAGCGGTGAGCAGCTAGATGTGGTTGATTGTCATATCCTCTCCATCGGTCATATGCTGCGTACGCACAAGCTTGCCTGCTTTGATATGGACTCGACGTTGATCGAACAAGAAGTCATCGTCGAGCTGGCCAAAACCGCTGGTATCGGCGAAAAAGTCGAAGCCATCACCGAGGCGGCGATGCGCGGAGAAATCGATTTTGATGAGTCTTTTGCCCAGCGCGTGGCGCTACTCAAAGGCATCTCAACTGATGTCCTTGATGATATCTGCCGTGGTTTGACCTTATCGACAGGCGCGCGCACCACGATCAGTGCGCTCAAAGCACTGGGTTATCATACGGTACTGGTATCAGGGGGCTTTACCTATTTTGCCAACTATATCGCCGAGCAGTTAGGTATCGATGAAGTACACGCCAACGCCTTAGATATCGACGAAGGCGAAGTGACCGGTCATGTGCAG
Organism: Psychrobacter sp. L7; assembly: GCF_002810365.1. NCBI lineage: Bacteria > Pseudomonadati > Pseudomonadota > Gammaproteobacteria > Moraxellales > Moraxellaceae > Psychrobacter > Psychrobacter sp. L7. The sequence goes on from NZ_NEXR01000010.1 coordinate 395,439, forward strand.
CTCCCTATCGTCAATGGTGCCAAAAAAGCCACCATCGCCGAGCAGACCGCCGAGCGCTTAGGTATTGATATGTCACAAGTGGTCTGTGTCGGCGACGGTGCCAATGACTTACCGATGATGGCCGTTGCTGACTTGGGCGTCGCTTACCGCGCCAAACCCATCGTTCAAGCGCGTGCTGACTCTGCCATCAATGTCACAGGGCTTGAGGGCGCGCTTTATGCCTTGGGTTATCCAGCGCTCGCCCCGACCAAGTCATGGTAAAACACACTATAGCCAATCCCCCATAAAACTGGCCGGCAAGATACTATGTACCACTGAGTACAACGTGCTACTGGTGTTTATTTTGTGCAGCATCTATCGGCGCAGGCACAGCACGCAAAGAAAGTGAATAGCCGTCACGCCGTACCTGTTTTAAAGTGGAGTAACCATGCGCTCACAAAAGCTAGGTTGATACCTTGTCATCGACCTAGCTTTTATGTTTATCTCATTGCGTTTTTTCTTTACTAGCTTTGCTTTACTATTAGCTTTGTTTCACTCGATACTTTACCCCATCACGTATTTTTGTATAAAGGATGTACCCATGACGGCACCTCAATCACCGCGGCCAAGCGAGTCGTCAGTAGCGGATAACCAACCAAAGTCGCTAGCAGCCACTTATATCAAGGGCATGGCGATGGGCGCCGCTGATATTGTCCCTGGCGTCTCTGGCGGCACCATTGCTTTGATTGCCGGCATCTATGAGCGCCTGATCAATGCGCTTGGCAGTATTGGCCCCAGCTTGTGGCAGGTGTTTCGCGCAGAGGGCGGTTTACGAGGTTTGCTTGCGGTCTGGCGACAAGTCGATGCCACGTTTTTGTTGTTTTTGTTGCTGGGTATTGCCAGTAGTTTTGCCACATTGGCAGGTATGATCAAGCACCTTTTAGACCATCAACCGCTACTGATTTGGTCGTTCTTTTTTGGTCTGGTCGTCGCCACGGTATTTTTATTACTGGCAGAGATTAAACGCTGGAATATCGGCCGCATGCTACTGTTTTTGGTAGGGCTTATCAGCGCTGTGGTGATTAGCAGCCTACCAATCATGACTACCACGCCAAGCTTGCCTTATTTGTTTTTTGCAGGGGCAGTGGCTATTTGTGCGATGATATTGCCTGGGGTATCAGGGTCTTTTATTTTGCTGTTATTGGGCGCTTATGACGCTGTGTTAGAAGCGGTCGATACCATGAACCTTAGCATCCTTTTGACCGTGATCGCTGGTATGGCAACGGGGCTGTTGTTATTCACGCGGGCGCTCAAATGGTTACTAGCGCACTATTACCAAGCCACGCTCGCCCTACTGACCGGCTTTATCGCCGGCTCCTTGGTCAAAGTATGGCCGTGGAAGGTCGATGCGTTGGGGACGCACGACAGCGACGCCATTTACAACGTCATGCCATGGCAGTATCCGGCAGGCGCGCAGTGGGCGACCACGATAGGGCTGATGCTACTTGGCGCTGTATTGGTCTCCTTGCTCTCGTGGTGGGGTAATCGCCACGCTTGAGGCCGGTTATCGGCTTTGTGATTGGCGCTTAGCATTTTAAAAAACCAAACGTCAACGGTTGTCGCAAAGTCGCCTCTACCCTCTTTAGCTTTACTCAGCAAGCTTTCATAATAGTCGCATTGTTATAAGAAATTCACCTTATCAATAGCGAGATGAATGATGTTAATGACTGTTTTTTCCTTTATCGGTATAGATAGCTTGAGTGGTACGGCACTGTTTGCGTATGGGCTACTGGCAGGTTTGGTGCTGGCGTTGGCGTTTTCATCACAGCGCTGGCTGCTATGGTATCTGTTTGGCGGTATGGCCTATTGGCTAGCAGTCGAGGCCGTCCAAAGCCTATTGATCAGTCGGCCGGCCCTGCTAGCGCTATCAGAATGGCATAGCTATGTCATCGCCATGGGTATCAGCTGGTTGCCGCTGGCAGGCTGGGTGCTGTATCGAGCCATACGCTACGATGATGTCAGTCAGTCAGTACAGCAGCAGCGCGAGTTGCAAGCCGCGCGCTATATCGAGCATACGCCAGTGTATGACGACGACTATCAGCCGCGTTTTTATTGATGATGGCTAATGTTACAAGATACTAAACGCTCTCTACTTAACTACTAAAGAATTGATAGTATTTGATGGTTTATACTCTAATTATATATTTGTCGCAAAAATTCATATAAAGTACGCTATATTTTTTGTCTTATTCTTTAGGAGTTTTATGATGTTTACGCTACCTGTATTAGATATCAAGTCTGACCCATTAGATGTATTGCTGGCAGTGATTGGCTATCGCCTCTCTATGCTAGCCGATAGTGATAATGAAGACGTACAAAAGCTGCTTGCGGATCGTGATGTGACCATCGAGCTTGCCAGCACTGAGTCTGGTATTGCACGTTATTATCGCTTTGATAATGGTCAGTTTAGTCAGCAAAGTGGCCATGCAACAGAAGCCGATTTGACCATTACTTTTAAAGACTCGATGACGGGCGTAAAGCTGCTAACCAAAGGCGATTTGCCAAGCTTTATGACGGCGGTACAAGAAGGCAACTTAAGTATCGAAGGTGACTACAGCTTGATGATGTGGTTCAATAAACTTGCCAAGCACATCGTGCCTGCCATCCCAGAAGAGTACAAACCTTATATCCAAAAGGCCAAGCCTTATGCTTATAAAGCGCAGCAGTTTGCCAACCATTGGATCGGCGTTGCCAAGCATAAACTGGGTAAGTAATCACCGACTTGCCAAAGTGTCCTTTATAACTCTATAGCCCTTTATAGTTATATATTCCTTTATAATTCTACAAAGGCTAGACTTATCAAGTCGTTGTCATTGGTGTTTTGATGGTATCGATTGTCGGTACGCTTTGGCAGCATTCTGACTTTCTAAAAAGGTTGCGGTATACTATATCGCAGCCTTTTTTATCATATAAAATCATAACCTACCCTCTTCATCGTATTATAAAAGGATTTACCTTATGGCAGGATTGCTTAATATCTCAGAGCCCAGCAGCCAGCAAAACACAAAAAACAACGGCTTGGAGCCTGACTTTTTGACCGACATAAAGACCGAAGCGACGGCGCAGCCCACCTCTCATAGCAGCTATAGCCGTGATGATATCGCGCGGTTGTTTGACTTGCCATTGATGGATTTGCTGATGCAAGCACAGACTGTGCATCGTCAGCATTTTACAGCCAACGAAGTACAGATTAGCACCTTATTGTCTATCAAAACTGGCAACTGCCCTGAAGACTGTGGCTACTGCTCACAATCAGGCCATCACCGCGACACCACCAAACTGCAGGCAGAAAAACGTATCGAAGTCGATAAGGTCATCGCCGCCGCCAAGCGCGCCAAAGCCACGGGTTCGTCGCGCTTTTGTATGGGTGCGGCTTGGAAACACCCAAGCGCCAAAGACATGCCGTATGTGGTCGAGCTGATCAAAGAAGTCAAAGCATTGGGGCTTGAGACCTGCATGACCCTAGGTATGCTAGATGACCAGCAGGCCGCGCAGCTGGCTGATGCAGGGCTTGATTATTACAATCATAATCTAGATACCTCGCGGCGCTATTATGAGCAAGTGGTCAGCACCCGCAGTTATGACGAGCGCCTAGACACTCTCGCTCATGTCCGTAACTCTGGTATCAATGTCTGTAGTGGCAATATCGTAGGGATGGGTGAGAGCCGTGACGACCGTATCGACTGGGTACACGAGCTGCTAAAAATGCCCAAAGCGCCTGAGTCTATTCCGGTCAATCTATTGGTGCCCATTCAAGGTACACCGATCGGTGATAAAGTCTTAGCAGAAGGCCAGCTCTCTGTGCTGGAGTGGGTACGTACCATTGCGGTGACGCGTATCTGTTGTCCGACCAGCTACGTGCGCTTATCTGCTGGCCGCGAGAGCCTCTCTGATGCCGAGCAAGCTTTGGCCTTTATGGCAGGTGCCAACTCGTTTTTTTATGGTGACAAACTATTGACCACAGGTAACGCCAGTCAATCGAGTGACAATAGACTGATGCGTGAGCTCGGTCTCACTGCTCAGTTTGCCGCTCCTCGTGCGCCAAAGCAGGTGCCTGTGCTGGATGCGATGAGTGGGCATCAATCACAGGTCGTGTTGGCACAATAGCCCTTTGTATGCCATTGATTGATAGTCACGTTGGTAGTTGCGTTGACAGTCATATTGGTAATCACACTGTTAGTTGCGCTACTAATGAGCAATATGTGCTAAGCTTGCCGACATGATAGAGCCTACCGGACCAAACAGTAAGAGAGAGGATAATGGCAGAGTATTTTAATTGGATCAAAGCGGCGCATATTATTTCTATGGTTTGCTGGTTTGCTGCGATATTTTATTTACCGCGCTTGTTCGTCTATCATGCGATGAGTGAGGACACCATCAGCCACGAGCGTTTTGCTGTCATGGAGCGCAAGTTGTATCGCGGCATCATGACGCCATCGATGATAGCGACATGGGTATTTGGCTTATGGATGTTGGGACTGGGCTGGGAGGTTTACAAAACCCAAGGCTGGCTACATGCCAAGCTACTGCTGGTGGTACTGCTCTCAGCCTACCACGGTGCTTGCGGTTTTTATCGCAAAAAGCTGATCGACAACCCACATTACAAAACCCATAAGTTTTGGCGCTGGTTTAATGAGATACCTGTTTTTGCCTTGATATTTATCGTGATTTTGGTGGTGGTCAAACCGTTTTAAAGAGTGCGACACGAGCTAGACTTATCAAACCAAAACGCCCGTCATCTCTTTAGATAACGGGCGTTTTTTATAAATCTTGCAAGGTTGCTGTACCTACGCCGCTTGCTGCTGCGCAAAACTCATCTTCGTCTCGCTGTAGTGTTTTGATCCTGAGCCTATTTATCACGCTTAAACACTTGGGCGCATGATTTGATAGACATTGCTCAAATCGTACACGCGATAACGCGCAGGCTCTCGGCGGTTTTCGCCTGCATAGCTGAGAATCAGTGCTTGCTTGGCACGCTCATCTACCCAGCCGACAAACAAGCCACTATGCTCGACGCCATTGTAGCCGTGATTGATATAATACAGCCAGTCACCTGCTTCTATTTGACTGCTATGAGCATAAGGCCCTTGGCGGTATGTGCCTTTATGTACTGTATCGCGCGTCACCCCTGCTCGCTTAAACACCGCATCTAAATAATCCCAGCAGCCGCCTTGAATGATTGTACGCTCATTGAGCGCCATTTTACGTGCTGTACTAATGACTTCACGCGCCGCCATACTGCTTTGGCGCTCTGCGCTGCTCAGTATCGGTAAATACTCACTATCGATATTGTCATAGCTACCAGACAAAAATGCGGGCAGCACAGATGGCGCTTGATAGGCGCGCTCAGGATAGCGATATGCCGTGCTCCCCACTGGCGCGGTAACTGCCGTGTCGGCGCGATAGCTATCGGCGCGCTGAATACGAGAGCGCGTACTGATCTTAGCAGAAGGGACGGCTGAGTATGATGAGTTATAACGGGCGCTCAGATCTGACTGAGCTGATTTTTGCGCGATAAGCGCACTCATACTATCGGCATGAGAGGATGTCATGCCACCTACAAGCAGCAATAACACGCTACATGACGCTGTAATCGGCGACGATACAGACAGTGACATAGACGATGACAAACGCGACATGACTGACTCCTTGTCAAAGGTACCATTGACAACAAAAAAGCAAAATACCAGTTTTCAGTCTTACTTATAAACCATTTGGGCATAAATCTGCAAGCACTATAGTTCATTCACTATAAACACGATACCAGGTAACTGGTATGAGCGTATCGATTTTATTTCGAATTGACTATAGTGTCGCTTAAAGAAAGGAAATAAGGTTTAAAAAAGGTAGATAGAAAAACTAAGAGGGAGGCGGGTTGTCATTCATCTTAATATTGACATGGCGTTTGCCAAATGTCTGGCCTTGTAATATCGCTTGGGCGGCTTTGGCCTCTTGCACACTCTCAAAGCCGCTGATCTGGCACTTACAGCTACCATCGACATCCGTGATCTGTAGCTGCTCACCCATCAGTGTGACATTATCATTAGCGATAAGGGTGATGTGTTGACGCTTGCCTTGATGGTCATGCACCAGCTCACCACTACGCACCCACAGCACACCACTACTGATATTTTTGCTCACAGCTTGTCTTTGCTGCTGGCGTTTTTTATTAAAAATAAAACTACCAACGATGAGCAAAGCCAGCGCGCCAATAGCAAGGCGCTCAGGAAACAGACTCATGGCCATCGCGACCGCCACGGCACCCACGAGCAAGGCGGTGCCAAACCAAAACATACCATTGTCAGCCGCTGGCGCTTGATTTTGCAAGGTGATTTTGGCGCCGTCATCGGTCAGCTTGAGCATGTATCGTTACCTATTGCCGAGTATTTACTGCAAAATTAATGCGTTGTTAGAGGACGATAAGACCAAAAAATGTCGCTTACCAGCCCAGCGCCGTCTGCTGCATGGTAATGAGCTCCGCAATGCCTTTTTCGGCCAGCGCTAGCATATCGTCTGCTTGGGCGCGAGTAAATGGCTTTTCTTCAGCAGTGCCTTGTAGCTCAATGAACTCACCCTTTTGGGTCATGACGACGTTTAAATCGGTATCACAGCTGGCGTCTTCTTCGTAATTGAGGTCCAAGTACGCTTTGCCATCTTTCATACCTACAGAGACCGCCGCCACCAGGCCAATCAATGGATCGGCTTTGAGCTTTTTGGTTTTTTGTAGGCTCTCTAACGCATCGATAAGCGCGATGGCCGCTCCTGTGATACTGGCGGTGCGCGTACCACCATCAGCTTGTAGTACATCACAATCAAGGTAAATGGTGTTTTCACCAAGCTTGCTAAGATCAATCATAGCACGCAGGCTACGACCGATGAGGCGCTGAATCTCTTGCGTACGACCTGACTGCTTACCGCGCGCCGCTTCGCGTTGGTTACGGGTATTGGTCGCACGTGGCAACATACCGTATTCGGCCGTGATCCACCCTTTACCCTTACCCTTTAGCCAGCGCGGTACGCCAGACTCAACACTAGCGGTACACAGGACTTTGGTATCGCCAAAGCTGACTAACACGGAGCCTTCAGCATGCTTAGTATAATGGCGCTCAAAGCTGATCGAGCGAAGTTGGTCAAGCTCACGATTGTCAATACGCATAAAAATTCCTAGTACTTGTTTTAAAGCAGTGTTGTAAAATAAGTGTTGTCAATAAAAGGTAGCACGCGCAAAGCGGCATGAACCACAAACTCTCAGCCAGCCAATGTCTGAGCCGATGCCCGTATGACGATATCCTAACGTGGCAGCGGCGCAATAGCAAGATTCACTCCAGCCATTACGCCGCTGCAAAAAAGACGCTGGTGTTATTCTAGACCTTCCATCTTACGCAATTCTTTACGCAAAATCTTACCGACGTTTGACTTTGGTAATTCATCGACAAACTGTATATGACGCGGACGCTTATAGCCTGTCAGTTGCTTTTTACCAAAATCAAGCAACTCTTGCTCGGTAACCTCGCCTTTTTTGACCACAAACAGCTTAGGCTCTTCGCCGCGCTGCTCGTTTGGCACACCAATAGCGCCGCACTCCACCACGGCTGGATGCTCGCTCATGGCTTCTTCGATTTCATTTGGATAGACATTAAACCCTGACACCAAAATCATGTCTTTTTTGCGATCAACGATTTTGATAAAGCCTTTTTCGTCCATGATACCGATGTCGCCTGTTTTTAGGTATCCATTGCTGGTAAAGGTCTCGGCGGTTTCTTTTGGACGGTTTTGATAGCCGATCATCACCTGTGGACCTTTGACACAAATCTCGCCGCGATCGCCTAATGCCACTTCGTTTTCGTCCTCATCGATGAGTATCACATCGGTGCTCGAGGCTGGAATACCAATCTTGCCAGTAAACTCAGAGATGGTCATTGGATTAAAGGCCACCACAGGCGAGGTCTCAGACAGACCATAGCCTTCAACGATAGGCAATCCTGTGATTTTATGCCACTCTTTTGCCACGCTTGGCAACACCGACATCCCGCCGCCGATAGAGGCTTTTAGATTAGAAAAGTCCAAGTCGGCAAAGCTTTCTTTGTGTACCAAACCATTAAACAAGGTATTGACCGCTGGGATAAACGAGGGCTTGTATTTGCCCATCTCTTTAATCAAACCATCCAAATCGCGTGGGTTTGGAATCAGCAGCCCTGCATAGCCTTGATACATGCCGTACATACCGCAGACCATAAAGGAGAAGACATGATACAGCGGTAGTGCTGTCAAGATGACATCATTGGCATCGACATCATCGTCAAAGGCACTATTCATCAAAGCGCTGATCTGTAGCATATTGGCGACTAGGTTGCCGTGAGAGAGCATGGCGCCCTTGGCCACGCCTGTGGTACCGCCGGTATACTGGAGCAGCGCCACATCGCTAAGGTTCATATCTGGACGCTGGTACTTACTGGCTGATACAGCGTTTAGCGCTTGTTTAAAACTCACACTGTCTGGCAAGCTATAGGCTGGAATCATTTTTTTGACATGGCGAGCCACAAGATTGACCACCGCGCCTTTGAGCGTGCCCAGCATATCGCCGATTTTGCACAAGATCACATGCTCAACCTGACCTTTGTCTTCGGCATCTTGATAAGTCTTAGCAAAGTTTTCGACGATAAACAGCGCTTTGGCACCGCTATCATGCAGCTGATGCGACAGCTCGCGGCTGGTATAGAGGGGATTGACATTGACCAGCACCATCCCTGCGCGAATGATACCCAAGGCCACGACAGGATACTGCAAGATATTGGGCATCATCACCCCAACTTTATCACCCTTGACCAGTCCTAGTGACTGCAAGTAGCTGGCGATTTGGCGACTGTACAAATCCAATTGCTTAAAGCTAACAGAAGCACCCATGCAGATATAGGCAGGCTTTTGCCCATAACGACTAAAATTACGCTCAAACACATCAAGTAAAGAGGTATTGTCCTCTGGCATATCGATAGTTGCTGCGATGCCATAACGCTCATAAGCACTCAACCACGGACTGTCGCTGTCTATCGTCGGCATATCGGGAAAGGCGTTGTCTTGATATGCCTGCCTAGCGGTATGGCCCGTGGCAGCTTGATCCTCTGTCGTCTCTTTATTGATACTGTCGGTCATAATTTTCCCTAAATGTTGCCGTTAAAAACATAAAATAATCAAAAGCGCGTCATCATTTCTCGCCCTTTAGCCATGCATCGATTAAAAGCAATACATCGATTAAAAGCAGTGCATCGATTCAATGAAAGACATGCCCCAATAAAGCACCCTTATCTATCGCAGCAAATCTGTGGCTACAAAAGCTTATGAATAAAAAAACAAGGCAACACCATTGGGTTTATCATTCATAAGCTTTGCAAGTCACAAAGCCATACCACGTCATCGATAAGTGGCACCATGCCTTAGCCACACGCTAAGGTATACCTTACTGTCATTATGATGGTTTTGCCAAACCGCTCAAGCCAAACCAACAGATATATACAAAAATAGGTCGGTGGGCACTATAGCAGTTTTATGCAAAATTCTCTATCTGTGGCGATGATGTTGTACAGACAAAAATAGCAGAAAAGACAAAAAATGATAAAGCAGCAATCAGCGGCCTTATCATTTTTGTGTACGATGACATCTCGAGCAAAACCACTCAGACTATAGAGTCCTAGCCCTAGTGAGTCATGAATAGCTGATCAGCTCGGCTTAAGCAAGAGCCTAACCGTGGTTTTTCTCTTCAAGCTCTCGCAAGTCTTTGCGTAAGATTTTACCCACGTTTGACTTTGGTAGCTCGTCGATAAACTCTACGTAACGCGGACGCTTATAACCCGTTAGATTCTCTTTGCCATACGCGATGACTTCTTCTTCTGTCAAGCTGTCATCACTACGTACCACATAAATCTTTGGCACCTCACCGCTTTTTTCATCATCGATACCGATGACACCGCACTCTAAGATTTTTGGATGACCTGACATGGCGTCCTCTACTTCGTTTGGATAAACGTTGAAGCCTGACACCAAGATCATGTCTTTTTTGCGATCGACAATCTTAAAGTAGCCTTCTTCATCCATCACACCGATGTCACCGGTACGGAAATAACCATCCGCCGTCATCACCTCGCTCGTGGCATCATCGCGTTTCCAGTATCCTTTCATCACCTGCGGCCCGCGCACACTAATCTCTCCGCGCTCACCAATCTCAACCTCATTACCCGCCTCATCCAAGATGGCCATATCTGTGGCTGGCATTGGCAGACCGATGTTGCCTGAGAACTCGCCTGTCCCTTGTGGGTTTGCTGAGGCAACAGGCGAGGTCTCTGATAGACCATAGCCCTGTACAATGATATTGCCCGTGATTTGCTGCCATTTTGCCGCTGTATCCTTTAGCACAGCCATACCACCGCCCATCGACATCTCAAGCTTGCTATGATCGAGCGCTTTGAATACTTCACTATTGGCAAGCGCATTAAACAAGGTATTTACCGCTGGGAAAAACGCAGGTGGATAATCTTTGTAGGCTTTGATTAAGCTTGCGCCATCGCGCGGGTTGGGTACCAATAGCCCAATACAGCCGCGATAGAGGCCGTACATACCACAAACGGTAAATGAGAAAATATGATATAGCGGTAGTGCCGTCATAATCACTGGCTGCTCATTCATTTTTTCAAACTTATCAAAAGCATCGCCTAAGTACGTGTCACACTGAATCAAGTTGGCAACCAAGTTGCCGTGCGTGAGCATCGCGCCTTTGGCCACGCCTGTGGTACCACCGGTATACTGTAGTACCGCGACATCATCCAAACCGATGTCATTGGGGCGCTGATAGCTGGCCGCCGAAAAGCGATTAAGCGCTTTTTTGAATTTGACGCTACCATTGATATGATAGGCTGGCACCATTTTTTTGACATGGCGCACCACCGTATTGACGATGAAGCCTTTCAGCGGGCTCATCAAGTCGCCCATCGATGTCACCACCACATGATCGACCATCTCCTTGCCGATATCTTCGTAGGTTTTTGCAAAGTTTTCTAACAAAATCAGCGCCTTGGCATCAGAATCTTCTAATTGATGGGCAAGCTCTTTGGTGGTATAAAGTGGGTTGACATTGACCAGCGTCAGACCTGCCCGCAGTACGCCCAAGACAGCAACGGGCAGCTGCAGGATGTTTGGCATCATTACCGCGACTTTATCGCCTTTTTTTAGGCCGAGGGACTGTAGGTAGGCGGCGACCTGCTTACTATAACGGTCTAATTCTTCGTACGAGAGTTTGACATCCATACAGACAAACGCGGTTTTGCCAGCGTGTTTGATGAAGTTTTGCTCAAGTATCTCAAGCAACGAGGTGTCAGCGGGCGGCATATCGATATCGTACTGCATGCCAAGTTTTTCGTAAGTTTTGACCCATACTTTGTCGTTACGACGAATCAAGTTACCGTGATTTTCCATAATCTTTTCTCTCCTAGTAATAGTACGCTACCGTCCACTCATACAAATCACAGCGTGACAAACACACAAAGTCTCAAAGCACTGGCAAACCATGGTGATGGCTGTCAGGCACCGACCTTGCTGTATGGTGACAAGCAAACCCTATAGCAGTAAATAGCCCTTTGTTCATTAACATACACACTTTATAAAGACTACTCAATACAAAAGATTGCTACTTGCGTTCGCAAAGCTACTTGACGCTCATTAATACCATTATTATCAATCAGTTAAGCAATAAATGACTCGCCATTTCATAGATTTTCATTTTCTTATTTATTGCTAGGGCGTGTCCCTAATCTGGAAAAGCAAGTATAAAGCCTTTAAAATAAAGAGACTATTTACCACATGGCTCTCTAAATTATGGCAAGAACAGTGCTCAATGATAATACATGGGAACAACTCCAAAGTACCATGAAAGCTCATGGCTGTCATACTTGGAAAAACGACAGACAAGTCATGGAAGCCATATTGTGGAAACTTCGTACAGGAGCCCCATGGCGTGATATACCGAGTGAGCTATGTCCATGGAAAACCGCCTATAATCGATTTAACAGGTTGTCAAAAAAAGGCTTATGGGAGCAATTTTTTTTGACCTACGAGCAAGTATTGATGAAGAATGGGTATTCGCAGACGGAAGCTACATCCGCTGTCATCAGCATTCAAGCGGCGCCAGACGAGGAGAACTTCGAGCCACTGGAAAATCTCGAGGTGGAACAACCACCAAGATACATCTCGCCGTCGACTCGCATGGAAACCCGATTGATTTTAAAATCACTGGGGGTGACGTCCACGACAGCCAAGCGGTAGATGACATCATAGAGATGTTAACGGATGCGACCTACTTCATTGCTGATAAAGCTTATGATTCTGAAACCATTAGAAACAGGCTAAAGCAAGACAACATAAGCCCTGTCATCCCTAAAAGAAGAAATGCTAAACAACCAGATGTAGCGTTTGATCATTATTTATATAAGCTACGACACTTAGTTGAAAACACGTTTGCAAGGCTAAAGCAGTTCCGTAGTATTGCGACTCGATACGAGAAATTGGCTCGTAATTATAAGTCTATGCTGTATCTAGCTTGTACTATGATTCATTGCAAACTGAATTAGGGACACGCCCTAGACAAATTTCTACTTTTATACCAAAAATCCTCACTGACGCAGTTATTGCTAAAGCGTGGCGAAAACGCTGGCTTTTATGGCATGTGAAGCGAGTTGTGTTATTTTACCTTGCTTGCCTGAACAGGCACGTCACACCTTGTCGTCTATTCTGAGTTATCTCTTTTTAATTTTGCCGATATCCTTTACGATAGCACTATCTTATTTTGGCGCTGATGCGCATTATTCACACCTATTACCTATACCTATTAAAACTGATAAGTGAACCTTACTTTATGTCCGATGTTATTGACCATACCGTCCCTGCCGCCCCTTCTCATGAGCCGATGGACACCCGCTCGGTAGCGGAGTTCACCGAGCAGGCTTATCTCAACTACGCCATGTACGTCATCATGGATCGGGCGCTGCCAAATATCGCCGATGGTCTAAAGCCCGTCCAGCGCCGTATCGTCTATGCCATGAGTGAGCTTGGCCTAAAATCCTCTGCTAAAGCCAAAAAGTCTGCCCGTACCGTCGGTGATGTACTGGGTAAATACCACCCACATGGCGACAGTGCTTGTTATGAGGCTATGGTACTCATGGCGCAGCCGTTTAGCTATCGCTATCCGCTGATCACCGGTCAAGGCAACTGGGGCAGCCCTGATGATCCCAAATCCTTTGCCGCCATGCGCTATACCGAGGCCAAAATGTCTGCCTATGCCAACACCTTGCTGGCAGAGCTCGGCCAAGGCACGGTCGATTGGCAAGATAACTTTGATGGTACCTTACAAGAGCCTATCACCCTGCCTGCGCGCCTGCCCAATATCTTGTTAAACGGCACGACAGGGATCGCCGTCGGTATGGCCACCGACATCCCGCCGCACAACCTAAATGAAGTGGTACGCGCCGCCATTCGCTTACTAAAAAATCCTGAGCTATCGGTAAAGCAGCTCACCCAGTCGATACCTGCGCCTGACTTGCCCACGCCAGCTGAGATCATCACCAGCAAAAAAGACTTGCAGGCCATGTACGAAAGCGGCCGCGGCAGCTATAAAATGCGCGCGACCTACCATATCGACCCCAAAGAAAAAAACCTCGTCATCATCGATGCGCTGCCCTATCAAGTCTCAGGCAACAAAGTGCAAGAGCAAATCGCCAAACTCATGCTGGACAAAAAACTGCCATGGGTGACCGACATCCATGACGAGTCTGACCACGAAAACGCCTGCCGTATCGTGCTTGAGCTACGCTCTACCCGCGTCGATGTCGAGCGCGTGATGAGTCACCTGTTTGCCAGTACTGACCTTGAGAGTAATTATCGCGTCAATATGAATATGATTGGCCTAAACGGTAAACCGCAGGTCAAAAACCTCAAAGACATCCTTGAAGAGTGGCTCATTTGTCGCCGCTCGGTGGTCACGCGGCGCTTGCAGTATCGCCTCGATAAAATCGATAAACGCTTACATATCTTGGCAGGGTTGCTGATCGCTTATCTACATATCGATGAGGTCATTCGTATCATCCGCGAGGAAGACGAGCCAAAGTCAGCATTGATGGAAGGTTATGATCTGACCGACATCCAAGCCAATGCCATCTTGGACATACGTTTGCGTCAGCTGGCAAGGCTTGAAGAGATTGAGCTGCGCCGCGAGCAAGATGCACTAGACGCTGAGCGCGCCACCATTCAAGAGCACTTGGACAACCCAGACAGTCTGACCAATCTGATGATTGAAGAGCTGAACGCCGATATGAAAGAACACGGCAACGAGCGCATGTCACCACTAGCAGAGCGCGAAGAAGCGCAGGCGCTAAAAGAGTCGGATCTGGTACCAAGCGAGCCTATCACCGCGATACTCTCAAAAGCAGGCTGGATTCGCGCTGCGAAAGGTCATGACGTCGATGCCGCTGGTATGAGCTATCGCTCAGGAGACAGCTATCAAGCGCACGCACGCGGTAAGTCCAACGAGAGAATCTACGTACTCGATAGCACAGGGCGTAGCTATAGTGTCGACGCGCATAGCCTAGCCTCAGCGCGTGGTCAAGGCGATCCGCTGACCAGCGTACTCAAGCCGCCAGCAGGTGCCAGCTTCGAGCAGCTAATAACTGGTCGCGACGATCAGCGTATCATCCTCGCCAGCTCTAACGGCTATGGCTTTATCAATACCCTTGGCAACCTCGATAGCAATCAAAAAGCCGGTAAAAAAATCATCAATCTAGCGGCCGATAGTCGTCTGCTTCCTGTCGTGCGTATCGATGCGCCAGCAGAAGTGACGGTTCATGTTGACGGTGCAAGCAGCAACGAAAACGTGGCACCTGACCATGTCGCTGTGATAACCAATGCAGGGTATTTATTGGTATTTGCCCTTGATGGCTTGCCCGAGCAAGCACGTGGTAAAGGTAATAAGCTGATTAAACTAAAAGACGGTGAAGAAGTGCTTGCTATCACGCCGCTAAGCTTGCGAGACAGCCTAGTCATTACTGCGGGCAAACGTCATGTGACACTAAAACCCAATGATTTGGCCAACTATACAGGCACTCGTGGTAATCGCGGCGGTCAGTTGCCAAGGGGCTTTCAGAATGTGAGTTCGGTTGCGATTGGGTAATCATGGCGATACTTTGTGCTCTAGGCTCTAATAGGCACAGCCCTCCATAGTGTTAATAAAAAGCCGTCTATACACAAGGTGTAGACGGCTTTTTTATGCACGCTAAAACAAATGGTCAGTATAGTGAAAAGACACTACTCGGCTAAAACTTGCTAAAGTTGCTATCTCCAAACACTGCTGTCAAGAAGCTTTCAATCTGAGTGCTTGTCATCAGATAGGGATTATAGTCAGAACCTGCTGAGAAGCTTTTTAGAGCATAATCTTCATCTTCAGCGTTTGAGGTGAGATGCTTGACTAAAAACCCATTCCATTGACGCGACTCTATTTCATAGATATTCACAATATTAGGGGAAATGACTGAGTGTTTATCAAGTATTTTTTCTAAGGCAGTATTGATAGCAGGCCTTGTCCCCTGAAAGCTTTGCACAAAATAACCTTCGCTAATGACCAAAGCTGAAACTATACGATTATCTTCAAAATATCTTCGCCAATACTCAAGTGCACGAGTCAGCTCCACGCCCGAATCTAGGCCGATGTTTTTGGCGACGTATGTCATGTTAATAAGAATATGCTCGCCATTTCTTTTTTTACTTTCTGAGGTATAGTTTGTCGTCATCGGTATAAGAAACCTTATTTATTTGAAATACTTATCTAAACTAAAACACACTTTATTATAATACATAATAAAATATTTTTTAGGTTTTAATCGACTTTCTTTTACTTGTTATGATTTTTTAGAGTTATAGATAGCATTTCATCTTTAGCCCTGTCGCAACCCCAAAATAGGAATAACCAAGTCTTCCTCATCACTCAGATGCTGCGAGAGTAAATTGGTTGCGTCCACCAAGGTTTGATGCAACTGCCCTGCCAATGCTTTATCCTCAACCTCAGTTCTCGCCAGCGTATCGTTTTGCAGCTGCAGCTTATCGAGTAGCGCATCCAAGCGCACATGGTCGCGCCCCAATATCTCAAACCCTGCCTGTAGCTGCGGGTACATCCGAATAAATTCAGGGAAAAACCCCTCGTCCTCCACGCCATGATGCTGATGCAGCTTGAGGATATGCATATTGATACGTTTGAGTAGCTGCGAGCGATATTTTGCCCAGTCGTACTCACCAGATTGATAACCCTCACTTATCTGTGTCAAGATACGCTGGCGTTTGCGTATGTTAGTATGTACCTTTAGCCAGCCCGATGTCTTATAGGCATAATCTGCGCCAAACCATTGATCAGGCGGTAACTTATTGAATAAAAATAACCACTCCGCCTCTAGCCGACTCTCAGGATGACGCGGTGATGGAGCAAACAAATCATCGTCTAATGCTTGTGGACTAGCCTTATTATCGCTTGTGGTAGAGAAGGTCATGCAGGTGTCCTTAGGTCGTGGCTTTGGCTGATGACTGGCGCTGATAACGCTCACTCAAACGTATTACCAAGCACTTATATATTTGCTATTTTATTAAAAATAACTGCAATTACAATAGATAATATTTAGATTTTATATAGCCCGTGCCCCACTCTGACCCATTAACTCAAAAGACTTACACGGTTGTTTTTTAAACATAAAGGATGCTCATGTTTATTGTAGATAAGGCTGCGACAGCCAGTATGAACCATACATTGCCTGTGCCAAAAGTGATATTTTTTGATATCGACGATACGCTAAGCCGCAACGGTATTATTGCAGCGCACAACAAGGCTACCCTTGAGGCGCTTGCCCAAACCGGCATTAAGCTGGTGATTTCTACAGGGCGCTCTAAAGCGATATTGCCGGCTGATATTTTGGCCTTGCTCGAGGCAGAGGTTTTAGACGCCATTATCTGTATGAACGGACAGTACAGCTTTGATAATCAGGGCTTAATCAGTCACTATCCGTTGTCTGCTGAGCAGGCGGACAAAATAGTGCAGTTATGCCAAACCAGTCAGCTGATTCATAAGTTTGACTCAGCGACTCATATCGCTTGGTCGGGGGAAAATGAGCGTCTGCGTGAATTCAATGCCAAAACCCCCAACTCCATCGTCGATCCCCTCTACTATCTATCAAACCCTGTTTATCAGTGCTCGGTGTTTTTTAACAATCAATTCGATAAAATGCAGGACATCAATTTTGCACAGGACGATTTAAAGCTAGTACATTGGCATCAAATTGGTGCGGATATTTTGCCTGCCAACGCCTCAAAAGCCCGTGGCATCCTAGACGTTTGTGACTATTACGGCGTAAATGCCAGTGAGTGTATGGCGTTCGGCGATGGTATGAATGATTTGGAGATGTTTGATTTGGTCGGCTATGCAGTCGCAATGGGCGATGCCCAGCCTGCGCTAATCGAGCGCGCAGATTTTGTCACAGGTACCATTGAAGAACATGGGATTCAAAAGGTGCTTGAGCAATTTAAGGTGGCGTCATAAATAGAATATAGTGAGTTCAGTATAAAAACGATACAGTGGGACTGGGATAAATTTTTCGCAGCCTCTGTCGGCGCAGGCACAGCACGCAAGGAAAATTTATACCAGTTCCACGTTGACATATAACGTATCTGTTTTATTTAGAATTGACTATAGTCTTAAGCAAAACCCTTGCCAATCGCTGACAAGGGTTTTTATTTTTTATATCAGCTAAATAGTATTAGCGATTATTCAAATAACAACTACTGAGCAGGATAATAGGTCTCTGCGCCAGGGCCGACTGGCAGACCCAGCACAAACACCCAGACAGAAAATAATATCGTCCAACCAATCAAAAAAGCCATGGAGTATGGCAGCATCATCGCCATCAAGGTTCCCACCCCAGTGTCTTTTTTGTAGCGCATTGCCACTGCCAAGATAAGACCAAAATAGCTCATCATCGGCGTGATAATATTGGTGGATGAGTCGCCAATACGGTAAGCCGCCTGAATCATCTCTGGCGCATAACCTGTGAGCATGAGCATCGGCACAAAGATCGGCGCGGTCACCGCCCACTGAGCAGACGCCGAACCGAGCATCAGATTGACCAGACCACAAATGATGATAAAGCCTACCAGCAATAAAGGCCCTGTCAAACCAACATCACTTAAGAAGGTCGCGCCAGACACCGCCATCACCGAACCAAGATTTGACCATTTAAAGAACGCGGTAAACTGCGCGGCAAAAAACACCAATACAATATAAATACTCAAGGAGCTCATGGCGTTACTCATGGCATCGACCACGTCTTGATTGCTCTTGATGCTGCCGGTAATCTTGCCGTAGATATAGCCTGGTAGGGCAAAAAACACAAAGATAAAGACCACGATGCCTTTTAAGAATGGTGAGCCTGACACCAGACCGGTTTCTGCATTACGCAAGATGCCATCTGCAGGCACCACGGTCCACGCCAGCAATAAGCAAAATATGAGCATGCTTATCCCTGCCCATAGTAGTCCCTTTTTCTCAACTGACGATACTTTTTCGATTTGTGTCTCTAGTACAGAGGCATCGTCAGCGTCGTTAGGATTGTATTTACCTAGGCTTGGCTCAACGATTTTTTCTGTGACAAAATAGCCCAGACCACTGATCAAAAAGGTACTGGCGATCATAAAGTACCAGTTGGCCTCTGCGCCGACGGTGTAGGTAGGATCGATGATACGCGCCGCTTCTTGGGTAATCCCCGAAAGCAGTGGATCTACGGTTCCTAATAATAAATTGGCACTATAGCCGCCTGACACCCCAGCAAACGCTGCAGCCAGACCGGCTAGCGGATGCCTACCAAGTGAGTGAAAGATAACGGCCGCCAGTGGTATTAATACCACATAACCAAGCTCAGCGGCGGTGTTTGACATGATGCCAGCGAACACAATGGTAAAGGTCACCATTTTTTTGGGTGCATTCATGACCAGACCACGCAGGGCG
Source organism: Psychrobacter sp. L7 (assembly GCF_002810365.1). Classification (NCBI taxonomy): domain Bacteria; kingdom Pseudomonadati; phylum Pseudomonadota; class Gammaproteobacteria; order Moraxellales; family Moraxellaceae; genus Psychrobacter; species Psychrobacter sp. L7. The sequence continues at coordinate 414,550 of NZ_NEXR01000010.1, forward strand.
GCTGATATCATGCCAGAGTGCTCAGCAATACCGACACCGAGCAAGGCCACCAGCACCGTACCAAGCGGCACAAAGCCGGTAAAGTTGGTGACTAAATTTTCAACAATGCGTGCTAAACCCTCGCCGTTCAATAGGTTAACGACTTCGATCATGCCATCGGCACTACGCCCGCTGGTGCCCTCAGGGCGCGGATCTATCACCGACACCCCAAAATAAGACATCACAGCTGAGAGTACCAACAGCAGCACAGACATCCAAACAAACAAAATGACCGGATGCGGCAGTAGATTACCGAGCCACTCAACCCCTTGTAAAAACCGCTGCATACGAGAGCTTTTCGCTGCGGTATCAAAGTTATTGTTTGGTGGACTGCCATTTGGCGAATTACTTCCTTGCATAGCCACTGCTCCATTTAGGACTTAAATAAATTAATAGGTTTCAAACGTATGAAAACATTGATAAAAGATAGCGATTGAAACATAGTTGGGAAACAGAAACAAATACTTTTGGCTTATAAAACCAAATGTTTGCAATTTTGGACAATCTATAAATGACAAGGAGCCTATATATAGTCAGTTGAAAACAAAACTGTCATAAGCTCCAAAGCGCTACTGGGATAAATTTTTGCCGCACCCGTCGGCGCAGCACCGCACACAAGGAAGATTTATACCAGTAGCGCTATAACATTTTTTAAACTAAATCTACTATATTCACCAGTACCATCATCGATACAAGTAAACCAAAAACAAAAAAGCGAGAGATTAGAATATCTCTAATCTCTCGCTTTTGCAGCGGTGCAGCAGTACTGTCATTAACGCGTGCGCGCTAGCAAACCATAAATCCAGCCGCCTATTTTATAAAGCCCTATCACCAGTAAAATCAGCACCAGCGCCGCCAGCACATAGGCCAGCCAATTCGGCACGCTGCTCAGCCAACCAATGGTAAAGGCCATCCCCATGTAGGTTTCTACCGGCCAATTGACGATAGGCGTCGGTGAGCCTGAGTTAAACATCGCCATAAAAACGATGATACCAATGATGGCAGCAATCACGCCGGCACGGTTACGATTATTCATACTTTCTCCTAATCTTACACTTATATTTGGTTTTTTTAGTGACTTGCTCAGTAACATACCTTGAAACGACAGCATCATCTTAGTTATTTTGTTGTACTTTTTATGATGATGGTACGTGCGGCCAAAATCTCTTTACGCCGACCCTTTAAATCAGTAACACTAATGGTCATAATAGTATCGATCACCGTATGCAGCGTTTAGCACTTTGTATGCGCCTGTTTTTATGCCGTTTTATCGATTTGCCTTTATTATTTAGGAGAGATATTTTGACACACGTATCATCATCCCAAGCGCCAGCCCGCTCTGTGGTCGGCATCGGTCGCCTATTGCCTACGGCCGTGACAAAGACTGCACCAAAAGCCTTGCTTGCTATGGCAGTCGGCTTGGTACTTGCCAGCTGTAGTAACTCTGACAATGCAGCAGCGGATGGCAGTGCTGGCGCAAGCAGTGAGACGCTTAATCTGTATAACTGGTCAGAGTATATGCCTCAAGAGATTCTCGATGGCTTTGAAGAAGAGACCGGTATCGCCGTCAATTACACCACTTTTGACTCCAACGAAGCGATGTACGCCAAGCTCAAGCTACTTGATGACTCTAGCCAATACGATTTGGCGATTCCATCGACGTACTATGTCGAAAAAATGGCCAAAGAAGGGTTGTTGCAAGAGCTCGATAAATCGAAATTAAGTAACTTTAACAACCTTGATACGTCATTTACCAATACCAAGGTCGATCCAGACAATAAGTACTCGATTCCTTATATGTGGGGCAGTACAGGCCTTGCCATCAATGGTGATAGCGTCGACCCTGCGACCGTCAATCGTTGGAATGATCTGTGGGACCCGAAATATAAAGGTCAAGTGATGCTGACCAACGACGTGCGCGAAGTCTTTGGTATGGCACTACTAACCCTCGGCTACTCAGGCAACAGCAGCAACCCTGAGGAAATAAAAGCCGCTTATGACAAGCTCACCACATTGATGCCAAATGTCAAAACCTTTAACTCAGATGCCACGCGTATGCCCTATATCGAAGGGGAGACGGCGCTTGGTATGACGTGGAATGGCGAAGCGGTCATGGCCAATGATGAAGGCTTGACCAGCTTGGTTTATAAATACCCATCTGAGGGCGCGATATTGTGGATGGACAACTTTGTCATTCCAAAAAATGCCAAGCAAGTGGATGCCGCGCATAAGTTTATCGACTACCTGCTTCGCCCCGAAAACGCCAAAATCGTCAGTGAAGAGATTGGCTATGCGTCGCCAAACTTAGCCGCACGCGAGATGATGGACGAGTCAGTACGCAACAATCCGGCGATTTATCCTTCTAAAGAAGTACTGGCAAAAGCAGAGTTCCAAGAAGATGTGGGTGACGAAGCCTTGCAAATGTATCAGCAGTATTGGGATAAGCTAAAAACAGGCCGTTAATCTTTGGTTATTGGGCTTTAAAAATTATAGAGATGGATTATAAATGCAAATCCGTCTCGCCGCCTTTGTCCTCGATACGGCGTTGCTCGCGGCGCTGATAGCGTAGGCCTGAGGCTGCAAACCACTGCGGCTTGGTCTTTTGTAATAAGTCGCTGAGGCGCTGAAGCTGCACTTGTAGCGTCTGAGTTAACCAAAAATAGCCCTGCCATTCAAAGCCTAGGTTTTCTACACTGGGGTATTCAGAGACCGCAATACGGGTGATCGGCTGAAACACTTCATCGCTCGGACTGCGTAGCACCGCCGCCATATGCAGCATGGCTTGGGTCAGCTCATGCTGGTAGTGTATCAGCAAAATATGGTTTTCGTCGTCGATCTCGATATTGGCCAAGCGCGGCGCTGCACTGAGCAGCAAATCAATCGTCCCGATGATGTTACGGTGGGTACGCTGGATGGTTTCTAGGGTTTCTTTGTCGATACCTGACTCGCTGGCGGTCGCTGCAATATGTGGGCGCACAGCCAGCAGGCGTTTATTGATTTTTTGTAGCGCTTTAACCAGTGACTTGTTGACTGGCGTATCAGGGACAGAGCTGCTTTGGGGGTAAACGATACTCGCTGAGCTGGTGGCTTTGGTATACTTAAAAGGCTTTGGCACCAAGACCTCAGCATCGATATGATTGCCAACGCCTGCGTATAGATTACTACAAGTCTCCAGATTATTGGCCAACAAAAACCGCCACATCAAGGTTGACTTTAAAGGCAAAATCATCGTCGCGCCGACCGCCACCCCAGCGCCAATCAAGATATTAAACGCGCGGTACAGACCATCTTGACCGACATTGCTATGATCAGGGCTAGAGACAATCATCAGCATGGTAATGCCGGTGAGCAACCCGATATAGCCCAATTGTTTGACCGCCACATAACCGATGATACCGCTAATCAAACCAATCAGCGCATAATATAGCCACATCCAGCCGCCGATGTCTTGACTCACCCACAAAAACCCCAACCCCACCGCCACACCAAGTATCGTGCCAAGTATCCGCTCTTTGGCTTTGGTATAAATCGCCCCTTGATACTGCAGCAGTCCCAAAATGACAAACACAGTAATGGTCGTCCACTCCCCGTTTGGAAAGTGTGTAAACTCATTTAATAATAAGGCGGCGAGCACTGCCACCCCCAAACGGATGGCGTGCAGGACATCCGCATGCTGGTAGCGCGCATAAGGCTCAATGAACGGTGCGCTAAATCGCTGCCAAAGTTTTGGTTTCACGCAAGGTCACTCTTATTAGATGAATAAAAAAACAGTCGCTTGGCGCACGTCTTAGTAGGTTCAAACCCTCATGCGCCACTGTCTATCAAGTAGCTTAAACACTTCACCGACATTTATCAAAAAAATAACGCCTTTTATCTATCGACAGATAAAAGGCGTCTATCAGGCAGCGCCCTGACGAGCTGGCGCAAGCCTTGAGGGTCATCAGAGCAAGCCTTACACCTCTAAGAAGTCCAAGATGCCTTCCGCGGCTTCACGGCCTTCCCAGATGGCGGTCACGACCAAATCAGAGCCGCGCACCATATCGCCGCCTGCAAAGATTTTGGGATTGCTGGTTTGAAATTTAAATGCTTGCTGCTCGAGCGCCAATACGCGGCCCGAGCTATCCATACTCACTTGCTGTCTCTCAAACCAGTCAGCAGGGCTAGGACGAAAACCAAAGGCCATAATCACCGCATCACACTCAATGATCTCTTCTGAATTTGGAATCGGCTCAGGACGACGGCGGCCACGATTGTCTGGCGCGCCCAGTTGTGTGGTGACGACCTTGACGCCATTGACCTTACCATTTAGGCCGATGATTTCGGTCGGCTGACGATTGAACAAAAACTCCACCCCTTCCTCGCGCGCATTGACCACCTCGCGGCGTGAGCCTGGCATGTTTTCTTCATCACGGCGATAGGCACAGACGACTTGCTCAGCGCCTTGGCGAATGCTGGTACGGTTGCAGTCCATCGCCGTATCGCCACCGCCCAGCACCACCACGCGTTTGCCTTTTAGGTCGATGTACTCTTCGGCATCTTTTTCCCAGTCATTGCAGCGATTGACGTTGGCAATCAGATAATCTAGAGCGTCATAAACGCCGTCGAGCTCTTCGCCTACAAAGCCGCCGCGCATATAGGTATAAGTGCCCATTCCCATAAACACCGCGTCGTACTCGCTCAACAGCTCATCGATAGTGACGTCTGTACCGATTTCGGTCTCGAGGCGAAACTCAATACCCATGCCTTCAAAGATCACACGGCGATTGCGCATGACGTCTTTTTCCATCTTAAACTCTGGGATACCAAAGGTCAGTAGGCCGCCAATCTCAGGACGCTTGTCAAAAACCACAGGCTTGACGCCATTTCTTACCAAGATATCAGCGCAACCAAGACCTGCCGGCCCAGCCCCAATGATGGCAACTTTTTTGTCTGTCCAAACCACATCTGACATATCAGGTCGCCAGCCTAAGGCAAAAGCGGTATCGTTGATATATTTTTCAACATTACCGATGGTCACCGCGCCAAAACCATCGTTTAGGGTACAAGCGCCTTCGCACAAGCGGTCTTGAGGACAGACGCGGCCACATACTTCAGGCAAAGTATTGGTACGGTGGCACAGTTCTGCTGCCTGAAAGATTTGGCCTTCGGTGGCCAGCTTGAGCCAATTAGGGATGTAATTGTGAACTGGGCATTTCCACTCACAATAAGGGTTGCCGCACTCAAGACAACGATGAGCTTGCTGCGCTACCGCCTCACTCTCAAACGGCTTATAAATCTCAACAAACTCTGTCGAGCGGGTGGCAATGTCTTTTTTGGCAGGATCAAACCGTGGTACATCTAAAAACTGAAAACTATTTTCTAAGCGTTTTGCCATGATAACTGTCTCTTCTCTAGGTGGCTTTTATCGTGGGTGGGGAGCCGCTGCGACACACTGTCAGTCCGTCTGATATATGTCGCTGCGGTCACCGACCTGCGAAAAAACCAATGTATTAAAACGTCTCTTATACCTTATACCCGACTACTGCGGATCAGCCATGGTGGTTTTTAGGAGACTGGCAATATTCGCCGCTTTGGGCTTGACCAAGTAAAATTTGCGCACATAGTGCTCAAAGTCAGCCAATATCGTCTGGCCCCAAGCGCTGCCTGTTTTATTGACATGGTTTTCTATCACTTGCTGCAAATAAATGCGGTATTCTTCGGTTTGCTCGCTGGAGATACGGTTTAAGTCAATCAGCTCGTGATTGCAGCGATCAAAGAAGTCGCCATCCATGTCGAGCACATAAGCAAAGCCGCCGGTCATCCCTGCGCCAAAGTTCAGCCCTGTCCGTCCAAGGATGGTCACCACGCCGCCGGTCATATATTCACAGCAGTGATCGCCTGTGCCCTCTATCACCGCGTGCGCCCCTGAGTTACGTACGCCAAAGCGCTCGCCTGCGGTGCCTGCCGCATATAACTTACCGCCTGTCGCACCATAAAGGCAAGTATTACCGATGATGGCGGTCTCTTGGGTACTAAAGCTGGCACCCTTTGGTGGATAGATGACGATCTCGCCACCAGCCATACCTTTACCGACATAGTCATTGGCATCACCTTCTAGCTCGATATTTAGGCCGCCTGCATTCCACACGCCCAAGCTCTGCCCTGCTGTGCCCGTTAGATGTAGCTTGATTGGCATATCACTCATACCAAGATTGCCCCAGACTTGAGCGATCTCACCTGAGATACGCGCGCCGATTGAGCGATCGCAGTTGCCAATAGCATAGCTATAATCGCCGCCTGTACCTTGACGAATATTAAGCAGCATATCACTGACCATCTGCTCAGCGAGCAAGCCTTTATCAAATGGCTCATTACGCTCTACCTGACACGTTTGTGCGTTGCCAACGCTGGCTGGATGACTAAACAAGAGTGGCGTTAAGTCGAGGTGACGCTGCTTTGCAGTATTGCCTTCTAACACCTCGAGCAAATCAGTACGTCCGACCAGCTCTTCCATACTACGTACGCCAAGGGCGGCAAGCCACTCACGTGTCTCCGTCGCCACAAACTTAAAGAAGTTGATGAGCATCTCCGCTTCACCGATGAAGTGCTCGTCACGCAACTTGGCTTTTTGGGTAGCAACGCCTGTCGGGCAGTTGTTTAGATGGCAGATACGCAAGTATTTACAGCCCACCGCAATCATCGGCGTGGTACCAAAACCAAAGCTTTCTGCGCCAAGGATAGCGGCTTTTACCACATCAAGGCCTGTCTTGAGTCCGCCGTCCGTTTGTACCCGCACTTTATCACGCAGCCCATTGACCCGTAGCGACTGATGCGTCTCTGCCAAGCCCAGCTCCCACGGCGAGCCTGCATGATGGATAGAAGACAGCGGTGACGCTGCCGTACCGCCATCATAGCCTGAGATGGTGATTAAGTCGGCATAGGCCTTGGCCACGCCCGTCGCGATGGTGCCAACGCCTGGACGTGAGACCAGCTTCACCGAGACTAAGGCATCGGGATTGACTTGTTTTAAGTCAAAAATCAGCTGCGCCAAGTCTTCGATAGAATAAATATCATGATGCGGCGGCGGTGAGATGAGTGTCACCCCTGGTACAGAGTAACGCAGGCGCGCGATCAGCGCATTGACCTTACCACCTGGCAGCTGTCCACCCTCCCCTGGTTTTGCGCCCTGAGCGACCTTGATCTGCATGACTTCAGCTGAGCGCAAGTACGCAGGCGTGACACCAAAACGACCAGAGGCCACTTGTTTGATTTTTGAATTGCGCAACGTGCCATAGCGTACCGGATCCTCGCCGCCCTCTCCTGAGTTTGAGCGGCCACCGATGGTATTCATCGCCATGGCGATCGCTTCATGTGCTTCTGGTGATAGAGCGCCAAGCGACATGCCCGCCGAATCAAAGCGTGTCAAGATAGCCAAGATGTCTTCGACCTCATTCACGTCAATCGAGTTATCTGTCTTTAATTGCAACAAATCCCGCAAGGTTGCTACAGGGCGACTGTTCACCAAGTCGGCATAATGACGATAATTGTCATAATCGCCTGTCCGTACAGCGGTGTGCAGGCTGTTAATCACATCAGGGTTAAAGGCGTGATACTCTTTGTTAAAGACAAACTTGAGCAAACCACCTTGATCAAGGGGCGCACGGCGCTTAAAGGCGTTGGCCGCGAGTATGGCCTGATCTGCTGCCAGATCGGCAAAGGTGGCGCCTTTGATACGGCTTTGCACACCTTTAAAGCATAGGTTTACCACTTCTTCTGAGAGACCGACCGCTTCAAATAATTGTGCACCGCGATAAGAGACGATGGTTGAGATACCCATTTTTGATAAGATTTTTAGCAAACCTTTATCCAAGCCTTTACGGAAATTGACCCGCGCCTGAATCGGATCGCCAAGCAGCTCACCACTGGCCACCAAGTCATCAATGACATCATAAGCCAAATATGGATAGACGCAGGTAGCGCCAAAGCCAATTAATACCGCCACCTGATGTGAGTCACGCGCCAGCCCCGTCTCGATGATGAGATTGGCATCGGTGCGGATACCTTGGGCAATCAGATAATGATGCACTGCCCCTGTCACCATCATGGCATTGGCAGGAACTTTGTCGGCGGCGATGTTTTTGTCAGATAACACAATCAGCGTATGGCCGGCGCGAATACTGCTTGCCACTTGCTCACAGATAGCAGTGATGGCTTCTGACAGCTCAAGGGTGCGATCATAATTTAAATCAATACGCGCCATCTGAAACGCTGGGTCGTCTAAGCGCTCAAGCTGCTGCATTTTGCTGGCTGACAATACCGGTGAGGATAAGATAATACGGTGTGCATCGCGCGCGGATGGTGCAAACACATTGGTTTCAGCGCCGAGGCACGTCTGTAGTGACATCACGATTGACTCACGTAATGGGTCAATCGGTGGGTTGGTCACCTGCGCAAACTGCTGACGAAAAAAATCGGCGACATGACGAATTTGTTGCGACAGCACTGCCATTGGTGTGTCATCGCCCATCGAACCTACTGGCTCTTGACCATTTTCGGCATTGGGACGGATGATTTCGGTACGCTCTTCATTGGTGATGTGATACATCTTTTGTAGGGCTTTGAGTGGCTCGCCGCGGCAGGCCTGCGCCGCCAGCTGCTCTTCTAGGCGCTCATCATCACGGATACGGGTCGCTTCTTCACGCAGCCATTTGCGATACGGGTGCGCTTTTTTTAGTAAGGTCGCTATGGCTTTGGTATCTAAAATCTGGCCAGTCATGGTATCGATGACCAGCATTTGACCGGGACCGACGCGGCCTTTTGCCAGTACATCTTTTGGCGCATAATCCCAAACACCCACCTCAGAGGCGACTGTGATGTAGCCGTTCTTCGTCGTCACCCAGCGCGATGGGCGCAAGCCATTGCGATCAAGCATGCACACCGCATAGCGCCCATCTTGAATCACCAGACCCGCAGGCCCATCCCATGCTTCCATATGCTGCGAATAAAACTCATAAAACGCGCGCAAATCCATGTCCATGCTATCGACATTTTGCCAAGCAGGTGGCACGAGTATCGACATGGCATGAAACAGACTCATGCCGCCAGACATCAGCACCTCAAGCATATTATCCAAACTTGAAGAATCCGAGCCTGTACGATTGACCAGTGGTGTCAGCTCATTTAGGTTGGGCAGTTTGTCCGATTTGAGTTTTGGGGTACGTGCCTCCGACCAGTTACGGTTGCCCGTGATGGTATTTAGCTCACCATTGTGCGCCAGATAGCGAAACGGCTGCGCAAGCGGCCAGCGCGGTAAGGTATTGGTAGAAAAACGCTGGTGGAATACCACGATATGTGAGGCCAAGCGCTCATCTTGCAAATCCAAAAAGAACGCTGGCAAGTCAGACGGCATCACCAACCCTTTATAGATAATCGTCTGAGCGCTCAACGAGCACACATAAAACAACTCATCGTCTGCCAAACGTTGCTCGGCTTTTTTGCGCGCGACAAACAGCTTACGATTGAAATCATCTGCTGATAAATCATCAGGCGCATTGACAAACACTTGCTTAAAATCAGGCAATGTCTCACGGCCTATGTCACCGACAATCGTCAAATCAAGTGGCACATTACGCCAGCCCGCCACATCCAAGCCTTGTGCAGTAATCTCTTCAGAGAGTATTTGCTGGCTGTGTTTTGCTTTAGCAGCGTCGAGACTGACAAAGACCATGCCCACCGCAAAGTTATCAGTAATATCAAACTGTAGCTCGGCGGCAATTTTTTGAAAAAACTTGGTCGGCGTTGCCAACAATAGACCACAGCCGTCACCCGTCTTACCATCAGCAGCAACACCGCCACGGTGCGTCATACAGCTTAAGCTATGAATGGCTGTTTTTACCAAATCATGGCTGGCCTCACCCTCAATGTGAGCGATCAAACCAAAACCACAGTTATCAGAGAAGTCATCTGGCGTGGCCAAATGCGTATAGGAGGAAATCATTGACATGGCTAGTCCTTTTAAGTGAACGGGTCGCTTATCATCCAATGCGGAGCATAAACGGCTATCCGTAGGCAGAACGGGCTAATAATTAATATTCGTATATCCGAATTAATAATTGATGTGACGTTCTTATTCATCATACTCTGAGAATCAGGTTAGCACCTTGACCCTCCTAGTCATTAATGATGTCTGAACAGATAATTAATGTATGAATAGACAGTAAGTAATTGATCTTGGCAATCAGATAAAAATCGCTTTATCTGCCAGTTACTCAGTTCTCAATCACATGCTATTGTTAACTGGAGTATCGCTTGTCACCGTGTATTACCGAACGCTATGATTATATTGGCTAGGTAGTGTAACGGTGCGATGATTTATATTGAATATTTGACGCTCTGTATTTAAGCGCTTTATTCACTCTAAAAAGAGCGACCGTAAGGGAGGCTGCGCCATTTATTATCGTATAAATGCAAATAAAAATGGCTGCGCTTGGGACAACAAACAGTAGCAAAGCGTCTTATAAAGTTGATGCAATCACTCACCGAATGTTCAATAAATAGTTATTTACGATAACTATACAGAACGTCGCCCACCGTTATATTAGTTAATGATTGACAAAAAATCTAGTCTTTTCTATCGATTCATCACCCATATTTTGTAAGAGAACGTATTACTAATGGTTATATAATGACGAAAAATAGCAGATAAAAACGCATATAAAGGCAGGTTTCAGCCATCATTTAAGCCATGGTTCATGCAACTAAGATAGCAGAACATCAAAGCAAAAGCGGTAACTGGAGAAAATAATAACGGTCACTTGATACACAAAATACCTGCCAAAAAAAGCCCATCAGCATCTTTGCTAATGGGCTTTATTACTATCGCTACGGCTCTGATCAAATCATCAGACGCAACTTAATTGCTTTTTTCTTCAATCAGCTCTTTAATACTGTCGCCGTTATTTTTGGCAGCGTTGTTGTTTTTAGCTACACCTTGGTTGGTACTTTTATTGTCCGTGTCGGTATTGCTATTTTTATTGGGATTACTGTTTTTATTGCTGGCGTTATTGACACCGCTATTTGCCGCATTATTTGCGCCCGCATTTGCCCCACTGCTACTACTTGGCGGCTTCGGCGTTGGCACGACTGGTGGCTTCTTATTGCTACTATCACCGCCTGCCGCTACCGGTTTTTGATTGTCCGCAGGTTTGTTGCTCGACTCTTCGTTGCCTGCGGTCACAGACGACTGCTCTTCACCGCCTACGATACGCTCCTCAGTGACAGATAAGGTCTCAGAGGTGTCGATAGACTGGCGAATACTGGTCTCACTGCTGCTCTTAGCGCGCCGTGTTTCATCGGCGTCGTTGCTGTCATCGGCAGGTTGACGCACTGGTACTTCGCGCTTGGTCGGGCGCAAATCAACCGTGCGCGTTCGCCTATTGCTCAAATCTTTTATGGGATCGGGGCGCTCATAATTATCGATGATACCGATATAGCGATTGATTTCTTCTGGCAACACGCGGACATCGGCCGGTAGTTTAAAGTCCACCAGTTTTGAGGCGCCAACCGCTTCTTGCGGACTGCTCATCAACCCATAAGTTAGCATATAACGCACTTGGTTTTCGTCATCTAAATAGCGAAAATACGCAAACTTTTTGCGATCATCACGGCTTTCTAAATAGCTGACGATAACGTCGTTTTCGGCGACATTCATCACCTGCACTGTCCATTTGCCCTTGTTTGCTAGCAAATAGCGCTTGTCTTTGAACTCATCAGGATAGCTGCGCAAATCGCGAATGGTCGCGTCAAAGCTGAGCGGCTGCACATCCGTATCCAACTCATGCAAGGATTCTATGGTGAGCGGCTGCTCAAGCTCAGCACTAAGCGGCTGCGGCGTGGTTATCGGTGCGTTTTCGATTTTGGCACCCATCGCTGGGGTTTGACTAAACATCCAAACCAAAGCGGTAACCACGCCAAGTAGCAACGTCGCTACCAGCCAAATCAATGCTTGGCGGCGATATGCTTGGCTTGCGCTACGCGTCGTCGATCTTGGTGCTGCCATGAGAGTATCCTTGGTGAAAATAGGGTTAAGAACGCAACATAAAGACTCGTTGAAAGTAAATGCCAGCGGTCACGTTAGGCGCTAAACGCACGTTGTCTTCACCAAACGCTTATAACTGTAAGAACAATATCTTACGTACTGTTTGCGGCCAGCACGTCGGTTAATAGCGTGGCATCAAAATCATTGGTCAATACCGCCTCACCCAGTGATTTTAACAAAATCAGGCGGATTTGTCCGTGTTTCACTTTTTTATCATGACCCATCAGATCAAGCGCAGTGTCCACCGCGATCGCAGGCGGGTGGATAGGCAGATTTGCCAAGGTCAACACATGCTTGACACGCGCCACCTCCTCATTACTTAGCCAGCCCATTTTTTGTGAAAGCTCGGCGGCCTGTACCATACCTGCCGCCACAGCCTCGCCGTGTAGCCAGTTGCCGTAGCCTTGATGCGTCTCGATCACATGACCAAAAGTATGGCCGAAATTAAGCAAGGCACGCACACCTGACTCGCGCTCGTCTTGGGCCACGATATCGGCTTTATATTGACAGCAGCGCTTTACTGCCTCACCAAGCACGGCCAAATCCAGCGCCATCATGGCAGGCAGATTGCTCTCCAGCCACTGCAAAAAACTGACATCCATGATAAGGGCGTACTTGATGACCTCTGCCAGCCCTGCTGAGAGCTCACGAGCGGGCAAGGTTTTGAGTGTACTCATATCAGCCAGTACCATTTGCGGTTGCCAAAAAGCGCCAATCATGTTTTTGCCTTGTGCATGATTGATGCCTGTTTTGCCGCCGACACTAGAGTCTACTTGTGACAGCAATGTCGTTGGTATCTGGATAAAATTCACGCCGCGCATAAAACTTGCCGCCGCAAAGCCTGTCATATCGCCAATGACGCCGCCACCTAGGGCGATGAGCGTCACGTCACGGTTGAAGTGAGCATCCATCAGTGCATCATAAATCTGATTGATACTGTCTTGATTTTTATACTGCTCACCATCTGGCAGCACGCAGACTCTCACAGTAAAGTGCGCGGCCAGCGCTTGTTCAAATGCAGAGAGATATAAAGGCGCAACCGTCTCATTGGTGACGATTAAAACCTGACGGCCCGTGATATAAGGCGCCACCTGCTGCGCCATACTGCCATTTTTGGCAGCGTCTTCAGTAATAATGATGGGATAATCATGGCTTTGTGTCTGAACGGTTAAACCCTCAAAAAACAGTGGCGTGGCCATGAAGTACTCCTTAAATAGTGGTCATAAGCGATGAGCAACTGACTGTCTGTCATCCATACAGTATCTATACAGTTAGCTTCGGTTATTGGGGACGGTAATGGCAGACATATCAAACGATGCCAGCTGCTGCAAGAGTTGATTGACCATATGACGCGGATAAGTATGGCCAGTTGGCATGATGATATGCGCCACTTGCCGGTATAGCGGATCACGGGTGCTGTAGAGATCCTGCAATATCTGCTTAGGGTTGGGCTGCTGTAGCAATGGTCGCGACTTGTCTTTTGCCGTACGCGCCATTTGCACATCAACGGGGGCATTGAGATACACGACGATGCCACGCTGGTGCAAAAACGCGCGATTTTCGGCAGACATGACCGCACCGCCACCAGTTGCCAATACAATTTGCGGTTTTTGGGTCAACTCATCGATGGCGCGTGTCTCACGCTCGCGAAAGCCTGCTTCACCTTCTTTGGCAAAGATCCACGCAATATCGGCACCTGTTTGCGACTCGATGTACCAGTCACTATCCAAAAACTCACGTCCTAGCTGCTTAGCCAGCAGTTTACCGATTGTCGTTTTCCCTGCTCCCATCGGCCCCACTAAAAACACCGACGGCAATTCCTCCACCATAGTACTTACTCAGCTAAATTAGCTATGATACAACGTCATTGATATTCTGGCTAGTAACGAGCCGCGATAATTGTCCGCAAAATCTCATCCCTCTTTCGGCTGACTCATAAAAAAAGCAAGCACTCAGGCTCGCTTTTTTAAAGTAGGTCAACCTATGATTAATTCAAGCGGCTGGTACCATCATTGATGAGTTTTGGTGTGACAAAGATTAATAGCTCTTCTTTGGCATTACTACGCACATCTTTGCGGAAGGCGCGGCCAATATACGGCAAATCCCCTAAGAAAGGCACTTTATCCACGCCGTTACTGGTACGGTTTTTGAACACGCCACCTAAGACCACGGTCTGACCATCTTCGATGATAACGTTGGTTGAGATTGAGTCTTCAGCGATGGCGACCTGATTGTTGATGATGGTCGGTGTGCCATTGGTGATGAGGAGTTGTAGGCCAATTTTACCATCAGGGGTGATGTTTGGCGTGGCCTCCAAGCTCAGCGCCGCTTCTTTAAAGCTGGTGGTGGTCGCGCCACTGGCTGAGGCTTCTTGATACGGAATCTGAGTCCCAGATGACACCTTTGCGGTTTGTTTATCCGCGGTCAAAATCTTCGGCGTCGAGATGACTTCACCGCGGTTGTCCGCTTGCAGCGCTGATAGCTCAAGGTCGAGCATCACATCTGACATACTGAGCAAACCAAAGGCAATACTACCCGCTGGGTTGGCCACACCCAAATCGACGTTTAGGTTATCAGGGCGCGTGATGTCATAAGAAGGATACGAGACCGTCTGACCGTTGACGGTGGTGGTTTCTACATCAAAGTCTTTTAAGTCCCACAATGTCTGGTTACTGCCGCCCACCAATAAGTTGCGGTTATTGGCCGCACCATTTGACAAGATACCCCAACGAACACCGATCTCTTTACTAAAACTGTCGGTCGCACTGACAATACGCGCCTCGATCATCACCTGACGCACCGGAATATCGATTTTGCTGATCAGTTTATGAATGTTTTCAATACTGTCTGCCACATCTTTGACAATCAAGGTATTGGTACGCTCATCCACAGTGACGGTACCGCGATTTGACAACAAAGAGTTATTGTCATCGGCACGGTTTGAGCTACCACCAGAAGAGCCGCTGCCTTGAGAAATCAATGTCAGAACATCTTGCGCTTTAGCATAGCTTAAGCGGATGTACTCTGTACGTAATGGTGCAAAAGATTCAACCGCTTGCTGCGCTTCAAGCTCACGTGCTTCTTGCTCTGCAAGCTCTGTCGCTGGCGCGACCAAAATCACATTGCCGTTTTCACGTTTGCCCAGATTTTTACTCTTTAAAATAATATCAAGCGCTTGATCCCAAGGCACGTTGATCAGGCGCAACGTGATGTTACCTGCAACCGAATCACTTGCCACGATATTCATCTCGGTAAACTGCGCCAAAATATCTAAAACGCTGCGGATCTCGACATCTTGGAATTCCATAGACAGTGGCTCACCGCTATAGACTCTTTCTTCGAGCGTCGGCTCACGCAGTAGCTCAGGCTTACTGATGCTGATATTTAGCTGATTGCCTGACTGGTAGGCTTGATACTCATAATCGTCGTTCATATTGATGGTGACGACACCATTTTGACCTTGGTTTTTGGTATCAATACTAGTGACCAGACCGCTATTGATATTTAGACGGCGCAGCAAGTTTCTAGGCACCGTACTGCCTGTCAAACGGACGACCAGCTTATTGCCTTGACGTTGTACATCTACTGGAATGGCTTCATTGGCCAAAGCGATACTGATATTACCACCACCATCGTTACCTGCAGCAAAATTGACGGCGGTTAGGCCTTCATAGCTATACTGCTTACTCACTTGTGAGGCGGCAAGCTGTGGATCCAATAGCGGATTGACCCGAACCACCATCGTATCTGCGGGTACTTGATTTTTGACCACCGTAGTGTCGGTGCTATTGACCGCCGAAACAGGAACGCTACTGGTTTCTACAATGGGGGTGACAACTGCTGTGGTTGTCATGCCACTACTGTTATTCAGCACATCTTGCACAGGATCATTGGTGATTATTTGATTAACGACGGGCTGATTAACAGGTTGGCTAACCACGGGGCGGCTAGGATCAGTGATAGTCAGCAGCAAATCATTACCATCGACCGCTGTGGTATAGTTGCCTGCTTGCTTGAGACCCACAATGAGACGCGTGGTGCTGTCGCTGCTTAGTGTCGTGACATCATTGACCATGCCGATGTTGTATTCGTTAAATCGGCTAGCCAGCCCATTTTGCACTTGTTCAAAATCTAGTACCAAGCGGCTTGGATCATCTAGCTGATAGGCTGCAGGCAATGCTGGCGCACTGGCAAAGCTCAAGCGCATTTGCGTCACTGCTGGCGCAGTTTGTACCACAGAGACGTTATTGATACGCTGGGCAGCTTGGGCATGGTTACTCACTGCTACCATGCTGACTGCCAATGCTGAAACGGCAAAAGCAGAAGATACGCGGTTACTCATCGTCATTACCTTGTTGTTGCGTACTGTCATTATTTATTCCTCAAAAAATCTGCCGACTTAGCTTATAGGAGAGACCAGCGACTGGGGTTTTTCGATAAACCCTGCGCGGCTGTCTGGCACAATTTCAATCAAGTTAATCTGGGTCGGCGTGATTTCAACAATACGGCCGTCATTCAATCCAAGATAATCACCTACTTTCACACTCGCAACTGAGCCATCAGGACGTTGTACCAACGCATATCGCTGACCTTCAGGCGAAATAACAACACCGCGAAAGACCAGCTGTGATAGCTCGTACTGCTCAAGCGGCCCTTTGACTCTGGTAATATCAGGGCGTACACCATCGATAGGCGTCGTCGGCCCTTGTACATTGACCAAACTTGGGGGCAAAAACGGACTGCGCTGCGTGCTTGCGCTGTATACAAAATCTTCTACCAGCTCCGCCTTAGGTGGGGGCTCAATCGGCTGCGCTGGCTGGTTGCGTATGTCATTCATCGACTGCTGTGCCATCCCTATGCGATCGCTACAGCCCGTCATCGACAACACCACCATACTTAACGCCAGTAACGTGGGCAGTTTATTTATCATCATTGACTGTCTCCTGCAGCAGCGGCATCACCTTCAGGATTTGCTTCTTTTGAACGATAGGTTTTGGTTTGTAGTACCAGATTTAGCTCTGGCAATACATCCAAGCTCGGCTGCGGGTTACTCACCTCAAAATCATGCATCGTGATGATACGAGGTAGAGCAGCCAGTCCACTGATAAAGCTGCCAAACTGATGATACTCACCCAATGCGGCAATACGTATCGGCTGCTCAATAAAAAACTCGTTTTCAATTTCAGGCTCAACCGAGATATCCTGAAAACGAATATTGCTGCCCACACCAGTCATGTTGATGCCCTCTACCAGCTCTGACACCCGTGTGTCTTTTGGTAGTTGATCAAGTAACGAGTTAAACTCAGCTTCCATCTGCACCACTTGCGCTTTATACGCTTCTAAGTGACGGGCGCGTGATTCTTTTTCACGATAACTATCGAGCAAGGTTTGCTGCTGGCTTTCGGCGGCATTGATTTCATCGATTTTGCCACTGATCGGCAGCGCCCATGACAAGGCGGCGATAAAAACAATGATAAGCCCTATCACCGTTACCTTGACGGGCAATGGCCAGCTACCATAGTTTTCGGAGTCTAATGACTCAAAACTGCGACGAAACTCTTGTAAGTCAAACTGCTTTTTTGGCTTTAGGTCTGCTTTTTTGATTTTGATTAGGCTTTTTTTGCGGCTCAGTTTCATAACGCACCTCCAAGCCCAGTACCTTCTTCAGGTGTGGCCGTCTCTGACTGCACCCTTGTGGTTACCACAAACTGTACATAGCTGTCTTCTGGATAAACAGGGCGCGTCTGCTCACCTGTATTGATGGTGTTATTGAGCGCAGGCGCTGCCTGATAAGCACTGATGTTTTGTTGAATATTGCTGACAGCAGAGTTACCCATCCATTTACTACTATCGAGATTACGAATCAGATTGGACACCACATTTGGGTTATCTGCCAGGCCGGTCAAGGTGATGACATCTCCTTCGCGCTTGAGATTATTGAGATAAAGCGCCGACGGCATTGCTTTAGCCAAATCGTCCCATAGACGTACAGGAACCGGTCGGCGACCTTGCAAGTCTTGAATCACTTGCATACGTGAGATAATATCTTCACGGCGCTGCTCTAAGCTATCGATTTCGCTCAACACGGTGTCTAAACGCGCGTTTTCTTGTTCAATCAAGGCATTGGCATCGAGCTGCTCTTCAAGCTCATTATTAAAATAGCTCCACGTAGCAAATGCGGCCAACAACGTCAGTAGTGTCACAGCTACCACAAGCGTGATAAACTCTTTGTTGCGGCGTTCGCGCTCTTCGGCGCGCCAGGGTAAGAGGTTAATACGAGCCATTAGTCAAAGCTCCTTAACGCAAGACCACATGCTGCCATGAGGCTTGGGGCATCGATCGCCAGTTGCTCATTATCGATATGTGGCGCGATGGTCATATTGGTAAATGGATTGGCGATACTGACAGTCACGCCCAGTTTTTGTTGCGCCATGCCAGCCAGACCGGGAATCGAGCTACTGCCCCCCGCGAGGACCACGTGATCGATATTGCTGTATTGGCTCGAAGAAAAATAGAACTGCAAAGAGCGAGTGATTTGCTGAATGGTGTTTTCGATAAACGGCGTCAATATCTCAGGATAGTAATCGTCAGGCAAGGTGCGCTCACGCTTACTCAGCGCCGCTTCCTCAGATGATAAGCCATAGCGATTTTGTATTGCCTCTGTAAGCTGAGCACCGCCAAATAGCTGTTCGCGGCTATAGATAAATTCGCCATTTTTGGCGACATATAAGGTGGTTTGATTGTGACCAATATCTACCAAAGCGACTAATTCTGGTAGCCCTGGTAAATTATCTACCATCAAACCAAAAGCACGCTCAATGGCGTGCGACTCAATATCCATGACCTTGGTTTGCATGCCACCGAAGGTCAAGGCATCGACGCGTTGGTCGACATTCTCCGAGCGTGAAGCCGCCAGTAGCACCTGCACCATATCGTCACTGACCAAAGAAGGGCCTAAGACTTCAAAGTCTAGGTTGACGTCTTCAAGAGGATAAGGCACGTATTGATCGGCATCGAGACGTATCTGCGCTTCGCGCTCGACATCGCTGAGTGCCATGTCCATATCGATGATCTTGGTAATCACCGCTGACCCTGATACAGCTGTCGCTGCATGAGCATTAGCCACTTGACAGCGTCTGGCCAAACTGGCAATCGTATCGCCAACGGCTTCAGTATCCACGATGAGTTTATCGACGACTACGCCTTCCGGTAGTCTTTCAATGCCATAAGATTTTAAGTGGAACATGCCTTGTTGGCGCTGTATGTCAACCAACTTTACTGAGGTGGCACAGATATCCACTCCAATCAAATGTCGACTTTTGGAAGTAAATAGCCTCACAAACTCTATACCTTATATTAAGTGTACAATCTGATAGTTATTTGTAATAATTGAATACAATACTTTACTTAATAGATAGATTCAAGCATTTAAATTATATATTAAGGCTAACTTACACATTTATTATGACCTCCCTATTTCGTTCAAGGTATAATGCACTACCTGTTGCAAATCATTAATTAATAAGTCTTATTATGGCCAAAAAAAATGCTACTGCTCACATTATTCACTTTTTGGTAGGGCTATTTATTGCTTGTTTAGCCTTGGCGGTCATCTTGGCAATGGCAGTTCCTATTGGCTTTTATGGCATGGCCATGTATTTATCGCCTACCCTGCCAAGTACGCAAGAGATAAAGACCGCAACGCTAGAAATGCCATTGCAGATATATAGTAGTGATGACAAACTCATCGGTCAATACGGCAATCGTTTATCATTGCCGATCACTTTTGAGGAAATCCCTGAAGATTTGACTCATGCTTTTTTGGCCGCAGAAGATGCGTCTTTTTTCCAGCACAGTGGTATCAGCATTAAAGGTCTAGGTCGCGCGGTCACCGAAGTGGTGACCGATGATGATAGTCAAACAGGTGGCTCAACCATCACCATGCAGGTGGCCAAAAACTACTTTTTGAGCCCAGAGCGTACCTTAAATCGTAAACTAACTGAGCTGTTTTTAGCTCGTAAAATAGAAGACGAGCTCAGTAAAAACGACATTTTGACCCTTTATGTCAATAAGATTTATTTGGGTGAAGGCGCTTACGGCATCCGTGCGGCCGCCAAAAAATACTATAGTAAGTCACTAGACAACCTCACCATTGCAGAGATGGCAATGCTGGCAGGTCTGCCAAAAGCCCCTTCTAAGTACAATCCTGTTGCCAATCCTGAGCGCGCCCTGACACGCCGAAACTGGATCATTGGCCGTATGCATGAGCTGGGTTATATCAGTCAAGCGCAGCATGATGAGGCAGTCAACTCCCCCATCGGCATCAAGCTCTATCAAGAAAAACTCGATGTTAATATGCCTTATTTGGCAGAGATGGCACGCTCTACCTTAGTAAATCGCTACGGTGAGCAGGTCATGCATGGCGGCTGGCGCGTGCGTCTGACCGTCGATAGCAAAGCACAAACCGATGCAGAGGCCGCCGTACTCAAAGGTCTCATTGCTTATGAGCATCGACATGGATGGCGCGGCGCTGAAGCGAATGATGAGCCATTAGAGAACTTCCGTCGGTATAGTAACCTATCACCTGCCAAAGTGACAAAAGTAAATGCTCGTAGTTTTGAGGCCACTATCCCCTCGGGTGAGACGGTAACGGTTAACTGGTCTGGGATGAGCTGGGCGCGCAAATACATCTCTGCCGATCGTATCGGTTATTATCCAAGTAATGCCAGTCAAGTCGTCAGTAAAAACGATATTGTGCGCCTGATTCCGACAGCGAGCAACCGCTGGCAGCTGGCTCAAATTCCTGACATACAAGGCAGTCTGGTTTCATTAAACCCAGAAACAGGCGCGCTCAATGCTTTGGTCGGTGGTTTTGATTTTAATCACAGTAAGTTTAACCGAGCGCTACAAGGCTGGCGGCAACCTGGCTCTACCATCAAGCCTCTAGTCTATACCGCAGCCTTAGAAAAAGGCTACCGCCCTGATAGTATCGTCTCAGATCGTCCTATCCAAGTTGGAGACTGGAAACCCAAAAACTCTGACGGGCGTTTTTTAGGAGACATCACCTTACGTCGCGGTTTGTATCTATCGCGTAACCTTGTCTCTATTCGTCTGTTACAGGCCGTCGGTATCTCTGATACTCGTACATTATTAGACGAGTTCGGTCTCGATAAAGAAAAGCTGCCAACTACCCTATCGTTGGCATTGGGTACAGGGCAAGCGACACCGCTACAGATGGCCACCGCTTATGCAACCTTTGCCAATGGCGGTCACCGTGTACAGCCTTATTTTATTGAGCAAATTTATAACTACAATAACAAACTGCTTTTTCAAGCCAACCCGCAGCAAGCCTGCGCCTCATGTTTTAATGAGCAACTAGAACGCGTCAACAAAAAACTGCTAGAAGACTATGATAGCGCGCTCGAACAAGCGGCAACTGTAGATGCAGCAGCAGACTCAAAAGACAGTGATGCCGAAGCAAGTACACAGAGCGATCAAAGCCGTATCTATGATGCCAGTCCGCAATCAGATCGCCTAAAAGCGCCTGCAGTACAGTACGTGATGGCCAAACAAGCACCGCGTATCTTAAAGCCTAGAGTGGCCTTTGAGATGGCAGACATATTACGTGATGTTGTACAGCATGGCACGGCCAGAAGAGCAAAAGCACTGGGACGTGATGATATCGGTGGTAAAACTGGTACCACCAACGAAGCAAAAGACGCTTGGTTTGCAGGGTTTCATCCCAGTAACGCAACCGTCGTCTGGATGGGCTTTGACCAACCATCGACCATGGGGCGGCGCGAATACGGCGGGGTGGCAGCGCTACCAGTATGGATTGACTTTATGAAAGCCCAGCTCAAAGACACCCCTCATCAATGGGTCTCTATCAATAATCGCTCAAAATCCAAAAAACAAAAACAAAAAATCATAGAAATGACGGATGATGGTATCGTTACCAGCGCTGAAGATGGTAATACGCCTACCGACACTGCATCAGAAAAACCTGTCAAAACCAGCACCCAGCAGCGCAAGCCGCCAGCACCTGAGCCGGTCGAAGACGAGCGTTCAGCACCAACGACGCGTCATGATAGCGTACCGCAAAATCCGCTATCGGTAACCCCGGTGGAGCGTATGCCGGCCATGCCTGAATAACCCAAGCTCTAGGGTGTTTCCTCATTTTAAAAATGAGATAAATCGCCGTCAAACAAGGAAAATAGCGCAGGTAATATCGAGATATTAGTCAGCTATTTGACACCGTTTTGGCCGGATTTAGCCATTTTTAGCCCATTTAGATGGCTATCGATTGAATTGAGGACACACCCTAGTATGGTTAATTCACTTTAAAACCGATACAGTGCAGCTGGTATGAGTTTTGCTCAGCATCTGTCAACGTAGACACAGTAAGTAAGAAAAATGTATATCAGTTGCACGTTAATTTGGGCCTATCGACTTTATTTCGAACTGACTATACATTATATAAAAAGCGTGTTTGACCATGATCAAACACGCTTTTTTCTTGATGCTCTTGTATAAAGTAGGGCCAAAAAGCCGTTAAACAATGTGGATCAGGGTGGTTAAAACTCAACCATACCCGCACGCAGCTGCTCTATCAGCTCTAAGAGCTGCTGACGCCACTCACGGATGGTGGCTTCATCTGGCAGCCACTGATTCGATAACGTCACAACGTTGACAATAAGATCAGTCGCTTTTGCCGTATCTCTACTCGCACCTAGCGTCTCATCAATCACTGTATCTGGCGGTACCGCATACAAACTACGCTGATACGCGCGCTCTATGTTGGCCACAAAACCCTGCTGCTGCAACTGTTGTAAACGCTGGACTTCAGGCGATACCTGCGTGCGCGCACTTAGCGCTTGCTCGATGTCGCACAATGTCGGCGCTGTCATGTTTAAACCATAAAAATGTCCAAGCTCCTGAGTAAAAGCCAACAACGCACCATATAAATGAAAAATAGCGGTTTCACAATGAGCCTGATATAGCTGCTTATCACTACTACTGTCTGCCGCTTGGCAGGCAAGACGACAAAAATACAGCTTTTGATTGGTGCGGTCTGCTTGATATTTGGCAACACGGGTTTTACCAGCCATTGGCAATTTATCCTTCTATAAGATATAAGTGGAAGCTTGTTTTCCAGTGTACTATTTTTTTGGATAACAGTACCACGTCTTTCTGACTTTTGTACGTGCACAAAAAAGCCAGCAACATAGGCTGGCTTTTTTGACAGTGATAAGACATCAAAGACAATTAATTATCTTGATTTAGCTCTTGCGCAAAGGCTTCATCAAAGCTTGCAAAGTCTTTACTATCGGTGCTGGCCGTCATATCAAAAGCTGCGTTTAGATCTGACTCTTGCAGTTTTTGCTCTGCTTTTTCTTTACGGGCTTTGTGATAAGCAAGTCCCGTACCAGCAGGAATCAAGCGACCAACGACCACGTTTTCTTTTAGACCACGTAGCTCATCAACTTTACCTGTTACCGCAGCAGCAGTTAGGACACGAGTAGTCTCCTGGAACGACGCCGCTGAAATAAAGCTTTCTGTTGCCAGACTTGCTTTGGTGATACCAAGCAATTGACGCTCGTACTGTACTGGGAACTTACCTTCGGCTTCAAGTTTGCTATTTAACGCTTTGATATCCGCGTACTCGACCTGATCGCCTTTAAAGTGGTTTGAATCACCGCCATCAGTCACTTCAACTTTGCGCAGCATCTGACGAATAATAACTTCGATGTGCTTATCGTTGATTTTTACACCTTGCAGACGATAGACGTCCTGTACTTCGTTAACGATATAATCAGCAAGGGCGGTTTGACCTTTTAGACGTAAGATATCGTGCGGGTTTTGCGGACCATCAGCGATGATCTCACCGCGAGCAACGGTTTCGTTTTCGAAGACGTTGATCTGACGCCATTTCGGGATTAGCTCTTCATGCACTTCACCATCTTCATTGGTGATGATAAAGCGGTTTTTCCCTTTGGTTTCTTTACCAAAGCTGACCACACCAGTCATCTCTGCCATGATGGCATGATCTTTTGGACGACGTGCTTCAAACAAATCAGCCACACGTGGTAGACCACCGGTAATATCCTTGGTACCTGATGACGCTTGTGGTACACGGCCTAATACCGAACCTGCGGCTACTTTTTCACCGTCGCTGACGCGGATGATGGTTTCCGCTGGCAAGAAATAAACCACTTCTTTGCCTTCATCCGTATTCAAGATGATAGCAGGACGCAAATCTTTAGCCGAGCTTGAGCGGTCACGAGTCGCTAAAATCTCAAACGAGCTCATACCTGTTGCATCATCGACTTTGACCGTCGCTGTCGAACCATCAATGATATCGCTAAAGCGTGCCGTACCGGCAAACTCTGTGATAATTGGGTGCGTGTGTGGATCCCATTTAGCGATGGTCTGGCCACCTTCGACTTGCTCTTCGTTTTTCACCAGAACGCTTGAGCCATAAGGCACTTTATAGCGCTCACGCTCACGACCAAGCTCATCGGTCAACGCAAGCTCTGCTGAACGCGAGACGATAACCAAGTGGCCATCAGTGTGTTCAACTGTTTTCATGTTTTCAAAATGCACTTGACCTGCATTACGTGCTGAGATGCTGTTGTCCACAGATGCTGAGCTTGCCGCCCCGCCCACGTGGAAGGTACGCATGGTCAACTGGGTACCAGGCTCACCAATTGACTGCGCTGCCATGACACCGACTGACTCACCAATATTGACCTTATGACCACGAGCCAGATCACGACCATAACACTGTGAACACACGCCATGCTCAACTTCACAGGTGATCACTGAACGTACCCAGATGTCATCAATGGCGTTATTGTCTAGCACATTTACCCAATGCTCATCAATCAACGTACCCGCTGGAATCAAGACTTTTGACGGATCGTCATTATACGTCACATCACGCGCGGTCACACGGCCAAGAACAAGCTCACCGAGTTTTTCGATGATCTCACCACCTTGGATGTGCGGCTTCATGAGTAAGCCTTCTTCGGTACCACAGTCTTCGCTGGTCACAACCAAATCTTGCGCCACATCGACCAAGCGACGCGTTAGGTAACCTGAGTTAGCCGTTTTTAGGGCAGTATCAGCCAGACCTTTACGCGCACCGTGCGTCGAGATAAAGTACTGTAGTACGGTCAAACCTTCGCGGAAGTTAGCTTTAATCGGTGTCTCAATGATTGAGCCATCTGGTTTTGCCATCAAACCACGCATACCAGCAAGCTGACGAATCTGCGCGGCACTACCACGAGCACCAGAGTCTGACATGATAAAGATAGAGTTAAATGACTTTTGCTCGTCTTCTTCGCCTTGGGCATTGATGACTTTATCGGTCGCCAAGTTATCCATCATCGCTTTAGCGACTTTATCGTTGGTACGCGACCAGATATCGACGACTTTGTTATAACGCTCACCTGCGGTCACAAAACCTTGCTCAAACTGATCTTCGATTTCGCGAACTTCCGCTTCGGCGGTTTCGATGATTTGTTTTTTCAGCGGCGGAATCACCATATCATCGATACCGATTGATACGCCTGATAATGTCGCTTGAGCAAAACCAAGATACATCAATTGGTCAGCAAACATGACACTTTCTTTGACGCCGACTTTACGGTAGCAAGAGTTGATCAAACGCGAGATGTTCTTTTTGGTCATCTCTTGGTTGCACTCATCAAACGACATGCCTTGTGGCATGATGTTCCAGATAAGCAAACGACCAGCCACTGTATCTTTTAGAGTGACTTCTTTGCTTTCGTTGCCCTCTGCATCGACGTGCGTTTCTGTCACACGCACTTTGATTTTTGCGTTGACATGCAAGTCGTTTGAACCAATGGCACGCAAAGCTTCGTTGACGGTCGAAAATATCATGCCTTCGCCTTTGGCATTGATCGACGAGCGGCTAATGTAATACAGACCAAGTACAACGTCCTGTGAGGGTACGATGATTGGATCACCGTTGGCTGGCGATAGGATGTTGTTGGTTGACATCATCAATGCGCGCGATTCGAGCTGAGCTTCTAGCGTCAATGGCACGTGTACGGCCATTTGGTCACCATCAAAGTCAGCGTTAAACGCGGTACAAACCAGCGGATGCAATTGGATCGCTTTACCTTCAATAAGCACCGGCTCAAATGCCTGTAAACCCAAACGGTGAAGCGTTGGCGCACGGTTTAGTAGGACTGGATGCTCACGGATAACCATGGCCAGCATATCCCATACTTGCGGCTCTTCACGCTCTACCATCTTTTTGGCAGCTTTAATCGTTGTGGCTAGGCCATGCGATAGTAGCTTGTTGTAAGTAAATGGCTTGAACAACTCAAGTGCCATTTTCTTCGGTAGACCACACTGATGCAGACGCAGGGTCGGACCAACCACGATGACCGAACGACCAGAGTAGTCAACACGTTTACCAAGTAAGTTTTGACGGAAACGGCCTTGCTTACCTTTGATCATATCTGCCAAAGATTTCAATGGACGCTTGTTACTACCAGTAATTGCACGACCACGGCGACCGTTATCAAGCAAGGCATCGACTGATTCTTGTAGCATACGTTTTTCGTTACGTACGATGATATCAGGTGCACTTAGCTCGAGCAGACGCTTTAGACGGTTGTTACGGTTGATGACGCGGCGATACAGATCGTTTAGATCTGATGTCGCAAAACGGCCGCCTTCTAGTGGTACCAGTGGGCGCAAGTCTGGTGGCAATACTGGTAAGATATTCATTACCATCCACTCAGGCTTGTTGTTCGAGTCACGGAACGCTTCTAATAGTTTTAGGCGCTTAGACATCTTTTTGAGCTTGGTTTCAGAGCCTGTTTGCGGGATCGCTTCGCGCAGCTCATCAATCTCGATATCGATATCGATGTCTTTGAGCAGGTCTTGTACCGCTTCTGCACCCATTTTGGCAGTGAATTCGTCACCGAACTCTTCTAGGGCTTTGTAGTAGTCTTCATCATCGAGCAGCTGGTACTTCTCTAAAGAAGTCAGGCCAGGCTCAGTGACGATATAGCTCTCAAAGTATAGAACGCGTTCGATATCGCGTAGGGTCATGTCGAGCAGTAGACCGATGCGGCTTGGCAGAGATTTTAAGAACCAAATGTGCGCAACAGGGCTTGCAAGATCAATGTGACCCATACGATCACGGCGAACTTTGGCGGTGGTGACTTCTACGCCACACTTCTCACAGATAACGCCTTGAAACTTACGGCGTTTGTACTTGCCGCACAAACATTCAAAGTCTTTGACTGGGCCAAAAATTTTGGCACAAAATAGACCGTCACGCTCAGGCTTAAACGTACGGTAGTTGATTGTTTCTGGCTTTTTAACTTCACCATGTGACCACGACTTAACCACATCAGGGGCGGCTAAGGTAATTTGAATACTATCAAACTCTTGATTACCGCTAGCGGTAGGGCTTTGCATGATATCGAGTAAATCTTTCAAGTTGCTTCTCCGTTATCTTTATAATCATCTAACAGCATATTGTCGACGCCAAGTTAGATGAATGAAGGCAATGAATCGGGTTGAGACAAATCACCAAAAGTAGTCGCCATAAGCGTACTACTTTTGGTTGACAACTAGGTTAAACAGCAATCTTTCTGCTTTGGGTTTAGTTGCTTTGTTTTAACTCAATATTAATACCCAGTGATTTGATTTCTTTGGTCAGTACGTTGAATGACTCAGGCATACCTGGATCCATGTACTGCTCACCATCGACGATGTTTTTGTACATACGGGTACGGCCTTCGACGTCATCTGATTTCACTGTCAGCATCTCTTGCAACGTGTAGGTTGCGCCGTACGCTTCTAGTGCCCATACTTCCATCTCACCGAATCTCTGACCACCGAACTGTGCTTTACCGCCTAGTGGCTGCTGGGTGACCAGTGAGTAAGAACCCGTTGAACGCGCGTGCATCTTGTCATCGACCAAGTGGTTAAGCTTGAGCATATACATGTAACCCACGGTCACTTTACGGTCAAACTTCTGACCGGTACGGCCATCATACAAGGTTTGCTGACCATCACGATCCATACCAGCAAGCTCTAGCAAGTCTTTGACTTGATACTCGTGAGCACCATCAAATACTGCTGTACCCATCGGCACGCCATCACGTAGATTGTCTGCTAATGCCAAGATATCATCATCAGACAAGCTGTCTAGATCGACTGACTCACCACCGACTTGGTTATAAATCTTATCTAAAAACTCACGTAACTCTTTGATTGCCGCTTGCGCTTTTAGCATACCGTCAATCTTTTCACCCAAGCCCTTAGCCGCCATACCCAAATGCGTCTCAAGTACCTGACCGATGTTCATACGCGATGGTACACCTAGCGGGTTCAATACGATGTCAACGGTATTGCCATGCTCATCATATGGCATGTCTTCGACTGGCATGATGCGTGATACCACACCTTTGTTACCATGACGACCCGCCATTTTATCCCCTGGCTGGATACGACGTTTCACCGCAAGATAGACCTTGACGATTTTTTGGACGCCATGCTGCAAGTCATCACCAGCCGTTAATTTGCGTTTTTTCTCTGCAAATTTCACATCGATGTCTTTTTGCTTATCGACCAAGTAATCAGCGATCTGCGTGAGACGCTCAGAGATCTCTTCTTCGACTGGTTGGATATCAAGCAGCGTTTCAAGACTCATCTCTTTCATGTCAGCCAACGCCATGACTGTGCCGGCTTTTAGACCAGCACCGCCACTGACTTTTTGACCATCAAGCAAGGTGCCGATACGGCCACGAGCCGCTTCTTCAAAGATACGTAGCTCTTCTTTTAAATCTTTACGATAGCTATCGAGCTGCGACTTCTCGATTGCTTTGGCACGCGCGTCTTTTTCGACGCCATCACGGGTAAAGACTTGTACGTCGATGACCGTACCTTTGCTTGATGTTGGCACCCGCAGTGAGGTGTCTTTTACATCCGCGGCTTTTTCACCAAAGATAGCCCG
The DNA here is from genome assembly GCF_002810365.1 of Psychrobacter sp. L7. Taxonomy (NCBI): domain Bacteria; kingdom Pseudomonadati; phylum Pseudomonadota; class Gammaproteobacteria; order Moraxellales; family Moraxellaceae; genus Psychrobacter; species Psychrobacter sp. L7. Next base: position 443,670 of record NZ_NEXR01000010.1, read on the forward strand.
TAGCAATTTCTCTTCTGGCGTGAGCTGCGTCTCACCTTTTGGTGTGACTTTACCAACCAAGATGTCGCCTGCGTCTACTTCAGCACCGATATAAACGATACCTGCCTCATCAAGGTTTGAGAGCGCCGCTTCACCAACGTTTGGAATATCAGCAGTGATTTCCTCTGTTCCAAGCTTGGTATCACGCGCCACACAAGTCAATTCTTGAATATGAATGGTGGTAAAGCGATCTTCTTTGACAACTTTTTCAGAAAGCAAAATCGAGTCTTCGAAGTTATAACCATTCCACGGCATAAAGGCGATACGAATGTTTTGACCAAGCGCCAATTCACCCAAATCGGTTGATGGACCATCAGCTAGAATATCCCCTGATGCGATTTCGTCGCCTTGGTTGACAATGATGCGCTGGTTGATACAAGTATTTTGGTTTGAGCGCGTGTATTTGATCAAGTTATAGATATCGATACCCGCTTCGCCTGCGACCATCTCCTCTTCGTTGACACGCACGACGATACGCGAGGCATCGACGTCTTCGATCACACCGCCACGCTTGGCGATCACACATACGCCAGAGTCACGCGCGACGTGACGCTCCATACCCGTACCCACTAACGGCTTATCCGCACGTAGGGTCGGAACCGCCTGACGCTGCATGTTTGAACCCATCAATGCACGGTTAGCATCATCATGCTCTAGGAATGGAATCAAACCTGCGGCGACCGATACTACCTGACTTGGTGACACATCCATATGCGTCACTTTTTCTGGTGGCATACGGACAAATTCACCATAGCTACGCACGCTGACCATCTCATCGCTCAGCTCACCATTTTCATTCACTGGCGAATCTGCTTGAGCAATGACCGTACCAACTTCTTCGATGGCAGATAAGTATTCGATCTGGTCAGTTACTTTGCCATCAACCACACGGCGATAAGGCGTTTCTAAGAAACCAAAGCTGTTGGTTTTGGCAAAGGTCGCTAGTGAGTTAATCAGACCAATGTTTGGGCCTTCAGGCGTCTCAATCGGACAGACACGGCCATAATGGGTGTCATGAACGTCACGTACTTCAAAGCCTGCACGCTCACGGGTCAGACCACCTGGGCCAAGCGCGGATACACGGCGCTTATGCGTGACTTCAGACAATGGGTTGTTTTGGTCCATAAACTGTGACAACTGACTTGAGCCAAAGAACTCTTTGACAGCAGCTGCTACTGGTTTTGAGTTGATCAAATCTTGTGGTGACAAGTTGTCTGATTCTGCTGAGCTTAAACGCTCTTTGACCGCACGCTCTACGCGCACAAGGCCAACGCGGAACTGGTTCTCTGCCATCTCGCCCACTGAACGAATACGGCGGTTACCTAAGTGATCGATATCGTCGACTTCACCGCGACCATTACGAATCTCAATCAGCTCTTTTAACACATTGATGATGTCATCATTGGTCAACACACTACGCGCACGCTGGATATCAGCGTCGTCAGTGTCCTCAAAATCAAGACCTAAGCGACGGTTAAACTTCATACGACCGACGTTTGACAAGTCATAACGATCGGCGTTAAAGAACATACTCTCAAACAGCTTTTCAGCAGTCTCAACCGTTGGTGGCTCACCTGGGCGCATGACTTTGTAGATCTCAATCAATGCTTCTTCACGGCTAGAAGTGGTATCAGCACGTAGCGTATCGGCGATATAACTGCCTTGATCGATATCGTTGGTGAACAAAATGCTAAACTCTTTGAGTGCATCACTGGCTTCGAACGCACTGAGCTTGACCAGTAATTCATGATCGATGAGCGTATTGGCATGAGCAATCACTTCACCATTGACCACGATATCTTCAGCCAAAATACGCTCGTATAGATATTCATCAGGCACAGCAATTTTCGTCATACCCACTTGCTCTAACTGACGGATACGGCGAGCATTGATACGTTTGCCCTGCTCGACGATGACATCACCATCAGGTGACACGATATCGAACTGCGCCATCTCGCCGCGCAGACGATCAGCGACCAGATCAATCCCAAACTGCTCTTCACCCTTATAGACTTTTACTTTATCAAAGAACAAGTCTAAGATTTCAGAGGTCGTCAAACCAAGCGCACGTAAGATAATAGACGCAAGTAACTTACGACGACGGTCAATACGAGCAAAAACTAAGTCTTTGGCATCAAATTCAAAGTCAAGCCATGAGCCGCGATAAGGGATGATACGAGCGTTATAAAGCACCTTACCACTTGAGTGCGACTTACCTTTATCATGATCAAAGAACACACCAGGCGAGCGGTGCAACTGTGATACGATGACACGCTCAGTACCGTTGATAATAAAGGTACCGTTATCAGTCATCAGTGGCATCTCGCCCATATAGACGCTTTGCTCACGGATGTCTTTGATCGCCGCTTTACTGTCTTTGTCTTTGCTGTCTTTATCCTTGATAATCAAACGGATCTTGACACGCATCGGTGCTGCAAACGTTGAGCCACGCAAGATACACTCACGCTCATCAAACTCAGGCTCGCCTAAGTAATATTCAACGAATTGTAGCTCTGCATTACCAGAATGACTCTCAATCGGAAAAATAGATGAAAAGGCAGCTTGCAGACCAGTATTCTCACGAGCTTTCGGCTTTTTGTGCTCTTGCAAAAATTGCTCATAAGAATCTACTTGAATAGACAGTAAATAGGGAATGTCCATTACAGTGGGCAATTCAGCAAAACTTTTGCGAATACGCTTTTTTTCAGTATAAGAATATGCCATCGAGAGTCCTTACAGTAAACGTGGAAACAAATTAAAAGCGTGGCATGCGTGCATAAATACTATGCAAACATAGCAACGTAAACGTTAATATAAAACAGGTGTTCGTGTTCAGTTTATATCTTTTGTTAATGACTACTTTACTACCAGTGCCGGCTTAGCACCCTTATCAAGTTTTGTCATCAGCATATAGGTCTTTTACCTAGACCATCCAGCCAAAACCCCATCAGCTGTCACTCATCAAAACCAATATCGTCGCTGATATCTACCGTCTACGAGCCTACATACTGACAGTACAACCATGCAAAATGAATAACCTAAGATAAACAGCTTATTAGAACTAATAATATTGGGGATAACTATAACTTTTAGAATCAGTGTAAACTATAGCGTTAATGGAAAAGCATGCAGACACAAAAAAACGCCAAACATCTTAAGACGTTTAGCTCATATCACTGATTTTAAAAACTGGCATGTGTGCTTGCATGTATATCGTCTGTCCTTTTGATGGGTATCCACCGTGATGTTGCATACGTATGTTGGCAGACACAAAAGGTCAAGCTACGAATTATAGTAAAAAAAAGCTGGCAATGCAAGGCATTACCAGCTTTTTTTTCGTACAGCGTTAAACTTATTTTAGTTCAACAGTTGCACCAGCTTCTTCAAGTTTCTTTTTCAACTCTTCAGCTTCGGCTTTAGATGCGCCTTCTTTGATTGGTGCTGGAGCACTTTCAACCAAATCTTTTGCTTCTTTTAGGCCAAGACCAGTTGCTTCACGTACGGCTTTGATAACGCCAACTTTCTTGTCGCCGAAGCTAGCAAGAACAACGTCAAACTCGTCTTTTTCTTCAGCAGCTGGACCAGCAGCAGCGGCAGCAGGTGCAGCAGCAGCAACAGCAGCAGTTACGCCGAATTTTTCTTCCATATCGCTGATTAGCTCAACGATGTCCATTACTGACATTTCAGCGATTGCGTTTAACACATCTTCTTTAGATAGTGCCATGAGAACTCTCCGTTATCTGATAAAAATTAATTGATTTTAATATCGCTTGGATTGCTTGCCAAATGTTTAAATAGAGTTGGCAATACAGTACAACCAGCGATGTCAAAGTTACGTTAAAACAAGCAATTAAGCAGCTTCTTTTGCGTCTTTGATTGCCGCTACAGTGCGAACGAACTTGCCAGGAACAGCGTTCATAGTCTGGACAAGCTTGGTCACTGGTGCGTTCATAGTTGCCATCAAGATAGAGATTGCTTCGTCGCGAGTTGGTAGCTTCGATACGCGCTCTAGCTCTTCTGGACCATAAACTTCACCACCGACTGATACTATTTTGGTCTCTAACGCTTTGTTTTCTTTGCTAAAGTCGAAAACGACTCTGGCAGCAGAACCCAAATCTTCCATAGAGAAAGCCAAAAGTAGTGGACCAGTCATACGGTCTGACATGCTCTCAAAATTAGTGCCTTCAAATGCGCGTTTTGCTAGGGTGTTTTTCACCACTTTCAAAACGACGCCTTTTTCACGAGCTTGTTCGCGCAGCTTAGTAAGCTGTGCAACACCAATACCGTGATATTCGGCAGCTACTGCTGAGTAAGCATTAGCAGCAACTTCAGACACTTCAGCCACAACTTGTTGTTTTTGTTCTAGCGTTAATGCCATAAGTTGACTCCTTTAATCTTATCAATCCGCTCATCTTTTAGTTAAAAACGATCAGCTAAGATAGACTTGATACGACACGTTATTCATAACTTCTAAAAATAGAGTTTATTCATAACGACTGATTACGGCACCGTTATCAGACTGACATCGAGTGATAGCTTGGTATAAATACCGGTTTATCGGCTCTTATCAACAACTGGGTGGGTCACCGTCTGCGTAGGACAACTAAGATTTTCATCTGTCGTCGATTAACAAAAGCAGCTTACCGTCATCACTAGCTATCAAAAGACCACTTAATAATGACGTAAAACCGCTCTCTACCTACGGTCTTAGACAGCATAGCGTTTGCTACGCTGACCTAATTCTTTAAAACAATATGGACTCTTTATTCAAAATCGTTGAATATCGAGTAATTTTTATACAAAAAACTATTTAGCCACGCGATAAGGAACAGGATCGATAGTGATGCCTGGGCCCATGGTGCTAGACAAGGTGATTTTCTTAATGAATGTACCTTTAGACGTCGCAGGCTTAGCGCGCTTTAGATCTGAGATCAATGCTTGAACGTTTTGGGTAACTTGTTCAGTCGTGAAACCAACTTGACCGATAGTGGTGTGGATGATACCCGCTTTGTCAACACGGTACTGTGCTTGACCAGCTTTGGCATTGGCCACAGCTTCCGCAACGTTTGGCGTTACTGTACCAACTTTTGGGTTAGGCATTAGGCCACGTGGACCTAGGATAGTACCTAGTTGACCCACCACACGCATCGCATCTGGAGCTGCGATAACAACGTCAAAGTCCATGTTACCGGCTTTAATGTCTTCTGCTAGGTCTTCAAACCCTACAACGTCTGCACCAGCTTCTTTGGCGGCTTCAGCAGCAGCGCCTTGAGCGAATACGGCAACGCGTTTGGTTTTACCAGTACCCGCAGGCAAGTTGGTAGCACCGCGAACGACTTGGTCAGATTTACGTGGGTCAACGCCCAAGTTTACTGCGATGTCGATAGACTCTTTGAACTTCAAAGGTGGTAAATCGTTTAGGATTTGAACCGCTTCTTCAAGAGTGTATAGCTTTTCGTTTTCAACGCGATCAGCGATTAGCTTTTGACGCTTAGTAAGTTTACTCATTTACACACCCTCCACGGTAATACCCATTGAACGAGCGGTACCAGCGATGGTACGAACAGCAGCGTCAAGATCAGCAGCAGTCAAATCTGCGTCTTTAGTTTTCACGATTTCTTCTAGTTGTGCACGGTCAACTTTACCGACTTTTGCGGTGTTTGGCGTACCAGAACCTTTCGTGATACCAGCAGCTTTACGTAGTAAAAACGCAGCTGGTGGTGACTTCATGATGAAAGTAAAAGATTTATCGCTATAAACAGTGATCTCAGTTGGGATCGGCAGACCCGGCTCTTGAGATGAAGTCGCAGCGTTAAATTCTTTACAGAACGCCATGATGTTCACGCCTTTTTGACCCAAAGCTGGACCAATCGGTGGTGAAGGGTTTGCTTTACCTGCAGGCACTTGCAGTTTGATGTAACCATCAATCTTCTTAGCCATGATATTCTCCTAAATGGGTGATAGCGCCAAATCAACATGGTAGAAACCTTATCGAAAAACAGCTCCCCGGTTAATGAACTTTATAGGTTTAGTCTAGTTTTTCAACTTTACTAAACTCAAGCTCGACCTGAGTCGGCCTATTAAATACGTTTACGGTCAGATGTAGTTTAGACTTTTCATAATCCACTTTTTCTACCAACCCTTTAAAGTCAGTGAATGGACCATCAATGACCAATAATTCTTCGCCTGGCTCAAAGAGCGTCTTAGGACGTGGGTCAGCTTCAGTCTGATTCAGACGGTTCAAAATACGATCCGCTTCTGCCTGCGTGATAGGTGCTGGCATCTCTGGCGTACCGCCAATAAAGCCCATAATACGTGGACAGTCTTTGACGATGTGCCACGTGTTATCATTCATTTCCATCTGGATCAATACATATCCTGGAAAGAATTTACGCTCACTCTTACGCTTTTTGCCGTCTTTCATTTCGACGACTTCTTCTGTCGGCACCAACACATCACCGAACGAATCAGCAAACTCACTGCGGTTGATACGATCAGTTAATGAACGCTGTACTTGCTTTTCATATCCTGAAAATGCTTGGACAATATACCAACGCATATCACGCTCCTGATCATTATAAATAAGTCGTTATCTGTCCATTTTGGTCTTGCCCACTAATACGTGTGACTAGCCAATAAAGATACCAACGAACCAATTAAAAAAGTTATCCAACAACCAAATAAAGAACCCAACAATCGCAATCACAACAAGCACTTGCCATGTGTATTGAAAGGTTTCGTCTTTACTCGGCCAGGTCACTCGGCGTAGCTCAACCGCAGCGTCTTTTAGTAAGATTTTAAAAGCGCGACCCTGATGGGTTAAGGCCAAACACACCAAGGCAACCACAACCAAAGCAACAATGATGCCAATACGCACCCAGACATCGTTGGCTGGCTGCCAATAACCGGGTAAATACTGATTGACCAATGTTGCTGCAATTAATACTACTGCGGCTACAAGCCACAAAATCAAATCTTTGATTGAGCCTGTCTTAGCAACCTCGACCGCAGTGGTCTTATTGCCTGCTGAGACGTGCTTACCTTTAGTCAGCATCGAGCTCGCCGTCGCCTTGGCATCAGATAACTTATTCTCGAGGTTATCTTGATTATTGCTCATAAAGAACTCGCTTCGGAGATGGTGAGGTACAACAAAGATGTGATAAGAAGATGGCAGGCGATGTAGGACTCGAACCTACAACCCTCGGTTTTGGAGACCGATGCTCTACCAATTGAGCCAATCGCCTATGGGTGTAAAGGACAGCATTATACAATATTTAGCATAGAATGCAAGCCCTTAGCGGTAAAATTATCGTTTTTACCGAGCTTTGCTCTTAGTCATTTTGTGGCTACATCAGTCTTACTTAAGTAAATAAATAAGTAAAAATCGATGTCCCAACTGACTTATTAGAAGCAGCGTTAATATAGCAAGCTCTCATAAAAAACACAATAGACTAAAAACAAAAAAGAACGGTATTTTTACTTACTGTAGTTATTGATAGTTATAGCTTTAAAAAACATACTTTTATGAAGTACCACCTTCCCTACCCCTTTCCAATAAACCCCCATAACCCCTACAACTTCCACAAAAAAAGCCACCCTATAAAGGATGGCTTTTCACTACTCAATACTTTGTGTCAGCTTGTGCTGAGATCAGTATCGCTTAGTTTTTAACGTTAGCTACCACACCAGCACCTACAGTACGGCCACCTTCACGGATAGCAAAACGTAGGCCTTTGTCCATAGCGATTGGGTGGATAAGCTCTACGCTCATCTCAACGTTGTCACCAGGCATGACCATTTCTGTACCGTCTTGTAATTGGATTGCGCCAGTTACGTCAGTGGTACGGAAGTAGAACTGTGGACGATAGCCGTTTAGGAACGGAGTATGACGACCACCTTCTTCTTTTGATAGTACGTATACTTCGGCGTCGAAGTTGGTGTGCGGGGTGATTGAACCTGGCTTGGCTAGTACTTGGCCACGTTGTACGTCTTCACGCTTGGTACCACGGAGTAGTACGCCACAGTTTTCGCCTGCACGACCTTCGTCTAGCAACTTACGGAACATCTCAACACCAGTACAGGTGGTTTTTTGGGTGTCTTTGATACCGACGATTTCGATTTCGTCACCAACTTTTACGATACCTGATTCAACACGGCCAGTTACAACGGTACCACGACCTGAGATTGAGAATACGTCTTCGATTGGCATTAGGAATGCTTTGTCGATGTCACGCTCTGGCTCTGGGATGTAGGTGTCTAGGGTGTTTAGTAGTTCTACGACTGCTGGTTCGCCGTATTTGCCTTCGTCGCCTTTTAGGGCTTGGGTGGCACTACCTTTCATG